>NZ_JBIBKW010000005.1:0-674862 GCF_042959465.1 Streptomyces sp. NPDC007901 | reverse complement strand
GCGCCGCGACCCGGTCCGCGTCCAGGTCGTACGCCTGCCCGCCCGCTTCCTCTCCGGCCAGGCCTCGGCCCTGGTCCGGTATCTCTCCGGCGGCGGGGGGCCCCCCCCCCCCCCCCCCCCCCCCCCCCCCCCCCCCCCCCGGGGGGGCCCCCCCCCCCCCCCCCCCCCCCCCCCCCCGGCCGCCCTGTGCCGTATCACCGGAATAACGGGAGCCCGTCCGACCTTTTTTCGGTTGTCTCTGTGTTCGCCCCTTGTGGATTGCCTGGCATCACTACCATGATGCTTTGAATGTCTTGTGAGCCGGGTGCGGAAAGGATTTGTCCCGCGATGTCGATCCGAGCGACCGTGAAGTCTGTATTGGGTGAGAAGAATGTGCGGGTCCTGCGACGGGTGAAGCGGCGCTTCTCCGGCCGGCCGCCGGTGAAGCCGCCCAAGCCGACCGGACTCGACGCGATCTCCGGTGACCTGAACAAACTCGCCCAGCACTTCAAGACGGACAAGTGGGGAATACACCGCTACACCCAGCACTACCAGCGCCACCTCGGGCACCTGAAGAACGAGTCGTTCAACCTGCTGGAAATCGGCATCGGCGGCTACAACAGGCCAGGCCAGGGCGGTGCCTCGCTGCGCATGTGGAAGCAGTTCTTCCCGAAGGCGCGGATTTTCGGAATGGACATCCAGGACAAGTCATTTGTCGACGAGGATCGCATCACGACGTTCATCGGTGACCAGTCCGACCCGACGTCACTGAACACCGTCGCGGACAAGATCGGTGATCTGGACGTCATCATCGACGACGGCAGTCACCGCAGTCCTCATGTGCTCACGACGTTCGCCACGCTCTTCCCCCGGCTCAAGGACGGTGGCATCTACATCGTCGAGGACACCCAGTCCTCCTACTGGCCCGAATGGCAGGGCAGCGAGGACCTCGAAGCCGCGCACACCAGTATGGGGATGCTCAAGCGGTTGGTGGACGGGCTGAATTACGAGGAATTCGTCACGGAGAACTATCAGCCGACGTACACCGACCTCAATATCGTCGGCATGCACTTCTACCACAATCTCGTGATCATCGAGAAGGGCAGGAATGCCGAGGGCACGAACAAGCGGAGCGCGCTGAAGCAGCGTTACGCGAAGTCCTGACACGCGTTCACCGAGGAGCCGAACCCGGGCCGGGTTCGGCTCCTCGGCCGTGGTCAGCCGCGCAGTCGCTCGTAGTACGCCACGCAGTCCGCGTACGTCGGCAGCAGGCCCGAAGCCGCGGCCTCCGCGAGGGACGGCGCCTCGGCGTCCTTCTCCGACAGCACCGGTGCGAGGCCCTCGGGCCACTCGATGCCCAGCTCGGGGTCGAGCGGGTTGATGCCGTGCTCGCGGCCCGGCGCGTATCCGGCCGAGCACAGGTACACCACGGTGGCGTCGTCGGTCAGCGCCATGAAGGCGTGGCCGAGGCCTTCCGAGAGGAACACGGCGTGCCGGTTGTCGTCGTCGAGCCGGACCGCCTCCCAGTTGCCGAAGGTGGGGGAGCCGACCCGGATGTCCACGATGACGTCCAGGACGGCACCGCGTACGCACTTGACGTACTTGGACTGGCTCGGCGGCACGTCGGCGAAGTGGATGCCGCGCAGCACGCCCCGCCGGGAGACCGAGCAGTTCGCCTGGGCGAGGTCGAGGTCGTAGCCGAGGGCCTCGCGGAACTCCCCGGCCCGGAACCACTCGTGGAAGCTGCCCCGGTCGTCGGGGAAGACCTTGGGCTCCTGGATCCAGGCGCCTTCGATGCTCAGCGGTCGCACGGTGTCACTTGCCTTCCTGTCGTGCGGTGGGTGCGGTCCTGCCCCGGCCCAGGGCTCTGGCCAGGGCCCGGCGCACCGGCAGCGGCAGCTTACGGGCCAGCCTGCGGGCGGCGCTCGGCTTCGGCTTCGGCGCCGGCTTGGGCGTGGCCGCCGCGGGCTTCTTCGGCGCCGGCTTGGCGACCTTCAGGCCCTCGGGGGAGTTGCGCACGACGAGCGGCAGCGTGAAGAAGCGCGGCTCGGCGGCGTCCGCGACCAGGCACAGGGCCGGCCGCCAGCCGCCCTGCTGCAGCGACCGCACCGGCAGCGGGGCGTCCAGCACGGCCCCGCCGCCCTCGGCGGGCGACAGCGTGGCCGGCACCTCCAGCACCTCGGCGGCGGGCTTCGGACCGGTCAGCCGGAGCGCCGCCTTGACGTCACCGGCGACATGGAACGGCAGCACCGCGCGCAGCCGGTCACCGGCGACCGTGAAGTCGGCGGGCTTGAACTCGCCGAAGCCGAGCCGCTTGCCGGCCATGTCGACGTCGAGGGCGAAGTTGTTCTTGACCGTCCAGTACGGCAGCACCCGCAGGCCGCCGACGACACCCGGGACCGGCATCGCGGGGAGCGGCTCCCCGGAGACCGGGAACAGCCGGTACTCGCGGGTCCAGCCGCCGATCGTCAGCCGGACGAACGCGTCATACAGCCCGGCCGGCAGCGGGGTGCCGCTGGCGGCGGTGGCCGGGTCCACGGTCGCCGTCGCCTTCACGACCAGGCGGACCCGGTCCGGCTCGCCCTCGACGGGAACGGTCTCGCGGGTGAACTCGATCGGCTGGAAGAACTGCGCGTGGGTCTCCCGCTCGCGCATCATCAGGTCGACGTTGGCCCGGTCGAAGCGGGCGGCGGTGCCGCGCTCCAGCCATGCGATGGCCTCGGCGACGGTCGCCGACGCGCCGTCGAACGGGACGGGCGTGGTGTCGGCCGGGTAGGTCTTGGGCGCGCCGGCGGCGCTGTACTCGGCGCTGAAGTCGATCTTCAGGGTGCCGCCGTCCCAGGCGACGCTCTCCAGCGCCGTCGAGGGGCCGATGGACGCCTCCCACTCGGCGACGGCGAGCACGTCCTCGTAGCGGCCGGCGCCGGCCAGCTCGGTGGCCACCCGATGGGCCGGTTCGAGCAGGGCGAACACGGACGGGCCCATGCGTTCGGCGATCACCTTGTGGATCTCGTCGAAGAGTTCCCTGCGGTAGTCGTCCGGCAGCTTGAGGAACCGGTTGCCGCGCAGCCGCTCGCCCATCTCGCTGCGCAGCCAGCGCCGGAACATCCGGTCGCGGGTGGGGCCGGGCTCGGTGTAGCGCTCGACGACGTCCAGGGCCTCGCGCAGATTGGCGAAGTAGCCGACCGGGTCGAAGCGCTGGAAGCCGGCGTTCGAGGCGTCGTCCCGCTTGATGTGGTAGTAGCACACGTAGTCGCCGAGCACCGAGATGTTCGACGCGCGCAGGTAGGCCTCGGCGACGAAGACGTGGTCCTCCAGCCGCCTGCGGCCCTCGGGGAAGCGCAGCCCGATGCGGTCCAGGAAGGACCGGCGCAGCATCTTGTGCGGGGTCAGGCTGTCCATCAGCGGGGCGTTGTCGACGGTGGCCCGCGGGTGGTTGCGGCGGAACAGTTCCACCGGCACCGGGCGGCCCTTGCCCGCCATCTTGCCGATGATCAGGTCGGCCTCGTTCGCGACGCCGTAGTCGTACATCCGCTCCAGGGCCTCGTCGCCCAGGAAGTCGTCGTTGTCGACGAACATCACGAACTCGCCCTGGGAGGCGGCGATGCCCACGTTGCGGGGCTTGCCGGACCAGCCGGACGGCTCCTGGTGGATGACGTGGATGTGCGGGTGCTCGGCCGCGAGCGCGTCCAGCCGGGCCGGGGTCTCGTCGCTGGAGCCGTCGTCCACGAAGATCACTTCGTACTCGTCGCGAGGCAGCGACTGCCGGAGCAGCGAGGCGATGCAGTCCTCGATATAGGGCCCCGGGTTGTAGACAGGGACGACAACACTGACTTTGACCGGCATCCGGCTTCCTAGCCCCCTGGATAAAGCCGCCGGTTTCCCTGGACGGCACGTGCGTGTGGCCGAATGCTAACCCGGTCGTGGCCCAGGACTCGCCTCGGCCCGGGCCAAGACCGGGTCATGAGTCAGCTGTGCGTCTTGGCCAGCAGCTCCAGCACCTCCGCCGTGGTACCGGACTCGCCGAGGCGCGGGAAGATCCGTTCCACGGAGCCGCGGTGCGCGTCGGGGTCGGCGTCGGCCATCGCGTCCGTGGCGAGCGTCACGTGGTAGCCGTGCGCGTAGCCGTCCCGGGCGGTGGACTCCACGCCGATGCTGGTGGCGATGCCGGTCAGCACGATCTGGGTGATGCCCCGGCGGCGCAGCTGGACGTCCAGGTCGGTGCCGTGGAAGGCGCTCCAGTTGTGCTTGGTGACACGGATGTCGCCGTCGTGGCCGGACAGTTCGTCGACGACGGTGTCCCAGCCCTCCGGGAAGGCGAGGCCGCGCGCCTGGCGCTCGGTGCGGCCCGGGACGGCGTCGGCGAAGTCGGCGGCGAAGGAGACCCGGACCAGGACCACGGGCAGGCCCTTGGCGCGGAAGGCGTCGGCGAGCTCGGCCGTGCGGGCCACCACCTCGGCGCCGGAGTACGGCTGGGTGGGCATGCCCACGATGCCCTGCTGGAGGTCGATGACGACGAGCGCGGTGCGGGGGTCGAGGGTGCTCAGAGACATGGGGTGGATCAGGCCTTTCGGGGGGTGGGTGTGAGCCGGGCCAGGGACCGGTCCGGCAGCGTGATCGCCAGCAGCAGTGCCGAGCCGGCGAGCATGAACAGGGCCAGGCCGTGCAGCCCGCCCGTGTCGGCGCGGTGCGGGAAGAACGCCGCGGTCGCGGCGGAGGCTCCCAGCGCGCCGAGGTACATGAAGGTCCGCAGCAGCCCGGCCGCGGAGCCGATCCGCTCCGGGTCGGCCTGCCGGTACAGCGCGGTCTGCGCGGCGAGCCCGAGCAGCCCCTGCGGGACGCCGAGCAGCGCGCCGACCGCGAGGAGCGCCCAGACCGGGCTGTCGCCGTCGACCAGCAGCAGCGCCGCGCAGCCCGCGATCTGCAGCAGCGAGCCGACCAGCAGCTTGCCGCGGACGGCCTCCCGGCGGCCGGTGACCGTGGCGGTGACGAGCGCGGCGGCCGACAGCGGCAGCAGGACGAGTCCGGCGGCGGAGGCGCTGAGCCCGCGGCCCTGCTCCAGCCACTGCGTGTAGCCGTACAGGAAGGCGTACGAGGTGGTGTACGCGAGGAGTTGGCGCACATAGGTGACGACGAGCGGGACGTTGCCGCCGAGAACCCGCAGGTCGACGAACGGGTCGGGCACCCGCAGCTCGCGGGCCGCGAAGACGGCGGCCGCCACGAGGGTCAGCGCCGGCAGGTACCAGCGGTCGGGCCGCGGGCCCATCAGGAACAGCATCAGCGAGATCAGCAGGACGGCGAACAGGGCCATGCCGGGCAGGTCCATGCGCTGCCCCCGCTCGGGCGCCCCGGACCTCGGCAGCCACTTGACGCCGAGGACCAGACAGGCCGCGGAGAGCGGCACGTTGACGGTGAACACCATGTGCCAGCCGCCGGCGCCGATCAGCACCCCGCCCAGCGTCGGACCGACCACGGCCACGGTCTGCGCGGACACGGCGAGCGCGGTCAGCACCCCGGCCGGGCTGTCCTGCCCGGTGCGCTCGGCCTCGCTCCGGGTCAGCCGCATCGCCGCCGGATACGCCGCCGACGTGCCGAAGCCGAGCAGCACCCGCGCCGCGATCAGCACGCCCAGCGTGGGGGCCAGCGCGCCCAGCACTCCGGCGACGCCCACCAGCCCAGTCCCGACGAGGTAGAGGCGGCGCGGTCCGTACATGTCCACGAGCCGCCCGATCACCGGCTGCCTCACGGCGGTCGCCAGGTAGAGCGCGGTGACCAGCCACACCGTCTCGGCGGGCGGCGCCCCGAAGGCGATCCCGATCGGGACCAGGGCCACCGCGATCATCGAGGAGTTGATCGGGTTCAGTACGGAACCCAGCACCATCGGCGCGATCAGTCGCCGGTCGAAGCCGGCGGGGGACGGGCGGGTGCCCTTGCGGGTGGCCGCGGCCGACCGGGGTATCACGGCCGCGACAGCCGTTCGAGCAGCTCGATGGCGGTGAGCAGGGTCCGCCGCTCGTCCTCGGTGTACCGCTCCTGGAAGGCGCGGGCCAGCCACTCGTCGCGCGCCTGCCGGTTGCCTTCGACCCGGGCCTGGCCGGACTCGGTCAGGGTGACCAGCTGACGGCGGCCGTCGGTCGGGTCGGGGCTGCGGCGGATCAGTCCCTGCTGGTCGAGCGCGGCCAGCGTGGCCGCCATCGACTGCGGCCGCACCCCCTCCGCGGAGGCCAGCGCACTGGCCGTGGCCGCGCCGTGCTTCGACACCAGGGTGAGCGCCGACTCCTGCGACGGGGTGAGGTCCGCGTCCTGGGCGACCTCCCGGATACGGCGGCGCAGCCTGCTGAACATCACGCGCAGATCGCGCGCCGCGCGGGTCGCGGAATCGGTGATCTCTGCCATGCGGCCCACCCTAGGACCGACAGTCGAAACTGTCCAGCTGAAACTGTTAAGTCTGGACTGAAGATCTACGGGCGGGGTCATTGGCTACGCTGGCCGGGTGCGCCTGCGTCTGCTCCTGACCTCCGACACGCACCTCCCGCTGCGCGCCAAGCGGCTCCCGGACCAGCTGCTGGCCGAACTCCCGCGCGCCGACGTCGTGTTCCACGCCGGTGACTGGGTCGACGAGGCCACCCTCGACCTGCTGGAGCGGCACAGCCGCCGGCTGATCGGCGTGTACGGCAACAACGACGGCCCCGGCCTGCGCGCCCGGCTGCCCGAGGTGGCCTACGCCGACCTGGGCGGCCTGCGGTTCGGGACGATCCACGAGACCGGTCCCGCCCAGGGCCGCGAGACCCGCTGCGCCGCCCGCTTCCCCGACCTGGACGTCCTGGTCTTCGGGCACAGCCACATCCCCTGGGACAGCACGGCACCGGGCGGACTGCGGCTGCTCAACCCCGGCTCGCCCACCGACCGGCGCCGCCAGCCGCACTGCACCTACCTCACCGCGACCGTCGCCGACGGCGCGCTGACGGACGTCACCCTGCACCGGCTGCCGCCGCGCTGAGGTGACTCGTCAGGGGGCGATCCCGGCCCCGGCGATCCTGCTCCACCGCTTCTCCTGCGCCGCCGTCATGGCGGGCCAGTGCAGCCCGCCCGGCCGCGGGCGGACCCGGGAGGCGTAGGCGGCGGGGCGGAAGGCCGGGTCGTAGAAACAGCCCGTGGCGTAGATCCGGTCGAACGCGGCGCAGGAGTCCGCGACCGCCTGGGGCGTCGGCCTCCTGCCCGTGCGCACCCAACCGTCCAGTGCCGCGATCGAGTCGGCGTACTCCGCGTCGCTCAGCGCACTGTGCTCGGACTCGTGGGTGAACGTCTGCACGAGGTGGCGGTCCCGGTGGGCGCCGCGCAGGGTGGCCCGGTAGGCCGCCTCGTGCTCCACGAACGCCGTCGGATCGTCGATGGCGTGCAGCGTGAGCACCGGGATCGACACCCTGCCGGTGAGATCGCTGTCGTAGGACAGGTCGCGTACCGCGGTCGGATCGGCGGCGAACCGCTCGACCCCGGCGTTGAGCGCCTGGTCGTCGTGCGACCCCGAGTACCGCACGCCCCGGTTCGAGAACGGATTACGGCCGCCGAGCCGGTCGTGCACGATGTCCCGGAACGTGAAGACCGCGAACCGCAGATGCGACTCCAGGGTGCGCTCGGGGACACCGGTGACCGCGAGGATGTCGTCGAGGTTGCGCTGCTGGAGGGCGGTGCGCTCCTGCGGGGCCGAGGCGTAGCCCGTGCACTCCTGGAGCCGGGCGCGCAGTCCGGCCGTCGTCAGCGTCGAGTCCGCGCGCAGCCCCTGCCACAGCGGGTACGGGGGTTCGGTCGGCCGGGGCAGGTTGCGGCAGTAGTACTGGTAGACGACGCGGAGGTCGACGCGGTAGTCGTACCCCCGGGACCCGCCGCCGAGGACACCGCTGGTGAGCAGCGCACCGTCGTACGGTCCGCCTCGCCCGCCGTACACCTCGACCACCTTGGCGGCGACATCCCCGCCCCAGGACTGACCGTGCACATAAGTGCGTTGCGGCCTCCCGAAGTTCTCGACGAACAGCCGGCGCACGTTCTCGGTGTCCTCGGCGGCCATGCGGGTGCCGTAGCCGCCCCTGCGGTAGGACGAGCCCGCCCAGGCGTACCCCTCCTTCACCATCACCGACCAGCGGGCCAGGTCGTCGGTACTGCGCGCCGGGTCCGAGCCGGTGCCGAGGTCGGGGCCGCCGTGCGCGTGCACGACCAGGGAGCCGTTCCAGTGCCCGGGGACGGCGATGGCGTAGGCGGCGCCGTGGGCGTCCCGGCCGGTGTAACAGGTGGCCCTGCCGTCGAGTTCCGCCGGGCAGGAGAAGGCGGTCGGCGGCGGTGTCCCGGCCTGTGCGGGCGGGGCGCCGACGAAGGCGGTGGTGAGGGCCGCCGCCACGGAGGCGAGCAGTCCGGTGCGTCGGCGGCGGCCGGTCCGGCGGACCCGTACGGGGGTTCTCGACCTGTTCAAGGCGCGGCTCCCTGTCGTCGTCGGCGCTTCTTCGCGCCGTCCGCGGCGATGCTAGGGAGCGGTCCGGGACCGGAACCACGGTCCGGGCGTTGTGTTCATAGTGTTCGACGGGCGGAACAGATCATCGCCGCCTGGCGTGTTGCCGCCGACGCCGGCGCAGTCGTGCCCCCGCCACCGTGAGCACGGCGAGTACGGCGGCCACCGCCGCGGCCCGCTTGGCCACCGGCACCCCGGCCGTACGCAGCAGGTCGAGTGGCTGTGGTGCCTCGTCGTCCTCGTCCATGTGCTGTGGGCGATCGGTCAGGCGTTCCGCGAGGCAGGTCGCGAACTGGCCCACCAGGCGGTCGCCGACCTCCGCCAGGACGCCGCGGCCGAACTGGGCCGGACGGCCGGTCACCGTGAGGTCGGTGCGGACGGAGACCGCCGTGGCGCCGTCGCGTTCGGTGAGGGTGGCGGTGACCGTCGCCCGGGCCGTGCCCTGGCCGCGGGTCTCCCGGCCGCTGGCCAGCAGCACCATCCGGTGGGCGGACGCGTCCTGTTCCTCGAAGACCGCGGTGCCCCGGTAGGCCACGGTGACCGGGCCGACCTTGACCTTGACCGAGCCGGTCACGGTCTTGCCGTCGTAGTCCTCCACGACCGCGCCCGGCAGACAGGGCGCGACCCGTTCGATGTCGAGGAGGGCGCGCCAGGCCTCGTCGGCCGGGACCGGGACGGTGAACTCGTGGTGCAGCTCCATGACTTCCTCCTCGGCTCAGGGTGCGACCGGATGGTGGATGGCCCCCGCGGTCGTGGTCAGGGGGGCGCCGCTGCCGCCCCAGCGCAGCGCGACGATCTCGGCGGCGACGGACACGGCGACCTCCTCGGGGGTACGGGCGCCGAGGTCCAGGCCGAGCGGTGAGCGCAGGCGGTCCAGTTCGGCCCTGGTGAGCCCCGCCTCGGCCAGCCGGGCCCGCCGTTCGTCGTGGGTACGGCGGCTGCCCATCGCCCCGATGTAGGCGGCGGGCCGGCGCAGCGCCTCCTCCAGCAGCGGGACGTCGAACTTCGGGTCGTGGGTGAGGACGCAGATGACGGTGCGGTCGTCGGTGTCCGTGCCGCCGAGGTAGCGGTGCGGCCAGTCGACGACGACCTCGACGCCCGCCGGGAAGCGCTTCGGGGTGGCGAAGACCGGGCGGGCGTCGCACACGGTGACCCGGTAGCCGAGGAAGTCACCGATCCGGGCCACCGCCGCCGCGTAGTCGATCGCGCCGAACACCAGCATGCGGGGCGGCGGCGCGAACGACTGGAGGAAGACGGTGACCGCGTCCTCGCGGCGCTCCCCGCGCGGGCCGTAGTGCCGCAACACCGAGGCGCCGAGCGCGAGTTCGCCGCGCGCGTCCGCGGTGACGGCGATGTCGAGGCCGTCGGTGCCGAGCGTGCTCGCCGTCCGGTCCGGCCAGACGGCCAGGGTGGCGCCGCGCGGCGCGGGCCCGTCCACCACCGTGGCCACGGTCACCGGTTCGCCGCCGGCGACCGACGCGGCGACCGCGCCGAACGCCGGGTCGGACGCGGCGGTCACCGGACGGACCAGCAGGGTGATCTCGCCGCCGCAGGTCAGCCCCACCGCGAAGGCGTCCTCGTCGCTGTAGCCGAAGGTCTCCAGGCGGGGTTCGCCGCTCGCCACGACCTCCTGCGCCAGTTCGAAGACTGCGCCCTCGACACAGCCCCCGGAGACACTGCCCAGGACCTCGTCGTCCGGGCCCACCGCCATGGCGGCACCGGGCCCGCGCGGCGCGCTGCGGCTGACCGCGACCACCGTGGCCAGACCGAAGGGGATCCCGGCCGCGTGCCAGCCGGCCAGCACCGGCAGAATCTCACGCACGCTCGGCTCCTCTCTCCGCGGACGCCCCGCGCACCACCGCCGCGAGCCGCTCCAGTGCCGCCAGGCTGTGCCCCTCGACGAAGGCGTCGACGCTGGGCAGCGCCGCCGCCATCCCGGCCGCCAGCGGCGCGTAACCGGGCCGCGCCTTGCGCGGGTTCGCCCACACCACCTGGTGCGCCAGGCCGTGCAGCCGGCGCATCTGGCGTCCGAGCAGCTCCGGGTCGCCGCGCTCCCACCCGTCCGAGAGCAGCACGACGATCGCGCCGCGCGCCATGCCGCGCTGTCCCCACCGGTTCAGGAACTCGCGCAGCAGCTCGCCGAGCCGGGTGCCGCCGCGCCAGTCGGGCACCGCGGCCGCGACGGACTCCATCGCCAGATCGGGGTCCCGGTGCGACAGTTCGCGGGTCACCCGGGTGAGCCGGGTGCCGATGGTGAACACCTCCGTGCGGCCCGCGCGCACCGCCGCGTGCGCGAACCGCAGCAGCGCGTCGGCGTACGGCGCCATCGAGCCGCTCACATCGACGAGCAGCACCACCCGGCGCGGCCGGGCCACCCGCGCGTGCCGCCGCAGCAGGGCCGGTTCCCCACCGCGCCGCAGCAACTCCCGTACCGTACGGCGCGGATCGACGTCCCCGCGCCGGGCGGGCCGCCGCCGGGCCGACCGCCGGGTCTGCCCCACCAGCGCGAACGCGGCGAGCAGACGGCGCAGTTGGGCCCGTTCGGCGGCGTCGAGCTCGGTGACGTCGCGGTGCCGGAGCACCTCGGCGGAACTGGCGAGGGTGGGCGTGGGCGGAGCGGACGGCTCGCTCTCGCCAGGGGGACGGGGCGCCGCTGTCGTCTCCCTGGCGACGAGCCGTAGCCGGGGCGGGGGAGGGGTGCGCACGGGCGGCGGGGGAGGGGTCCCGGTCCGGCCGAAGTACGCGGCGAACACCCGGTCGTAGCGGTCCAGGTCGTCGTGGCCGCCGCACAGCGTCGCCCGCCCCGCCCAGTAGACGTCCGCACGCAGGCCCGGCCGCAGGGCGGCCACGGCGCGCAGGAACGCGTATCCGCGTTCGGCGCTCGCGTCCACGCCCGCGGCCCGCAACGCCCGTACGAAACCGAGCAGTACGGCATCCGCCGACACCCCGGCCGCCACCGGTACCGCCGCGTCCATGCCCGGTCACCCGCCCCGGGCCGACAGGATCGCCGCGAGATCGAGCCCCCGGGCCCGGTCCGCGTCCTCCCGGTACTTGAGCACCGACCCCAGGGTGGCCACGGCCAGCTCCGTGTCCACCTCGCTCGCGCCCAGCGCGTCCAGGGCCTCCGCCCAGTCGATCGTCTCCGCCACGCCCGGCGGCTTGAGCAGGTCCGCGCCGCGCAGCGCCTGCACCAGCGCGGTCACCTGTTCCGCCAGCCGCGCCGACACCTTCGGCAACCGGGTGCGCACGATGGCCAGTTCACGGGCGAAGGAGGGATGGTCGAACCAGTGGTAGAGGCAGCGCCGCTTCAGGGCGTCGTGCACCTCGCGGGTCCGGTTCGAGGTGAGCACGACCACCGGCGGCACCTCCGCCCGCAGCGTGCCCAGTTCGGGGATCGTGACCGAGTACTCGGAGAGCAGCTCCAGCAGGAACGCCTCGAACTCGTCGTCCGCGCGGTCGATCTCGTCGACCAGCAGGACCGCGGGATGCTGCTGCAGGGCCAGCAGCAGGGGGCGGGCGATCAGGAAACGGCGGTCGTACAGCTCGCTCTCCAGACGGTCCGCGTCCGTGACCCCGGCCGCCTCGGCGGCCCGCAGATGCAGCAGCTGGCGCGGGAAGTCCCAGTCGTACAGGGCCTGGGAGGCGTCGATGCCCTCATGGCACTGGAGCCGGATCAGCGGCGCGCCGAGCGCCTCGGCCAGGGCGGAGGCGAGCGCGGTCTTGCCCACGCCCGCGTCGCCCTCGCAGAACAGCGGCCGGTGCAGTCTCAGGGCCAGGAAGCAGGTGACGGCCAGCCCTTCGTCGACGAGATACCCCGTCTGCTCCAGGCGGGCCCGCACCTGCTCCGGGTCGTCCATGCTGGTGATCGGCGCTCACCCCATTCCGGCGGCCGTCAGCACCGCCCGCCGGGTCAGCACCCGCGCGAGGTGCTCCCGGTACTCGGGCGAGCCCGACAGGTCCTGGGACGGCCGGGTGCCCTCGGCCGCCGCCTCGGCGGCCCGGGCCACCGCCCCGGGTCCGTCGGCACCGGCGAGCGCCTCCTCGGCGGCCGTGGCCCGCAGCGGGGTCGACCCCATGTTGGTGAGCCCGATCCGCGCCTCGGCGACATGCCCGTCGTCGCGCCGCACCAGCGCCGCCACGCCGACGATCGCCCAGGCCTGCGCGACCCGCTGGAACTTCTCGTAGTGGAAGCCCCAGCCGTCCCTCTTCGGCACCCGCACCTCCACCAGCAGTTCGTCGGGGGCGAGCGCGGTGGTGAGGTAGTCGAGGAAGAAGTCGCGGGCCGGGATCGTGCGCCGGCCGCCCGGTCCGGCGGCGACCAGCTCGGCGTCCAGGGCCAGCGCCACGGCGGGCAGGTCCCCGGCCGGGTCGGCGTGCGCGAGCGAGCCGCCGAGGGTGCCCCGGTGCCGTACCGCGGGGTCGGCGACCGTGGCCGTCGCCGCGGCCAGCAGACCGGCGTGGCGGCGGACCAGCGGATCGCGGACGACGTCGTGATGCGTGGTCAGCGCGCCGATGACGAGCGCGTCGCCGTCCTCGCGGATCCCGCGCAGCTCGGGGATCCGCCCGACGTCCACGACCAGCTCCGGGAAGGCGAGCCGCAGCCGCAGCAACGGCAGCAGGCTCTGCCCGCCGGCCAGCACCTTCGCCTCCTCGCCCGCGTCGGCGAGCACGCGCACCGTCTCGTCGACGCTCGCCGGACGGGCGTACTCGAATGCCGGGGGAATCATGCCGACGCCTCCTTCACCGCGCGCCACACCCGCTCCGGGGTGCAGGGCATCCGCACATCCGTCACGCCCAGCGGACGCAGCGCGTCCACCACGGCGTTGACCACGGCCGGCGTCGACGCGATCGTCCCGGCCTCGCCGACCCCCTTGACGCCCAGGGCGTTCGAGGACGCCGGGGTCTCCGTCCGGTCGGTCACGAAGTCCGGCAGATCCGGCGCCGACGGCACCAGATAGTCGGCCATGGTCCCGGAGACGAGGTTGCCCTCGTCGTCGTACACGGCCTCCTCGTACAGCGCCTGCGCGATGCCCTGCGCAAGGCCGCCGTGCACCTGGCCCTCCACGATCATCGGGTTGACGACATGACCGACGTCGTCGACGCAGACGTACGACCGGATCCGGGTCCGCCCGGTCTCCATGTCCACCTCGACCGCGCACAGGTGGGTGCCGTGCGGGTAGGAGAAGTTCTCCGGGTCGACCACGGTCTCGGCGTTGATGGACGGCTCGACGCCGTCCGGCAGGTCGTGGTTGGTGAACGTCTCGAAGGCGATCTCCTGGATGGTCTTGCGGGCCTCCGGAGAGCCCTTCACGGAGAACACGCCGCCGGTGAACTCCAGGTCCTGCTCGCTCGCCTCCAGCAGATGCGCGGCGACCTTGCGGGCCTTGGCGACCACCTTCGTCGCCGCCCGGTGCACGGCCTCGCCGCCGACCGCCAGCGACCGCGATCCGTAGGTGTCCATGCCCTGCGGGGCGGCCAACGTGTCGCCGTGCACCACCTCGACGTCGTCGAACGGCACCCCGAGCACGTCGGCCGCGATCTGGCTCCAGCAGGTCACATGCCCCTGCCCGTGCGGACTGGTGCCGGTGACCACCTCGACCTTGCCGGTGGGCAGCATGCGGATGCTCGCCGCCTCCCAGCCGCCGGCCGCGTACCGCAGGTCCCGCAGGACCCGGCTCGGGGCCAGCCCGCACATCTCCGTGAACGTGGACACGCCGATGCCGAGGCGTACGGTGTCGCCGCGTTCGTTGCGCTTGTGCTGCTCGGCGCGCAGGTCGTCGTACCCGAACAGGGCGAGGGCCTTGTCGGTGGCCGCCTCGTAGTTGCCGCTGTCGTAGGTCAGCCCCGCGATGGTGGTGTACGGGAACTCCTCGTGCCGGATCCAGTTCCGGCGCCGCAACTCCACGGGGTCCAGGCCGAGTTCGGCGGCGAGTTCGTCCATGATCCGCTCGATGGCGAAGGTCGCCTCCGGGCGTCCGGCGCCGCGGTAGGCGTCGGTGGGCGTGCGGGTGGTGAAGACGCCGGTGCAGGTGAAGTCGTAGGCGTCCATCTTGTAGATCGCCGGGTACATGAAGGCGCCGAGGATCGGGATGCCCGGGGTGACGAGCATCAGGTAGGCGCCCATGTCGGCGAGCAGGTCCACCTTCAGGCCGAGCAGCCTCCCCTCGCGGGTGGCGGCGATCTCGATGTCCTGGATCATGCCGCGGCCGTGGTGGGTGGCGAGGTAGCCCTCGGAGCGGGACTCGGTCCACTTCACCGGGCGGCCGAGTTTGCGGGCGACCGCCAGGGCCAGGGCCTCCTCGCCGTAGACCTGGAGCTTGGAGCCGAAGCCGCCGCCCACGTCCGGGGCGATCACGCGGAGTTTCTGCTCGGGGATCCCGGTGACCGTGGCCAGCATGATCCGCAGGATGTGCGGGATCTGGGTCGCCGAGTAGACCGTGTACTCACCGGAGGCGGCGATCGGCGTGACCACGACCGCGCGCGGCTCCATGGCGTTGGGGATCAGCCGCTGCTGGTGGTAGCGGCGCTTGAGGGTCACGTCGGCGCGCTGCCGTACCGAGTCGAAGCTCTCGCCGGTGGCGAGCGGCCAGGTGTAGCAGCGGTTGGTGCCCTTGTCCGAGTGGACCAGCGGGGCGTCGTCGGCGAGCGCGGCCTCCAGGTCGAGGACCGGGGGCAGCGGGTCGTAGTCGACCTCGACCGCCTCCAGCGCGTCGGCGGCCGCGTACCGGTCGCGGGCCACGACGACGGCCACCGGGTCGCCGGCGTGGCGGACCTCGTCGACGGCGATCGGCGGGTGGTCCGGCAGCACGATGTCCTCGGTCACCGGCCAGGCGCAGGGCAGGGAGCCAAGGCCCTCTGCGAGGTCGGCGCCGCTGAACGCGGCGACGACACCGGGGCGTTCAAGGGCGGGGGAGACGTCGACGCGGGTGACGCGGGCGTGCGCCATCGGGCTGCGCAGCACGGCCAGGTGGAGCAGTCCGGCGACCTGGATGTTGTCGGTCCAGTTGGTCTGGCCGGTGATCAGCCGGGCGTCCTCCTTGCGCAGCCGGGCGCGCCCGACCTCGTGTTCGACGGCCTGATCGGTCATGCCGTGGCCTCCTCGGGTACGGACTGCCCGGAGGCGGCGAGCACCGCGCGGACGATGTTCTGGTAGCCGGTGCACCGGCACAGGTTGCCCTCCAGTGCCTCCCGGACCTCGTCCGAGGAGGGGTGCGGGTTCTCGCGCAGCAGATCCCGGGCCGCCATGATCATCCCCGGGGTGCAGTAACCGCACTGCAGACCGTGCCGCTCGTGGAAGGCGTGCTGCAGCGCCGTCCACTCGCCGTCCCTGGCCAGCCCCTGGACCGTGGTGACCGTGCCGCCGTCCGCCTGGACGGCGAGGACCGAGCAGCTCTTGACGGTCTCCCCGTCCAGGTCGACTGTGCACGCGCCGCAGTTCGAGGTGTCGCAGCCGATCGGGGTGCCGGTCAGGCCGAGGCGGTCGCGCAGGTAGTGGGCCAGCAGCAGACGGGGTTCGACCTCGTCCTCGTAGGGCGTGCCGTCCACGTTCAGCTTGATGTGGGTCATGTGCCCTCCAGGCCGTGCGGGCAGGAGTGAGGGAAACGACAGGAAACGCAGCAAAGGCGTCACGGTGGCGTGATGTAGGTCACTCTATGGCCGGGCCCTGGAGGCGGCGAGTGCTGCGGCAGGGGTTTCGTTGAGCATTAATCCATTGCTGTCGAGCGGGCGGTCCTGCTGCACTGCTCCCGACCCGACGTCACCGAGAGAGGATCACCGATGCGCGCTGCGTGCATGTCCACCCAGGAAGGCCAGGAAGGAATCCCACCCATGCCGAAGGACATCACGCTCAGTGCACCTGCTCAATCTCGGAATTCTCGCGCATGTCGACGCAGGTAAGACCAGCCTGACCGAACGGCTGCTGTACACGGCCGGGGTCATCGACGAGCTCGGCAGCGTCGACGACGGAAACACCAGTACCGACACCCTCGCCCTGGAGCGGCAGCGCGGCATCACCATCAAGTCCGCCGTGGTGTCCTTCCCGCTCGACGGGGTGACCGTCAACCTCATCGACACCCCGGGACACCCGGACTTCATCGCCGAGGTGGAACGCGTCCTCGGTGTGCTGGACGGCGCGGTGCTCGTCGTCTCGGCCGTGGAGGGCGTCCAGGCGCAGACCCGGGTGCTGATGCGGACCCTGCGGCGGCTGCGCATCCCCACGCTGATCTTCGTCAACAAGATCGACCGGCGGGGTGCCCGCGACGGGGCCGTCCTCGACGGGCTGGCCCGCAGGCTCGCCGTCCCGCTCGTCCCGATGGGGCGGCCCGCCGCGCTCGGCACGCGCGCCGCCCGCTTCGTACCCGGCCTCGGCCCGGCCGCGCTGGACGCGCTCGCCGACCACGACGACGACCTGCTCGTCGCCTACCTGGACGGCGGGGTCCCCGACGCGCGGCTGCGCGCCGCCCTCGCCGACCAGACCCGGCGGGCCCTGGTCCATCCGGTGTACTTCGGCTCCGCCGTCACGGGCGCCGGGGTGCCCGAGCTGATCGCGGGCGTCGAACGGCTGCTGCCCGTGGCCGACGGCGATCCGGCGGGACCGCTGTCGGCCACCGTCTTCAAGGTGGAACGGGGCCCGGCGGGGGAGAAGATCGCCTACGCGCGGATCCACGCGGGCACGCTGCGGGTACGTGAGCGGATCCCGTTCGGGGGCGACCGCGCGGAAGACGGCGGCGGTGGGGCCGACGGGGGTGTCCCGGGGGCCGCGACCGGCTGGGACGACCGGATCGCCGAGGCGCATGACGAAGGCGAGAAGCATCGGGTCGTGGGTCGGCGCGGGTCGGGCCGGGCCGAAGCCGTCCGCGAGCGGCGCCCTGTCGAAGCCGTCCGTGCGGGGGAGGACGACGGAGTCCGTGGCGACGGGCAAGCGGGTCGTCGCAGTGCCGACGGGCGGGTCGCCGGCGGCCCGGTGGAGGGCCGGGTCACCGGGCTCGCCGTGTTCGACCGGGGTGGCGAGCTCCGGCAGGACGCTGCCGGGGCCGGGCGGATCGTCAAGGTGTGGGGGCTCGGCGGAGTCCGGATCGGTGACGCGCTCGGCCTGCCCGGGCGCGTGTACGAGCACCACTTCGCGCCCCCGACCCTGGAGACCGTCGTCGTCCCCGGGCCCGGCACCGACCGGCGCTCCCTGCACGTCGCCCTCACCCAACTCGCCGAGCAGGACCCGCTGATCGACGTCCGGCACGACGAGGTACGGCAGGAGACCTCCGTCTCCCTCTACGGCGAGGTGCAGAAGGAGGTCGTCCAGGCGACCCTCGCCGAGGAGTACGGCCTCGACGTCGGTTTCCGGGAGACCACGACCATCTGCGTCGAACGGGTCACCGGCACCGGGGCGGCCGTCGAGTTCAACAAGAAGGACGGCAACCCCTTCCTGGCGACGGTGGGCCTGCGGGTGGAGCCGGCCCCGCCCGGCACGGGCGTCGGCTTCCGGCTGGAGGTGGAGCTGGGCTCGATGCCGTACGCCTTCTTCAAGGCCGTCGAGGACACCGTGCGCGAGACCCTCGGCCAGGGGCTGCACGGCTGGCGGATCCCGGACTGCACGGTGACCATGACCCACTCCGGCTACTCGCCCCGGCAGAGCCATGCGCACCAGGGCTTCGACAAGAGCATGTCGAGCACCGGACACGACTTCCGGGGGCTGACCCCGCTCGTGCTGACCGAGGCGCTGCGCCGGGCCGGCACCCGGGTGCACGAGCCGATGCACCGCTTCCGGCTGGAGGCCCCGGCGGACACGCTGGGCGCGCTGCTGCCGGTGCTCACCCGGCTCGGCGCACTGCCCCGGGACACCAGGACGGAGGGGCAGCTCGGCGTTCTGGAGGGCGCGGTACCGGCCGCCCGGGTGCACCGGCTGGAGCAGCTGCTGCCGGGGCTGACCCGGGGTGAGGGCGAGCTGGAGAGCGCCTTCGACCACTACGCGCCCCTGGCGCGCGGCACGGTCCCCGAACGCGCGCGCACCGACCACAACCCGCTCAACCGCCGGGAGTACCTGTTGAACGTGACCGGTCGAGTGGGCGGCTGAGCGACAAGTGTCGGGCAGGTATTCAACTTACTCATGAGTCAGAAGTATTGACGGTGTCCGGAAATCACCGGACTGTAATGAACATGACCACAATCCGGGCGCGTTTGATCGTTGTCCTGGTCGTCCTCTGCGGATTCCTCGCGGTGGCGGGCGCTCCGTCCGCCACCGCGGCCACCCCGTCCGACTCCCTCTGGTTCGACGGCACCTCGCTCACCGTCCAGAACGGCCGTTTCGTCGACGGCCAGGGCCGTGAGGTCGTGCTGCGCGGCTACAACGTCTCCGGCGAGACCAAGCTGGAGGAGAACAGCGGCCTGCCGTTCGCCTCCGTCGCCGACGCGAAGAAGTCCGCGACCGCGCTGCGTGCCCTCGGCGGCGGCAACGCCGTGCGCTTCCTGCTCTCCTGGGCGCACGCCGAACCCGTCCAGGGCCAGGTCTCCACCACCTACCTGGCCGCCGTCACCGCGCAGATGCAGGCGTTCCTCGACGCCGGCATCCGCGTCTTCCCCGACTTCCACCAGGACCTGTACTCCCGCTACCTGTTCAACTCCGGCAGCTGGTACACCGGCGACGGCGCCCCCAAGTGGGCCGTGGCGCTGGGGAGTTACCCGAGCGAGTCGTGCGGCATCTGCCTCTTCTGGGGCCAGAACATCACCCAGAACGCGGCCGTCCAGGAGGCCCAGTACGACTTCTGGCACAACAACTACGGCCTCCAGGACTACTTCCTGGCCACCGCCCAGACCACCATGACCTACCTGGCCCAGCACCTGACGTCCGACGAGTTCGCGGGCGTGGTGGGCTTCGACCCGTACAACGAGCCGTACGCCGGTTCCTACGACTCCGGCGAGACCTCCCGCACCTGGGAGCAGAACCGGCTCTGGCCCTTCTACCAGAAGTTCCGGGCCCGGATGGACGCCGCCGGCTGGACCAGCAAGCCCGCGCTCATCGAGCCCAACCTCTACTGGAACGGCAACGTCACCCACCAGGAGGGCGGCCTGCTCGACGTGGGCACGCTCGGCTCGCGGTACGTCTTCAACACCCACTTCTACGACCAGAAGGCCATCTCCGGCATCCTGATGTGGGGCAACGCCGCCGACGGCCAGTACTCGACCGACTTCGGCACCATCCGTGACCGCGCCTCGGCCACCGGGACCACGGCGGTCGTCAGCGAGTTCGGGCACCCGCTGTCCGGCACCACCGCCGGCAAGGCGCCGACCGTCGACAAGGCCATGTACCAGGCCCTCGACTCCCGCCTCTCCGGGGCGAACTGGTGGTCCACCCCGGCGACCTCCGGCCCGGTCCTGTCCGGCACCCAGTGGCAGTGGGACATCTACAACGGCCGTCACCACGAGCTGATGAACGACAACGCCGGCAAGGTCCTCACCTCGGGCGACGCCTGGAACGACGAGGACCTGTCGGCCGTCAACATGACCGACAGCGGTACGGTGACGCTCCGTCAGGACGCCCGGCTGCTCGACCGGATCTACCCGGGCGCCACCTCCGGCACCACCCTCGCCTTCACCTACGAGGACCGCTCCCGGGACGGCTCGACGACCCTGACCTGGAACCCGGTGCCCAGCTCGCTGCCGAACGTGTCCGCGCTGGTCGGCTCCGGCCAGTACGCCGTCCAGGTCTGGCGCTCCAGCAGTGCCACCGCACCGACCGACCTCCATCTGCCGGCCTCCTTCGCGACCGCCTCCACCACCGTGGTCTCCGACCTGGGCACGGCCTACGCACCCCCGTCGTACACGTCCTCCACCCCCGTCGGTGTCGCCGCCGAACCGGGTGGGACGGGCAGCCGCCGACTGCTGCTCACCGACTCGGACTCCGGCGTGCTGCACTTCGCGCTGGTGACCAACGGGGCCACCTCGCCGAGCTCCACCCTGCTGAACGCGGCCAAGGCGGAACTGGCCGCCTGGGTGGCGGCGAAGTTCTGAGTGTTCCGGGCAGGGCTTCGGCCTCCGGGGTGCCGCGCATCCCGGAGGCCGAAGTATCGGACCCTCTGTCAACTGCCGCTCGCACCGGTCCAGCCGGCCTGCACATGGCCGAGCCGGACGCGCTGCGGGTGGTCGCCGACCGGGACCGAGGTCACCTTCTGGCTGGTGCCGAAGTCGATGGCCGTCACCTGGTCGGCGCCCGCCTCCGAGATGATGCAGTCCTTGCCGTCACCGCTGACCGTTGCCCAGTACGGGGTGGACGCGGTGATCAGCGGACCCTCCTGCAGGGTGGCCCGGTCCACGACGGTCGCGTAGTTGTCCATCGTCCCGGCGACGCACAGCTTGGTGCCGTCCGGCTTCATCGAGATGCCGTGGTGGCGGGAGTCCAGGAGCCAGGTGGTGCGGTCCGTGCTGGTCGCCGGGTTCGCCGGCAGGGTCTTCACCCGGGTGATCTTGTCGGTGGCGATGTCGTACTCCAGGAAGCCGTTGAAGAACGACACCTGGAAGTACATCTTCGACCAGTCGGGGGTGAAGGCCGCGGGCCGCACCGCGTCCGAGAAGTCCGTCAGGCCGATCGCGTCCAGCCGGGCCCGCATGTCGATCGTCTTGACCTGCTTGTAGGTGGTGGCGTCCGCGACGGTGATGTGGCGGTCGCCCTTGGTCCAGTCCCAGATCGGGTCGTCGAGCGAGGTGGTGACCTCGCCGATCGCCATGTTCCAGATGTACTTCCCGTCGGGGCTGAAGACGTTCTCGTGCGGCTTGTCACCGGTGTCGAACTCGCCCAGCTCCTTGCCGGTGTTGATGTCCAGGACCTGCACCTTGTTCGCGGTGGACGCCGAGACCGCGACCTTGGTGCCGTCGGGGGAGACGGCCATGTGGTCGGCACGGTAACCGGCCACCGGGAACCGCCAGTTGATTTTGTCGGTGGCCAGGTCGATGGAGACGACGTCCGCGAAGCTCGGACGCGAGACCACCACGGACTTGCCGTCCGGCGTGGAGTACATGTCGTCCACGTACTGGTCGTGGCCCTGTCCGACCTCGTTGCGGATCGACGTGTAGTAGATCCACTTGATCGGGTCCGCGTTGATCTCGGCGATCCGCGCGTCCTTGTCCGGGATGACGTTGAGCTGGCCGACCTTGGCGAAGTCGCCGGACGAGTTCAGGACGGTCGCGGTGCCGTCCCAGTTGTTGCCGACAAAGAGCACCTCGCGCAGGGCGGCGTCCGTCGCGGCGGTGGCGGCGGTCGCGGGTGCGGCGACGGTCAGGACGAGGGCGGCGGCTACGGAGCAAAGGTGCCTGGGTCTGAAGGCAGGCATGACTGCTCTCTCCTCTGATGGGGGGGTGGGGACGCGCGTGCAGGCTCGGGTCGCTGAATCTGAACACGGGCGCGTTCAAAACGAACTTACTGAAAAGTAAGGAGGGGGCGGCTTACTTCACAAGAGGCGTACACGACAAAATTGGCCAACGGGCGGACGACGGAGGGGGCGGTCTTGGCGGGCAGGCTCAAGGCACCGACGGGACGGTACGGCGGGCGGTCCGCCGAGGAACGCAAGGCGGAGCGGCGTCGGCGCTTCCTGGAGGCGGCGCTCCAGCTCTTCGGCGACGCACCGGGATTTCGCGCCACGACCGTCGCCGCGCTGAGCCAGACGGCGGGTCTGTCGACGCGTCAGTTCTACGAGGAGTTCCACACGTTGGAGGACGTGCTCGCCGCCCTGCACCTGGAGGTCAACGGGTGGGCCGAGCAGGCGGTGGTGGCCGCGTTCGCCGAGGCGGAGCCGTTGCCGTTGGTGGAACGGGTCACGGTGCTCTTCCGTGCGTACGCGCGTGACGTGACGTCGGATCCCCGGCGCATCCGGATCACCTTCGTCGAGATCATCGGGGTCAGTCCCCGGCTGGAGGAGCAGCGGCTGGCGCGGCGGGCGCGGTGGGTGGAGCTGATATGCACCGAGGCGAACGCGGCGGTCGCGCGCGGGGACGCGGCACCGCGCGACTACCGGCTGGCGGCGACGGCGTTCATCGGCAGCGTCAACGGCCTGCTGCACGACTGGAGTGCGGGGTGGGTGGACGCGAGTCTCGACGACGTCGTGGAGGAGCTGGTGCGGTTGCTGGTGGGGATCCTGCGGCCGGAGGGGTGGACGCCGGAGGGGGCTCGGTAGTCGCTCGGGTGTGGGCGTGTGGTGGCCGGTCGCGCTATCTGCGCGCTCCCCAAAGAGGCGCTGCCAGCGCCGCCGTGACCGGTGCGATCCCGTCCTCCGCGCGGATGCGTGCGCCCGACGTCCTCGCCCTGTCGGCGAATTCGGGCTGACGCGTCGCTCGCCGCAGCGCCCCCCCCGCCAGCGCGTCGACGGTCAGCCCCCGCAACGGCACCGCCGCTGGAGCCACCCCCAACGTCACCAGCCGCGCTGCCCAGAGCCCCTCGTCGAACTGGATCGGGACCGGTACCGCCGGCACCCCGGCCCGCAGTCACGCCGTCGTGGTGCCCGCGCCCGCGTGGTGGACCACGGCCGCCATGCGGGGGAAGAGGGCCGAGTGGGGCAGCTCGCCGGCGGTCAGCATGTCGTCGCCGTCGGCGGCCAGGCCGCCCCAGCCGCGCTGGATCACCCCGCGCAGCCCGGCCTTCCGCAGCGCCGCCGCGACCTGGCCGCTCAGGTGCGCGGCGTCGGGCACGGTGGCGTTGCCGAGGCCGACGAACACCGGTGGCGGGCCCGCGTCGAGGAACGCCCGGATCTCGGCGGGGAGCCGGGGTTCGCCGTCGTACGGCCACCAGTAGCCGCAGACCCCGAGGCCCCGGCGCCGGTCGCGGGGGCGCGGGACCACCAGCGGGCTGAAGCCGTGCTGGACGGGCCACTCCTGCCGTTCCACCGTTATGGATGGGGTTTCGTTCTGTCCGTTGTCCACTGCGGGCACGGCTCAGGGCCCTCCGGCGTGAAGGGCCCTGGACCAGTGGTGGCGTCGGTTGGGGAGCCGTTGACGAGCGGCGAATCAGGTGCCAAGTAACTCGTGAACCGCCTCCGAGGTCGCCGAGGTCACCGAACGCAGGCTGCTGACCAGGAACCTGCGGACCGTCAACGCCCTGACGGACCCGACGGTCCTCGAGCCGGTGATCGCCGGTGTGACCGCGGGCTCAAAGGGGTGGGCACAGTGTCGCCGGTCGGGCGCCTGTCCATGTGTGAGGGGGGTGCGGCATGGACAGGCGTGAGAGTGGGCCTCAAGCCGCTTCGAGGAAGGGGTAGTCGGTGTAGCCCTCGGCGCCCGGCCCGTAGAACAGTTCCGGCCGCGGCTCGTTCTCCGGGTGGCCACCCTGCCAGCGCGCGACCAGGTCGGGGTTGGCGATGAGAGCCCGGCCCACGACCACGGCGTCGGCGTGGTCGGCCTCGATCTGCTGGAGCGCCTGCTCGCGGGTGGTCTGCCCCCCGAAGGGGCCGCTGTTGACGATCAGCTTGCCGTCGAAGCGCCGCCGCAGCTCCTGTACCAGGTCGCCGCCCGGCTCGGCGTGCAGCACGGAGAGGTAGGCCAGGCCCAGCGGGCGCAGCTGGTCGAGCAGGGTGCCGTAGGTGGCCAGGACGTCGTCCCGGTCGGTCTCGAAGACGTCCCCGAGGTCGACCTCCGGCGAGATCCGCAGCCCGACCCGCTCGGCACCGACGGCCTGGGCGATGGCCGTGACGACCTCGACGACGAAGCGGGCGCGGTTGTGCGGCGAGCCGCCGTATCCATCGGTGCGCTGGTTGGCCGCCGGGGAGAGGAACTCCTGGAGCAGGTAGCCGTTGGCGCCGTGGATTTCCACGCCGTCCGCTCCCGCCTCGACGGCCCGGCGGGCCGCGGCGACGAAGTCCTCCAGAGCTGCCCGGATCTCCGCGGTGGTCATCGCTTCCGGTACGGGGTAGGGCTGCTCGCCCTTCTCGGTGAACGTCTTGTTGTCGATGGCGATCGCGCTGGGGGCGAGGATGCGGCGGCCGCCGTTGATGTCGGGGTGGGTGCCGCGGCCGGCGTGCATGATCTGCAGGACGATGCGGCCGCCCTCGGCGTGCACCGCCTCGAACACCCGCTGCCAGCCGGCCGCCTGCTCGTCGGTGGCGATGCCCGGCTCACCGACATACCCCTGCGACGCGTGGTCGGGGTAGGTGCCCTCGGTGATGATCATTCCGACGCTCGCCCGCTGCCGGTAGTACTCGACCATCAGGTCCCCGGGGATGCCGGAGGAACCGGCCCGGACCCGGGTCAGCGGTGCCATGACGATGCGGTTGGCGAGCTCGATCTTCCCGAGAGAGACGGGAGAGAAAAGCGATGGAACGGGCGAAACTTCTGAAGTATTGACAGACATGGCTTTCTTTCTTTCTACAATACGGAGGAAAACGGTATGAATGTCTGCGATGCAGGTGGTCTACGCTGTTCGGGCGGAGGCGCGGATGCGGTCCTCGGGCAGGCGCGGGCCCGCTGACGGTGACGCGGTTCCAGGACCGCGATCGGGGTGTGGGTGGTGTGGGCGGCGAACGCGGTGAGAGCCGCATGCCGTCGGCGTCGGGGTGTCGACGCCGGTCAAGCGCAACTGCCCGCCGGAGTACGGGTGTTCGCTCCTTGCGCACGATCAGCAGGCAGCCAGGTGACGTAGTCATGGGTGCCGCCGCGAAGAGGACCGATATGCGGCTTCACCTGGAACGCGCTTCTGGCGGTGGCGGGAACAGCGATATCAGCGATCCTCATTCTCGGCTTGAGGCACTTCCGCCGCCCGATCGCCCATCGGACAGCCTGCCTCACCAAAGCGCGAGGCTAGCTGAGCGGTACGTCCGCGACAGCCTTGAGGTGGCTGAACGTCTCGAGGGAGTACCGGCCGTGGTAGCGGCCCATGCCGCTTTCGCCGACGCCGCCGAAGGGCAGGCCGGGCATGAGCAGTTGCATCACCGGCTGGCCCCAGGCGACGCCGCCGGAGGACGTCTCGTTCACGAGGCGCGACTTGGTGGCCTCGGACGTGGTGAAGGCGTAGAGCGCGAGGGGCTTGTCGCGTTCGTTGATGAAGGCGATGGCGGCATCGAGGTCTGCGACTTCGACGACGGGGAGGATCGGACCGAAGATCTCCTCCTGCATGATGGGCGATGCGGGGTCGACATCGGTGAGCACGGTCGGTGCGATGAACAGGTCGTCGCGGTCGTGCCGGCCTCCCACCGCCGGCCGGCCGGAGTCCAGCAGACGGGTGAGCCGGTCGAAGTGCCGCTCGTTGATGATCCGGCCGAAGTCGGGTGAGGTCTGCGGGGTGGTGCCGAACTGGGCGTCGACCGCCGCGCGGAGGGCGGGGACCAGTGCGGCGGCGGTGGCGGGATCGGCCAGGACGTAGTCGGGGGCTATGCACTGCTGCCCCGCGTTGCCGAACTTGGCGCCGACCAGCCTCTTCGCGGTCTCGTCCACGTCGGCGTCGGGCGCCACGAAGACCGGTGACTTGCCTCCGAGTTCGAGCGTGACGGGGGTGAGGTTCTTGGCGGCTGCGGCCATGACGATCCGGCCGACGGTGCCGTTGCCGGTGTAGAAGATGTGGTCGAAGCGTTGTGCCAGGAGGGCCGTGGTCTCCTCGGCGCCCCCCTCGACGACGGTGAGCACGTCGGCGTCGAAGTACTGTCGCAGGAGGCGTGAAGCGACCGCCGAGGTGTGCACCGACATCTCGCTCGGCTTGGCCACCACGGTGTTCCCGGCGGCCAGTGCGCCGATGATGGGGTCGATGAGCAGGTGCAGCGGGAAATTCCACGGGGCGATCACCAGGACGACCCCGAGCGGGTCGTACGTGGTGTAGGCCGTGGTCGTGGGACCGAAGTGGGCGGGAACCTCCACCGGGCGAGGCTGAAGCCAGCTCTCGAGATTCGCCAGCGTCTCGTCGATGTCGGCGACGGTGAAGTCGATCTCCTGCATCTTCGCCTCGGCGGGGTTCTTCCTCAGGTCCGCCCAGAGGGCTTCGATCAGTTCCTGCTCGTTCTCGACCAGCAGTGCCCGCAGCCGCCGCAGTTGGCTGACGCGCCAGTCCAGTGGGCGGGTGACGCCGGTGTTGAACGTCGCACGAAGGCGGCCGACCACCTCCGCGGCCGTTTCCGTCTGGTGGGTTCTCGGCTCGGTCGCCTGTGTTGTGGTCATGGGGTGTGCTCCGTTCTTGATGCAGGCCGCGCCGTCAAAGGCGTTGGCGGCATGCCGTGGTACCGGTGATGGGCAACCCGGTGGATGACGGATGAAGAGTCAATCCGTGCGTTCACTGTAACTCATGTTCGCGTCGACGCGAACATGAGGCCGGGGTTATCCTTCCCTCATGGCCAGTCGCACCGCGTCACCCCTCGTCCACCCCGACACGGACGACCTCGACCTCTTCAAGATCATGAGCGCGCTGACCGACGAGACCCGGCTCACCATCGTCGTCACCCTCTCCGTCTCCCCCGGCCTGGCCTGCAGCGGCTTCACCCAGGACGTCACCGCGTCCGTACTCACCCGCCACTTCCGCGTCCTGCGCGAGGCCGGCCTCATCCGGCAGCACGACGTCGGCACCCGCCGTTTCAACACCCTGCGCAAGGAAGATCTGGACCAGCGCTTCCCCGGACTGCTCGACCTCGTCCTCAAGGAGAGCGTCGGCCGCGTGGAGCCCTACGTGAACGCCGAGAGCGCCTGACCCTCCGGGGCACCCCTCCGTGGCCGCGACGAACCGGACCCACCGCAGCCAGGCATCCAGCTTGCGGCCGACTTCGATCACCTCGAACGACACCCCGGACACAACGTCGACCAGGCCACGGCCGAGTTGGGCGAGGGGGGCCTCCCGCCCGCCGAGTGACCGTAACCCGTGCACCAGCAAGGCGATAGGCCACCCACCCCGCCGTACCACCTACACAGACTGGTCACTGACCGCCTATACGCACATGCGGATCGGACCGGATCGACTCCACCGGCACGAAGACCTGGATCTCGATGGCCTTCGCCGTGTGCAGCGGCAGCTCCCGCAGCAGGTGGCGCGGCGCTTTCGAGGATGGCGAGCTGAGCGGGGCGGCGACAGTCGTCAGCCCCCCTGTCTACCCTTGGTTCACTTGCGGGTCGGGATACCGGCTCACCCCTCTCGGCGAAGGGCTGTGCGACGTCCGCGATGCCATGGCCGGCTGAGCCCTGGCTGTCCCCACGACGAGCCAGCACTCACCGTGTGACTGTCGGGGCCGGCTGACGAGCACACCTCGGTGTCCCAGACGCTCACCTGGACGGTGCCCACAGTCGAGGGCCCCGGCGGATGATCCGCCGGGACCTTTGTGCGTGCGACGGGTCTCAGATGGTCGCGTTGTCGACCACGAACCGGTACCGCACGTCGCTCGCCAGCACCCGCTCGTACGTCTCGTTGATCTCGGAGGCGGCGACCCGCTCGATCTCCGCGCCAATCCCGTGCTCGGCGCAGAAGTCCAGCATCTCCTGGGTCTCGGGGATGCCGCCGATCATCGATCCGGCGAGGATCTTGTTGCCACCGATGAGGGAGGGCGGGCGGAAGGCGATGGGCTCCTCCGGGACGCCCACGTTCACCAGGGCGCCGCCCGTCTTCAGCACTGTGGAGACGATGAGGTCGAAGGAGCCGGCGAGCTCTTCGAACGTTTTCGGGTCACTGGTCGCGTAGTAGTGGTCGGCGCCCAGCTTCAGGCCGTCGTCCTTCTTGCGCAGCGACTGGGACAGGACCGTGACCTCCGCGCCGAGCGCGTGCGCGATCCTGACGCCCACGTGGCCGAGACCGCCCAGGCCGACCATGGCAACTTTCGTGCCGGGGCCCGCGCCCCACTGCTTGAGCGGTGCGTACGTGGTGATGCCCGCGCACAGCAGCGGCGCGGCGGCGTCCAGGGACAAGCCCGTCGGGGATACGGACGACGAAGTTCTCGTCGACGACGACATGCGTGGCGTAGCCGCCGTAGGTGATCTCGCCGTCCTTGCCGATGGCGTTGTACGTCTGGACAGCCCCTCATACACAGTGCTGTTCCTGGCCGGCCTTGCAGTTCTCGCACTCGCGGCACGAGTCGACCATGCAGCCGACGCCCACACGGTCGCCGACCTTGTACTTGCTCACGCCGGGGCCGACCTCGGAGACGACGCCCGCGATCTCGTGGCCCGGGACCTCGGGAAGATCGCCTGGCCAAAGCCCTCGCGGACCAGGTGGACGATGGTGGTGCGCTCCAGTGGAGCGTTGGCGGCGGGTGCGGCGCAGGCAGCAACAGTGGTCATGCCGTGGTTCTCCTGGCGGGGGTTGCGCGCCCGGCTGCCTTCGTCCGGCCGGGTGCGTTTTCACCGTAACTTATGTTCGCGTCAGTGCGAACATGAGCCCATCACCCCTTCCCTTGCAGGCGGGGGGCGGCGTCGGCGGCGACCAGCCCCGTCGCCGACACCGTTGCCTACGGCGAATCGCCAGAGGTCGGCCTTCATGTGGTAATTGACAGGGTACGAACGTACCTCATAACGTACCCACAGCCGGGGCAACGCAGCCAGCTCGACGAGGAGCACCGATGCAGCACCTGTACGAGATAGATGTCCGAGTTCCGATGCGTGACGGTGCAGCCCTCGCCGCCAACGTGTGGCATCCAGCCGAGGGGAAGGCTCCGACGCTGCTCGTGCGCATGCCCTACGGCAAAGACGTGTTCGGCATCACCCTGGGCGGGGTCATGCCCGACCTCATGGCTTTGCTGGAGGCGGGCTACGCGGTGGTGGTGCAGGACTGCCGGGGAACCCACCGCTCGGAAGGCGAGTTCGTTCCTCATATGGCCGACAGGGCCGACGGCGAGGACACCGTCGCCTGGATCACTGACCAGCCGTGGTCGGACGGCACGGTGGGCATGTACGGGGCGTCCTACCTCGGAATGGTCCAGTGGGAGACCGCCGTGACCGGCGCCCCGGGCCTCAAGGCGATCGCGCCGGCCTTCACCTCGATCGACAACTACGAAGCGCCCTGGTACGGCGCGGGCGGGGCGCTCTCACTGAGCCTGGTCACGCTGTGGAACGCCATGATGTACACGGCCGACGCCCAGCGGTCCCTGGCGGCCGGCGAGGGCTCCGTGTCCCAGCTGCAGCAGCTCGGTCAGGCTCTCCTGTTCCCGGAGCCGCTGAACGACGTGCTGCCGACGGCCGAGGTTCCGGTCCTGGCGGAGTACGGGAAGTGGTGGGACGACTGGATGGCCCACCCCTCCCACGACGCCTACTGGGACGCCATGGAGCTCACGCCCGAGCTCAAGAACGTCACCGCCCCGGCGCTCAACATCGGCGGCTGGTACGACCTCTACATCGGGCAGACCGTACGCACCTACACCACCGCCCGCCAGAAGGCAGGAAGTGCGCAAGCACGCGAGGGGCAACGGCTGATCATTGGTCCGTGGGACCACATATCCCAGACCGGCGTCTATCCCGACCGCTCCTTCGGCCCGCTGGCCAGTGCCCAGATGCTGGGCCTGACCGGCCTGCACGTGAAGTTCTTCGACCGCTGGCTCCGCGACGACACCACCGCACTGGACGACGTGGCACCGGTGAAGATCTTCGTCATGGGCATCGACCAGTGGCGCGACGAGCAGGAGTGGCCGCTGCCCGACACGCAGTGGACCGACTACCACCTCACCAGCGCCGGCCATGCCAACACAGCGGGCGGTGACGGCGCGTTGACGACCGAGCCGCCGACCCGGGCCGGGCGCGACACCTACCTCTACGACCCGCGCCGCCCGGTTCCCACGGCCGGCGGGGCGTCCATGCCGGTGACACTGGAACTCTGCGGCCCGGTCGACCAGCGGACCGTCACCGGCCGCGAGGACGTCCTGTGCTTCGCCACGCCCGTACTCGAGGAGGCTGTCGAGGTCACGGGTCCGGTCAGCCTGACCCTGTTCGTCTCCTCGTCGGCGGTGGACACCGACTTCACCGCCAAGCTCGTCGACGTCTTCCCCGACGGCAAGGCGATCAACCTGTGCGACGGCATCCTGCGCACCCGCTACCGGGGCGGCCTCTCCACAGAAGAGTTCATGGAGCCCGGCACGGTCTACGAGATCACCATCGACATGACCGCCACGTCCAACGTGTTCCTTCCCGGTCACCGCATCCGCGTGGACGTCTCCAGCAGCAACTTCCCCCGCTACGACCGCAACACCAACACTGGCGGCGTCATCGCCCGCGAGAGCGAGGAGCAGATGATTCCCGCGATCAACCACATCCATCACGGGCCGAACCACCCCAGCCGTCTGGTCCTGCCGGTCATCGACCGCAAGGACCAGTCGTGAGCGCCGCCGACCGGGTCGCCGAGCTGACCGCGACCTTCGCGGCTCCTTCCCTCGACGTGGCCGGGCTGCTGTGCGACCGGCACCCCGCCGACCGGGTCGCGTTCACCGTCCTCGACGGCGACGGCAAGGCTTCCACGCTGACCTTCGGCGAGCTCGCCGCCAACTCGCACCGGTACGCGCGGGCGCTGCAAGGGCTCGGGGTCGGTCCCGGTGACCGGGTGGCAACCCTGATGGGCAAGAGCACCGACCTGGTCACCGTCATCCTCGCGATCTGGCGGCTCGGCGCTGTCTACGTCCCGCTGTTCACCGCGTTCGCACCCCAGGCCATCACCCTGCGGCTGGAGGGCGCGGGTGCGCACGTCGTCGTCGTCGACCCTGACCAGCGCCACAAACTCGACCCGGGCCCCGACATGCCGGACGACCCCGAGCGAAGGGTCGTCGTCACCGGAACGAGCACGGCGCGCGGTGACCTGTCGCTGGCCGATCTCGTCGCGGCCGCGTCCCCCGAGCCGGTGCCCGCGGTCATCACGAGCGGGGACGGACCGCTGGTGCACATGTTCACCTCCGGCACCACCGGCAAGCCCAAGGGCGTCATCCACCCCGTCTCCTACATCACGGGCTGGCAGATCTACCTGGAATACGGTCTCGGCGTCACCCCGGACAGCAGCTACTGGTGCGCCGCCGACCCCGGCTGGGCCTACGGGCTGTACTCAGCCATCGTCGCTCCGATGGCCGCCGGCATCCCCAGCCTGCTGTTGACCGGCGGGTTCTCCCCGGAGACGACCTGGCGCACCCTCGTAAACCACAAGGTCACCGACTTCACCGCCGCCCCCACCGTCTACCGGGGACTGCGCTCCTCGTCGGTGCCGGTGCCCAAGGGGCTGCGGCTGGAGCGGGCGTCCAGCGCGGGCGAGCCCCTGACTCCCGAGGTCAACGAGTGGGCCGGCGCCGCGCTCGGCCTGGCCGTGCACGACCACTTCGGCCAGACCGAGGTCGGCATGCCCCTGGCCAACCACCATCACCCCGAACTCGCCCGTCCCCTCAAGGCCGGATCGATGGGCCGGCCGGTACCCGGCTGGAGCCTCACCGTCCTGGCCGACGAGAAGGACGAGCCGGCCGGACCGGGCGTGCTCGGCCGGGTCGCGATAGACGTCGCGGCGAGTCCGCTCATGACCTTCCGCGACTACCAGATCCCAGGCCAGAGTGGCGCCAAGTTCACCGCCGACGGCCGCTATTACCTCACCGGCGACGCCGGGCGGATCGACGCCGACGGCGACTTCTTCTTCTCCTCCCGCGACGACGACGTCATCATCATGGCCGGTTACCGGATCGGGCCGTTCGAGATCGAGAGCGTGCTCGCCCAGCATCCCGCGGTCGCCGAGTGCAGCGTGATCGGGGCACCCGACGACGTCCGCGGCGAGGTCATCGAGGCGTACGTCGTCCTCCGCGACGGCCGCGACGCCTCACCGGAACTGGCCACCGAGCTCCAGCAGTTGGTCAAGACCCGCTACGCCGCCCACGCATACCCGCGCACGATCCACTTCATCGACGCCCTGCCCAAGACACCCAGCGGCAAGACCCAGCGCTACCTGCTGCGCAAACGCCGACGCACCGAACTCACCACCCCGGAGCCACGTTGACCGACCCCGAACCCCTGCTCGTCGAACAACGCGGTCCCGTCCGATGGCTGCTGCTCAACCGCCCCGAGCGGCGCAACGCCCTCGACGCCACCCTCATAGAAGCCCTGGACAAGCAGATCACCAGCGCCGAGGCCGACCCCGACACCGCGGTCATCGCCGTGGCAGGCAACGGACCGAGCTTCTGCGCCGGAGGAGACTTCCACCAGTTCCTCCAACTGCACGACCGCGGCGACAACCCGGTCGGCTTCCTGACCGACGTGTCGGCCTGCTTCAGCCGTATCGCGGCCAGCCCGAAACCATGGGTCGCCGTGCTGCACGGTCACGCCGTTGCCGGGGGCCTCGAACTCGCCCTGGCCTGCGATGTCGTCGTCGCCGCCGACACCACGCTCATCGGCGACGGCCACCTCAACCGGCGCCTGGTACCGGCCGGCGGGTCCAGCGTCCGGCTGCCCGGTGCGGTCGGACGGGGCCTGTCCCGCTGGCTCCTGCTCACCGGTGAACTGCTCCCGGCGACCGCCTTCGCACACACCGGCTGGATCCGCGCGATCGTGCCCGAGGCCGACCTCGACGCCACCGCCACCCGTATCTGCCACCAGTTGGCCGACCGCCACAGCCCCGCCCAGCAACGCCTCAAGACACTCCTGCACCGGATCGACGGCATGGCCCCCGAGCAGGCCCTGCGCGAGGAACTGGCCACCTTCGCCGACAACTGGTCGGCCAGCTCGGTGGCCGACTCCCTGCGGGACTTCCTCACTCCCCCCACCACGAAAGCAGACACCACGTGAACCGCTACCACGGACGCGTCGTCGCCATCACCGGCGCCGCGCAAGGACTCGGCCTCGCCATGGCGACCCGGTTCGCCGCCGAGGGCGCCACGGTTGCGCTGGCCGACGTCAACGAACAGGCCCTCACCGACGCAGCCGGGACCATCACCGACGCCCACGACGCGAAACTCCGCACCGAAAGGGTGGACGTGACCGACTCCGCCCAGGTCAACGCCTGGATCGACCGGGTCACCACCGACCTCGGCCGCCTCGACGTGCTGGTCAACAACGCCGGCATCATCCGCGACAACCGCCTCGAGGACATCACCGACGACGACTGGCACGCGGTCGTCGACGTCAGCCTCACCGGCGGCTTCCACTGCGCCCGCGCCGCGTTCGGCCCCATGAAACGCCAGGGCTACGGACGCATCGTCAGCTTCTCCTCCATGTCATGGCGCGGCAACTTCGGCCAGACCAACTACGTGGCCGCCAAGGCCGGCATCGTCGGCATGACCCGCACCCTCGCACTCGAGGGCGCCCGCCACGGCATCACCGCCAACGCCATCGCCCCCGGCCTCATCGAGACCCCCATGCTCGCCTCCATGAACGGCCCCGCACGCGACAAGCTCACCAACAAGATCCCCATGCGCCACACCGGCAGGCCCGAGGACATCGCCGAAGCCGCGGCCTTCCTCGCCAGCGAAGCCGCCGGCTACATCACCGGCATCGTCCTGGACGTGGACGGCGGCATCTCCATCGGCTCCTCCATCCGGTAACCGCGAGCCTGGGGCGAGCAGGTGTTCATCCACGGCAATCGACCGTCGTCCGGCCCAGCCACACTGACCGGGCCGCAGTGACAACGCCCTGATCGCCGATATCGACCCATTCGCCGGGCCGTCGCAGTTGTGCAAGCACGCCGTTGTTTTATGGCCCTTAAAACCGGCTGGCGCGTCCCGAACAGTTCCTCCGCCCTGCCTGAACATCACCCCCGGGACTCAGTGTGGGTACGTTAGGCGGTACGCTCGTACCCATACGCCAGGGGCAGGTCGGCTTTCCGGCCCGCAACTACTCTCCGCTTCCGGGCGGGGACGCTCAGGGGAGACTGCTGCGGTGACGGCCCAAACTGACTCGCGTGACCGACGTCCGCGCCGAACGGCTCGCAGGCGGGTTGTCGATACTGGTCGGCGGGAGGAACTGCTGCGTCAGGCCGAGGCGATCATCCTGGCCGAAGGCTTCACCTCTGTGACCATGGATGAGCTCGCCCAGCGACTGGGGTGCTCCAAGGCGACGCTGTACAGTCTCGCCTCCACGAAGGAACAGCTGGTGCTGGCGGTCACCCGTGCCTTCTTCCGGGACGCTACAGCCGAGATCGAGCAGGCAGTCCAGGCCGAGCCCGACGCCAGGCAGCGCATCCGGGTCTACCTCAACGGCGTCGGCACCGCCATGCGCCGCCATTCCCACGCCTTCTACGACGACATGGTCGGCTACGAACCGACCGCACAGATCTACCGCAAGAACTCCGCCGCCGCCGCGCACCGAGTCCACGAACTCATCGAGGAGGGCGTGCAGACCGGCGTCTTCCGCGCACTCAACGGCCACTTCGCCGCCCATGTCGTGGCAGTCACCATCGACGCGGTCCAGTCGGGGGTCCTCCTGGAGAGGACCGGCCTGACCGCCGGTGACGCCTTCTCCGAGCTCGGGGACCTCCTGCTGGACGGGCTCAGCTCGGGACAGGGCGCTTCCGCGCCTCCTTCCACAGCCGGCCGCTCGCACAGGGGCCAGGTCTCGACACCCAGGTAAAGCGCGGAGAAGAGGGGTGCACTTCGCGGATCGTCTCTGAGCGAGAGCACGACAGGTGCGACGCCTGCGCCCCCTCTGGATGCATGCGTCGGACTCTCGCCGGAGAGGCGGGGGTCAAGACGCCGTCTCGCGCGAGCGGTACGCCCCTCCCCACACCGACCGCTCCGGTAGCGGCCTCCTGGTTCGCGGCGGTGAGGATCCCGCGCCCCGACGTGTCGGACTGAGCTGCGAAGCCGCCTCTCACAACATCTTCCCCCGGAGAAGATGCGGCCGCGGCAGCGATGTCGCGAGGGGCGGGTGTTCGGTCCGCGCCCTGACGGGACTGGAGCATGACCAGGTCGGGACGCGCGAAGGGGATCCTGCACAAGCCGTCCGGCTTGATTTATGCGCTGTTGGACGTGCTCACGCTGCAACTCCAGATCCGCCGAGCCGACGGTGCTCGGCGACGAGCGGTCGCAGTTTCACGAAGACCAGACCATCACGGCTGCGTCGCGGACGGCGAGGGCGACTGTCCTCGTGGGAGTGCGGTCAGGCGGCGAAGGAGGCGAGCAGTTCGTTGTACTGCTTGGCGGCGGTGGCCAGGTCTTCGTCGGAGAGGCCGAAGGCGGTTCCGTACAGCTTGACCATCGGCTGGATGTCGAACTGGCAGAGCCGCAGGGTGGCGTGCCAGCTGCTGAGCAGTGTCTCGATGGTGGCCTGATTCGAGCCTTCGGGGGTGTAATGCTCGGCGGGGACGCCGGTGGTGACGGCGACGACGGCCTTCTTGCCGGCCAGCTGCGAGGCGGAGCCGTCCATGGTGAAGGCCCAGCCGAGGGTGAGGACCCTGTCCTGCCACTGCTTGAACAGAGGGGTGGTGTTGTACCAGAACACCGGGTGCTGGAAGACGACCACGTCGTGTTCGGCCAGCAGTGCCTGCTCGGCGTCGACGTCGATCTGGAAGTCGGGGTAGGTGGCGTAGAGGTCGTGCACGGTGACATGGGCCAGCTCGCGGACGGCGTCCACGAGCGCCGCGTTGGCCCTCGACTGGGACAGGTCGGGGTGGCCGACGACAAGAAGAACCTTGGACATGGTGAGCCTTTTCAGTGATCAGGGAGAGGGTGAAGGGACGCGGATTGGTCGGTGTGACGGGTCAGGGACCTTCGCCGGGGCGCCGGACCGTCGCGAAGTCCAGGAGCGCGGGCTTGGCCAGGCACAGCGGTCAGTGGTCGATGCTGGCCATGTTGGCCTCGTCGTGGCGTTCGCCGGCGGCGGGTGTGAGGTTGTTGAGGCGGTCGAGCTGGTCGGCGGTGAGTTCGATGCCGTCGGCGGCGGTGTTTTCTTCGACGCGGGTGACCCGCCGGGTTCCGGGGATGGGTGCGATGTCGTCGCCGCGGGTCAGCAGCCAGGCCAGTGCGGTCTGTGCGGGGGTGGCGCCGATCTCGGCGCCGATGGCCCGCACCTCGTCGACGATGCGTAGGTTGCGCTGGAAGTTCTCGCCGGTGAAGCGCGGGTTGGTCTTGCGCCAGTCGTCGTCGGCGAAGTCGTCGACGGTGCGGATTTGCCCGGTCAGCAGGCCGTGGCCGAGCGGGGAGTAGGGCACGAATCCGATGCCGAGCTCGCGCAGCAGCGGGAGGATTTCGGCCTCGACGTCGCGGGTCCACAGGGAGTATTCGGTCTGCAGCGCGGCCACCGGATGGACGGCGTGTGCCCGGCGGATCGTCTCGGGGCCGGCCTCGGAGAGGCCGATGTGGCGCACCTTGCCCTCGGCGACCAGTTCGGCCAGCGCGCCGACGGTCTCCTCGATGGGGGTGTTCGGGTCGACGCGGTGCTGGTAGTAGAGGTCGATGTGGTCGGTGCCGAGCCGCAGGAGTGAGCCTTCGACGGCGGTCTTCACGTTGGCGGGGCTGCTGTCGATGACGCCGGGGCCGTTGCCGGTGTGCGAGACGAGACCGAACTTCGTCGCGATGACGACGTCGTCGCGGCGGCCCTTGATGGCCTGGCCGACGATTTCCTCGCTGTGGAAGGGGCCGTAGATCTCGGCGGTGTCGATGTGGGTGACCCCGAGGTCCAGCGCACGGTGGATGGTGCGGATCGACTCGGCGTCATCGAGGTCCCCGCCCGTGGTGTAGGTGCCGGCCATGGTCATGGCTCCCAGGCCGATGCGGGAGACACCGAGCCCGCCCAGTGATACGTGCTTCATCAGGTACTCCTTGTCGTGACGGCCGTCAGGCCGGTCGGTGGTCGTGCGTAGTGGGGTGCGCCAACCGTTGGCGGGCCGTGCTGGGGTGATCCGCGCGCTGTCGACGCGGGCGCCGTTGGCCGGGTCGCGGGTCGCGGGTCGGGGCCGTAGGCGTCACCCGGTGGCTGCCGGCCTCGGCCTGGCGTGGTGCTCAGACGTGGATGTCGTCGCAGGTCAGGCTGCCGAGGACATCCGTGCCGCAGTCGTCCGTGATGTGCTCGTCCAGGCAAGCCGGGCGCGCACCCGGCCGATCACGGGGGATGCGAACCGGCCGCTGTCAGGTGGGGTCCGACGCTGGTGTTGGCAGGACCAGCCGGCGGGGGATCCGTGGGTTGGCCCGGCTGCGCCGGGTCAGTGCTCGGGGGCTGCCGGCTCCAGAACGAGGACCGGTATCTCACGGTCCGTGTTCTTCTGGTACTCGGCATAGTCAGGGAAGGCCTCGACGGCTCGGGCCCACCACAAGGCCTTCTCGTCCCCGGTCACCTCGCGTGCCAGCATGTCCTGGCGCACCGGGCCGTCCTGCAGCTCGACCCGGGGATCGGCCACCGCGTTGTGGTACCAGACGGGGTGGGTGGGGGCTCCCGCCATGGAGGCGACCGCGGCGTAGGAGCCGTCGTGCTCCACCCGCATGACCGGCGTCTTGCGGATCTTGCCGCTCTTCGCGCCCAGGGTGGTCAGGATGACGACGGGCAGGTCCCGGAGCCTCTCGTCCTCTTCCCGTGCGACCAGGACACTCAGCGTCGTTCCCTGCGTACCGCCGGAGCTTTCGTACAGCTCCACCTGGTCACGCACAAACTGCGCCTTGCTCGGCTCGTACTCGCCTTTGAGGGGCATGTTGACTCTCTCCGTGCTGTCGAAAAGGCACCCGGCAGCCGTCCTCCGTCCCGGCAGGGGTGCGGGGCGTGGTGCTCAGACGTGAGCGTCGTCGTAGGCCAGGCGGCCGCCCAGCTCGCGGGATGCCTCGGCCTGGGCAAGGAGCTCCTTCGCCTTGACCTCGGCAGCCTCGATGGCGTCCGCACCGGCGACGAACCGCAGCAGCGGCTTGTCCTGGCCGACGATGGTCAGCAGGGCGCGGGCGAGCTTGGCCGGGTCGCCGGGCTGCTGGCCGTTCATGCTCTTCATGCCCTCGATCCGCGGGGCGGTGCGCGGGGCGTAGTCGTCGATGGACAGCTCGGGCCAGTTGGTGGAGCCGTCCACGAGGAGTTCGGTGCGGAAGTAGCCGGGCTCCACAATCGTGGTGTTGATGTTGTACGGCTCGACGTCGTGACGCAGGGACTCCATCCAGCCCTCTTCCGCGAACTTGGAGGCCGCATAGGCGGAGGTGAACTCCATGCCGACCAGGCCGGCGGTCGAGGTGATGGTGATGATGTGGCCTGCACGCTGCTTGCGCAGGATGGGCAGGACGGCGCGGGTGACGTTCATCGGGCCGAAGAGGTTGGTCTCGAACTGCCGGCGCATCTGCGCCGGCGAGATCTCCTCGAAGTACCCGGTGAAGAGGTTCCCGGCGTTGTTGATCAGGACGTCGATGCGGCCGAAGCGGTCGACGGCTGCCTGCGCGGCGGCCTCGGCCTCCTCCAGGCTGGTGACGTCGAGCCTGGTGACCAGCAGATTGTCCTGCGGCCCTCCGAGGGTCTTCTCGACCTCTTCGGGGCGGCGGCCGGTGGCGACGACCTGGTGGCCGGCGGTGAGGGCCTCGCGGGCGATGTCCGTGCCCAGACCGCGTCCGGCACCGGTGACGAGAATGACCTTGCTCATGGGGGGTTTCCTTTCAGGCGCCGAGATCCGGCACCCGCTGTCTGCGGGGATGATGCGTTGCAGCGCGGAGAGCGCCGCAGAGGAGGCTGGGACCGGCGGCACGAACGCCGTCTGTCTGGACGGTTCACACCGCCGTGGGCGGTGCACCACCAACAAAACCGGCTGTCACGCGAGGGCGGGAGTCCCTGATGAGGGGGTCACTGACAGGGCCCCCCAACCCGGCGGATGCGCTCGTAGAGTGAAGCGCATGGCAGGCAGAAACGACCCCAACGGCACAAACCGCGACATTCGCGATGATTTCCGCGCGGAGATCCGGGAATTCCTCGGCACGCGACGGGCCAAGGTCACCCCCGAGCAGGCCGGCCTGCCCCTGTACGGCGGAGAGCGCCGACGGGTCACCGGGCTGCGCCGCGAGGAGGTCGCCCTCCTCGCGGGCATCTCCAGCGAGTACTACACCCGGCTGGAGCGCGGCAACGCCACCGGCGTCTCCGAGAGCGTCATCGAAGGCATCGCGCAAGCACTTCAGCTCGACGAGGCCGAACGCATCCACCTGCTCGACCTCCTACGCGGCGCCGGCACGACCCGCCCGCCACGCCGCCGCCCGGCCCAGCAGCGTGTACGGCCCGCGGTGCAGCGCGTCCTTGACTCAATGGCCGGCACACCCGCTTTCATCCTCAGCGGGCGCGGGGACATCCTGGCCGCCAACGACCTCGGGCGCGCCCTGTTCTCCCCCGTGTACGCCGACCCGGAACGGCCCCCCAACAACGCACGGTTCGTCTTTCTCAGCACGCACGCGACCGCGTTCTTCCGCCACTGGGACGAAGTCGCAGGCGACACGGTCGCCATGCTGCGCGCCGAGGCCGGCCGCGACCTCTACGACCGACGGCTGACGGACCTGATCGGGGAGCTGTCCACCCGCAGCGAGGAATTCCGTCGCCGCTGGGCGGCCCACAACGTCCGCATGCACACCACCGGCGTGAAACTCCTCCACCACCCGGTCGTCGGCGACCTCGACCTGCCCTTCGAAACCTTCCCGCTCCCCGACGGCCCCAGCCAGTTCCTCCTCACCTACACCGCTGAACCCCACTCACCGTCGCAGGACGCCCTGAACCTGCTGGCCAGCTGGGCCGCGACCAACGACGACATCGAGCGGTCCGCGCCGGTCAACGACTCCCAGCCCGCCGACTCGGGCGAGACACCGGACTGACCGACGAGCCACGCGAGTCGATCTGCGGCCCGGGACCGCTGGGGTGACCTTGCACTCCAGCTCGCGGCACTGCGGACAAACGGACAACTGCCAACCCCCCCCCGCCATGACTTCTGTTCCGCGACCAGGTGCCCCGGCAGCGTCGCGCCGTAGGGGCCGGGCCCCCGAGCGAGACCGGCGAACGGATCACTGAACTCCCGTATGAACGGGGTCACTTCGCGTGGCCGTGCCAGTTCCCGGCGAGTGAAGTGAAGGAAGGGGATGGGAGCCGACCCCGGACCCGTCCACCAGCTCCGCGAAACGGGCGTGGGTGACCAGGGTGACCTCGTGTCCGGCCAGGCTCAGCCCGTGCCCGAGACCGGTGTAGGGGGGCCACATCGCCCCGGGAACCCGCCGTCGTGATCGCTACGCGCACGAGCGGCAGTATGGCGGTGCGCGGGTCCTCGTGGGTCCTCGTGGGTCCTCGTGGGGGGTGAACGGCCCGAAGGAGGCGCCGAGTTCACCCCTGTCACAGCCGTTGACTTCACCCTCCGGCGGCTCTACGTTCGGCGCGCGACACGTTCGGAACATCGATCCAAGTTCGAAATCACGAACGTTTCGGGTCGGACACCCCGTGCACCCCCGTGGAGGAGCCGCATGTACCCCCCGCCCAGATCGACCGGCCGCGGTCTCGTACGACACCTGTGGGCCGCCGCCGTACGCGCCCTCGCCCTGACCCTGACGGCCGCCGCCGCGCTGCTCTTCGCCTCGCCGGGACCGGCCCAGGCGGCGACCGTGGCGCAGGTCTCGGTGCCCACCGCCCCGATGGGCTGGGCCTCCTGGAACAGCTTCGCGTCGAAGATCGACTACGACGTCATCAAGGCGCAGGTCGACGCGTTCGTCGCGGCCGGGCTGCCCGCCGCCGGCTACAAGTACATCAACATCGACGAGGGCTGGTGGCAGGGCACCCGGGACAGCGACGGCAACATCACCGTCGACACCAGTGAGTGGCCCGGCGGCATGAGCGCCATCGCCGACTACATCCACAGCAAGGGCCTCAAGGCCGGCATCTACACCGACGCCGGCTACAACGGCTGCGGCTACTACTACCCGACCGGCCGCCCCGCCGCCGCCAACACCGGCAGCGAGGGGCACTACGCCCAGGACATGCTCCAGTTCTCGAAGTGGGGCTTCGACTTCGTGAAGGTCGACTGGTGCGGCGGCGACGCCGAGGGCCTGGACGCGGCCACCACCTACAAGTCGATCAGCTCGGCCGTCAGCACGGCCGCCGCGACCACCGGCCGCCCGCTGACCCTGTCCATCTGCAACTGGGGCTACCAGAACACCTGGAACTGGGCGACGGGCCTCGCCCCCATGTGGCGGACCAGCACGGACATCTACTACTACGGCGGCACCGCGTCCCAGTCGGCCGTCCTGTCCAACTTCGACCAGACCCTGCACCCGGCCGCCCAGCACACCGGCTACTACAACGACCCCGACATGCTCACCGTCGGCATGTCCGGCCTCACGGCCGCCCAGAACCGCACCCACATGGCCCTGTGGGCGATCTCCGGCGCCCCGCTCCTGGCCGGCAACGACCTCACCACGATGACCAGTGAGACGGCCGCCATCCTCAAGAACTCCGACGTCATCGCCGTCGACCAGGACGCGCGCGGGCTGCAGGGCGTCAAGGTCGCCGAGGACACCACCGGTCTGCAGGTCTACAGCAAGGTCCTCGCCGGCACCGGCAACCGCGCGGTCGTGCTGCTCAACCGCACCTCCTCCGCCGCGAACATCACCGCCCGCTGGTCCGACCTCGGCCTGACCAGCGCGTCCGCGACGGTCCGCGACCTGTGGGCGCAGTCGAACCTCGGGTCGTACAGCACCAGTTACACCGCCGGCGTGCCGGCCGGCGGCTCGGTCATGCTCAAGGTCAGCGGGGGCACGGAGGCGTCCGGCACGAGCTACAGCGCCACCTCCACCGGCAAGTACACGAGCGTGAGCGCGGCGAGCACCGGGCTGAGCGTCGTCGACGTCGCCTACACCAACACCGGCTCCACCGCCGTCACCGGCACGCTCCAGGTCAACAGCCAGACCGCCACGACCGTCTCCTTCCCGCCGACCGGGTCCTCGCAGGGCACCGTCTCGGTACAGGTCGACCTGAGCAAGGGGTCGGGCAACTCGCTGACCTTCACCGGGAGTTCGCTGCCGACGCTCGGTTCGATCGTGGTGAGTCCGGTTCCGGGCGCCAACGGCACACTCCTCGTCGGCAAGCAGTCCAGCCGGTGCGCCGACATCTACAACAACACCATCACCAACGGCACCCAGGCGGAGATCTGGGACTGCAACGGTGGCCAGAACCAGGCCTGGACGTACACCTCCCGCAAGGAGTTCGTGGTGTACGGCAACAAGTGCCTGGACGCGTACAACCTGGGCACCACCAACGGCACCAAGGTCGTGATCTGGGACTGCAACGGGCAGAACAACCAGAAGTGGAACGTCAATTCGGACGGGACGATCACGAACGTCAATGCCGGGTTGTGCCTGGATGTGTATGGGGCGGCGACCAGTAACGGGAGCTCGCTGGTGTTGTGGACCTGCAATGGCGGGACCAATCAGCAGTGGAGTCAGAGCTGAGTCGAGTGGGTTGTTCGTCGGGCGCGGGTGAGTTGTGGCTGGTCGCGCAGTTCCCCGCGCCCCTTTGGGGCGCTCATGTGGCGAGCGTCAGTAGTGTGGTTGCCGTCAGCAGGGCGCAGAGTAGGACGAAGCCGGCCATCAGTTGCTGCCGGAGTGTTCGGTATCTGGCTTCGTACTCGCCTCTCAGTTCCTCGCCGCGTTCCGCTGTGCGGTGCCAGGAGGTGCGGGCCAGGCCGAGGTACTCGGTTTCCAACTGGCGTTCCAGATCCTCCCGTTGCGGGTCCGTCAGCCAGCCGAGCCGGTCCGCCGTTCTGGCCGCCGCCGCACGGCACTCCTCCTGGGCCGACGCCAGCAGCAGATGTCCCTCGATCTCGGCGACCAGCGCCCGCTCCTCCTCCTGTGCCGTCATCGTGTGGTCAGCTCCCGCTCGTCGAACGCCGGGGACTCGCTGCGTATCCGCGGCAGGGACGTGAAGTTGTGGCGTGGCGGTGGGCAGGAGGTCGTCCACTCGAGTGAACGGCCGTAGCCCCACGGGTCGTCGACCTCGACGCTCTTTCCGTACTTCGCCGTCTTCCAGACGTTGTAGAAGAACGGGAGCAGGGAGGAGCCCAGCAGGAACGAGAAGATCGTCGAGATGGTGTTGAGGGTGGTGAACCCCTCGACCGCCAGGTAGTCGGGGATCCGGCGCTGCATGCCCTCGGCGCCCAGCCAGTGCTGGACGAGGAAGGTGCCGTGGAAGCCGATGAAGAGGGTCCAGAAGGTGATCTTGCCGAGGCGTTCGTCGAGCATCTTGCCGGTGAACTTGGGCCACCAGAAGTGGAAGCCCGAGAACATCGCGAAGACGACCGTACCGAAGACCACGTAGTGGAAGTGGGCGACGACGAAGTACGAGTCGGAGATGTGGAAGTCGATGGGTGGGGACGCCAGCATCACCCCGGTGAGGCCGCCGAAGAGGAACGTGACGAGGAAGCCGGTGGCCCAGAGCATGGGGGTCTCGAAGGAGAGCGAGCCCTGCCACATGGTGCCGATCCAGTTGAAGAACTTCACGCCCGTCGGGACGGCGATGAGGAAGGTCATGAAGGAGAAGAAGGGGAGGAGTACGCCGCCGGTGACGTACATGTGGTGCGCCCAGACGGTGACGGACAGCCCGGCGATGGCGATGGTCGCCGCGACCAGGCCCATGTAGCCGAAGATCGGCTTGCGGGAGAAGACCGGGATCACCTCGCTGATGATGCCGAAGAACGGCAGGGCGATGATGTAGACCTCCGGGTGGCCGAAGAACCAGAAGAGGTGCTGCCAGAGCAGCGCTCCGCCGTTGGCCGCGTCGAAGACGTGGGCCCCGAACTTGCGGTCCGCCTCCAGGGCGAAGAGCGCGGCGGCGAGGACGGGGAAGGCGAGCAGGACCAGCAGTGCCGTGAGGAGCACGTTCCAGACGAAGATCGGCATCCGGAACATGGTCATTCCGGGGGCGCGCATGCAGATGATCGTGGTGATGAAGTTGACCGCGCCGAGGATGGTGCCGAAGCCGGAGAAGGCCAGCCCCATGATCCACATGTCGGCGCCGATGCCCGGGGTGCGCACCGCGTCCGAGAGCGGGGCGTAGGCGAACCAGCCGAAGTCGGCGGCGCCCTGCGGGGTGAGGAAGCCGCCCACCGCGATGAGTGACCCGAGCAGGTAGAGCCAGTAGGCCAGCATGTTCAGGCGCGGGAAGGCCACGTCGGGGGCGCCGATCTGGAGCGGCATGATCCAGTTGGCGAAGCCCGCGAAGAGCGGGGTGGCGAACATCAGCAGCATGATCGTGCCGTGCATGGTGAAGGCCTGGTTGAACTGCTCGTTCGACATGATCTGCAGGCCCGGGCGGGCCAGTTCGGCGCGCATCAGCAGGGCCATCGCTCCGCCCACGCAGAAGAACGAGAACGCCGTGACCAGGTAGAGCGTTCCGATCGTCTTGTGATCCGTGGTCGTGAGCCACTTGAGGTTCCTCATGCCCCGCCTGTGTCCGGGCGGTACGGACCGGTCACACTCGACGGGTGCGACGAGCGTCACGGAGAAGGGTGTGACGATCGGGAAGGTGCTGGACAAGAACCGAACATGAGCAACGACGAGATCTTCGCCGCTGCCTATCGCGAGTACTACTGGGCGGTCAGCCGTTATGTCGCGCGGCGACTGGACGGGCGGACCAGCGAGGTGGAGGAAGTGGTGGCGGAGGTGTTCACGGTGGCCTGGCGGCGCCGCGCCGATCTGCCGGCGGCCCCGCTGCCCTGGCTGTACGGCGTGGCACGCAACTGCCTCGCCAACGCGGTACGCGGGTACGGGCGGCGGCGCCGGCTGGTGGACCGGCTGGGCAACGACGAGACCGCGCACGGGCGGTCCGTCGTGGCCGGCCCGGACACCGAGCGGCCGGGCGCCTGGGTGCACGAGGCGCTGTTCCGGCTGTCCCCGGCCGACCAGGAGGTGCTGCGGCTGACCGCGTGGGAGGAACTGGGCGTCGACGAGGTCGCCGTGGTCCTCGGCTGCGGCAGCCGCGCGGCGGCGATGCGGCTGCACCGCGCCCGCCGCCGGCTCAGAGCCGAGATCGACCGACTGCGCCCCCCTGCCGCCGAGCCCCTCCCCGAGGAACACCGCCATGGCTGACGAACTCGACCTGCTGCGCGCCGCCGACCCGATGCCCGCCGGCGGCCCCCACTTCGGCGACGGCCCCCTGGACCACACCGCCGAACGGCACCTCGACCGGCTGCTGCACGACCCCCGCCCCGGACGCCGGACCTGGGTGCGGCCGCGGCTGGCCTGGGGGCTGACAGCGGCGGCCGTGGTGGTCGCCACCGCGCTGACCGTGCTGCTCGGCGGCTCCGGCACCGCGCCCGCGGTCGCCGCACCCCGGCCGCTGACCGTCCGCGCCCACTCCACCCCCGTACCGCTCGCACAGGTCGCGATACTGGCCGCGGTGGCGGCCCAGGACGGGTCCCCGGCGCTGCGCCAGGGCACCCATGTGCAGTCCTGGAGCCTCGGCATGAGCGACGACAAGCCGCCCGTCACCCTGCCCGAGGAGCGGGTCGTGCGCTGGCGGGCGGACGCCAGTCACACCGAGGTGGTCGTGGCGACCGACCCGGGGCACCCGGGCCGGTCCGTGCTCACCGACGACGGACTGGTCGAGGACGGCCATGTGCTCAGCCGGCGCACCTTCCCGCCGATGTGGGGCGACGCCCCACCCCTGTCGACGCCGCCGCACGACCCGACGAAGCTGCACGCCTACCTGGCCGAGCTGATCCACACCGACACCCGCACCACCGCCGGACTGCTCGACGCCACCCAGGAGTTGCTGGACAACTGGACGCTGGGGGCGCGGGAGTCCGCCGCCCTGGCCGAGCTGTTCGCCGACGCCCGGGGGCTGCGTCCGGTCGGCCAGGTCACCGACCGGCTGGGCCGCACCGGGCAGGCGTACGTCTACGACGGGAGGGACGACGGCGGGCGGCGGATGCTGATCCTGGACCCGGCCACCGGTGCCGTACTCGGCCTGGAGACCACGTTCACCCGGGACGCCCCGGAGTACGGGGTGCACGCCGGGGACGTCATGGAGTACCGCGCCTGGATGCGCTGACCCTCACACCCCGAGCTGCCGGGCGGCCGCGGCCACCGTCTGCTCCAGCAGCAGGGCGATGGTCATCGGGCCGACACCGCCCGGCACCGGCGTGATCAGCGAGGCCCGCTCGACGGCGGTGTCGAAGTCGACGTCACCGACGTTGCCGGCGTTGTAGCCCGCGTCGACGACGACCGCGCCCGGCTTGATGTCCTGGCCCCGGATCAGCCGGGGGCGGCCGACGGCGGCGACCACGATGTCCGCCTCGCGGACCACCGCCGACAGGTCGCGGGTGCGGGAGTGGCAGTAGGTGACGGTGGCGTCCCGGGCGAGCAGGAGCATGCCGGCCGGCTTGCCCAGGATCGCGCTGCGGCCGACGACCACCGCGCGCTTCCCGGCCGGGTCTACGTCGTAGGCGTCGAGGAGGCGCAGGATGCCGCCGGGAGTGCAGGAGACGAAGCCCGGCAGGCCGAAGCTCATCGTCGCGAACGACGCGAAGGTCACGCCGTCCACGTCCTTCTCCGGCGCGATCGCCTCGAACGCGGCCCGCTCGTCGATGTGTTCGCCGACCGGGTGCTGGAGCAGGATGCCGTGCACGGCCGGGTCGGCCGACAACTCCCGCAGGGTGGCGACGAGTTCATCGGTGGTCGTGGTGGCGGGCAGGGCCACCTGCCGGGAGGCGATACCGGCCTTGCGGCTGCGGTTCTGCTTCATCCGGACGTAGGTGACGGAGGCCGGGTCCTCGCCGACCAGCACGGTCGCCAGGCACGGTGTGACACTCGTGCGGGCGGTGAGGTCGGCGGCCTTCTTCGCGGTCTCCTCGACGATCCGGCGGGCGACGGCGGTGCCGTCCATGAGACGGGCCTGGGTCATGCGGCACACTCCTGAGCTGATTGACTTTGATCGCCCAGGCGCACGGCATCGACAGTGCGGACCGCTCCCCGGTGGTGCTCCACCTCAGCGCCAGTCACGGTCCGCCCCCAGGGTAACCGAGGCGTTCAGCGCTTCCGGCGGCGGTGCGCCGCCCGCAAGGCAGCCTGCAGCAGGGTCACGGACACCCGGGGCTGTCTGCGACGGGTGTGTCCGAGGCCGGCCCGCGCCGAGAAGGTCCAGGTCACGCGGGTGCTGACCTGGACCCTCGCGCCTCTGCTGACTACTCGTCCCATGCCTGGATCATGATCTGTTCGGCGATCTTGCCGTTGCGGAGCGTGATCATCGACTCGGCGAGCACCCGGACGCCGTCCCCGTACTCACAGGACTCGGAGAAGGCGGCCCGGTCGCCCTGCACGATGCACTGGTCCAGCCGGTGCGTCATGTCGCGGCCGTAGATGTCGTCCAGCATCGCGGCGATGTCCCGGCGGCCGTGCAGGACCTTGGGGTGGCTGGGCTGGGTGTTGCGGTCGACGATGCGGATCTCCGCGTCGTCCGTGTAGAGCGCCAGCAGGGTGTTCCCTGTATTGCCCTCGATGGCCCGGCGCAATGTCTCGGTGTCGAATGTGGAGCCGGTCGCGGTGCCCATAGTGACCTCCTGGGAGGGCCCGCGGCCCGATGCGGAGGGGTCGCGAGAGCCCTCACTCCGAGCGTCCTCCGGCCCGCCGGGCTCGGCAAGCGCAGGCCGGGCGCTCCGCCTGACGGGTGAGGGGGACCGGCTGCCCGTGTCCGGTCCGGCGCCGGGGCCGTTGCTGAAGACATGATCTCAACACGACGTATCGTCGCCGCCGTCGGCCTCGCGGTCGGGGTCACCGGCCTCGCCGCGCCGCTGGCCAACGCGGCCGACGCGAGCGCGCAGCAGCCCGTGAAGCTCAGCGCGCTCGGCATGCTCGACTCGGTCGCCCGCAGCGACGTCCCGGCGCACTACCAGGACCGGATCCCGAAGGTCTCGGAGCAGCTGCAGGGGCTGAGCGGGGTCCAGCGGCTCGGTGAGCTCCACCAGATCACCGATCTGGCCGCGCCGGTGATGGGGCTGGTGCCGGGCATCGAAGCCTGATCCCCGCCGCGCGTTCGAGGGCCGTCCCACGAGGGGGCGGCCCTCCGTCGCGCTCTGTACACGGCCCCACGTCGCCCCGCGCCGTCCTCAGGGCGCGGAGGCCAGGAACTGCGTAGCGGCCAGCTCCGCGTAGAGCGGGTCCGCCGCCACCAGCTCCCGGTGGGTGCCCACCGCACGGACCTGTCCCGCGTCCATGACGACGATCCGGTCCGCCATCGTCACCGTCGACAGCCGGTGCGCGACCACCAGCACGGTGGTCGACCGCGCCACATCGGCGACCGTGTCCCTCAGGGCCGCCTCGTTCACCGCGTCCAGCTGCGAGGTCGCCTCGTCCAGGAGCAGCAGCCGGGGCCGGCGCAGCAACGCCCGGGCGATCGCCACCCGTTGCCGCTCCCCGCCGGACAGCTTGGTCCCGCGGTGCCCGACCAGCGTGTCCAGTCCCTGCGGCAGCCGCGCGACCAGCCCGTCGAGCCGGGTCGTCTTCACCACCCGGGTCACCGCGTCCTCGTCCGCCTCCGGGTTGCCGAGGAGCAGGTTGTCCCGGAGCGAGCCCGAGAGCACCGGCGCGTCCTGCTCGACATAGCCGATGGCCGAGCGCAGCAGGGGCAGGTCCCAGGCGTCCAGCGGGCGGCCGTCGAGGGTGATCGTGCCGGACTCGGGGTCGTAGAACCGCTCGATGAGCGAGAAGACGGTGGTCTTGCCCGCGCCGGACGGGCCGACGAACGCCGTCATGCCCCGCGCCGGTATGTCGAAGCCGACCCCGTGGTGGACGTACGGGAGGTCGTCCGCGTAGCGGAAACGTACGTCGGTGAAGGCGACCGAGGCCGGTTCGGCGCCCGCGGACGGCAACTCGGCGGGCGCGGCGGCGGGTTCGGCGGGCAGCCGCAGCGCCTCCTGGATCCGGGCGAGCGCGCCGGCGCCGGTCTGGTACTGGGTGACCGCGCCGACCACCTGCTGGATCGGGGACATCAGATAGAAGACGTAGAGCAGGAACGCCACCAGCGTGCCCACGCCGATCGCGCCGGTCGCCACCCGGGCTCCGCCCACCGCCAGCACCGTGATGAACGCCAGCTGCATCGCGAGGCCCGCCGTGTTGCCCGCCGCGGCCGACCACTTGGCGGCCCGCACGCTCTGCCGCCAGGACTCCTCGGCCGCGGCGTGCAGGGCCTGCTCCTCGCGGTGCTCGGCGCCCGAGGCCTTCACCGTGCGCAGCGCGCCCAGGACCCGCTCCAGCGAGGCGCCCATCACCCCGACCGCGTCCTGCGCCCGGCGGCTCGCCCGGTTGATGCGCGGCACGATCGTGCCCAGCACGGTGCCCGCGGCCGCGATCACCGCCAACGTGACGCCGAGCAGCACCGGATCGACCAGGCCCATCATCACCACGGTGGCGACCAGGGTGAGTCCGCCGGTGCCGAGCGCGACCAGCGAGTCCGTGGTGACCTCGCGCAGCAGGGTGGTGTCCGAGGTGATCCGCGCCATCAGGTCGCCCGGCTCGGTACGGTCCACGGCGGTGATCCGCAGCCGCAGCAGGTACGACGACAGGGTGCGCCGCGCGCCCAGCACCACCGACTCGGCCGTGCGCCGCAGGACGTACGAACCCAGCGCGCCCACCCCTGCGTTGGTCACCACCAGACCCGCCATCGCCAGCAACTTGCCGGTGATGGAACGGTCGTGGGACAGGTCCTCGATCAACCCCCGGGCCACCAGCGGCAGCAGCAGCCCGGTCGCCCCGGTCACCAGGGAGAGCACGGCACCCGCCAGCAGGGCCCAGCGGTGCGGCCGTACATAGGAGAGGAGCAGCCGGAACGCGGACGGTCCGGTCCGCTCTCCCGTCTCTCTCGTCACACGTGCGTCTGCGGCGGTGGTCACGGTGCTCCTCGTGCGGGCGATGGGCGGCGCACCAAGGCTACGACGGCCGGCCCCCGTACCGGCGTGCCGTCAGTCGCGGGCGGAGCCCAGGGCGGCGAGGGTCGCGTCGAGATCCGTCGCGCGCGGCCGGTTGTGCGGGAGCTTCGCCAGGACCGCGGCCATGCCGCAGGTGTCGGTGAGCGCCGAGAACACCAGGCCGCCCGCGACGCCGGCCGACAGCAGCAGCCAGGCCGGGTGGAGCTGCCCGAGGCCGAGCCCGGCGAGCACGAGGGCGCCGGCGGTGAGCCGGACCTGGCGCTCCATGGCCCACGTCGTACGGGACGTGTCCTGCGGGCTGTGCAGCGCGTGACCGCGCTCCGCCCAGCCTCGGGTGCCCCCGGTGATCGTGGCCGCCGGGATGCCGTGCTCGGCGAGGACCGCCCGGGCGTTCTCGGCGCGGGCGCCGGAGGCGCACACGAGGACGAGCTCGCCGTGCGCGGCACGCAGGGCGGGCAGGGCCCGGCGCAGCGCGTCCAGGGGGATGTTGTGGGCGCCGGGGATGTGACCGGAGGCGTACTCGCCCGGGGTGCGGACGTCGACGACGGTCAGCTCCGGGAGCCGGGCGAGGGCGTGGTCGGGGGTGAGGGCCGGGGGAGTGGTGGTCATGGGGGTGCGATCCTTTCGGAGGTGGGGAACTACGGGGGTTGCCCGAGGGCGGGGTAAAATACCCCTACGGGTATGGGAGGAGTGGTCGTGGAGCTTCAGTTCGAGGGCGACGAGCTCAAGTCGGTGCTGAATCGGCTGCGCCGGGCGCAGGGGCAGATCTCCGGAGTGATCAAGATGATCGAGGAGGGCCGTGACTGCGAGGACGTGGTCACCCAGCTCGCCGCCGCCTCGCGCGCCCTCGACCGGGCGGGCTTCGCGATCATCGCGACCGGCCTCCAGCAGTGCATCATCGATCCCGCCCGGAACGGGGCGGACGGCGAGACGACCGAGCAGATGAAGGCGCGGCTGGAGAAGCTGTTCCTGTCGCTCGCCTAGCGGCCGGCCGGCGTCAGAACACGGCGTCGGCCAGCATGAACGCGGCCACCGCGAGCAGCGCGCAGGCGAAGAGCCGCTGCAGGGTGCCCGCGGAGAGCCGGGCCGCGAGCCGTTTGCCGTCCCAGGCGCCAAGCACCGCGGCGGCCGCGAACGGGCCCACCGCCGACCAGTCGACCGGCGCCTGCGCACCGGCGCGCGCCGCCAGCGCGGTCAACGAGTTGATCGTGATGACCAGCAGGCTGGTGCCGATCGCCGCCCGCATCCGCAGGCCCACGACGTTCACCAGGGACGGTACGGCGAGAAAACCGCCGCCCACCCCGAGCACACCGGTCACCGCACCCAGACCCGCCCCGGCCCCGGCCACCCGGGAGACCCGCGCCGGCACCGGGCCGTCGGCGGACCCATCGGCCCCGGTGGCCCCTTCGGCCCCGGTGACCCCGGTGGCCCTGGTGGACCCTTCGGACACGGTGGCCCTGGTGGACCCTGCGGATGCGGTGGCCTTGTTGGACCCTGCGGATGCGGTGGCCTTGTTGGACCCTGCGGATGCGGTGGCCTTGGTGGCCCCTGCGGATGCGGTGGCCTTGGTGGATCCGGTGGATCCGGAAGACCCGGCGGCCCCGGTGGATCCGGAAGACCCGGTGACCGCGGCGGCCGCGGTGGACTCGGTAGACCCGTCCCCGGCGGCCGGCGGACGTAGCATCCGCAGCGCCGCCACGCCCGCGAGTACCGCGAACGCCCCGGTCAGCAGGGCGGCCGGGAGCAGCCGGGACACGGCCCCGCCGACCGCCGCGGGCACGATCCCGGCCGCGGCGAACACCGCCCCTGCCCGCCACCGTACGGCGCCCTCGCGGGCGTGGGCGACCAGTGCGGTGGCCGAGGTGACCGTGACGACGACCAGGCTCGCGGTGGTGGCCGCGGCCGGGGTGAAGCCGAGCAGATAGATCAACGCGGGGGCGGCCAGCACACTGCCGCCACCGCCCAGGGCCCCGAGCGCCAGACCGGTGACGGCCCCGGCGCCCAGCGCCAGCAGGAGCACGCTCATGCGGGGGTGTCCCCGGAGCTCACGGCGAGTCCGGCCGCGCGCCACGCGGTCATCCCGCCGACGACGTCCACCGCGTCCAGGCCCCGGGCCGTCAGCAGCGCCGCCGCCTCGCGTGAGCGCACGCCGGAACGGCAGATCACGACCAGCGGGCGGTCTCCGGCGGCCGGCGGCAGCGGGGCCCCGGCCGCCAGCGCGGACAGCGGGGCGTGCACGGCCTGCGGCGCATGACCGGCCGCCCATTCCCCGGCCTCGCGGACGTCCAGCAGGACGGCACCCGCGGCGGTGCGCTCGCGCGCCTCGGCGGGGCTCAGCCGGGCCATCGGCAGCCCGGCCTCGCCGGCCGCCGCGAAGCCGTCGTCGACGGCGACCACGTCCCGCCCGGCCGCGTCCAGCAGCGACGCGGCTACGGCGGCCCGCAGCCCGCCCGCGCAGTGCACCCACACCGTGCCGCCGGGTATCTCGCCCAGCCGCTCCCGCACCTGGTGCAGGGGTATGTGGAGCGAGCCGCGGATGTGCCCGCCGGCCCGTTCGGTGTCCCGGCGCACATCGAGGACGACGACCCCCCGCGTCCCCCGGGCGGCCAGCTCCGCGAACGTGGCGCGCGGGAAGGACCGGGGCTCGTCGCCCGCGCGCAGCCAGGCCCGCGGTGCGCCGGTGGCGGCCGCGGCCGGGCGGTCGATGCCGACGCGGGTCAGCTCCCGCTGGGCGGCGGCGAGCTGGGCCGCCGACTCGGCCAGCAGCGTGACCGGCTTGCCCCAGGGCAGCAGCCAGGCCAGGTAGGTGGCGAGCTGTCCGTCGGCCGCGAAGTTGAGAGTGCCCGGGACATGCCCCTCGGCGAACGCCACCCGGGTGCGCAGGTCCACGACCCACTCCCCGGCGGCCAGCCGCGCCGCGATCTCCTCGGCGTCCGCCCGGCGCGGCGGCGTGAGGTCCACGGGGTCCGGGCCCCGGGAGTTCAGCGGGCCCATGTGGGCGTAGTAGGCGGGCACGTCGTCGAGCCCGGCCAGCAGCTCGGCGACGAACGTGTCCACGTCCTTGACCAGCGCCTCGTTCACCGCGCGCTCGCGGCCGATGGTGGTGGCCGTACCGGACGCGTCCCCGGCCGAGCAGAAGCTGCCGAAGCCGTGCGTCGGCAGCACCGCCGTCCCGTCCGGCAGCTCGGCGGCCAGCCGGTGCGCCGAGGCGTGCTGCGCCCGGGCCAGCTCACCGGTCAGCCGGGGCTCCACCAGGTCGGGGCGGCCGACCGTCCCGATCAGCAGCGAGCCCCCGGTGAAGACGGCCGTCGCCCGGCCGGCCTCCTCCAGGACGTAGGAGGTGTGGTGCGGGGTGTGCCCGGGCGTGGCCAGCGCGCGCAGCGCCAGCCCCGGCTCGATCTCCAGCACGTCCCCGTCGGCCACCGGCACCCGCTCGTACGCCACCCGCGCCCCGGCCGGCACCGCGTAGGCGGCCCCGGTCAGCCGGGCCAGCTCAAGGCCGCCGGAGACGTAGTCGTTGTGCACATGGGTCTCGACGACGTGTGTGAGCCGCACTCCGCGCCGGGCGACGGCCTCGATCACCCGGTCGATGTCCCGGGGCGGATCCACCGCGACGGCGCCGTGCGCCCCGCCCGCCAGGTAACCGCGGTTGCCCAGTCCGGGCACCTCGATGGTGTCGACGAAGGACACGGCAGCACTCCTCTCCTCGATCCCCGGAAATTACCCCCAGGGGTATGCTCACCACCGTAGCAGAGGTACCCCCGGGGGTATCTGACGGAGGCGGCCCGGCGGTCGGGCGGGGGCTGACCGGAAAGATCCGGAACCGTCGCCGTGCTCCGTGCCGTTACCGATCGGTCACGCGTAGGGTCGGAGACGAAGCACGTGAGCAGAGCGACGAAAGGTCAGGTCCATGGCGCAGGAAGTACGCGGCGTGATCGCACCGGGGAAGAACGAGCCGGTGCGGGTCGAGACGATCGTGGTGCCGGACCCCGGGCCGGGCGAAGCCGTCGTACAGGTGCAGGCCTGCGGGGTCTGTCACACCGACCTGCACTACAAGCAGGGCGGTATCAACGACGAGTTCCCCTTCCTGCTGGGCCATGAGGCCGCCGGCGTGGTGGAGTCGGTCGGCGAGGGCGTCACGGACGTCGCGCCCGGGGACTTCGTGATCCTCAACTGGCGTGCGGTGTGCGGGAACTGCCGGGCCTGTCTGCGCGGCCGCCCCTGGTACTGCTTCAACACCCACAACGCGAAGCAGAAGATGACTCTCGCCTCGAGTGGCCAGGAGCTCTCGCCGGCGCTCGGCATCGGCGCCTTCGCGGAGAAGACGCTGGTGGCGGCGGGGCAGTGCACCAAGGTCGACCCGGCCGTCTCCCCGGCGGTCGCCGGTCTCCTCGGCTGCGGGGTGATGGCGGGCATCGGCGCCGCGATCAACACCGGCAACGTCGGCCGGGGCGACTCGGTCGCCGTGATCGGCTGCGGCGGTGTCGGCGACGCGGCCATCGCCGGATCGAACCTCGCGGGCGCCGCGAAGATCATCGCCATCGACATCGACGACCGGAAGCTGGAGAAGGCGCGCGCCCTGGGCGCCACCCACACGGTCAACTCCCGTGAGAACGACGCGGTCGAGGCGATCCGCGAGCTGACCGGCGGCTTCGGCGCCGACGTCGTCATCGAGGCGGTCGGCCGCCCGGAGACCTACCAGCAGGCCTTCTACGCCCGCGACCTCGCCGGCACGGTCGTCCTGGTCGGTGTGCCCACCCCCGAGATGAAGCTCGAACTGCCGCTCCTCGACGTCTTCGGCCGCGGCGGCGCGCTCAAGTCCAGCTGGTACGGCGACTGTCTGCCCACCCGGGACTTCCCGATGCTGATCGACCTGCACCTGCAGGGCCGGCTGCCGCTGGACGCCTTCGTCACCGAGACCATCCAGCTCGACGAGGTGGAGAAGGCGTTCGAGCGGATGCACGGCGGCGACGTGCTGCGTTCGGTGGTGGTGCTCTGATGACCACGCGCATCGAACGACTGGTCACCGCCGGGCAGTTCACCCTCGACGGCGGCACCTGGGACGTCGAGAACAACGTGTGGATCGTGGGCGACGAACGCGAGGTGATCGTCATCGACGCCGCCCACGACGCCGAGGCCATCGCCGCCGCGGTGGACGACCGCGTCCTCAAGGCGATCGTCTGCACCCACGCCCACAACGACCACATCGACGCCGCGCCCGCCCTCGCGGACCTCACCGGTGCCAAGATCTGGCTGCACCCCGACGACCTGCCGCTGTGGAAGATGACCCATCCCGACCGCGACCCCGACAACCATCTGGCCGACGGGATGGTCATCGAGACCGCGGGCGCCGACCTGACCGTGCTGCACACGCCCGGCCACGCCCCCGGCGCCGTCTGCCTGTACGACCCCGGGCTCGGCGCCGTCTTCACCGGCGACACCCTCTTCCAGGGCGGCCCGGGCGCGACCGGACGGTCGTACTCCCACTTCCCGACGATCATCGACTCCGTCCGGGACAAGCTGCTCACCCTCCCGCCGGAGACCAAAGTCCTGACCGGACACGGTGACTCGACCACCATCGGCGCCGAGGCACCCCACCTGGCGGAGTGGATCGCCCGCGGCCACTGACCGCACCGGCCGGAAAACCCCGGGCGCGTGGCCGCGGGCCCTCCTACGATCGCGCGTATGACCACCACCGCCACGCTCGTGACCCTGCACACCACCCGCGTCCTTCGCTGCGCCCCCGAGGGGCCTGCGCTGGACGGCGAGAACGCCGCCCTCGACCTCCTCGGCGACGCGATGGGCAGGGACGCGGAACTGGTCGCGGTCCCCGCCGAGCGGATCGCCGACGAGTTCTTCCGGCTCCGCTCCGGAGTCGCGGGCGCGGTGGTGCAGAAGTTCGCGAACTACCGGCTGCGGCTCGCCGTCGTCGGCGACATCTCCCGCCACCTCGCGGCCAGTTCCGCGCTGCGCGACTTCGTGTACGAGGCGAACCGGGGCCGCCGGCTCTGGTTCGTCGCCGACGACGGGGAACTGGAGCAGCGGCTGCGCCCCACCGAGTGACCTGCGGCATCCCGTCCGGAAAAGGCGACAGAAGATGTCAGGCTTCCGCGCGATCCTCGATCTGACAGCGAAGGATCACCGAACGGAGGCCTGACATGCCCGGACCGCTCGACGGAAAGGTCGCACTCGTCGCGGGGGCGACCCGCGGCGCCGGACGCGGCATCGCGGTGGAACTGGGCGCGGCGGGCGCCACCGTCTACGCCACGGGACGCTCCACCCGCGCCCGCCGCTCCGAGTACGGCCGCCCGGAGACCGTCGAGGACACCGCCGACCTGGTCACCGCGGCCGGCGGCCACGGCATCGCCGTACCCGTCGACCACCTCGAACCGGCCGCCGTGCGCGCCCTCGTCGACCGCATCGCGGACGAACAGGGCCGCCTTGACATCCTGGTGAACGACATCTGGGGCGGCGAGAACCTGTTCGCCTGGGACCGCCCGGTCTGGGAGCACGACCTGGACGACGGACTGCGGCTGCTGCGGCTCGCCGTCGAGACACACGCGATCACCAGCCACTTCGCCCTGCCGCTGCTGCTGCGCGGGCCCGGCGGACTGGTCGTCGAGATGACCGACGGCACCGCCGACTACAACCGCGACACCTACCGCGTCTCCTTCTTCTACGACCTCGCCAAGACGGCCGTCCTGCGGATGGGCTTCGCCCTCGGCCACGAACTCGGCCCGCGCGGCGCCACCGCCGTCGCCCTCACCCCCGGCTGGCTGCGCTCGGAGATCATGCTCGACCATTTCAAGGTCACCGAGGACACCTGGCGCGACGCCCTCGACACCGTCCCGCACTTCGCCATCTCCGAGACCCCGCGCTACGTCGGCCGCGCCGTCGCCGCCCTGGCCGCCGACCCCGAGGTGGCCCGCTGGAACGGGCAGTCCCTCTCCAGCGGCGGCCTCGCGCAGGTGTACGGCTTCACGGACCTCGACGGCAGCCGCCCCGACGCCTGGCGCTACCTCGTCGAGGTGCAGGACGCGGGCCGGCCGGCGGACGTGGCCGGCTACCGGTGACTCACGCCTCCTCCGGCAGCGGCAGCCGCCCGGAGTGGCCGGGCGGCAGCGCCAGGTCCTCGCGGACGGCCGCGTAGTAGCCGTCCCGGCCGTCCCGCTGCCGGTCCAGCAGCGTCCGCCAGGTCTCGGGGTCCTGCCGCTCCTCCCGCAGGAACCGCTCCATCACCATGACGGTGACGACCCACTCCTGGGCCTTCTCCACCACGGCCGGGCTGCCCAGCATGATGAGCTTCTCGCCGTGCGGATCACGGGCCGACTGGGCCTGGGCCAAAAGGGGTTCGGCCTCCCGCAGGGACAGCGGATGCGGGTGCGGGTCGTTGCCCAGATGGGCCGCCACCCGGTAGCCGACGGAGACGGTCTTCTTCAGCGCCTGCGCCCACTCCGCGTACACCGTCAGCCGCCGCTCGTCCCAACGCGCCGCCTGTTCCCGCCGGAACCGCGCGTGATCACCCCGCACCACCGCGAGATACGAACCGAGCGCGCCGATCACGACGCCCAGGAGAGCCGGGAGTTGCTGCAAGAACGCGGACATGTGCGCACGCTATCTGTCCTGTTGATCGCCGCGCCCGTACGGTCGTAGTCATGAGCGGACCTGGACTCGATCGCTTCGCCGGACACGGGGTTCTCGTCACGGGCGCGGCCCGCGGCATCGGCGCGGCCGTCGCGCGGCGGCTCGCCGAGGAGGGGGCGCGGGTGCTGGCGACCGACCGGGACCTGCCCGAGGCGGAGAAGACGGCGGCCGCGCTGCGCGAACAAGGCCTGGCGGTGGAGGCGTTCGGCTGCGACGTCGCCGACCGGGACTCCGTGGCGGCGGCCGTCGAGCATGCCGTCGGGGACTTCGGCGGACTCGACGTGCTGGTGAACAGCGCCGCCCACTGCACTCCGGACCGCCCGCTGTTCGAGGACCAGCCCGACGACGCCTGGGCCCTCGACCTCGACATCACGCTCACCGGCGTCCACCGCTGCTGCCGCGCCGCCCTTCCGTACCTCGCCGCCTCCGGCCGGGGCGCGATCGTGAGCGTCGGCTCGGTCAACGCCGAGGCGGACTTCGGCAACCACGCCTACAGCGCGGCCAAGGCCGGCCTGGTCTCCCTGACCCGCACCCTCGCCGGGCACGCCGCCGCGCGCGGGGTCCGGGTCAACCTGGTGGAGCCGGGCACGGTCCGCACCTCGGCCTGGGAGGGCCGGGAGGGCGAACTCGACGCCCTCCGGCCGCTCTACCCCCTCGGCCGGGTCGGCGAACCGGCCGACGTGGCCGCCGCCGTCGCCTTCCTCGCCTCCCGCGACGCCGCCTGGATCACCGGCACCGCACTCCGCGTCGACGGCGGGCTCACCGCCGTCCACAGCGGATTCCACGCGGCGCTGCGCCCGCACCGGGAGGCCCGGGGCAGTTCAGAGGGCCGCTGACGCCGTCGCGAGCGCCTCCAGCACCCGGCGGGTGTCGTCCTCGGTGGTCCGCCAGTTGCTGAACGCCGCCCGCAGCGCCGGCACCCCGGCGTACACCGTCGGCGTCAGGAACGCCTCCCCGGACGCGGCGACCGACCGGGCCAGGGCGGCCACCCGTTCCTGCGTGGGATCCCCGGCGAGGGTGAAGCAGACGACGTTCAGCCGGACCGGGGCGAGCAGGCGCAGGGCGGGCAGCTCCTCGATGCCGGCGCCGAGGCGGCGGGCCTCGGTGACGTTGCGCTCGACGATCTCGCGGTGCCCGTCCCGGCCGTACGCCGTCAGCGCGAACCAGGCCGGCAGCGCCCGCAGCCGGCGGGAGTTCTCCGGGGTGAGGTGCAGGAAGTCCGGAGTGCCGGTGGGCGCGCCCAGGTACGGGGACTCGTTCTGGAAGACGGCCACCTGGAGGTCGCGGCGGCGGGTGAACTGGACGGCCGCGTCGTAGGGGACGTTCAGCCACTTGTGCAGGTCGACACAGACCGAGTCGGCCGCGTCGAGCCCGGCGACGAGCGGGGCGTGGGCGGGGGAGAGGGCGGCGAAGGCGCCGAACGCGGCGTCCACGTGCAGCCAGAAGTCGTACCGCTCTCTGAGGGCGGCGATCGCCCGCAGGTCGTCGAAGTCGACGGTGTTCACCGTGCCCGCGTTGGCGACGACGATCGCGGGCCGTCCCTCCAGCGCGGCCAGCGCCGCGTCGAGCGCGGTCACGTCCACCGCCTCCCGGTCGCCGGGCAGCACCGGCACCCGGCGCAGCCGGTCCCGGCCGATGCCGAGCACGGACAGTGCCTTGCCGACGCTGGAGTGCGGGCTGCCGGAGAGCACGTCGACCGGGCCGAGCGCGGCGGCCCCGGCCCGGGCGACGTCCACCCCGAGCCGCTCGCCGAGCCATTCCCGGGCGATGGCCAGACCGACCGTGTTCGACATCGTGGCGCCGGTCACGAACGCCCCGCTGTGCGCCTCGCCGAGTCCGAACAGCTCGGCCAGCCAGGCCACGGTCTCGCGCTCCAGGGCGGCGCCCCAGGAGCCGGCGTCGCCGGACAGGTTCTGGTCGTAGGCCGAGGTCAGCCAGTCGCCGGTGAGGGAGGCGGGGGTCACACCGCCGGTGACGAAACCGAGGTAGCGTGGCCCGGCCGAGGCGGACATTCCCGGCGCCCACCGCTCGGTGAACCGGGCCAGCGCGCCGGCCCCGCCCTCCCCCCGCTCGGGCAGCGCCGCCCGCGCGGGTGCGGGCCCGAGCACGGCCACCGGCCGCTCGGCCGACCCGGCCGCCGCACGGGCGGCCACGTCGCGGGCGGACTGGAGGAGTTCGGGAAGCCGGGCGAGATCGGCGGCGAGTGCGGGGTGCATGACCCGCACACTAAGTCGGCCACGACGCTGTGGCGCGGGCCGCTTCCGGGTAAGTGGACCGATGCGGCCGGGGCGGTCGCGACGGGTAAGTTAACCGTTTCGTCACAGCCGGCCCCGGGCTACAACCAATGCCGCGCATCGGGCGGTCCAGTACGACGAGACCACAGCACAGGAAAAGGAGACAGACGTCATATGGGGGACATACGCAGACGAAGTGCGGTAGTGCTCGGTGTCACGGGCCTTGTGGCGCCGCTCACGCTCGCCCTCACCTCCGCTCCGGCGCAGGCGGCGAGCTGCACCACGCAGGCCGGGCCGTACCAGAAGCAGGTCGAGAAGTTCCTCGGCCGGCCGGTCGACGGCAAGCAGTCCACCGCTGACTGCAAGGCGATCCAGGCCTTCCAGAACAAGCACGGCATCACGCCCGCCGTCGGGTACGCGGGTTCCGTCACCTGGGGCGTGATGGACCTGATGAACAAGCAGAAGGCCGTCGGGAACAACCCCAACAAGGACGGCAAGTGCCCGACGAACAAGGGGCGCATCGCCTGCGTCAACCTCACGCTTCAGCTGAGCTGGATCCAGGACGGCAACAAGCTCGTCTACGGCCCGGTGCCGGTCCGCACCGGCCGCGACGGGTTCGAGACCCGCACCGGCCTGAAGAAGATCTACTGGCGTGACATCGACCACGTCTCGTCCGTCTACAACGTGCCGATGCCCTACAGCCAGTTCTTCGACGGCGGCCAGGCCTTCCACTCGGTTAGTCTCAGCATGTGGAACCCGCCGGGCTCGCACGGCTGCGTCAACATGACCACCACCACGGCCAAGAAGTACTGGTCGCTGCTGAAGACCGGCGACGACGTCTACGTGTACGGCCGCAAGCCGGGCACCTGACGGCACCCGGCTCCGGCCGGCGCCCCGGCTCAGCTCGCCGGGGCGTCCCCGAAGTCCGGGATCTCCAGCCTGGCCCCGCCCTGCCGCGCGGACTCGTGCGCGACGATGCCCGGCAGGGTGTAGCGGGCGGCGACCCACGCGTTCACCGTCGGCAGGGTGCGGGTGTTGACCGCCGTCACGAAGTCGTCCACCAGGAAGTGGTGGCTGCCCTCGTGCCCGTTGTGCAGGGTGTCGAACTCCCGCGGCAGCCGCTCCCGGTCGTGCACCGGCGCCGACCCGGAGGTGAACGCGGCCCGCAGCTCCGGCGCGATGTGCTGCAGCGACGGGTCGTCCGGGGACATCGTGGGCTTGGGCTCAAGCAGCTCGCTGATGTCCTTCACGCCCTTCTTGTCCTGCCACAGCGCCACCGTCGCCAGCTGCTCCATGCTCGCCTCGGTGCCGAAGAACCGGAAGCGCGACTCACGGATGTGGGACGGGTAGCCGACCCGCCGGAACTCGTTCGTACGGAACGATCCGCCGCCCGCCACCTCGAACAGCGCGGTGGCGTTGGACACGTCGTTGCCGAACTGGCTGACCTCCTTGTCGAAGACCCCGTCGCCCCGGTCGTCCACGACCCCGATCGCCGACACGCTCACCGCGTGGGTCTGCCAGGCGCCGAGCACCCCGCCCACCGCGTGCGTCGGGTAGAGCAGCGGGGGATAGCTGGCGGTCGACTTCCAGTTCTCGCCGCCGCTGTAGCGGTAGGCGTCGTAGAAGCCGAGGTCCATGTCGTGGACGTAATCGCCCTCGGCGTAGAACAGCCGCCCGAAGGCGCCCTCGGCGATCTGGTTGCGGGCGTGCACGGTCGCCGGGTTGTACTGGCTGGTCTCGCCCATCATGTACGTCAGACCGGTCGCCTTGACGGCGTCGATGATCGCCGCGATCTCCTCGGTGGTGATCGCCATGGGGACCGCCGAGTACACGTGCTTGCCGGCGTTCAGGCCCTGCAGGACCAGCGGGCCGTGCGTCCAGCGCTGGGTGAAGATCGCGACCGCGTCGACGTCCGCCGACTCCAGCATGGCCTCGTACGACGGGAAGGTGCCCGCCAGGTTCTGGGCGGCGGCGACCTGCCCCGCCCGCTCGGGCAGCAGATCGGTGACGTACACGTCGCCGACGCCGGGATGGGCCTGGAACAGCGTGGCGAACTGGCCGGAGAACTGACCGGCGCCGACGATGCCGAGTGAGAAAGTCATGGTGGTTACTTTTGCTTCGAAAGAATCTCGGCGTCAAGGGGCGGAAGGAAGTAGGGAAGACAGCAGAAGGGCGCTTCTGCGGCGCACCCGGCGCACAGTAGGGTGACCTGGTTACTTCAGGTCCGGAAGAAAAGGGATCACGTGAGCGACTGGCTGCCCCTGAGCCCCGCGGAGCGCTCCGTGGCGATCGAGGTGCTCGTGCACGGCCCGCTGTCGCGCACCGAGCTGGCCCGCCGGCTCCGGCTCTCCCAGGGCAGCCTCACCCGCCTCACCAAGCCGCTCATCGAGTCCGGCCTGCTCGTGGAGGCCCCCTGGACGGGCGCACCGGCGGAGGCGCGCCAGGGCCGCCCCTCGCAGCCGCTCGACGTGGTCGCCGAGTCCCGCTCCTTCCTCGGCTTCAAGATCACCGACGAGATGGTGTACGGCGTCGTCACCTCCCTCAGGAGCGACATCGTCGCCCGTCACGACCGGCCCCTGACCAGCCATGACCCCGAGCAGGTCGCCGACCTGCTGGCCGCCATGACCGCCGAGCTCGCCGCCGGTCACCCCGCCGTGGCCGGCATCGGCATCGGTGTCGGCGGCTTCGTGCGGGACCACGCGGTGGTCGGCGAGTCGCCGTACCTGCGATGGCGTGACGTCCCGCTGGCCGAGCTGGTCCGGGAGCGCACCGGGCTGCCGGTGGTCGTGGAGAACGACGTGGCCGCCCTGGTCGAGGCCGAGACCTGGTTCGGCGCCGGCCGCGGACTGGACCGCTTCGTCGTCCTGACCATCGGCGCCGGCATCGGCTACGGGCTGGTGCTCGGCGGCAAGCGGGTCCCCTACGCCGAGGAGGACCGCGGCTTCGGCCGGCACTGGATCATCGACCCGCTGGGCCCGCTCACCCCGCAGGGCGAGCGCGGCAGCGCCGTGTCGTTGCTCACCATCCCCAGCATCCGCTACCAGATCCGGGCCGCCACCGGCCGGGACGCGTCGTACGAGGAGATCCTCGCCGGTGCCGCCGAGGGCGAGCCGATGGCCGCCCGGGTGATCGGCGAGGCCGGCCGGGCGCTGGGCACGCTGCTCGCGCAGATCGCCAACTTCGTGCTGCCGCAGAAGATCCTGCTGGCCGGTGAGGGGGTCGGCCTGATGGACGCGGCCGGGGACACGGTGCTGGACGCCGTCCGGGCCCACCGGCATCCGCTCGCCGCGCCGGTCCGGCTGGAGACGAAGGTCTCCGACTTCCACGACTGGGCGCGTGGCGCCGCCGTGTTGGCGATCCAGGTGCTGGTGCTCGGCGGGGCCGACGGCTGAACTGCCGTGTGTGCCCGGACGGCCGCCACCGCTCCGCATCGAACTCCCGCTTCCGCTTGACACATTGACGTGATGAGTAACACGGTCCGATATGTCCGTATCGGTCGTACTTACTCACGGCGCCTTCACGTCGATCGGCATATGCTTCACACCATGTCCACCACTGTTGAAGCCGTCACCGAGCGATCGGCCGACGAGGTCAACGAGGAGATCCGGGCCCTGTGGCTCCGGTCGGGCGGGACACTGAGCACCGAGCAGCGCGAGGAGTACCAGCGGCTCGTCCTCGAATGGGCGGCAGCGACCCCGTAGCAGCCGGACCAGGCGGCCTGGCCGCCCGTCCCGGGCACCCGCAGGAGCGGGTGCCCTTCTCGTAGGCCTCCTCCGGCCCTCGTCGGCCCTCTCCGTCAGCCCCAAGTAGCCGAGTAGTAGCGCTGGTACGCCTTGCGGTCCTGCTCCGCGCGGATGAAGCGCGTGGCGACCAGGGCGACCAGGCTGCCCCCGACCACCAGCAGACCCGGACCGACGTTGCGGGTGTCCGTGAGCCGGGCGATCAGGCCGGTCCCGTCCGAGGCACCGACCGGCGCCGACGACCCCGGCGAGGCCGCGCTCGGCGCGATCGCGCTGTGGGTGGCCGAGGTCGAGGGCGTCGGTGCGCCGCTCTGCCCGCCGGCCGCGGCCTGCTTCGACACGATCAGCTGCACGTTCAGCGCGGCCATCGCCCGTGTCACCGGCTGGAAGAACGTCACCCCGCCCACGGTGCAGTCACCGCTGCCGCCCGAGGTCACGCCCAGCGCGACGCCCTCCGAGAACAACGGACCGCCGCTGTCGCCCGGTTCGGCGCACACATTGGTCTGGATGAGCCCGGTGACCGTGCCCTCGGGGTAGTTGACGGTCGCGTTCAGCGCGGTCACCGTGCCGTCGTGCAGTCCGCTGGTGGAACCGCTGCGGAACACCTTCTGCCCGACCGTCGGATCGGCGGACCCGGTGATGCGCACCCCCTGGCCGTTGCCGATCGCGACCACGTCGGCGTTGTCACCGGCCTTCCCGTTCGCGTACTGGATCAGGGAGAAGTCACTGCCCGGGAACTGCGTGTCGATCGTGGTGCCGACCTGCTGGTTGTTGCCCTGCCCCTCGTCGAACCAGATGGTCTTGGCCGGACCGCAGTGTCCGGCGGTGAGAATGAAGTCGGTCTGCCCGTTGGTGACGTTGAACCCCGCCGAACAGCGGCCGCCCGTCGACAGGATGGGCTGCGCGCCGTTGAGCCGGGTGGTGAACTTCCCCTCGGAGCGCTGCATCTGCACATAACTGCCGATGCCGGCGGCGACCCGGCTGAGGTCCGACCAGTCGGAGGAGGAGACCGTGCTGTCGGCCTCCACCATCACCCGGTTGGTCCGGTAGTCCACCGCCCACGCGGTCCCGGCCACCCGTGGCGCCGCCCGCAGCGTGGCGGTCGCCGCCTTCAGCTTGTTCATGCTGTGCGAGACCAGCTTCGGCTCGGCGCCCGCCCGCTTCACCATCGCCGCGGCCTGTTCGTCGGTCACCGCGACGACCGGCTTGCCGTCGGCGCCGATCCAGCTGCCCGCCGTGCGGGCCGTACCGAGCGTGGCGACCAGCGAGGCGCCGGTGTCACCGGCCTGCGTCGCGGAGCTGAAGGGGACGGCGGACGTGCCGGGAGTCTCGCTCGCCATGGCCGTGGTGACCATCGCGCCTCCCAGAAGGAGTCCGCCGACCGCCGCCAGCTGTGTCCCCCGCCGGACGACCCGTCGTCGTGCGTGCCTCATCCATGGCTCCCGAACCCCGAACGCGCGGTGTCTGCACCGCGGGGCCCTCCGGTCGTCGAGCGCCCTGCTCTTCATACGGGGGCGGGCGCGCAGGCGTTCACAGTGACGGTGATCTTTGCGATCCCGTGGCAGTGCGACGTGGCCGTCCGCCTCGTTCCCGGGCCCGGCACCGCCGCCTATCTTGACGTCATGACCAGCACCCCGCAGGAGAGCCCCGCCGAGCCGAACCCGCTGCGCGCCCTCACCCTCGACCGGCTGCGATGTCGTACCAGCATGAAATGGCGCACCTACGCGGCGGACGTGCTCCCGGTGTGGGTGGCGGAGATGGACGTGCCGCTCGCCGGAGCGGTCGTCCGCGCGGTCACGGACGCGATGGCGCTCGGTGACACCGGCTACCCGGCGGGCACCGCCTACGCCGAGGCGCTCGCCGCGTTCGCCGCGAAACGCTGGGGCTGGGACGGACTCGACACGGCCCGCACCGCGATCGTCCCCGACGTGATGCTCGGCGTGGTCGAGATGCTCCGGCTGGTCACCGGGCCCGGCGACCCGGTGGTCGTCAACTCGCCGGTGTACCCGCCCTTCTACCAGTTCGTCGGTCATATGGACCGGCAGGTGGTGGAGGCCCCGCTCGGCGCCGACGGACGCATCGACCTCGACGTCCTGGCCGACACCTTCCGCGGGCTCGGCGGCGGCCGTGCCGCCTATCTGCTGTGCAGCCCGCACAACCCGACCGGCGCCGTCCACACCGCCGACGAACTCACCGCCGTGACCGCCCTCGCCGAGCGGTACGGCGTCCGGGTCGTCGCCGACGAGATCCACGCCCCGCTCACCGCCCCGGGCGTCGACTTCGTGCCCTTTCTGAGCGTGCCGGGCGGGGAGCGCGGGCTGTCGCTGATGTCGGCGTCCAAGGCCTGGAACCTCGCGGGTCTCAAGGCCGCGCTCGCCGTCGCCGGACCCGGGGCGGCCGCCGACCTCGCCAGGCTGCCGGAGGAGGTCAGCCACGGCCCGAGCCATGTCGGCGTCCTCGCCCACACCGCCGCCCTCACCGACGGCACCGCCTGGCTGGACGCGTTGCTCGCCGGCCTCGACGAGAACCGGCGGCTCCTCGCCGACCTGCTCGACCGCCACCTGCCCGGCATCCGGTACCGGCCCGCCCAGGCCACCTACCTCGCCTGGCTCGACTGCCGGGCGCTCGGCCTCGGCGACGACCCGGCCGAGGTCTTCCTGGAGCGCGGCCGGGTCGCCGTCAACTCCGGGATCCCCTTCGGCACGGGCGGCGCCGGGCACGTGCGGTTCAACCTGGCGACCTCCCCGGAGATCATCACGGAGGCCGTACGGCGGATGGCGGCGGCACTGGCCTGAGCCGCCGTGCGCCCGGCTGCCATCATGGCCGTATGCGTGTGCTGATGCCGCTTCCCGACCGCGACTTCGACGTGACCGAAGTGGCCGTGCCCTGGCGGCTGCTGACCCGGGCCGGTCACGAGGTCGTGTTCGCCACCGAACACGCCGGGACCCGGCCAGCCGCCGACCCCAGACTGCTCACCGGCGTCCTGTTCGGACAGCTCGGTGCCGAGGACGAACCCAAGCGGTTCTACGAAGAGCTCACCGCCGCACCGGAGTTCACCGGGACGGTGGCGTGGGCCGGTCTCGACGTGGGCGGCTTCGACGGGCTGGTGCTGCCCGGCGGGCACGCGCCCGGCATGCGTCAGTACCTCGGCTCGCCCGAACTCCGCGCCACGGTCGGCCGGTTCTGGGCGCTCGGCCGCCCGGTCGGCGCGATCTGCCACGGCGTACTGGTCCTCGCCCGCACCCAGGACCCGGCCACCGGCCGCAGCGTCCTGTCCGGCCGCCGCACCACCTGCCTGCCCAAGTACATGGAACGCACCGCCTATCTGACGACCGCCTGGCGCCTGGGCCGCTACTACCGGACCTACGCCGCCTATGTCGAGGACGAGGTGCGCGCCGCCCTCGCCGACCCGGCCGCCCAGTTCGAGCGCGGCCCTCGAGTCCTCACCCGGCGCGGCACCGCGAGCGACGACACCCCCGCGTTCGTCGTCGAGGACGGCGGCTATCTCTCGGCCCGCTGGCCCGGCGACGCCTATCTCTTCGCCCGCCGCTACCTCGATCTGCTCGAACGGCCCACCGGCGCCTAGACTTCCGCCATGGACGACACCATCGGGACGGACCTCGACCGGCTCGGCGCCGGCAAGTACCTGCTGGTCACCAGCTACCGCAAGGACGGCACCCCCGTACCCACCCCGGTGTGGGTGGTGCGGGACGGGGACACGCTCGGCGTCTGGACGGTCGCCGACAGCTTCAAGGTCAAGCGGATCCGCCGGCGCGCCGAGGTCACGGTCGGTCCCTGCGACGTGCGCGGGCGCGCTGCCCGCGACCCGGTGGCGGCCACCGCCGAGATCACCGACGCGGCCACCGCCGCCCGTTACCGCAAGCTGATCGCCCGCAAGTACGGCATCTCCGGCCGCCTCGTCCTTCTCGGCAGCAGGCTGCGCCGCGGCGCCGACGGCACGGTCGGCATCCGGGTCACCCTGACGCCCTGAGGAGGCCGCCGCCTCCCCAGGGCGTGTCCGGTTACGGGGCGTCCAGCACCCTGCCGGTGAGCACCCGACCACTCGGCAGCGGACGGCCCTCGTCATCGGTCTGCTGGAAGCTCACCGCCTCGGTGTCCTCCCTGACCTGGTCCTTCACCGTGGGCACGGTCACGTCCAGGCTCGTCTGCCCGGCCGGGACGTCCAACCAGAGGTAGAGGCCGTCCACCTTGGACAGCGGCCGCTCCGGGTCCGGTTCCGCGCCCGAGGCGTCGGCCAGCCAGCGCGGGTCGACGTCCTTGGTGGACAGCTCCGGGCCGGTGACCGGGACCGGGACGAACAGCGAGGCGATGTCGCTGTCCGCGGCCTCGGACAGCGAGATCCGCCACTTCAGGGCCGAGCCCTCGGTCACCTCGCCCGCGAGCGGGGTCACCGTGACGGTGGGCGCCGGGTCGTCGTTGCGCACGGTCAGCCCGCCCAGGTAGGAGCCGACCACGGCCCCGCGCACGGCCTTGATCAGCACGTCGTACGACACGTCGGTGCCGAAGCGCGTGTTGCCGCGCACCTCGACCGGGACGTCGACGTCATGGCCGCCGGGCCGCGCGGTGACCACACGGTCCTTCGCGGTGCCGGTCGCCGGGTCGACGACGTACACCCGGACCCGGCCGCTGCCCTGCCCGGACACGCGCACCGGAACGTGGTACGTGCGCACACCCGAGTCGCCCTCGTCGACCGTGAGCCGTCCGACGTCCACGCGCGGCAGCGCCGCCGCCCGGACCGCCGGAGTGCCCGGCCGCCAGCCCCAGGCGTCCATCAGCCAGGCCTGCCCGGACCCCGAACGCGGAGTCAGCTCGAGGGACTTGACGGAGCCCAGGTCCACTCCGGCCGCGCGCGCGGCGGTCAGCGGCACCCGGAGCTCGCGCGCCCAGTAGGACGCGGTGCGGTCGCTGCCGGGCAGCCCGTCGATCCGGACCCGGCCCAGTGTCGCCTTCCGACCGTGGGCGTCGGTGACGGACACGTCGAGCCGGGTGCCCCGGGAGTTGGGCGGCACGAAGACCCGCAGCGCGAGCGACTCGGCCGAGCGGAGGGAGACCGGCCGGGCCGGCCGCACACGCGTCGGGGATCCTGCGGACGTCCAGCGCAGCGCGATTGCGTGCCGGCCGCTCTCCCGGGCCGTCTCCCACTGCGCGAAGTGCGGTGAGGAGCCCTTGGCACCCTCGCCCAGACAGGCCGTCGCCGGATCGGGATCGACCGCCGAGCACAGCCGGCCGCCGGTCACGGTCACCCTGCCGTCCGGCAGGAACCCGGCACCGCGGTTCGCGCCGACCGCGTGCGTCAGCACCCGCGCCGGATCGGCGGACGGCGCCCGCCGCCCGGAACCGTCCAGCAGCGGACGCACCCGGTCGTCGCCCGCGACGAACAGCCGGGCCGCCGCCGCGATGTACGTCGAACCGGCCCGGTGCTGCTGGTCGGCGGTGAGCCGGGTCGCGGCCCCCGGCGAGCACACCGGGTCCCGGTGGTCCGGGTCGTCGTAGAAGTCGTCCTCCGCCGGAGCCTGCGCCTGCCCCGGGGTCCACTCGGTGTTGAAGAAGTTGTGGTCGGCGCCGATCACATAGACCGCGCTGTGCAGGGCCTTGCCCTCGCTGACCGCGCGGGTGCCGTCGACGTACACCTCGCCCTGCAGGTCGGAGACATCGCCGTCACAGCCCGGCAGGATCGTGACCGACGGCACGTCCGGCACCGGGTTCTGGCCGAAGACGGTCGGACCGATCAGCACGGTGCCGCTGATGTGCCAGCGGACCCGGCCGTGGTAGCCGTCCTGGTCGGCGGGCGGCGGGTACAGGCTGTCCAGCGCGGCCCGGTTCACGCCCTCGCCGCCCCGTGAGTGGCCGATCAGCAGCACCCGGGACAGGTCGGCGCGGGGTGCCTCCCGCACGATCCGGGGCGCGTGCCGCGGGTCGTGCGCCCAGTCCGCCCACTGCGCCAGGTGCAGCCGGATCAGCGACGAACGGGCCTGGGCGCCGCCGTCCTCGGCCTGCCAGTCCTGGCCGTTGATCCCGTTCGCCGAGATCGACACGGTCACATAGCCCTGGGAGGCCAGCAGCCGCTGGTCGCGGAGATAACCCCGGTGGCTCGGAATCGGCAGCGTCCCGGCCGGGCACGGCCAGGCGCCGGAGACGTCGTCGCTGCCGCCCTGCGGTTTGTAACAGGTCCCGTGGCGGCCGTGCAGGAACAGCGCGAGCGGACGCGGACCGGAGATCCCGGTGGGCGCGACCACCACGGCGCTCATCTCGACCGGGACCGGGAACCCCGGCAGGCGCACCGACCTGAGCCGGTACGAGCCGGTGGTCGTCCGGTAGGAGCCCGGCTTGCCCGGATCCACCCGGCCTGCGGGCAGCGGCGCCGGGGGCCGGGCCGCCGACACAGGCGCCGTGTCCTCGGACGGGCGGGCGTCCAAGCGCCGTCCGCCGGACCAGACCTGCAGATCCTTCAGCCCGCCGGGCCGCGCGCCGTCGAGACCGAGCCGGAAACCGTGCCCGTCCCGCTCCGGCCTCGGCACCCCCAACAGCCGTCCCCCCGCCCGGAACTCCACCCGGGCATCACCCATGGGCACCCGTCTGCCGGACCGCCACACCAACTGTGGCGCCGATCCTCCCTCGTCGATGCGCCACCCCGGTGGCAGCTTCGACCCGGCCGCCGCCGCGACCGGTGCCTCCTGCGCCTGTGCGGCGGCCCCCGACATTCCTCCCGCGAGCGCGAGCACCGCCGCCGCGGTGACCCATATGCGCCGGGTTCGGACCAATGTTCCCCTCCTAGAAAGGCGAGCCCGGGCACCCCGGAAGTCCCGGGGGCCCCTCGCGTTCCGGAGGACGGGGAGGGGAGTCTGTGGGTTGCCTGTGAGGGGTGGGTGATTGCTCAAGTACGGGAGCTACGGGCGCCGTTGCGCCGGGTGGCGGGTCGCGGGCTACTCGACGCCGGGCGGTACGACCGTGGCGTGGTGGTAGTACATGCGCCAGCCGGTCTCGCCGTCCCGGCTGCGCCACAGGGAGCTGTGCCGGGAGTGGCGGTCACCGAGGCGGGCGTCGAAGGTGACCAGGACCAGGCCGGGGGCGAGTGCGACTCCGGTCATGCCGGAGGGCTCGTACCGGGGGCCGTCCTTCGACGCGCCTGCCTTGTCCGGGAGTTCGGCGAGCGTCTGCTCGTAGGTGAACCGGCGGCCCGAGGCGCCCACCTCGACGAACTCCGGGTCGAGGAGTTCGCGGGCCAGTTCCCGGGAGGCGCGCACCTCGGGGTCCATGAGGCGCAGTTCGCCCGCGATCGCGGCTGCCACCTGGGCTGATGCATCGTCCATGGGAGGCATCTTCGCGTAGGGCACCGGCTGCTGCGCAACCGGGTTTCCGACCGTCAGCTCCAGGCGCGGTACGGCTCGTCGAGCAGTTGGAAGACCGGCTCGCCCCGCACCGGGTCCTTGGCCGTGGAGAGCTTGACGCGGTCGCCGCTGTGGATGCCCATCGCCGGGCCCATGACCCGGCCCCGCACGACGAACCCCTCCGCCATCTCGATCAGCGACACGTTGCGCGCGGCGGGCGTGTTGCGGTGCACCACCGTCGCGTGGCGGACCGTGCCCGTGCCCTCGCTGCGCTCGGTGCGCAGTTCGCTGCCCTGGCAGACCGGGCAGAGCAGCCGGTGGTACATGGCGGTGCCGCACCAGGTGCAGCGCTGGAAGACGATGGCGTCCTTGTGACGGTCCGCGGGCACGGGGTCGAGGACGCCCGTCGCGAATCCGACCGCCGACTGCGCGGCGCTCGCCGAGTGGTGGTACACGCTGGTCAACTCCCTGCGTTCGCCCGGAATCCCGAATCCCGCGTGCCCGGACCCGGCCGGGCACGCCTGTGCCCGGCTCACCGTGCCACCGTGCACGCCGACAGCGTATGGCACTCAGTGCCAAGCGTCTAGGTACTGAGTACCCCAAATTTGGTCCAGTGCGGCGCGTCGGCGGAGTGCCGCGGGACGGTCAGGCGCGGCCGAACGCCGTCTCGACCTCCTGCACCACCCGCCACAGCGGGGCGTCGCGCCGGGTGACGAGCACGACCACGTCGTCGGAGTGCTCCGCCGGGCCGCCGCCGAACAGCACGGCGGGCGCAGGGGCGGCGGGCTCGGTGCCGAACGCGGACTGCACGTACCCCAGGGCGTGGTCGACCGTCGCGCCCGCATCGCCCTGCCCGTCCGAACGCAGCCAGGAGCGCAGCGCGTTGTTGTGCGCCGCCACCACGGCCGCCGCCACCACGTCCGCCCGCAGTGTGCCGTCCGGGCGGCCGGCGTAACGGCCGCGGAGGTACTCGGCCAGCGCGCGCTCGTAGCGCCACACCACCGACAGCTCGTACGCGCGCAGCCCCGGCACCTTCTTGGTGAGCCGGTAGCGCTGCACGGAGAACGTCGGGTTCTCCGCGTACATCCGCAGCACCAGCCGGGCCGCGTCACAGACCCGCCGCACCGGCTCGGCCCCGGGCTCGCTCGCCGCCAGGAAGGCGGTCATGTCGGCGAGGCAGCCCTCGTGGTCGGGGAAGACCACGTCCTCCTTGGACGGGAAGTAGCGGAAGAACGAGCGCCGGCCCACGCCCGCCAGGGCAACGATGTCGTCCACGGTCGTCTGCTCGTACCCGCGCTCCAGGAAAAGCTGGAAGGCCGCCGCCACCAGGGCGTCCCGCATGGGCGGCTTCTCGGACGGCGCCGTGCTGCTGGAGCTCATGGACGCGAACGTAGCATTCCGAACGGCCCCATGGCACTCAGTGCACCCTGGTGGGGGAACCGAGTGCACTTCGGCCCCTCCCGCTCCTCCCGCCGCTCCGGTGTCTCTCCCGTCCGCCGGGTCCGGGCTGAACCGGTGGGCCGGTGCTCCCGTATGTGTTCTCGGGGACCGCGGACACCTGTGCCCGCGCAGGAGGGAGAAGGAGAGCAGCGTGTCGACACCGCCCGACCCTGAGCAGCCGCAGCGCGGACCGATCCTGGAACCGGTCCGGGTCCTGCGCCCCCGCCGGCTGGACGCCCTCGCGGAGCTGATGCGCGAGATCCGCGAGGAGGCGGAGGCCGACGAGAAGGCCAGGCTGTCGAAGAGCCCGCAGGGCGCGGCGGACTTCGAGGCCTTCGACTCCGCCCATGAGCCCGGGCCGGGCACGGAGGACGAGACCCAGGAACTGCCGCCCGTCACCGACGGCCCGCGCACCGGATCTCGCGGGCGTGGCCACAGCCACGGTCATGGCGCCGACTCGTCGCGGGTCTTCGGCTTCGGTCCGGGGCTGCGCCGGGCTGCCGCCGTGGTCGCCGTCGGCGCGGCCGCCCTGGTCGGCTTCGGCTGCGCCCTTCTGCTGCCCGGACGCGAGGGCACCGCCGAGGCCGCCCAGTCCTCCCCATCCACCACCACGGCACCGGCCAGCACCCCGCCGGCCTCGGACACCTCCGCGGACCCCGACGGCGCCGGCACCCTCCGCCAGGGCGACACCGGCCCCGAGGTCGTCGAACTGGAGCAACGCCTCCTGCGGATCCCCGACGTCTACCGCGACGGCTCCACCGCCGGAACCTACGACACCGCCCTCACCGCGGCCGTGGAACGCTTCCAGATCTGGTATGGCATCAGCGGCGACGAACGCGGCGTCTACGGCAACGACACCCGCCAGGCCCTGGAGTCCCGCACCAGCCTCACCGACGGCTGAGCCCCTCCTCGAACGCGGGGCAATGGCTCGGGAAACCCCGGGAAACGTACGCTGAGCAGGCGTCATCATGGGCAGCCACCCGGCGGCCCGGTGCCGCCGTGCCCGCACCGTACGACCCCGAAGGCCATGCCGATGAACGGCTCCCGCATCCCGGGCCTGCTGCTGCCCGCCGTGTTCCTGCTGGCCCTTGTGGTGGGGCTGCTCTGGTACTGGCGGCACCGCAACGACGACTGACCGGCCCGGCCGAGCCCGCCCCGCCGCACCGCTCCGGCTACTTCCCGTCCTCAGCCCCGTTCTCGTCCTCGGACCCGTCCGTCACCGGCACCCGGATGTCCAGCACGCACACGTCGTCCCGCCGTTCGCCCTCCAGCAGCACGTCGAGCAGTGCGTCCAGGGAACCGGGCTCGGCGGTGCGGACGGCGTCGGCCAGCCGGGACAGGCCGGTGTCGATGTCCTCGCCGGGCCGTTCCACCAGGCCGTCGGTGTACAGCAGCAGCCGGTCGCCGGGCTCCAGCCGGCACTCGGCCGTCGTGTAGACCGGGTCGGTGCTGGCCCCGAGCAGCATGCCCTCCGGGCGGTCGAGCCGGCGGACCTCGCCGCCGCGCACCAGAAGGGGCGGCAGGTGTCCCGCCTGGGCCCAGACGAGCCGGCGCTCGGCGGGCTCGTACCGGGCGAGGACGAGGGTCGCGGTGGACTGGCTGTCGCGCGAGTGCAGCAGCAGGAAGTTGAGGCGGGCCAGCGCCCGGGTCAGGGAGGAACCGGTGGTCACCATGCCCTTGGCGGTGAACCGGAGCTGGGCCATCGTCGCGACCGCGTCGACACCGTGCCCCGCTACGTCGCCGACCACGAACAGTGCCGCGTCGTCGGGCAGTTCGATGGCACTGAACCAGTCGCCGCCGACGTGCGTCCCCTCCTGGGCGGGCAGGTAGGCGACCTCGACGCGCAGCCCGCACAGCCGCACCGGCCCGCTGGGCAGCGGGAGCAGCGCGTGCTGGAGGCGGGCGGCCAGCGCCCGCTCGGCCTGCAGGATCCCGCGCTGCATCAGGATCGCCCGTTCGCTGTCCACCAGGGCGAGTTCGGCACTGCGCTGCGCGGTGAGGTCCTGGACGAACCCGTGCACCTCGACGACCATGCCGTCGGCGGCGGTCACCCCCTCGGCGACGGACCGCAGATGCCGTACGGCGTTCCCGGTCCTGATCCGGAACGGCACGTCGAACGACCGGCCGGTGCGGATGAGTTCGCCGACCGCGCCGGCCAGCGCCCCGGCGTCCTCGGGGAGCACGAGGTCCGCCAGCCGGTCCAGCGCGACCGGGCCGCGGGCCGGGTCGCGGCCCAGGATGGTGTACACCTGCGACGACCATGCGGTCTCACCGGTGATCAGGTTCCAGTTCGCCCAGCCGAGGTTGCCCAGCCGCTGCATGTCCGCGAGCCGCTGTTCCTGCCGCTCCTCGGTGTCGTGCCGCAGCCAGGTCACCAGCAGCCCGTCACCGAGCCGGGCCGCCCGTACCGAGTACGTGGCGGTCATGGTGCCGTCGGCGGTGTCCTCCTCGTAGACGAACGGTTCGCCCTCGTACGGCTCGCCGCCGAGCGCCTTCAGATACCCGTGCCACAGCGGTTCGCCCGCGACGGAGGGGTAGCTCTCCAGGATGCTCGTGCCGACCAGTTCCCGGCCGGTGCGGCCGAGGATGTCGACGGCATTGGGGGCGGCGGCGTCGATGCGGTAGTCCTCCACCTCACCGGCGGGGGTGCGCAGCGGGGTCAGCAGGATCGCGGCTCCCGGCAGGGCGTCCAGGACGGTCTGCACCGTCTGGGAGACGTCCGCGGCGGCCGGCTCGGCCGGTGTGCCGAGCGCGCCGAGCCGGCCCGCGCACAGCCGGGCCACGGCCCGCAGCAGTTCACGCGCGGCCGGGGCGAAGGCGCCCGCGGTCCGGCGCAGCACGCCGAGGGCCACCCGGGCGTCGGCCCCGGCCGGTACCGGCAGCCAGGCCCGGGACGGCCAGCGCTCGGGGAACTCGCCGATCAGCTGGTACCGCTCCCGGTCCCTGGCGGAGTCCTCCAGCCAGAGCGGCTCCCCGGACCTGAGCGCCTCCAGCGGGGCGATCCCGGACAGCGGCGGTATCCGGTGCCACTGGGCGGCGAGCGTGGCGTCGACACCGGCGTGCCCGACGAGTTCGAGCCCGTCGCCGGTCCCGCGCCGGTAGAGGAACACGGCGTCGGCGCCGATCTCCGGTGCCAGGTGGTCCAGCAGACAGCCGGCGAGGTCCTGCGGGGAGCCGACCCGCACCAGCGCCAGACCGAGGCGGCCCAGGGTCTGCGCGGTACCGGGGGCGGTGAGCGTCTCCCCGGAGGCGGGGCCGGCGGGTGGGGGCTCGATGGGCGGTGCCGTCGGCACAAGGGCGCCGAGGGTGAGCCAGCACTCCTCCAGCAGCGTGCGTCGACCGGTTCCGGCCCGCTGTACGAGCTGCTCGTGCGCGGCCTCGGGGGAGCAGCCGGTGCTCGCCATCAACGCGCCCTTGGCCCGCTCCAGCACGGCCGAGGCGGCGGCCGCGTCGCGCAGCCGGTCCAGCTCGGCGCGCTGCCGGGCCACGACTTTCGCCAGGGCGACCGACTCGGCGGTGGCACCGTTGCCGACCGGAGGCGCAGGCTCGCTCGTCACGCGATGAGCATGGCACAGAAAGGCGGATCCGATCACTCCTGTGGCGGACCCGGCCGTGGCCGCCGGGCCGGTCAGCGGCCGGTGCTGTGCCCGACGAGCGCCTCGGTGACCGCGCGGACGCTGCGCGCGATGTGCTGGAGCTGCAGGACCTCCGCCGCGTACAGCTTGATCGTGTGCTCGATGACGGACTCCGGCAGGCCCAGCAGGGGCAGTTCGGCCCGCGCGGTCTGCAGCGCCGTGCGGGCCACCCGGATCTCGTGCTGGACCTGGATCTGCGCGTGCCGGGCGAGCAGCACGGGGTGCCGGAGCATCGCCGGGTAGCTGGCGTAGCGGGCCGGCACCAGCTCACGCAGCCACTTGGCCGCGGAACGCTCCCAGTCGTAGCTGCCCGGCGCCTTGACCTGACAGGGCCAGTCGGGGCTGATACGCGCGGTCGTCGTCAGAGTCATGATCATCGCTTCCGGGTGGGCGGCGTCGTGAGGGTGGTCGACGGGGGTGAGGGCGGCTCCGGCCTAGGGGATGGCCGGAGCCGCCGCGGGCGGATCGCGCGAGCGATGCCCGTTCGAACACCCCGGGCGCCGACGCGGGTAGGAGACGGCGGCGGGGGTGTCCGTGCAGGGACCCCGGGTGTCGGCCGCCGGCACTGCGGGTGGTGCTGCGTGCGCATGGGCGGTCCGTCGGCTTTCTCGGGGCGGGTGCGAGCGGTGCGTCCTTGTGCGGAACGTGCCCGGAGTGTGCCGGGTGATCCGTGAGCAGTATTTATATATGCCGTCCGGTTTGCAAGACGTATGAAAACATTCATGCGTGAAATGCGGTGAATGGTCCGCTACGCGTGAGGTGGCGGGAGGGTGGGGCGGCCGGACCGCGGGCCCCGGAGTCAGTCCTTGAGGAAGAACTGGTGCTGCTCGGCGACCTGCTCGTACTCCTCCAGACGCGCCTGGGTGCGCCCGGGATCGGCGTCGGTCATCGCCTGGAGCAGCGCGGCGGCCATCAGCCCGGGCGCCGCGTAGGTGTCGAAGACCAGGCGGGACCCGATGCCGGTGCTGAAGGTGACGTCGGCCTCGTCGGCCAGCGCGCCCAGCGCCAGGTCGGTCACCAGGGCGACCCGCAGCCCCGCGGTGCGCGCCACCCGGATCGCGGTGAGCGTCTCCTGGGCGTGCCGCGGCATGCCGAAGGCCAGCACCCAGGTGCCACCCGCCTCACGGGACTGCAGCAGCGAGTCGTAGGCCACGCTGCCGCCCCGGGTCACCAGCCGTACGTCGGGATGGATACGGCGGGCGGCGTAGGCGAAGTACTCCGCCAGCGAGACGGAGATACGCAGTCCGAGCACGGTCAGCGGCGACGACTGCGACAGCTCGCGGCCGATCCAGATCACCCGGTCCGGATCGGCGAAGTCGCGGCGCAGGTTCTCCAGGTTCTCGATCTCGGCGTCGACGGCCGCCTGGAGTTCGTTGCTGCGCTGCTCGGTGGCGGCTCCGGTACCGCCCGCCAGGGTGCGCAGCGCGATCGACTGCAGCCGCTCGCGCAGCGCGGGGTAGCCGTTGAAGCCGACCGCGCCCGCGAACCGCGTCACCGACGGCTGGCTGACCCCGACCCGCTCGGCGAGGTCGGTGATCGACAGGAAGGCCGCCTCCGTGATGTGGTCGATCAGGTACTGGGCGATGCGCCGCTGCCCGGGGGAGAGCCGGGGGCCGTCGAAGAGTTCGCGGAGCTGGGAGGTGGGCGCGGCCTCGGCCTCCGGCACGGTCTTGCCCGAGGTGATCGCGGACGCCTGTGCACGGGCCTGCTGCGGCGATGGCACCGAAGCGCCTCCTTTGTCTCCCACGAGGACTCAACATAGCTCACGGACCGTGGTGACCAGGGGGTGTGCGGCAGGCCGGACCGGCCCGGCGGCCGCCCGCGGAGTGTGCGGGAACGGCGCCGGATAAGTGGACGTCACCGCCGGTAGATGGTGATCGAATGGCCGACATCATCGACCGGACGGCTGCTGTCGATCAATTCGGCCAGCCTGCCGCGTGCCTTGGCGGCCGACGAGTCCGAGACGACCAGCAGCCCGTGCACCCTGCCGGGCGGCACCTCGCGGGGATCGGCGGCGTGGATGCCGTAGTAGGCCGGGATGCCACTGCCCTTGTAGACCAGCCAGATCCGCTCGCCCGGATAGCGCTCCCTGAGCCGGTCGGCGAGCCGGCCGAGGTCCTGCCCCCAGTCCACGTTGGAGTCGTGCAGCCGCAGATGCGTCTTCGCCGGACCGCCGAACGCCTCGTTGGAGTACGGCAGATAGAACGGGAACGCGCGCAGCGAACTCACCGCGACGAACAGCACCAGCGCCCCGCCCACCGGCCGCACCCACCGCCGGCGCAGCGCGAGCACCGAGGCGCCGCCCACCGCCAGGAACATCGGCATGAACAGCGCGTACCGTGTCCCGAAGTCCCGTGACCCGGTCATCGCCGAGGCCAGCAAGGCGGCCGGCGGCAGGAGCACATACGGCGCGGCCGGCCGCAGCCGCCGTACCACCACCATCGCGGCCGCGCCGGCCGCCCACAGCACGAGCATGCCGAGCGGGGTCTTCACCAGCAGCGCGGCCGGCAGGTAGTACCAGCGGGAACCGGTGTACAGGTGCCCGAACAGATAGCCCTGCCAGGGGTAGTCCTCCAGGCCGAACTGCAGGCGCATGCCGTCCCGGTAGGCCTGCGGGAAGGGCATCAGATCGACCAGCAGGCCGCGCACGCCGTGGATGGCCGGGATCGGGACGGTGGCCTGGAGACGCAGCCGGGGGTCGACGGCCAGATAGGAGAGCCAGACGACGGCGACCGCCGTCAGCGCGACCACCGCGGCCGCCGTGAGCGCGCGCAGCAGCCGCCGTGAGCGGCCGCCCCACACCGCCGTCACCGCCAGCGCCACCAGCACCGGGATCGCGGGCAGCGCGTTCATCTTCGTCGCCACCGCCGCGCCCAACGCGGCCCCCGCCAGCGGCAGATACAGCCGGGGCCGGCGCCGCGCCCGCCACACCAGCCAGGCCGACGTCAGCACGAAACCGGCTGACGGCACGTCCAGAGTGGCCAGCGAGCCGTGCGCGATCAGGTCGGGGGAGAAGCAGTACAGGGCGAGGGCCAGGAGCCCGGCGGTCCTGCCGAGGATCTCCCGGGCGAAGGCGAAGGCGACCAGACCGAACAGCAGCGTCAGTACGATCACCGGCAGCCGGGCCCACAGCATCACCCGCCAGGGGTCGTTGCCCGAGGCGTACAGCAGATGCCGGCCCACCTGTCCCTGGTCGCCCCGGTACGACGGGTCGTAGTGCGGGTCGGCGACCGCGATGCCCGCCATGACGACCAGCTTGCCGAGCGGCGGGTGTTCGGTGTTGTACCGCAGCCGGTGCTCGTGGAGGTAGTCGGTGGCCGTGGCCACGTAGACCGGTTCGTCGATGGTGGGCGTCTGCTGGACGGCGGTGGTCACCATCGCCGCCGCCATCTGGGCGAGCAGCAGCACCACGAGCAGCGGCACCAGCCACCGGCGGCGGGCCCGCAGGGCGGCCTGCAGCCGGGCCGCGGCGGTGGGCCGTGCGGCGGGCCCGGGGCCGGTGGGGACGTCGGGGGCTTCGGGGACGCCGGGTTCGAGTACCGACTGCTGTTCGCTTGCCATCATCCGCCCCGCGGGGACGCCGGGCCCGCGGTGACGGGAGCGATCACGGGCCGTCATGGGCCCTACTGTCGCATCGCTCCCGCCACCGGGCGCGTCACCGCTTCAGGAGTCGTACCGACAGACCGTCTGCCGTGTACACGGGTACGGCCCGCAGCGTGGCGGAGTTCAGCTCCACCGTGTCGAACTGGCCGCGCAGCCGCGGTGCGTCGATGACGGCGAGGGTGCTGCCCGCGGCCGGCGGGTGCTCGGTGTCGAGGTTCAGGACGAGGGTGGTGCCCTTGCCGAGGACCGCGAGGTGCTTCACCGTCAGCGGCGCCTTGCAGCCCTTGGCGAGGGTGACCTCCAGGGCGCCCGTGTCCTGCGCGTACGTCCCGCGCACGAAGACCCGCTCGGAGACGCGCAGGGTGCCGCCCGCGACCCGGACGTCGCCGTGGCCCAGCGCGTCGTCGGAACCGGCGACCAGGGTGCCCGCCGCCAGCACGGTCCCGCCCGTGTACCGGTTGCGGCCGGTCAGCGTCAGCGTGCCGGTGCCCAGCTTGGTCAGGCCGCCGCGCCCGTCGATGTCGTTGCGCCAGGCGTCGGCCGCCGCGAAGCCGCCCGCCGCCGCGTCCAGGGTGACCGTGACGTCCGCGTCGAAGGCGCCGTAACCGTCCGCCGCGGCGAACAGGTTGAGGCGGCCCCACTGCTCCGGGCCGTCCAGCAGCACGTACCCGGAGGGCAGACCGGTGGTGCGCAGCACCTCGCGGCGCTGGTCGGCGGAGAGGTACGGCTGGCGGGTCTCCAGCAGCACCTCGGCGCCCTTGGGCACGGTGAGCGGCAGGTCGCGGCCCTGACGCTCCAGGACGTACGTCAGCCGGGGCGTGGCCGCGCGCTCGTTGGCCTCGCGGTCGGCGTACGGGTCGGTGCCGGTGCCGGCCGCGTGGGCGTAGGCGTACAGGGTGTCGGCGGTGGCGCCGGTCTGCGCCTCGAAGTAGGCCAGGGCCTGGGCGCGGGCGGCCGCCTTGAGGTCGGCGTTGGCCGGGTCGGCGAGGGTGGCGGCGGCCAGCGCGGTGGCCATGACGCGGCCGCCGATCACGTCGACGGTGTTGTGCATGCCGGCGAGGATGCGGGTGTCGCTGAGCTCCAGGGCGCGGACGACCAGCTCCTGGAAGCGCTCCGGCACCGCGTACGCGTAGGCGAGGCCCGCCAGGTGGAAGGCGTTGGTGTGGCCCGAGGGGAAGCCGCCGTCGTCGGTGGGGGAGGTGCCGCGCTGGCGCAGCAGCTGCGGGGCGACGACCACGTCGGACTCGTAGACCGGGAAGCCGAAGGCGTCGGTCGTGCCGGTGTCGACGACCTCGCTGTCCTCGTTCATCCGCCACGGACGCGGGTACTGGTAGGCGTACTTGGACGGGTTGCCGGACGCGTAGGTGCCGCGCACGGTGTCGACCAGGGTGGCCACCTTGCCCAGCGCCGAGTCGTGCGAGCCCGCGCCGAGCGCGGAGCCCGCCGGGGCGCCGGCCGGGACGGCGTCGCTGATCGTGGTCGCGGGCGTGGTGTCGGGCGCGCTGGTGATCGAGGTGACCGCGAGCGAGCCGGCCTTGTAGAGGTCGGCGAGCGGGCCGAGGCCGGCGATCATCGCGTAGCTCTGGTGCTGACGGTCGTACAGGAACGCCTTCTTCGCCTCGTCGGCGGTGCGCCGGGTGGTGACGCGGGCGCAGTAGCGCATGTTGGCGCGCAGGATGTCGGCACGCAGCACGCTGCCGGTGTTCCAGGCGGAACCGGTCTTCCATATCTGCGCGAAGCCGCCGAGGATGCGGACCACCGCGTTGGTGTCGGCGGTGAGGTTGGTGCTGATGTTCGTCTTGTAGTCGTCGACGAACGCGAGGGCCGTCGCGGCCTTGGCGTCGGCGGCGGCGAGCCAGCTGACCAGGGTCGGGGCGGTCACCATGCCCGCCGACGCGCCGAGCGAGGTCTTCAGGAATCCCCGTCGGCCGACGGCGAGTCCACGGGCCGGAGAGGAGGTGTGGTGCCCGGCAGATGACGGCATGGAGGTGCCTCTCTTGAGTTCTGCGGCGCGACGGCCGGCGGGAGTTCGCACGAACACCCGGTGCGCCCGGTGTGCGTGGGCGTGTGGGTTCGCGTGGGAAACGTGTCGAACGAGCGAAGTTCTAAGGCGGGTCCGTGTCCCGGCGGCCATCGTCCGACGACCGCCGTATGGACCGGAGTTGAACGACAGCTCAGCGGTTCACAGGAAGATGTGGCCTGGACCTGCGCGTTCGCAGCGTCGAACGGCCCGTGGTCCACAGGTGCGGGACCGGACGGGCCGGGACGGGGTGCTCACAGGATCGAACGCGCCAGCGCCACCGCTCCCTCGACCGGCGGGACCCGCAACCGCTGCGGCCGGGCGCCCGGTACGGCGTCGGCGAGCGCGGCGGCGAAGGCGTCGTACAGGCGCGGCTGGGAGAGGATCGTGCCGCCCGCGACCACCACGTCGTCCACGGCCAGCCCGCGGTCGGCGAGCCGGGCGACGAGGCCGGCGAGCGCGCGCCCGCCGTCGGCTATCACGTCCTGCGCGAGCCGGGAGCCCGCGTCCGCCGCGGCGAAGAGGACCGGCGCGTGCCGGCCCCACTCCGAGGAGACGGACGAGGCGCTCTCCAGCGCGGCGCCCAGCGCGGGCACCTCGGGCACCTCGAAGGCGGCGATCAGTCCCGTCGCGAGCGCGTCGGGGGTCTCGCCGCGGTCGTGTGCGGCCCAGGCGGCGCGGGCGGCCTCCCGGACGAGTCCGGCGGCGCCGCCCTCGTCACCGAGGACCGCGCCCCAGCCGCCGACCTGCACGGGGCTGCCGTCGGCCTGCCGGCCCACGGCCACCGAGCCGGTGCCGGCGACCAGGCCGACGCCCTTGTCCAGGCCGGCGGCGGGGACCAGGAGTTCCGCGTCGCCCACGACGAGGACGGGCACGTCCAGGGACTCCCGGAGCGCGGCGGCGATGCCGGCGCACTGACGGGGGGTCTCACAGGCGTGCCCGCCGACGGCGAGGGCGGTGGGGCGGGTGGCGGCCGGCAGGGCTTCGTGGACCAGCGCGGTCAGCCAGCGGGCGGCGGCGGCCGGGTCGTGCGGCCGCCAGCCGGTGCTCGGGAGGACGTGGTCGGCGACCGGGTCCGCGCCGGTGAGCGCGCGGAGCTGGGTCTTGGTGCCGCCCACGTCGATACCGACTACGAGCGGGGAGGAAGGAGCGTCCTGCACGGAGCCTCTTTCGTCGTCTGGGCAAAGCGCGCCGAAGAGCATGGCACTGTGCCGTGACGGCGGGCGAACCGCACCTGGCCGAACAGGAGTTGAGCTAGTCGGGAAGCCCCGGGACGGGCTTCTTGCGGAGCACGGCAGGCGAGTACCGTGTACTTCGTTAGGAAGTTAACTAACGAAGTACAGTGCGTCAAGAGTCGTCGCGCAGTCGATCAACGGGACACCGCCGCAGGGCGGGACCGCGCGACACGAGGGCATCGCATCGCCGCATCCCGCAACCCGGGGAGCGCGGCCCCTGACCCCTGGGGGAACTGTGGAACACGTCGTGACTGAAGCCCCCCGCCTCACCGAGAGCGCCGGCGCGGTCTTCGCCGTGCTCGCCCAGGCCGGCAGCGCCACCCGGCCGCAGCTCGCGAGCCTCGCGGGCCTGTCCAAGCCGACGGTCTCCGCCGCCGTGGCGGAACTGGAGGGGGCCCGGCTTGCCAGCCATTCCGGCACCGCGTCCGGTGGCACCGGCCGCTCCGCCGCCGTGTACGGTCTCGGCCCCGCCTCCGGCTCGGTGCTCGCCGTCGACCTCGGCCCGGCCCGCACCAGGGTGCGGGGCTGCGCCCTGGACGGCACGCTGCTCGCCGAGGCCGCCACCCCCCGGGCCAGGGCCGCCGACGCCGTCCGGGAGGCGCTGGACGCGCTGCCCGCCGGCGCCCCGCTGCGAGCCATCGTGGTCGCCGTCGGTGATGTCACGGAACCCGACCGGACACGCGGCGGCATGCGCCCGGCCACCGCCAAGGCCGGGCCCGTCTTCGACGCGGTGTCCGTCGCGCTGCCGCCGGGCGTCCCCGTCCACCTGGAGAACAACGTGAACTGCGCCGCCCTCGCGGAACTCCACGAGGGGGCCGCCCGGGGCCGGCGCACCTTCGGCTATCTGCGCATCGGCGTCGGTATCGGTCTCGGCATCGTCATCGGCGGCCAGGTGCTGCGCGGCGCCAACGGGGCCGCCGGTGAGCTCGCCCGGCTGCCCTACCCCTGGGACGACGACCGGGAACCCCGCCAGGAGGCCCTGGAGGCCTACGTGGGCTCCCAGGCCCTGCTGCGCCGGGCCGCCGAGGCCTGGCGGGCCGCCGACGGCCCACGCCCGCGCACCGCCGACCGGCTCTTCGCGCTGGCCGCCCAGGGCCGGGAGCCCGCTCGCTCCCTCGTGGCCCGGCACGCCGCCGACGTGGGCCGGCTGGCCGCCGCCGTGACCGCCGTGCTGGACCCCGGGCTCCTCGTGCTGGGCGGCAGCACGGGCGCCGATCCGCAGCTGCTGCCCGGCGTGCGGGCCGAGCTGGGGCGGCTGAGCTGGCCCACCGAGGTGGTCAGCAGCCAGATCGGCGATCTCGGCACCGTCGCGGGTGCCGCCCGGCTCGCCGTCGCCAAGGGAGTCCAAAACGTGACCGAAGGCGCGCAGGTGAAGGATTGACGGCCTCCGACTCGGTCTGCCAATGTCCGGACAAGCGCTTTCTAAGTCGGTCGGGACGCCGGCTTGGGGTGAGCCTCCCAGCCCGTGCACGAGGATGTACGGCAACCGCACGAGGGCGTGCCCGTGCGGTGACGGCCAGGACGGCCGGGGATCTCGCCCCGCGTGGACGATGCGGCCGGGCGAGGCCGCGCCCCCGGAAAGTGACTTTTCCTTCAAAATGCACCCGTGCCGCCTGGTCGGCGCCGTGCTCCGTCCCTCCGAAGAAATGGGATCGAAGATGACCACTGTGGGTGTGCGGCGCTCTCGCCGACTCGGCCGCGGCGGTATGCGCCGCCTGCTTCCCCTCGCTGCCGTGGCCTCGGCAGGAGCCCTGCTGCTCTCCGCCTGCGGGTCGGGCTCCGGCTCCGGCGGGAACGCCAAGTCGCTGACCTTCTGGATCTCCACGGTTCCGGGGCAGGACGCGGGCTGGAAGAAGCTGGTGAAGCAGTACAAGAAGGAAACCGGCGTCAACGTCAAGCTCGTCAACGTCCCCTACGACGGCTACACGACGAAGCTGCACAACGCCGCGCAGGCGAACTCCCTGCCCGACGTCGCCGACGTGCCGGCGCTCGACCCGATCTGGTCGAACAAGCTGATCGACCTCAGCTCCATCGCCAACAACAAGAGCTACAACATCAACAGCAACTTCCTCGCCAAGGACTCGTCCGGCAAGGTGCTGTCCATCCCCTCGGACGTCACCGCGTCCGGTCTGTTCATCAACAAGACGCTGTTCAAGAAGGCCGGCGTCGACGTCCCGAGCTCGTCCTCGGACACCTGGACCTGGGACGAGTTCATCGCGGCGGCCAACAAGGTCCGGGCGAAGACCGGCGCCAAGTACTCCCTCACCTTCGACCAGTCGCCGTCCCGGCTGCGCGCCATGGTGTACGAGATGGGCGGGAAGTACGTCCACGCGGACTCCTCCGGCAAGTTCTCCGCGGACGCCGCGACCAAGAAGGCCGTGAACTACTTCGTCGGACTCAACGACGACAAGGTCATGCCGAAGTCGGTGTGGACCAGCGGCGCCGACCCGTCCGCCATGTTCCAGAGCGGTGACGTCGTCGCCTACTGGTCCGGAGTGTGGCAGGTCGCCGCCTTCGCGGACAGCATCAAGAAGTTCGGCTGGGCGAGCGTCCCGACCCCCGCCCAGCCGGTGCAGGCCAGTGACGTCAACAGCGGCGGCATGATGGTCGGCTTCAACAACAACGGCGCCGCGGCCACCGCTGCCCAGAAGTTCATGTCCTGGGTGTACGACCCGAAGCAGTACACCGAGCTGGTCGAGTCCTCGGGCTTCCTCCCGGTCGAGAGCGGTCTGAGCCCGAAGTACCCCTTCACCTCGGACGCGGCGCAGGCGGCCTTCAAGCTGTACAACGAGGAGATCCCGCTGTACGCCCCGATCTCGGGCTACTTCAACAACGCGCAGACGGCGTGGGTGCTGAAGGGCAAGAGCCTCACCGAGGACCCGACCAAGACGGAGCTCGGCAAGGCGATCAACGGCCAGCAGTCGGCCGACAAGGCCCTGGAGAACATCGTGTCCGGCTACAACCAGCAGGTCGGCGGCTGATCGCAGGTCACAGGGCCGGGCGGCGGCGGTCGAGACACCGCCGCCCCGCCCTGGGCGCCCAGGTCACGCCGGGCTCACGGGGTGAGCCCCCGGCAATCCCATCCCCCAGCACGGAGTCAGGAAGATGAAAAAACGCGCCTCGGACGTGTCCGGGAGCCCGCCCAGGCGACGCAGCACCTACACCGTCGCGCCGCTCGTCCTCATCGCGGCCAACGTCGTCCTCTTCGGACTGTTCTTCGTCTGGCCGGCGGTGATCGGGCTCGTCTACTCCTTCACGAACTACACGGGTGTGGGGGCGTTCCAGTTCGTCGGACTGGACAACTACACGAACCTGTTCGGGGACTCCACGTTCTACGACGCGCTGCTCCGCACGCTGCTGTACACCGTGCTGGTCGTGCCGCTGAACTTCGTGCTCTCGCTCCTCATCGCCAACCTGGTGGTGAGCAAGCAGGCCAAGGGCGCGTCGTTCGCCCGTGTCATCTTCTTCATCCCGTGGCTCATCTCGCCCATCGTCGTCGGTGTCCTGTGGCGGTGGCTGTTCGGTGAGAACTTCGGACTGATCAACTACGTCGTCGAGAAGCTCGGCGGGCACGCCATCGCATGGCAGTCGAACGCGGACCTGTCGCTGGGCGTGGTCGTGATGGCGGGCGCCTGGTGGGGAACGGCCTTCTCGATGCTGCTGTTCATCGCGGCGATCAAGAACGTGCCCACCTCGTACTACGAGGCGGCCTCGCTCGACGGCGCGGGCCCCTGGCGCCAGTTCATCAGCATCACGCTGCCGAGCATCGCGCCGACGTCCTTCATCGTCATCCTCCTCAACACGATCAACGCGATGAAGGAATACCCGCTGTTCGTCTCCCTCAACAACGGCGGACCGGGCACGTCGAACAACCTGCTTGTCCAGTACATCTACCAGACCGGATTCAACCGGGGCCAGATCGGCTACGCGAGCGCCGCGTCGTTCGTGCTGATGCTCATCCTGATGGCCGTCGCGATCATCCAGCTGATCGCCAACCGGCGGATGGAGAACCGATGACCACCACCGACACCCCGCGTCCGGTCGACGCCGGTTCCGTCAAAGTCCCTTCCAAGCGGCGGCCCCGAGGCGGGCGCGACGGTGGGCTCCGGCGCGCGGTACCCGCGACGACACTGCTGTGGATCCTGGCCGCCCTCTACGGGCTGCCGGTGCTGTGGTTCGTCCTCAGCTCCTTCAAGCCGGCGGGAGACCTGTTCTCCCTTCCGCTGACGGTGCTTCCGCACCACCCCACGCTGTCGGGTTACAAGGCGGCGTGGGACAGCGCCAACTTCTCCCAGTACTTCGTCAACACGGCCATCGTGTGCGTGATCACGACGATCCTCACGGTGGGGGTCAGCTGCTGCACCGGCTACGCGCTGGCCAAGTACGACAACAAGTGGCTCAAGGTCTTCTTCCTCTGCATCCTCGCCACCACCATGCTGCCGTCCGAGGTCATGCTCGCCCCGGAGTTCCTGGTCGTCCGCGACCTCGGCCTCTACAACACCTTCGGCGGCATCATCCTCCCGGCCGTGCTCACCGCCACCGGATGCTTCATGTTCCGCCAGTTCTTCCTGACGGTCCCCGACGAACTCGTCGAGGCCGCCCGGATCGACGGCGCCCGTGAACTGTCGATCTTCCTGCGGATCATGGTGCCGATCTCCCGGCCCATCATGCTGACCCTCGCCATCCTGTCCTTCCAGTGGCGCTGGAACGACTACATCTGGCCGCTGCTGATGCTCAACGACCCGAACAAGTTCACCGTGCAGATCGGCATCCAGAGCCTCGTCGGGGCGCAGAACATCAACTGGTCGGTGCTGCTGGGCGGATCGGTCATCTCCATGATTCCGCTGATCCTCGTCTTCCTGGTGTTCCAGCGCTACGTCATGAGCGCCGACATCAACGCCGGACTGAAGGACTGACCTTGCCCACCCCGCTCGACCACGAGTTCCTCCGCGCGGCGGCCGGTGCCGCCGACCGGTCGGCCGCCCCGCTCGCGGCCGGCCCCGGGGAGGAACCCGCCGGTGTGACCCACCGCGCCCTGGCCCGCCGGGTGAAGACCCTGGTCGCGGCGTACCGGTCCCCGGACTCGGCCCTGCACGGCAGCGGGCAGGCCGTCGCCGCCGCGACGACGCACCTGCGCGCCCTGCGGGCCGCGCAGACCGCCACCGGTCTCTTCGCCGGCGGCGACAACGTGCAGTCACCGCCGGACTCCGCGTTCACCGTCAACGACGTGTGCGACGCGCATGTCCTCGCCGCCGGTGCGGGGCCGGAACTGCGCGAGGTCACGGCCGCGCTCGCCGAGATCGCCGGCGCCGCCTCCGACAGCCTCCTGACCGGCGGGGCGCACACCCCGAACCACCGCTGGGAGCTGTCCGCGGCGCTGGCCCGGCTGCACCGGTCCTTCCCGGACGACCGGCTGCTCGACCGCGTCGACGCGTGGCTCGCCGAGGGCGTCGACATCGACGCGGAAGGCCTGTACTCGGAACGCAGCGCCGTGTACGCGTCCCACGTGTCCAACCCGTCGCTGCTCCTGCTCGCCGACGTCCTCGGCCGCGCAGACCTGCGGGAGGCCGTCGAACGCAACCTCACCGCGACCCTGGACCTCATCAGACCGGACGGCACGGTGGAGACCGTCCACTCGCGACGCCAGGACCAGCACCACCCGTTCCCGCTGGCGCCCTACCTGCCGCACTACCGGCTGCTCGCGATCCGCACCGGCCGCGGCGACCTCAGCCGGGCGGCGCACCGGGCGGCGGCCGGCGGCATCGACGACCCCACCCTGCTCGCCGAGACCCTCCTCACCCCCGACCTGTGCCGCCCACTGCCGGCACCGGCGCCGGAACCCGCTCACCGCGAGAGGTACATCAGCACGGCACGCCTCGCCTCACGCGCCTCCGCCACCGCGCACAGCGTCCTGTACGGCGGCTCGGACGTGCCCGAGCACCGGCGCATCCGCTCGGGCCTCGCCTGCAACCCCACCTTCCTGCGCCTGTTCGCCGGCGACGCCGTCCTCGACGCGGTCCGCCTCTCCCGGGGATTCTTCGACCTCGGCCCGTTCCGCGCCGCCGACATGCGACAGAGCGCCGACCACGGGTACCGGCTCACCGAGACCCTCACGGCCGCCTACTACCAGCCGCTCCCACCGGACCGGCGACAGGCCGACGGCGCCTACCGGATCACGGACGAGGGGCGCTTCTCGGCCGCGATGGCCTTCCCGGACCGCCCCCGGGACGAGGTCTCCCAGACCACCCGCGTCGACGTGGACCTGCGGGAGGACGGCGCCGACCTGCGGATCGACATCAGCGGACCACCGGTGCCCTGGGCCCTCGAACTGACCTTCCGGCCGGGCGGCGTGCCCGAGGGCGCCGTACCGATCGGCGACGGACGCTGGTGCCTGACGGCCGGGCCGATGACCTATCGGGCCGGCGCCGACGAGATCCGGGTCGAGGCCGCCGTCGAGGCGGGCGAACCACTCGCCGGACCGGACCGGACCGACGTCCTGCGCTACGACCCGGGCCAGGACCACACCGTGGTGGGCGGCACCGACGCGACGACCGGGAACCGCGTCTACATTGGCGGGCAGGGCCCGCAGACCCTGACCGTCGCCCTGCGCGCCCACCGGCCCGCACCCGCCCACTGACCCCGACCCACACCATGGCCACCTCCGGCATGAAGGGCTGACCTCCTCCGATGCATCTGCCGCGCCAACTCGGCCCGCTGCACGACCTGCCGTCCACCCCCGAGGCGTACGACGCGGTCCTCGCCGACGTCGTCGAACAGGCGCTGGCCCGCCTCACCCCCGAGGGCAACCTCGAACACCCCGACGCCGACGACGACATCGGCGACACCTCCCTCGGCATCACCTCCCTGCTGGCCCTCGCCTGGCAGCGCTCGAAGGACCCGCGGCTCCCGGAGGCCGTGCACCGCAGCCTCGCCTTCCATCTGCGCGAGCGCGTCTACACCGAGGACAACCCCGGCTACCCGAACCTCACCGTCCGCGACTCCGGTCTGCCGTACGCCCGTTACGTGCTGGAGGCGGGCGCGCACCCGATCGGGGACTGGCCCAGCACGGTGTGGGCGCTGCTCCAGGCCGTCGACATCCTGGACCTGTCGGACGGCCTCGTCGTCGACGGACAACGCGCCGACCTGCTGGAGCTGGCGCGGGGCTACTGGCGCTGGCTGACCGAGGCCACCTTCTTCAACCCGCAGGAGGCCGGCAACCAGGCGATCGGCTGCGTGGTCGGCGGGCTGATGCTGGCCCGCCATGTGCCACCGGAGGAGGCGGAGCCGCTCCGCGAGCGGGCGCTGGCCCTGTACGCCGAGAAGATCCGCGCCCACCGAGTCCTCGACCGCGGCGCCCTGCTGCCCCCCGAGCACGGCGGCGCCTACGACAACAACTACGGTCCGATCTCCCTGTCCTTCCTCGCCCAGGCCCACCGGATCAGCGGGGAGGAGATGTTCGCCGAGGACGGTGACGCGCTCGCCCGGTACATCGACGCCCGCCTGCCAGGCGGCGGCTTCGACAACGGCGGCCCCCGCTACAGCGAACAGCACTCCGCCTTCGAGTCGGTGCTCGGCCTGCGCTACTTCGGCGCCCGGATCGGCTCCGACCTCGGCCGCTACCGGGGCGACACCAACTGGGGGCGGCACGCGGTCAAGCCCGACGGCGGGGTCGACGGGCACTTCGCCTGGATGCTGGTCTGGCAGATCCAGGACACCACCCCCTGGCACCGCACCCCGTCGACCGCCCCGGCCCGGCACCGACTCCGCGCGGGATCCGTGTCGGTCGCCTTCGACCACCACATGACCCCCGCCCTGGTCGAGGCGGCCGGCACCTACTACCTCCCGGCCGCGGTCAACCGGCAGCACGGCTTCGGCCCCGTCCTGGACGGCTTCCTGTACTGCCGGCCGATGGGCGAGATCCGGGTCCGGGACGTCCACGCCGACGGCCTCACCGCCAAGCTGGTCAGCAAGCCGGTCGTGGGCCCCGACCACGTGCTGCGCCATGTCCGCTCGCTCTACGTCACGGACGGCACCAGCCTGTGGGTGACGGTGGCCGTGGAGCGCTACACCGGGACGCCGTACCTGCTGGCCGGGCTGCCCTACGCGGCGGACGACGGCGACCGCGTGCGCCGGGTCGCCGAGGGCGAGGTCGCCTCGGCGGGCGCGCTGCGGCTCACGCACCCCGCGCCGCAGGGCCCCGAGCACTTCGACTCCCGCGCCGAACTCACCCAGGAGCAGGCCGCGTTCGCGCTCGCCGCCGACCCGCGCGGCTACGGCAACCCGGACGAAGGCTGGCGCCACCTGGTCTCCAGCACCGCCTACGAGGCCGAACCGGCACCGGGCGCACCGGAGCACCTGCACGTGTTCGCCGTACGATACGGGCCCGGCGGGGACTTCACTCCGTCCTTCGAAGGCGATCTGACCGTGCACACCGAGGAGTTCACGGCCGCCATCGGGGCCGAGGACGCCCACGGGGTGCCCGAACTGGCCCTGACCGCCTGCTAGGGGCCGTCCCGCGCGCGTCGATGAGTCCTGCGGTCTCCGGCAGTCGTAGTGTCGAACCCGTTCCCTGGCAGGAGGACTCCCGATGCGCAGCGTGACCTATTCGATGAGCATGTCACTCGACGGCTACATCGTCGGGCCGGACGGCACGTTCAACTGGACGGCGCCCGACAAGGAGGTCTTCCGCTTCTGGATCGACGAGATCCAGGAGGTCGACGTCCACCTCATGGGACGGCGGCTGTACGAGACGATGCTCTACTGGGAGACCGCCGACCAGGATCCCGCGCTCGACGCCGCCGAGCGCGAATGGACCGCGCTCTGGAACCCGCTTCCCAAGGTGGTGTTCTCCACCACCTTGTCGGAGGTGCGGGGCCAGGCCGCCCGGCTGGCCTCCGGCAGCGTGGCGGAGGAGATCGAGCGGTTGCGCGCCGAGTCGGGAGAGGGCGACATCGCCATCGGCGGCGCGACACTCGCCGTCGAGGCGGCCGAACGGGGTCTGATCGACGAGTACCGCACCATGGTCTACCCGGTGCTGGTCGGCGGCGGCACTCCGTACTTCCCCCGGCACGACCGCCGCGTGGATCTCGAACGCGTCGAGACCCGCACCTTCGACTCGGGGGTCACCTACCTCCGGCACCGCGTGGTGCGCTAGATCGCCGCGGCCCGGGCCGCCCTGGAGTTCATCGAGGGCGGCCTGGACTGCGGGCACGTCACTTTCGCCAGAGCAGGTGGTGGGTCACGCCGCTCGGGCTGGGGACGACCTCCAGGTGGAAGCGGTCGAGGAGTTCGTCGGGGGAGTCCCAGAGTCGTAGGCCGGAGCCGAACTTCACCGGTGAGACCGCCACGTGGAGGGTGTCGACGAGGTCGGCTTCGAGGAACTGGCGGACGGTGGTGACGCCGCCGCCGAGCCGGACGTCCTGGCCCTGGGCGGCTTCCTGGGCCTGGGCGAGGACCGTGGCCGGGTCGCCCTCGACGAAGTGGAAGGTGGTGTCGGAGAGCGTGAACGACGGACGCTCGTGGTGGGTCATGACGAACACCGGAGTGCGGAACGGGGGCTCGTCGCCCCACCAGCCCTGCCACTCGTGGTCCTGCCAGGGCCCGCGCTGGGGCCCGAACTTGTTGCGGCCCATGATCTCGGCGCCGATGTTGCGGGCGAAGTCCCGGGTGAAGTAGTCGTCGAGGCCCCGGCTGCCCCCGGCATCCGTGCGGTTGGGCCAGCTCGCGGTGGCGCCGGCCCAGGCGAACAGCCGCTCGGCACGGTCGAGGCCGAACGGCCGCTCGAAGCTCTGGTGCTCACTGGCACCGGCAGCGATCCCGTCGGCCGATACGACGAAGTTCATGACTCTCAGCAGTTGATCCACGTGTTTCCTCGCCAGGCTCGGTTCGTGTCCTCGTGGGGCGAGACGCCGCACATCATGATGTCGAACGGGAGGCGGCCGGATCGACAGCGGCCCGCGACTTTTTCCGCGCGGGCAGCGCCGTCTCCGGCACCACCAGGTCCGCCCGGTCCCTGGTGGCCGCGACCAGGTCGGCGTTCAGCTGGTCGGTGCCCGCCACCCAGGCCACCGCCTCCGCGTGGCCCTTGCCGAACTCCTGGTGCCGGGCGACCAGCCGTCGTATCCGCTCGGACTCGTCGATCTCGCAGAACCAGACCTCGTCCAGGGCCGGCCGCACCCGCGCCCACAGGCCCTCCGCCAGCAACAGGTAGTTGCCCTCCGTCACCACAAGGCGGGCCGTCGGCGGCACCGGGATCGCGCCCGCGATCGGCTGCTCGAGGACCCGCTCGAAGCCCGGCGCGTACACCACGTCCTCCGGCTCCGCGCGCAGCCGCCGCAGCAGCGCCGCGTACCCGGCCGCGTCGAAGGTCGCGGGAGCGCCCTTGCGGTCCCTGAGGCCCAGCCGGTCCAGCTCGACGTCGGCCAGATGGAAGCCGTCCATCGGCACCTGCGCCACCCACGGCTCGCCGGAGCCGTTCAACTCCCGCACCAGACGCTCGGCGAGGGTCGTCTTGCCGGCGCCGGGACTCCCCGCGATGCCGAGCAGCGCGCGCGGGGCCCGTCCGGCGAGTGAACGGGCGCGGTCGAGGAGGTCGTCGAAAGTCAGCGGCACGCAAAAAGTGTGACATCCGGCCCGGGATGTGGCGGGCGCCACCCTCTCGAAGCCGCGCGGTGGGGAAGATGCGGGACATGACTGCACTCGGTCTGCCCGACACCATCCAAGCGTGCCTCTTCGACCTCGACGGGGTCGTCACCAAGACCGCCGTCGTGCACGCCGCGGCCTGGAAGGAGACCTTCGACGCCTTCCTGCGCGGCCACGACGGCCAGCGGCCCTTCGACGCGGTCGCCGACTACGACGAGTACGTCGACGGACGCCCGCGCGCCGACGGGGTCCGCGCCTTCCTCGACTCCCGCGGCATCCACCTCCCCGAGGGCACCCCGGACGACCCACCCGACGCGCCCACCGTGCACGGCCTCGGCAACCGCAAGAACGAACTGCTCCTGGCGAAGATACGCACCCAGGGCGTGGAGGCCTACGACGGCACCCTGCGCTATCTGGAGGCGGTCCGCGCGCACGGACTGCGCACCGCGATCGTCTCCTCCAGCGCCAACTGCCGTGACGTACTGCGCTCGATCGGCGCCGAGCACTTCTTCGACGTCCGCATCGACGGCGTCGTGGCCACCGAACGCCGGCTGCCCGGCAAGCCGCACCCGGACACCTTCCTGGCCGCCGCCCGCGACCTGGGCGTCGAACCCTCCCGTGCCGCCGTCTTCGAGGACGCCCTCGCCGGGATGGACGCGGGCCGCGCGGGCCGTTTCGGGTACGTCGTCGGAGTCGACCGCGTCGGGCAGACGGACGCCCTGTACGCGCACGGCGCGGACACCGTAGTGCAGGATCTCGCCGAACTGGGAGGCAAGGAGTGATCACCCACCGGTCGTACGCCGTGGAGCCCTGGACGGTCCGCGAGACCGCGCTCAACCTCGACGTGCTCGCCCAGAGCGAGTCGGTGTTCGCGCTGTCCAACGGGCATGTCGGCTGGCGCGGCAACCTCGACGAGGGCGAGCCGCACGGTCTGCCGGGCAGCTACCTCAACGGCGTGCACGAGGTGCACCCGCTGCCGTACGCCGAGGCCGGCTACGGCTATCCGGAGTCCGGGCAGACCGTCATCAACGTCACCAACGGCAAGATCCTGCGGCTGCTGGTCGACGACGAGCCCTTCGACCTGCGCTACGGCCGGCTCGTCGCCCATGAGCGGGTCCTGGACCTGCGCCGGGGCGTCCTGGAGCGGACCTGCGAGTGGACCTCGCCCGCCGGATCCACCGTACGGGTGCGCTCCACGCGGCTGGTGTCGCTGACCCAGCGGGCGGTGGCCGCCGTCGCCTACGAGGTGGCGGCCGTCGACCGGCGCTGCCGGATCGTGATCCAGTCCGAGCTGGTCGCCAACGAGCAACTGCCCGACGCGAACGGCGATCCGCGCGCCGCGATCGCGCTGCAGTCGCCGCTGGAGCAGGAGGACGGTTTCGCCGCCGGGCACCGGCTGCGGCTGGTGCACCGCACCCGGCGCAGCGGGCTGCGGGTCGCGGTCGCCGCCGACCACACAGTCTCCGGCCCCGAGCGGACCTCGGCCCGCGCCGAGAGCGGCGCGGACGTGGCCCGGCTGACCGTCACCTCCGTACTGGAGCCGGGGGAGCGGCTGCGGGTGGAGAAGTTCGTCGCGCACGGCTGGTCCGGGGTGCGCTCCCTGCCCGCGATGGCCGACCAGGTGGACGCGGCCCTCGCCGCCGCCGCGCACGAGGGCTGGCCGGGGCTGCTCGACGAACAGCGCGGCTACCTGGACGACTTCTGGTCCCGCGCCGACGTGGAGGTGGACGGCGACGAGGAGATCCAGCAGGCCGTCCGCTTCGCCCTCTTCCACGTCCTGCAGGCGGGCGCCCGCGCCGAACAGCGGGCGATACCCGCGAAGGGCCTGACCGGCTCCGGGTACGACGGGCACGCCTTCTGGGACACCGAGATGTTCGTGCTGCCGGTCCTCACCCACACCGCCCCCGGCGCCGTCGCCGAGGCGCTGCGCTGGCGGCACAACACCCTGCCCGCCGCCCGCGAACGCGCCGCCCAACTGGGCCTGGACGGGGCCGCGTTCCCCTGGCGGACCATCGCGGGCTCGGAGGGCTCCGCGTACTGGCCGGCCGGCACCGCGGCCTTCCACGTCAACGCCGACGTCGCCGACGCCGTGGTCCGCTATGTCGCCGCCACCGGCGACACCGACTTCGAACGGGACACCGGCGTCGAACTCCTCGTGGAGACCGCCCGGCTGTGGCGCTCGCTCGGCCACCACGACAGCCGCGGCGCCTTCCACATCGACGGTGTCACCGGCCCCGACGAGTACAGCGCGGTCGCCGACGACAACACGTACACCAACCTGATGGCCCGCGCGAACCTGCTGGCCGCCGCCGACGCCGTGGAACGCCATCCGCGGCAGGCGGCGGAGCTCCGCGTCGACGCGGAGGAGAGCGCCGCCTGGCGGGACGCGGCCGAGTCCATGCACATCCCCTACAACCACGAGCTCGGCGTCCACGAGCAGAGCGCCGGATTCACCCGCTACCAGCGCTGGGACTTCGAGAACACCCGCCCCGAGCAGTACCCGCTGCTGCTGAACTTCCCCTACTTCGACCTCTACCGCAAACAGGTCGTCAAACAGGCCGACCTGGTGCTGGCGATGTACACCTGCGAGGCGTACTTCGACGAGGAGCACATCGCCCGCAACTTCGCCTACTACGAGCCGCTGACCGTCCGCGACTCCTCGCTGTCCGCCTGCTGCCAGGCCGTCGTCGCCGCCCAGGCCGGCCACCTCACGCTCGCCCACGCCTACACCGCCGAGGCCGCGCTGATGGACCTCGACGACCTGGAGCACAACACCCGCGACGGACTGCACATCGCCTCCCTCGCCGGTACCTGGATGGCCCTGGTGGCCGGGTTCGGCGGCCTGCGCCACTACGACGACGGAGCCCGGTTCGCCCCCCGACTGCCCGAACGGCTGCGCCGGCTGGCCTTCAGCCTGCAGCTGCGCGACAGCAGGCTGCGCGTGGAGATCGGCGCCGACAAGGCGACGTACACCTTGCTCGACGGTCCGCCGCTCACCGTCCACCACCACGGGGAGCCGGTGACGATCGGCACGGACAGCCCAGCGGTGCGGGCGGTGCCCCCGGCGAGGCCGAGCCCGGTTCCGCGCCAGCCGGAGCACCGGGCACCTCATCGACCGACCTGAGCGGACTTTTTGGGGGCGCGGGGAACGGTCGGTCGTCCGCGCCACCGTCGTGACCTGTCGCGCCCACGCGGCGGAGCCGCACATCGACACAGCCCCGCGCCCCTTTCGGGGCGCTTTACGTGAGCGCGTTGAAAAGGAGGCCCACCAGGTCGCCCGTCGCGTCGGCGGCGAACAGGGCCGCCAGCGCGCCGAGGGCGAGGACGGCCGCGGCGGCCGGCCACAGCGAGGGCGGTGGAGCCGTCTGCAGCGCCGCGATCCGGCGGGTCACCGCGCGGTCCGTGAAGTTGAGGGCGCAGCCCGGCCGCGCACTGAGGGCGGCCCGGGCCAGGGCCCGGGCGGTGGTGACGCGGTCGCCGACGGCGGTCGCCGCCTGTTCGTCCGCCCAGCGCTCCACCAGGAAGGACACGGCCGAACGGACCGGGCCGAGCAGCGGGTTGGCGGCCGCGGCCAGCGCCGCCGCCGTCACCAGGCGGCCGTGCCGGTGGGCCAGATGGGCCCGTTCGTGGGCCAGCAGCACCCGCCGCTCCGCCGGTGCCAGCGCGCTCAGCATCGACGACGTGACCAGGATCCGGCCCGGCCGGCCCGGGATCGCGAACGCCTGGGGCGTCTCGGAGGCGGCCACCACCAGCTCGGTGTCCTGGGGATGCCCCGCGCACAGCCGCCGCAGGGCCCGCCGGGTCCGGCGCTCGGCGCGTACCGCCCGCTGCACCCGCCACACCACCACGGCCAGCGTGAGACACGCGGCGACGCCGATCACCTCGGGCACCGGGTCGGCCAGCCGGCGCCCGTCCTCGTGTGCCTCCCGGACCAGCGGCGGGGCATCCCCCACCAGCGCGGTCGTCAGCAGGATCAGGGACCAGGTGGTCGCGGCGGCGGTCAGGGCGGCGGCGGAGGTCAGCACGCGGGCCGCCAGCGCCGGCGCCACCCGTCGGCCGACCGCCGGGCTGACCAGCGGCAGCAGCAGGGAGACCAGCAGCGGGGTGTAGACGTCGAACCTCATGCGCCGCCTCCGGCGAACAGGTTCCGCAGCGCCCGCTCCTCCTCCGGGCTCAGCCCGGACACGAACTGCTGGAGCGCCGCGATCGGGTCCGGGCCCCGGTCCAGTGCCTCGTGCATGGCCTCGGCGGTCAGCTCGGCCGCGTTCTTCGCCGGCCGGTACGCGCCGCGCCGCCCGTCCGCGTCCCGCAGCACCAGCCCCTTGTCGTACAGCCGCTTCAGGATCGTATGGACCGTGTTGTACGCGAGGCCGCCGCCGATCTCGGACTGGATCTCGGCCGGGGTCAACGGACGGTCGGTCGCCCACAGGGCTGCGAGGACCTCGCTCTCCAGTTCTCCGGCGCTGCGCCGCTCCGCTCTGCCGCGGGACCCTGTGCCAGCCATGGCACAACCTTACAGCGCGTAGTGCCGCCGTCCGGATGGGCGTACCGGCGCTGCCTCGGCCGATAATTCCGTTTAGTTTGTCAGTGTTTGTCCCCTAGTCCATGGACGGTCCTACGCGCTGTAGGGGAACAGGGGTGGGTGCCTCGATGGTCCCGAACGTGAACGCCGTACCCGCCGCGGGCCGCCGAGGGGTCTACTGGCAGAGCGGCCTCTGTCTCGCCCTGCTGGTCTGCGCGGGCTGGCTGCTGCGGCGGCACTGGCCGACCGTGGAGCACGGGGCGCTCCGGCTGGCCGTCGCCGACCACGGCTGGCTGCTGGTGGCGGCCGTGGCGGCGGTCGGGACCTGGGCGTCGTCGGCGCTCGCCCAGCAGGGCGCGGTCGCGTCCCGGCTGCCCGGCGGGCGGCTGGTCGCCGCGCAGTTCGCCGCCTCGGCCGCCAACCACGTCCTGCCCGCCGGGCTCGGCGCGGGTGCGGTGAACCTGCGGTTCCTGATGCGCTGCGGACTCCCGGCGGGCCGTGGCGCGTCGGCCCTCGCGGTCAAGGCCGCCGCCGGTGCCGTGGTCCGGCTGGCCCTCATCGCCGTCCTCGCCCCCGCCTGCCCGGGGCTGCTGCGGACCCCGCACGTGCCGATGGCCGCGGTACTGGCTCTGACGGTCGCGGCCGTCGTGGCCGTCGCCCTGCTCCGGGCCCGGGTGTGGCCCCGCTGCCGGGGCGCGGTGTCCGCCGTGGCGGCCGACATCCGGGCCCTGCACGCCCGTCCGGTCCGCGCGGCCGCGCTGTGGGGCGGCTCGCTCGCCTTCGCCGGGCTGCACGCGCTGGTCCTCTTCGCCGTGATCCGGGCGGTCGAACTGCCGCTGTCCCCGGCCCGGGTGGCGCTGCTCTACCTCGCGGCCAGCGGTGCCGCCGCGCTGCTGCCCACCCCGGGCGGCCTCGGCTCGCTCGACGCGGCCCTCGCCCTCGCCCTCACCGCCTCCGGGACCCCGGCCGCCACGGCCGCCTCCGCGGTGCTCGGCTACCGGCTGCTGACCGTGTGGCTGCCGCTGCTGCCGGGGCTCCTGGTCCTGGGGCTGCTGGTCCGGCGCCGGGCGCTGTGACCGGCGGGGCGTTTCCCGGCGGCCCGCATCAGGTAGGAGTCCGATGTCGTCGGGCGACGCACGGGGCCCGCGCGGGAGGGGGAGTGGCATGACAGCGCACGACCATGACACCGGTGGCTGTCTGGGGGAGGAGTTCTTCACGCCCGGGAGCTCGTCCTTCGCCGGGTTCCTCGCCGCCCACCGACCCGAACTGCTGCCCACCCGCAGTGCCTTGCCCGCCGGTACGGTCGCCCCGCCCGGCGCCTTCCCGCACGGCACCACGGTCCTGGCCCTCAGCTACCGCGACGGCGTGCTGATCGCAGGCGATCGCAGGGCCACCATGGGCAACCTCATCGCCCAGCGCGACCTGGAGAAGGTGCACCCCGCCGACGACCACACGGCGGTCGCCTTCGCCGGCACCGTCGGACTCGCCCTCGACATGGTCAAGCTCTACCAGGTCGAGCTGACCCACTTCGAGAAGGTCGAGGGCATCCCCCTGACCCTCGACGGCAAGGCCCGCAGGCTCGCCGCGATGATCCGCGAGAACCTCGGCCAGGCCATGCAGGGCCTCGCCGTCGTCCCACTGCTCGCCGGTTACGACGTCAAGGCGCCGGAGGGCGAACGCGGCCGCATCTTCAGCTTCGACGTCGCCGGCGGCCTCTACGAGAAGCGCGCCTTCCACGCCGAGGGCAGCGGCTCGCCGTACGCCGGGGGAGCCCTGAAGAAGCTGTACCGCCCCGGCCTGACCCGCCGCGAGGCCGCCCTGGCCGCGCTCCAGGCGCTGTACGACGCGGCCGACGACGACTCGGCGACCGGCGGCCCCGACCTCAACCGCCGTATCTTCCCGCTGGTCTCGGTCATCACGGAGGACGGCTTCGAACGGCTCCCGGAGCGCGAGACGGAGGAGCTCACCGGGGAGATGATCGACCAGCGCCGCACCCGCCCGGACGGCCCCGGCGCCACCTCCTGAATCACGGTGCGGGCACCGGTCTCTCCGGTACGTCGTCCGGTGTCCCCGCGTCCGGGACCCACCGGGCCGCCGCGCACCCGCAGACGCCCAGCCAGCCGACGGCGAACAGCCAGCCGCCGAGCGCGTCCGTGCCCCAGTGCACACCGAGGAAGACCCGGGTGCCCCCGACGGCGACCGCCCAGCAGGCGACGGCGACGCACCACGGCGTGCCGCCCCGCGGGGCGCGGGTCCGGACGGCGAGGATCACCAGACCGGCGGCCAGCGCGGCCGTCGTGCTGTGGCCGGACGGGAACGACCAGCCTGAGGCGTGCGTCTGCCAGTCCTGCTCCGGCGGTCTGGGCCGGGCGATCCACTCCATCACACCGCGTCGCGCCACCTGTCCCAGGGCGAGGCAGGCCACGCCGAGCAGCGCGCCGACCAGCCGCCGGCGCGCGGTGCGGCCCGCGTACAGCCCGGCCGCCACGACCAGGGCGTACGGGATCACCCCGGTGCCGGTCGCGGTCAGCCCCCGGGCCACGGCCACCGCCACGGCCGGGCGGTGGCCGAGGGACCAGGTCAGCAGCGCGCGGTCCATGCCGAGCGGGGCGCTGTGCCGGCCGGCCACGACCAGGGCGAGCACGGCGAAGGCCGCCCAGGCACCGAGCGCGACGCTCCCCGCGAACTCCGCGGTCCTCTTGCGGTTCATGACCTCGGCGGCGGCCTCTCGGTGCGGTGCGTGTTCGGTGACTACCGGACTGTAGACGGTCTACTGCAACGTAGACGACTGCCGCCCCGCCCGTGTTCCCGTGCGTGCGGGTCGGAGTCCGTTCACGGCTTTTGCCGCACCATTGCCTGTTCATGACCGACGGACTACATGGGTGTAGTCATCATGGTCGGCGGAGTAAGGCATGCCTTCACTAAGTTCGAGCCAAGGGGCGGGGACGGGCCTGCCGGGGAGGGCTGCGGCGGATGTGGGACGACGCGTTTCCGAGTTTCCTGATCGGGCTGAGGGAAGGGCTTGAGGCCGGGCTGATCGTCTCGATCCTCGTCGCCACCCTGGTGCGGGCCGGGGCCAGAAACCGGCTGCCGCAGGTGTGGACGGGCGTGCTGGCCGCCGTCGCGCTGGCGATGAGCTTCGGCGCGGTCCTCACCTTCACCGCCGCCTCGCTCTCCGCGACCGCGCAGGAGGCCTTCGGCGGCACCCTCAGCGTGATCGCGGTGGCCTTCGTCACCGCGATGGTCTTCTGGATGCGCCGCTCGGCCCGCAGCCTCTCCGGCGAGATCAAGGAGAAGGTGACCGGCGCGCTGGCGATGGGCTCGGGCGTGCTGATCCTCACGTCGTTCCTCGCGGTCGGCCGAGAAGGCCTGGAGACCGCGCTGTTCCTGTGGACCACCGCCCGGGCCGCCGGCGAGTCCGCCGGGCCCCTGACCGGCGCCGGGATCGGCCTGGTCCTGGCGGCGGGCCTGTGCTGGGGCTTGTACCGCCGCGTCCTGAAGATCAACCTGACCAGGTTCTTCACCTACACGGGCGCCGTCCTCATCGTGATCGCCGCCGGCGTCCTCGGCTACGGCCTGCGCGACCTCCAGGAGGGCGGTGTCCTCCCGGGCACCACCGCATACGCCTTCGACCTCAGCGGCAGCATCGACGCGGGCTCCTGGTACAGCACCCTCCTCCAGGGCGTCCTCAACATCACGCCGGCCATGACCTGGCTCCAGGTGGCCGGGTACCTCGGCTATCTCGCGGTCGTCATGACGCTGTTCGTACGCGGAGTCCGCACGACCGCGCCGAAGCCGGCCGCCGAGCGGGCCGAGCCGGGTGCGGCCGCCGCCGACTCGGCGCCGCGGCCCGGCGCCGAGCACCTCACGCCGATGTCCGCAGCCGACAACGCGGAGCCGCAGCCCCAGCCGGCCGACCCCGCTGCGGAGCAGCCGGAATCCGACGGTGGGACGGAGCCTTCCGCCGAGGTGTCCGGGCCGCGGGCGGAGTCGGACCTCGCTGCCGACCGGCCTGACCTCGGGTCCGAGGCCGCCGACGAGGCCGCGTCGCAGTCCGGGGCGGGGGCGCAGCCTTCCGGCGAGGAGGCGGAGCCGGTTCCCGCCGTCGGTCAGCCGGACCCCGGCTCGAAGCCCGCCCGGGGGCCGCGCCGCCGCCCCGCCTGGGTGGTGCCCGTCGCCGTGGTGGCCGTGCCCGCGGTCGTCGCCGGGCTCGTCGTCGCCCTGGCCCGGCCCAAGCCGACCGGGGGGCAGACCGTCGCGGTGTCGGAGACCGAGTGCGGGAAGGGGTTCAGCGCGCCCGAGCCGGGCCGGCAGACGTTCCAGATGCGGAACACCGGGAGCAAGACCTCCGAGGTGTATCTGATCGACCCGAGCAGCAACGCGGTCTACGGGGAGGTCGAGGGACTCGCCCCCGGCACCACGCGTGACCTGGTCGCGACCGTCTCCGGCGGGACGTACGCCTGGCGCTGCGTCCCGTCCGGCGGCAAGGCCGTCACCTCCAAGCCGGTCACCGTCAGCGGCAGCGGAAGCGGCGCCAAGGCGGTCGTACCGGTCTCCGAGAACGACCTCGCGGCGCCGCTGAAGCAGTACAAGGGGTACGTCGAGCAGGGGCTGGCCACCCTCGTCACCCAGACCCGCACGCTCGATGCCGACATCGAGGGCGGCGACCTCGCCAAGGCTCGCACCGACTGGCTGACCGCCCACCTCACCTACGCCTCCCTCGGCGCCGCCTACGGCACCTTCGAGGACTTCGACCAGAAGATCAACGGCCGGGCCGACGGCCTCGCGGGCGGGGTGGCCGACCCGGACTTCGCCGGGTTCCACCGGGTCGAGTACGGGCTGTGGAACGGACAGTCGGCGGATGAGCTGAAGGCCCCGGCGAAGGCGCTCGCCGACGCCGCCGCCGGGCTCCAGAAGGCGTTCCCCGCCCAGGACTTCGACCCGGGCGACCTGCCGTTGCGCGCCCACGAGATCCTGGAGAACACCCTCCAGTTCGAGCTGACCGCCGACACCGACGAGGGCAGCGGCACCAACCTCGCCACCGCGAACGCCAACCTGGCCGGCACCCGCGAGCTGCTCACCGTACTGACGCCGCTGCTGACCACCCGCGCGCCCGAGCTGCTGCCGACCGTCGACGCGGACATCGCCCGCCTGCAGAAGCTGCTGGACGCCGAGCACCAGGGGGCGAGCTGGACCCCGGTGGAGAAGCTCGGCGCGGCGGCGCGGCAACGGCTCAACGGCGTCACCGGCCGGCTGCTGGAGGACCTCTCCCCGGTGCCGGACCTCCTGGAGATCAGGAAGTCCGCCTGATGAACCACGCAGAAGACAAGCACCTGTACGACGAAGGGAACCCTCCGATGTCCGCTGCCGACACCCCGACCTGCCCGATGGGCGCGGGCCGCCGTTCCTTCGTGCGGACGGCGCTGGGCGCCGGGGCCGCGGGCGCGGTGCTGGCCGGCGGCGGGTTCGCGCTCGGCCGGTCCGGCGGCACCGCCGAGGCCCAGGCCGCCGACGCGACCGGCACCGCCGAGGTCCCCTTTCACGGCGTCCACCAGGCCGGCATCCTCACCCCGGCCCCGGCCGCCGCCACCTTCGTCACCCTCGACGTCATCGCCGACAGCCGGCAGGAACTCGCCGACCTGCTGAAGACGATCACCGCGCGGGCCCGCTTCCTCACCTCCGGCGGCACCCCCGAGGACCTGGGCGTGGGCGCGCCGCCCTCCGACAACGGCATCCTCGGCCCCACGGTCCCCTCCGACGCGCTGACGGTCACCGTCGGCGTCGGCGCCTCCCTCTTCGACGACCGCTACGGCCTGGCGAAGGCGAAGCCGGCCCGGCTGACGCCGATGCGGACCTTCCCGAACGACCACCTCGACGCGGCCGAGTGCCACGGCGACCTGTCGCTGCAGATCTGTGCCGCCAGCACGGACACGGTGCTGCACGCCCTGCGGGACATCGCGAAGCACACCCGCGGCGCCATGCAGATCAAGTGGCGGATCGACGGCTTCCAGAACGCCCCGCGGCCCACCGGCGCCCAGCGCAACCTGCTCGGCTTCAAGGACGGCATCGCCAACCCGGACGTGAACTCGGCCCGGGAGACGGACCGGTTGATCTGGGTCGGCGAAGGGCAGGGTGAGCCCGCGTGGACGACTGGCGGCAGCTACCAGGTGATCCGGATCATCCGGATGCTCGTCGAGTTCTGGGACCGGGTCTCGCTGAGCGAGCAGGAGCTGATGTTCGGCCGCCGCAAGGACACCGGCGCCCCGCTGGACGGCGCCAAGGAGACCGACATCCCCCAGTACGCCAAGGACCCGAAGGGCAACGCGATCCCGCTGGACGCCCACATCCGGCTCGCCAACCCGCGGACCGCCAAGACCGACAGCACCCGCATCCTGCGCCGCGGCTACAACTACGACCGGGGCGTCGACAGCGTCGGCAACCTCGACATGGGCCTGGTCTTCTGCTGCTACAACCAGGACGTCCAGCGCCAGTTCGAGGCCACCCAGACCCGGCTGATCGACGAACCCCTCGTCGACTACATCTCGCCGACCGGCGGCGGTTACTTCTTCGCGCTGCCGGGGGTGAGGAACGGCAAGGACTGGCTGGGCAGCGGGCTCCTGGCCGCCTGAGCACCCCGCGGGCCTTTACCTTCTCATGGAACTCTCTTGGGGAAGGCCTGCCACGGGCGTTGATGCGAACCATTTGCAAGTACGGGAGGATGGCACAAGGCTGCCGATCGCAGCTGCCTCCGCACGACCGAAGGATGCCACCTCCCGATGACGGCCGCCCCTGGTTCCGCTCCGTCCCTCCCCGCCCAGGCCGAGACCAAGCGCTCGGCCTGGCACCGTGTCCGGGGCTCCATGACCCGGCAGGAGTGGATCAGGGTCGGCGGGATGGCCGCCTTCGTGCTCGCCCTGCACGTCATCGGCTGGGGCACCCTGGTCGGGATCATCGCCCCCAAGCACTTCAGCGTCGGGGCTGACGCTGCCGGAAAACCGGCGGCCTTCGGCATCGGCATCGGCGTCACCGCGTACACCCTCGGCATGCGGCACGCCTTCGACGCCGACCACATCGCGGCGATCGACAACACCACCCGCAAGCTGATGGGGGAGGGGCAGCGCCCGCTGTCGGTCGGCTTCTGGTTCTCGCTCGGCCACTCCAGCATCGTCTTCGGCCTCGCCCTGCTGCTCTCGCTCGGCATGAAGACCCTGGCCGGCCCCGTCCAGGACGACGGCTCGCACCTCCACGAGGTCACCGGCCTGATCGGTACGACCGTCTCCGGCACCTTCCTCTACCTGATCGCCGGCATCAACCTCGTCATCCTGGCCGGCATCTGGAAGGTCTTCCGGCAGATGCGGTCCGGGGCCTACGACGAGGCGGCGCTGGAGACGCAGCTGAACAACCGCGGCTTCATGAACCGCTTCCTCGGCCGGGTCACCGGCTCGATCCGCAAGCCCTGGCAGATGTACCCGCTCGGCCTGCTCTTCGGCCTCGGCTTCGACACCGCCACCGAGATCGCCCTGCTGGTCCTGGCCGGCTCCGGCGCCGCCTCCGGACTGCCCTGGTACGCCATCCTCACCCTGCCGGTCCTGTTCGCGGCCGGTATGTCGCTGCTCGACACCATCGACGGCTCGTTCATGAACTTCGCCTACGAGTGGGCCTTCTCCAAGCCGGTCCGCAAGGTCTACTACAACCTCACCATCACCGGCCTGTCCGTGGCCGTCGCGCTCATCATCGGCACCGTGGAACTCCTCGGCCTGCTCGCCGACAGGATGGACCTGCACGGCGTCTTCTGGGACTGGGTCGCCGGACTCGACCTCAACACCGTCGGCTTCGTCATCGTCGGCCTCTTCTTCGCCACCTGGGCGCTCGCCCTGCTGATCTGGAAGGCCGGCCGTATCGAGGAGAAGTGGACGACGGGGCTCGCCCGGCCCGCCGAGCAGACCGAGGGCTAGGGGACCGTCTCCGGCGGCCCGCCGGACGAAACGCGATCGCGCCGCGCCCGGCGTCCCCCTACGCTGACGCGCATGGCATGCCGCATCAGTGAGCTGGTCCTCGACGCCGCCGACCCCGAGCGGCTCGCCGCGTTCTGGAGCGAGGTCCTCGGCTACGTCGAACTCGGCCGGGAGGACGACGGAAGCATCGAGATCGGACCGCCCGGCACCGGCTTCGGCGGACCGCAGCCCACCCTCGTCCTCAGCCCCAGCGGTGACGCGCGGCCCGGGAAGCTTCCGCTGCACATCGACGTCAACGCCACCGACCGCGACCAGGACGCCGAGCTGGAACGGCTGCTCGCGCTGGGCGCCCGACCCGCCGACGTCGGCCAGACCGGTACCGAGAGCTGGTACGTCCTGGCCGACCCGGAGGGCAACGAGTTCTGTCTGCTGCGCCGCCGGCTCCAGCCCCTCTGACCCGACGGGGCAGCGGCCGGCCCCTCAGCCGCGGATCTTCAGGTCCGCCCGCCACTTCACGAGCTGCTTCTCCGCGTCGCCGGTGTACGACCAGGGCGTACGGGTCGCCCGCCGCCCCTGGAGCCGGAGCAGGGCGGCGGCGATGTCCGTGACGCCCGCCTGACAGGCCGCGTGCGTCAGGTAGTTCAGGTCGCGCAGTTCACCCGGGGCGATCGGCGCGTCGCCGCGCTGGGCGATCCAGCGTTCCCAGGTGCGCCGTACGTCGCTGACCGCGCCGTCGTGTTTCCAGTGCTGGCTGAGCGCGACCGCGTTCTGCTGCCCCTGCGCCGAGTCCAGGGCGTAGCGGAACTCCTCGACGCGGGCGTACTGCACCAGGACCGGCAGCGGACAGCCGGGCGGGGCGACCCCGGCCGCGTCGCGGGCGAAGTCGTACATCAGGCCGTGCGTGCCGTGCCAGCGCGCGGAGTAGTAGTGCAGGACCTGGAGATGGCCCTCCACGTTGTACGGGTCGCGCCGGTGCAACTCGTCCCACCAGCGGGCGAGTTCCTGCCGGCGCACCCCGGTCGGGTACAGCCGGGCCACCGAGATCAGGGAGACCCAGGGCGTCGGGTCCTGCGGGTACGCCTCCGCGGCGGCCAGGCAGGCCAGCACGGCGGCGTCGATCCTGCCCCGGTCGATCGGGAATCCCCGGCCCGCCGAGATGGCCAGGGTGAACGCCCGGGCCGTCTCGGTCGCCGCCCGCAGTATCAGCGCGTCGGCGCTGTACGGCTCGGCGGCCAGCCAGGACTCCGCGGTGGAACTGCCCGCGCAGGCCTGCGCCAGGAGCCGTACCCGGTGCCCCCGGACCAGCCAGTCGGGCCCGGTGGCCCGGAGCAGCTCCCGCAGGCCCTGCCAGCGCCCGATGACGATGTCCTGGCGGGCCGAGGTGAGGGAGGAGTCCCCGCAGTCCGGGTCGAAGTCGGGGGCGAAGCGGTCTCGCGCCATCGGACTCGTACCTCAGAAATCGGTGGGGAGGCCTTCGTAAGCCTGGGCATGTGCGGTGACATAGTCGTCGGGGACGTAGTCGGCCTCGACCGTGCGGGTGGCGTCCAGCTTGGCAGGACGGTAGTAGTCGCTGCCCTGTCTCCAGTACCAGAGCATCGGGATCAGGCCGACGGCCAGACCGCCGATGCCGATCGCGATCGCGGCGCCGCTGAGCTCGCTCAGCGACTCGACGAAGATCCAGAACATGAACACCGCGCCGAACAGCGGCCACACCCCGCCGAGCAGGAAGTTGCCGGCCGACTTGAAGAGCATCTTGCGGTAGGCGACGACCACCGCGAGGCCGGCCAGGCCGTAGTAGACGGCGATCTGCAGGCCGATCGCCGAGATGGCGTCGGAGAGGATCTCGCCCACCGAACCGAGGGCGTTGGAGGCGATGAACATCACCAGGGCCACCGCGCCGACCACACCGATCGCCACGTGCGGGGTGTTCCAGGTGCGGTGCACCCGGCCCAGCGCGGTCGGCATCGTCCGGTCCCGGCCCATCGCGAACAGCGAGCGGGTGACCTGGATGAGGGTCGTCTCCAGGGTGGCGATGGTCGACAGCATCACGGCGACGATCAGCACCTTGCCGCCCCAGCCCGGCGCGATCTCGTCGCCCAGGACGGCCAGTACGTTGGCGTCGTTCGCGGCGACCTGGTCCGAGGACAGGATCACGTTCACCGCGATGGTGAACACCTCGAACAGCGCGAAGACGATACCGACGCCGATCAGGCCCGCGAGTCCGGTCGTACGGCGGGAGTTGCGGGTCTCCTCGCTGAGGTTGCTGGTGACGTCCCAGCCCCAGTAGTAGAACGCGGCGATCAACGCGCCCGAGGCGAAGCCGGAGACGCCGTCGAAGTGGCCGAAGCCCAGCCAGGACCAGTCGAACGCGCGGGCGTTGCCGGTGTGGAAGAGGGCCAGCACCGCGAAGAGCAGCAGGACGGCCAGTTCGATGCCGGACATCAGCAGCTGGGCGCGGACCGTGAGGCGGGCGCCGCCGAGCACCACCGCCAGCATGATCAGGAACCAGGCGGCGCCGACCACCGTGGACAGGGCCACGTTGTCGGCCAGGCCCTCGTCGAACAGGGACAGGGTCATCGACCCGGCGGGCAGGGAGCCGGCCACCATGAAGATGGTCGCGGACACCACCAGCGCCCAGCCGCTGACGAAGCCGAGGAAGGGGTGCAGGGTGCGGCCCACCCAGGAGTAGCTCGCGCCCGCGTTCACGTCGATCCGGCCCAGGTAGCTGAAGGCCAGCGCGATTCCCAGCATCGGTATCGCGCACCACAGCAGCGCGGCCGGACTGGCCAGGCCCACCGCCCCCACCAGGACCGCGGTGGTGGCGGCCAGCGAGTACGCCGGTGCGCTGCCCGCGACGGCCATCACCACGGTGTCGAACGTGCCGAGGGCATTGGCCTGCAGCCCTCTGCCCCTGTTGTTGCTCATAGGTTGTGCTGCTTTCCGGTCGTGCACGGCGCACAGGAGTGCAGGCCCGCGGCGGTACGGGTGGGGGGTGCGCGACCGTCCTCGGACCCGGTGAGGGTTGGCCTCGGGGCAGGGGCCGGCCAGGAGAAGAAAAGGGTGGTGAGGGCCGCATGCCGAGAGTCGGCGGACGGTCACACCGCGTGTGTGGGTGTGACTATAGCGGCACTCTTTGACCTTTCAAGCTGACCGACCGGTAATCACATATGCCACTTGGGGAGCCCAACTCTCACACCGGAAGCATCGGTTCCGGTGTGCCCTCAGTCCTCCAGCCGGTCGAGCTGCCGCAGCTTGTTGGTCGCGTCCAACGCCGCGACCTTGTACGACTCCGCGAGCGTCGGGTAGTTGAACACGGCATCCACCAGGTAGTCGACGGTGCCGCCGCAGCCCATCACCGACTGGCCGATATGGATCAGTTCTGTCGCTCCGGTACCGAAGCAGTGCACTCCGAGCAGCCGCCGGTCCTCGGGAGAGACCAGAAGCTTGAGCATGCCGTGCGAGTCGCCGATGATCTGGCCCCGGGCCAGCTCCCGGTAGCGGGCCACCCCGACCTCGAACGGCACGCAGTCCTCGGTGAGCTGGTCCTCGGTCCGGCCGACGAAGCTGATCTCCGGGATGGTGTAGATGCCGATGGGCTGGAGGTTGTCCATCTGGCCGACCGGTTCCCCGAAGGCGTGGTACGCGGCGACCCGGCCCTGTTCCATCGAGGTCGCGGCGAGCGCCGGGAAGCCGATGACGTCGCCGACGGCGTAGATGTGCGGCACCGCGGTGCGGAAGTGCTCGTCCACCGTGATCCGGCCCCGCCGGTCCGCCGCGAGGCCCGCCTTGTCCAGGTCCAGGCCGTCGGTCAGGCCCTGCCGGCCGGCCGAGTACATCACCGTGTCCGCCGGTATCTTCTTGCCGCTCTCCAGCACGGTCAGCGTGCCCCGCGGGTGCCGTTCGACGGCGGCGACGGTCTCGCCGAACCGGAAGGTGACGGCCAGGTCCCGCAGGTGGTACTTGAGCGACTCGACGACCTCGACGTCGCACATGTCGAGCATGGCCGGGCGTTTCTCCACGACGGTGACCTTGCTGCCGAGCGCCGCGAACATCGAGGCGTACTCCATGCCGATCACACCGGCACCCACGATCACCATGGAGCGCGGCACCCGCTCCAGCGACAGCACGTTGTCCGAGTCCATGATGGTGCGGCCGTCGAACTCGACGCTGTCCGGCCGGGCCGGCCGGGTGCCGGTGGCGATGACGATGTGATCGGCCGTCAACAGCCGTTCATTGCCGCTCGGTTCGCGCAATGCGACGGTGTGCGGGTCGACGAACCGGCCGGTGCCGGAGCAGAGCGTGACGTGGTTGCGGGAGAGCTGGTTGCGGATGACGTCCACCTCGCGGCTGACCACGTGCTGGGTGCGCGCGGTCAGGTCGGCGACGGTGATGTCCTCCTTCAACCGGTAGCTCTGGCCGTACAGATCGCGCTGGGTGAGACCGGTCAGGTAGAGGACCGCCTCGCGCAGGGTCTTGGAGGGGATGGTGCCGGTGTGGATGGACACACCGCCGACCATCTCGGGGCTGTCGACCACGGCTACCCGGCGGCCGAGCTTGGCCGCCGCGATGGCGGCCTTCTGGCCGCCGGGTCCGGATCCGATGACGAGCATGTCGAAGTCTGGCACCTTGCGGAGTCTGTCAGCCTGCGCCCCCGCTTCGAAAGGGTGGACGGGCAACCTTCGCGTGAAATCCGGTGCGGACCTGGGCTGTTGCGTCTCCCACGGGCCGCCGTCGGGCTAGGCCGCCCCGCCGGTGCGGCCCTCGCGCAGGTGCTGGGCGCGCCGGAACAGCGCCCCGAAGGGGTTGCCAGCTGGTCGTACGGGAGCGGACATAGGGGTGGGTTAACTCGATGGTGTGATGGTCGGCGTCCGGGCTTGCGGCGGTCTGGGCCGTTCGGGCTACGCTGATCGTGCGACCTGGGGCACCGGGTGCGGTGCCAGCGTGCGGGGCCCCTGCTCCACCGGAGTGATGGTTCAGGGCCTCCCCGTCGCCTCTGGCCGCGTCCATATGGCCAGGTCGTGAGGGAACTGGCCTCCCGGGATCGGACCACGGACAGGATCCGTGTCGCTGCCCCGGGGCTGAGTACGCCGGGGACCAGTGCGCCCAAGACCGTTCGGGGTGTGCGGCTGAGTGGGCTCAGTCCAAAGGAACGGTAGAGCTCGTTGCCGTACGCCTCCTGGACCGCGCGTCGCATGAACCGGGCGTGTTCCGCGCTGCCTTCGTCGGTGGGGCGGGCGGGGTCGGATCGCGGCGCGGGTGCGGCGGGCGCGGCGGACACCAGGCCCGCCGTGCCGAGCAGTCCGAGCAGGCGGCGCCTGTTCAACGTCATCGTCCCTCCTGCCCCGGGGCCGGTCGGGACCCGGCGTGGTCGGCGAGGTAGTCCCGGACGAGGGACAGCGGGCTCGGGTCGGGTTCCAGGCCGAGCGCGGCGGCGCGGGAGTGGTCGAAGACGGCGGGCCACGAGCCCACGACGGCCTCGATCGCCGGGTCGGGGGCGACGGTCACCAGGTCGGCGGCGCCGTCCCCGGCCACCTGCCGCAGGGTCGCGAGCAGCTCGGCGACCGAGAGCGTGAGTCCGGGAAGGAGGACCGGTGCGTGGCCGTCGAGGCGGCCCGGCCCGCTGCCGCGCCCGGCCTCCGCGACCCGCAGCAGCCCCCGGACGGTGCGCCGGGGCGAGGCCAGGGCCACCCGCAGCCCGGGGTCGACCGGGCAGACGGCCGGGAGCCCGGCGAGCGGCTCGCGGACGATCGAGGAGACAAAGCCCGAGGCGGCCGCGTTCGGGCGGCCCGGCCGGACCGCGACGGTCATCAGCCGGGCGACCCGTCCGTCCACGAAGCCGCGGCGGGTGCAGTCCGCGATCAGGTGCTCGCAGATCAGCTTCTGTGTTCCGTAGCTGGTCCGCGGGAAGGGCGGGGTCGCCTCGCTGACGACGGGCGGCAGCGGCAGCGCCGGGTCGGCCCCGTAGACGGCGAGGCTGCCGGCGAACACCAGCCGGGGGACCGGCCCGCCGTCCGAGGACTGCGCCCGGGCGGCTTCGAGCAGCGCACGGGTGGTGTCCACGTTGGCGCGCATGCCGAGGTCGAAGTCGGCCTCGCACTCGGCCGACACCGCCGCGGCGAGATGGAACACGACGTCGACGGGCTCCGCGAAGACCTCGTCGAGGCGGTCGGCGAGCTCGCCGCGCACGTACTCCACGAGCGGGTCGTCGGCCGCCGCGGACCGGGGCGCCGGGACCCGGTCGGCGAGCACCAGCCGGTCGACCGGGGCGCCGCACAGAGTCCGGGACGCCCGCAGGGCGGCGGCCAGCAGGCCGCCCAGGAAGCCGGACGCGCCTGTGATGACGACCCTCACGTCCACTCCTCGGGGCAGCCGGACCGTGGGTGGCGACGGCTTACCCACGCCGGCCCGCCGGGCAAACACCGAGGGCCGCCGACCGGCCGCTACCGGCCACCGGCGGGGCCCGCCCGGTGCCGCACCGGCGCCCGCACGGTCACCGCCCCGCCGCCGTCAGGGCAGGAGCCGCTCGATGCAGTTCGGCCCCTCGCGCTCCATCTTCTTCCTGGCCCATTCCAGCGTGGCCGGGGTGACGTCCCGGCCGGACGCCAGCACCAGGTCCTCGGGCGCCACTCCCGAGCCGGGGGCGCTGTGCAGCAGGGAGTCCGGGGTGGCGCGCTCGTCGGGCGACCGGGACGCTTCGGGTTCTGAGGTCGACATGGGTCCCTCCTTCGGCGGAGCGGAGTGCACACTCTCACGATTGCCCGCCCGGCCGCACCCCGCATCCCGAGCGGCTCGGCGCCGGAGTGCGGACCGCCACCCGGTGCGGAAAGGAAACCATCCCTTTTAAGCTGGAAGATACCTGTACATCCGTTCCGGGGAGGCCGTCGCGATGGCCGAACAGCCGTTCTATCAGAATGCGCCCGGTAGCCCCCGCTACCTGCCGATCTCCGAGCACGGGCTGATCGGGGACCTGCGCAGTGTGGCCCTGGTCGGCAGCAACGGCACCATCGACTGGTACTGCAGCCCGTCCTTCGACGCCCCCAGTGTCTTCGCCGCCGTCCTGGACGCCGAGCGCGGCGGTTACTTCGCGCTGGCCCCCGCCGTACCGGCCCGGACCAAGCAGTTCTACTTCCCCGACACCAACGTGCTGATCACCCGGTTCTTCACCGACGACGGCGTCGGCGAGGTCCAGGACTTCATGCCGGTCACCGGCGAGTCCGACGAATGCGAGCGGCACCGGCTGATCCGCCGGGTGCTGTGCGTCCGCGGCACCGTCCCCTTCCGGGTCCGGGTGGCGCCCCGCTTCAACTACGGCGCCGACCCGCACACCCTGACCATGCTCGACGACACCGTCCTGTTCGAGTCCGCGGCGCAGTCCCTCGCGCTCACCTCCACGGTGGCCCTGGAGAGCGACGGCCCCGACGCCTGCGCCGACTTCAAGATCGCCGAGGGTGAGGCGGCCGTCTTCGCCCTCGACCAGGCCGGCGAGCACATCGCCCCGCGCGGCTGCGCCCGCGTCGAGGCCGAGCGGCAGTTCGAGGCCACCGTCCGCTACTGGCGGCGCTGGCTGCACCAGTCCCGCTACCGGGGCCGCTGGCGCGAGATGGTGCACCGCTCCGCCCTCACCCTGAAGCTGCTCACCTACGCGCCCACCGGGGCCATCGTCGCCGCCCCCACCACCAGCCTCCCCGAGCAGTTCGGCGGCGAACGCAACTGGGACTACCGCTACGTCTGGATCCGCGACGCCGCCTTCGCGGTCTATGCCCTGCTGCGGCTCGGCTTCGCCGGCGAGGCCGAGGCCTTCATGAAGTTCGTGACCACCTACATCAGCCCCGGCGACGGCTTCGCCTCCGGCCCGCTGCAGATCATGTACGGCATCGACGGCCGCACCGAGCTGCCCGAACGCGAGCTCCCGCATCTGGAGGGCCACTGTGGCTCGGCCCCGGTCCGGGTCGGGAACGACGCCGCCGACCAGCTCCAGCTGGACATCTACGGCGCCCTCATCGACTCGATCTACCTCTACGACAAGTGGGCCCAACCCATCTCCAGCGCCCAGTGGGACGACGTCACCCGCCTCGTCGACTGGGTCTGCGCCCACTGGGACCAGCCCGACGAGGGGATCTGGGAGACCCGCGGCGGCCGCAAGAACTTCCTCTACTCCCGGCTGATGTGCTGGGTGGCCATCGAGCGGGCGATCCGCCTCGCCAACCGGCGCGGCCTGCCCGCCGACCTGCCCCGCTGGCGGCAGTGCCGCGACACGATCTACCGGTGGATCATGGACCGCGGCTGGTCGGAGCGGCGCGGCGCCTTCGTCCAGCACGAGGGCGGCGAGGTCCTCGACGCCTCGCTCCTCATGATGCCCCTGGCCAAGTTCATCGCCCCGACCGACCCCAAGTGGCTCTCCACCCTGGACGCCCTCACCGAGGACCTGGTCTCCGACTCCCTCGTCTACCGCTACGACCCGCAGGCCAGCCCCGACGGACTCCGCGGCGACGAGGGCACCTTCTCCATCTGCTCGTTCTGGTACGTCGAGGCCATGGTGCGCGCCGGACGCGTGGACGAGGCCCGGCTCGCCTTCGAGAAGATGCTCACCTACGCCAACCATCTCGGCCTGTACGCCGAGGAGATCGGCCGCACCGGTGAGCAACGGGGCAACTTCCCGCAGGCGTTCACCCATCTCGCCCTGATCAGTGCCGCCTTCAACCTGGACCGGGCGCTGGGCTGAGGGTCAGGGCAGCGGCTGCTCCGCCCAGATGACCTTGCCGGCCGGTGTGTAGCGGGTGCCCCAGCGCTCGGCCAGCTGCGCGACCAGGAACAGCCCCCGGCCGCCCTCGTCGGTGCTCGCCGCGTACCGCAGATGCGGGGAGGTGGTGCTGGCGTCGGAGACCTCGCAGATCAGCGTACGGTCGCGCAGCAGCCGTACCCCGATGGGCGCCCGGCCGTACCGGATGGCGTTGGTGACCAGCTCGCTGAGGATCAGCTCGGTGGCGAACGACAGCTCGTCCAGGTCCCACTCGGCCAGCTGCCGGGTCACCTTGGACCGCACCTCGGAGACGGCCGCGGGATCGGCCGGCACCTGCCACTCGGCGATCCGGTCCGCGCCCAGCGCCCGGGTCCGGGCCACGATCAGCGCCACGTCGTCGCTGGGGCGGGCCGGCAGCCGCTCCAGGACCGCCGCACAGGTCTCGTCGGGGGTGCCGTCGACCGCCGACTCCAGGGCGCCGGCGAGCAGTTCGAGTCCCTCGTCGATGTCCCGCTGCCGGTCCTCGACCAGCCCGTCGGTGTACAGGACCAGCCTGCTGCCCTCCGGCAGCTCCAACTCGGCCGTCTCGAAGGGCAGTCCGCCCACACCCAGCGGCGGACCCGCCGGCACGTCCGGGAACTCCACGCTGCCGTCGGGCCGGAGCAGCGCCGGCGGCGGATGCCCGGCCCGGGCGAGCGTGCAGCGCCGGGAGACCGGGTCGTAGATCGCGTACAGACAGGTCGCGCCGGTGATGGTGGCCGCGTTGTCCGCGGGGGTCTCGTCCTGGTCGATACGGCCCACCAACTCGTCCAGCAGCACCAGGAGTTCGTCGGGCTGCAGGTCGAGCGCCGTGAAGTTGTGCACGGCGGTGCGCAGCCGCCCCATGGTCGCCGCCGCGTGCAGCCCGTGCCCCACCACGTCCCCGACCACCAGGGCCACCCGGGCCCCGGACAGCGGCAGCACGTCGAACCAGTCGCCGCCGACCCCCGCCTGCGCCGGCAGATACCGGTAGGCGATGTCCAGCGCGGTCTGCTCGGGCAGGCGGCGCGGCAGCAGACTGCGCTGCAGGGTGACCGCCATGCCGTGCTCGCGCGTGTAGCGGCGGGCGTTGTCGATGGAGACGGCGGCCCGGGCCACCAGCTCCTCGGCGAGGGTCAGTTCCTCCGTGTCGAAGGGGTCCGGCTTCTCCGAGCGGCAGAAGTTGGCCAGGCCCAGCACCAGGTTCCCGGCCCGCAGCGGCACGGTGATCAGCGAGTGGATGCCGAACTCCAGGATCTGACCGGTGAGTTCCCTGTCCTGGGCGCGCCAGCCCGGTGCGTCCCGCAGCCGCGGCTCCACGACCGACTCACCGGTCTCCAGACCGCGGGCCTGCGGCGAGGACGGCACGAACCGGATCCGCTCGCCTACGGCGTACAGCGGGGCGTCCTTGCGGATGCCGGTGAACGCCACCCGGAGCAGCGGGTCCCCGGGCTTGGGCTCCTCGCCCTTGAGGACCGCGTCGTACAGGTCGATGGTGGCGTAGTCCGCGAACCGGGGCACGGCCAGCTCCGCCAGCTCCTCGGCGGTGCGGGTGACGTCCAGGCTGGTGCCGATGCCCACCCCGGCGTCGTACAGCATGTTCAGCCGCTCGCGGGCCACCTCGGCGCGGCCGGAGAGGGCGCGCAGTTCGGTGGAGTCGCGCAGGGTGGTGACGCTGCCCGGCGGGCCGCCGCGCACCTCGATGGGGCGCTGGTTGACGGCCAGCAGACGGTCCTTGACCAGATGCACCTCGTCGGTGGCGACCCGCCCCGAGGCGATCAGCTCCGCCGTGTCGCCGTCCAGGCCGAGTTCCAGGACCGGGCGGCGCTCGGCGTCCCGGGGCAGGTCCAGCAGGCGCTGCGCCTCGTCGTTGGCGAGCATCAGCCGGCCGTCGCCGCCGATGATCAGCACGCCCTCCCGCACGGAGTGCAGCACCGCGTCGTGGTGCTCGTACATGCGGGTCATCTCGTCCGGGCCGAGACCGTGCGTCTGGCGGAGCAGCCGCCGGCTGACCAGGGCCGTCCCGGCCAGCGCCAGCGCCAGCGCGGCGGCGGCCGCGGTCAGCAGCAGCGGCAGCTGCTGGTCGGCGGTGCCGCCCACGTGCGCGGTGGTGATGCCGGCCGACACCAGGCCCACCACCTTGCCGTCGGTGTCCCGCACCGGGACCACGGCCTGCACCAGCTCCCCGATGGTGCCGTGGACCTCCTCGGTGACGGTCCCGCCGGCGAGCGCGGGCCCGATGTCACCGACGAACTTCTTGCCGATGCGGTCCGGCTTCGGGTGCGTGTAGCGGATGCCGTCGGTGTTCATGACGACGATGAAGTCCACGCCCGTCGACTTGCGGGCCGCCTCCGCCCTCGGCTGGAGCACGGCCGTCGGGTCGGGCAGCCGCAGGGCCGCCGCCGTGCCGGGCGCGTTGGCGAACGTCTCGGCCACCGCCACGGACCGGTTGCGGGCCTCCGTGGTGCTGTCGTGGCGGACCTGGAGCACCTGCGCCACCACGGCCGACACGACCAGCAGCAGCACGATCACCACGTGCAGCACGAACACCTGTCCGGCCACGGAGCGTCCGCTCAGCGCCGACCACAGCGGTCCGGACCGGATACGGCTCCGCCCGCCCGTTCCCTGCTGCTCCCGCGCGGTGAGCGGCGCGCGCGGAGTCGCCGAACGGGGCGGCCGGATGTCGGACCGGCCGGACTGACGGACCATGAGCCCATGTCTACACTGCCCGGCCCTCCGAGGCGAGAGCGTCTCAGGAGGTAACCGGCGCGACACCCCGTGGTGCCACGTCACCGGCCGCGTGCGGGCGGCGGCTGGCGAGCAGCAGCGCCACGTCGTCGGGGCGGTCGGTGGCATGCCGCGCCATCGCGGTGAGCTGGTCGGCCACCCCGGACAGGGACCGGCCACCGCGCCCGCCCGGCGCGGCCCCGGCCCGAGCCAGCGCCTCCCCCAGCGCCGAGATGCCGTCGTCGATGTCGGCTCCCGGCCGTTCCACCAGCCCGTCCGTGTACAGGGCGAGGATCGCGTCCGGCTCCAATTCCAGTTCGGTCACCGGATACCGGGCCCGCGGGTCCACGCCCAGCACCACGCCTCCGGGGATCTCCAGGACGCGGGTGCGGCCGTCCGGGCCGCGCAGCAGGGGCGGTGGATGACCGGCCCGGGCGACCCGGGCGTGCCCGGTGGCGGGGTCCAGGCGCAGATAGCAGCAGCTCGCGAACTGACCCGGGTCGAGGCCGATGAGCAGTTGGTTGGTGCCGCTCATCACCTCGTCCGGCGGCCGGTCGCCGAGCGCGAACGCCCTGACCGCGCTGCGCAGTTGGCCCATGGTGGCCGCGGCCTGCACCCCGTGCCCCTGGACGTCGCCGATGACCAGGGCGAGGCCGTCACCGGCCTCGACGACGTCGTACCAGTCGCCGCCCACGTCCATGCCCTGGGTGCCCGGCAGATACCGCCCCGCGGTCTCCACCCGCGGATGCGTCGACAGCCGGCGGGGCAGCAGCGCCTGCTGCAGACCGCGGGCCAGGGCGGCCTCGCTGTCGTAGCGCTGGGCCTTCTCCATCGCGTGCGCGATCAGGCCCGCGAGCGCCGTGAGGACCGTGCGCTCCTCGCTGCTGAAGCCGCGCTCGACCTCGAAGCCGAGGATGCAGGTGCCCACCGGACGGCCGGAGGCGATCAGCGGCAGGAAGGCGCGGGCGCCCTCGTCGGCGTCCAGGGCGAGGCCCGGGTAGGTGTCCGCCAGCTGCCGCATCGACTCGAAGAACAGCGGTCGGCCGGTGGTGAGCGACTCGACACCGGGGATACGGGCGTCCAGGCCGACGCCGTCGAAGGGGGCGAGGAAGCCCGGCGGGAAGCCGCTCTCCCAGGCCAGATAGAGATGCCGGTCCTGGAGCAGGTAGATGGCCAGACGCCTGCCGCCGAACGCCGGGAGCAGCTCCTGCATCACCACCGCCGACACCTGCCGGGCGGTCACCGCGTCGGTCAGCGCGATGGCCAGCGCGATCGGCCGGTACAGCGGGGCCATCGAGGGGCCGCCAACCCGGCCGCGCCCGGCCGCCGCGTCCGGGCCGGGCAGGTGCACGGCCGGGTCGATCCCGGTGGCGGGGGTCACGGTGCAGGTGACGACGTCCGGGCCCGGGTGCAGGGACAGGGCGAGCCAGTCGCCGTCACCGCCGCCCTCCCGGCGGACCTGGAAGTGCTGGGGGTCGGGGGCGAGCAGCGCCCCGCGCCAGTGGTCGTCGTACGCCGGCGCGCTCAGCCAGGGCATGGCCTCCCGCAGGGGCCGGCCGAGGAGCTCGGAGCGCGGCAGGCCCGCCAGCCGGGCGGCGGCCGGGTTGGCGTAGCGGACGAGCCCCGTACGGTCCAGGCAGAACACGCCCTGGGGGAGCAGATCGGCGGCGCTGTCGGCGGCCCCGGCCGGGCCCGGCTCCACGACGATCCCGGAGACCGGGGACGGGCCGTCGGCGCCGGCCGGCGGCCACAGCTCCACCAGGCGCGCCGTGCCGTCCGCGGCCAGTACCTGCAGCGGGGAGACCGGCGGTTTGCCGGCCGCGGTCTCGCGCAGGGCGGCCAGCACACGGTCGGCGTCGGCGGGGGCCACGGCCGCCGCCAGTCCGGGACCGGTGGCCGGGAACTCCTCGGGCGCCAGGCCGAGCAGAGTGTGCAGCCGGTCGTCCGCACGCACCGCCGAGGTGGCCGGGTCCCAGGTGAAACGGCCGATCCGGGCCGTCCCGGGGGAGGTCGTGGGCGGCCGTACGCACACCGGCTCGCCCTCCCAGGCGACGGCCGCGTCGCCCGCCTCGGCCACCAGCTCGCGCAGCCCGGTCCCCAGGTCCTCGGCCAGCCGGCCCAGCCGGTCCAGGCCGGGCAGCTCGTCCTCGGTGTCGGAGGTCGCCGGGCACAGCACGGTGAGCACCCCGAAGGACGGCTCCGCGCCCGGCACCGGCGTGTACACCGACCCGAACTGGAACGGCAGACCGGCCGCGAACTGCGGGTAGCGGCGCACCATCTCCGTGGCGTTGGGCAGCACCACCCGCGTACCGAGCCGGTAGGCGTCGGCGACCGGGAAGGGCCGGTCCGCGTGCAGCCGCCACCAGGGCCGGAACAGCGGGCCGGGCAGCCCCACCAGGGTCGAGAGCCGCAGCAGCCCGGGGGTGCCGGAGCGCAGGTACACCCCGGCGACGTGGGCGTCCGCCGCGCCCAGGGCGGCGGTCGAGGCGTCGACCAGCAGCGCGGTCAGCCGTTCACGCGCCCGGCCCAGGTGCTCGCCGCTGCCAGTCATCCGGTCCTACCTCGTCCGTGCACCGCCGGGTGGGTGACACAGCAAGAATGCGTCAAGACGTCCTCGGAACGCACCCGGGCGGCACGGATCGGTTCCCGGCCCGTCCCCCCCGGGGCGCCCGTCAGCCCTCATCCACCGGGCGGAGCACCAGGTGACCGTCCTCGCGGGCCGCCGCCATGGCGAACGGGAAGGTGTCGGCCTCCAGGCACATCGGTACGTCCTCGGCGTGGACGCCCGTCCAGCCCAGCCGCACCCCCTCGGCGAGCCGCGCGGCCGCGCCGGAGTTCCGGGCCCGCTCCACGAACGGGCCCGGGGCCACGCCGTCGTCGGTGACGCGTCCGGCGATGTACTGGGCGCAGGCCAGGTCCTCGTCGGCCCGACCGCCGTCGCCGGTGACGACGAAGGTGACCGCCTGCGGCCGCTCCCGCCGCAGCACGGCGGCGGTGGCCCCGGCGACCACGAAACTCGCGCACAGCAGCAGCCGGGCGCCCGCGACGGCCATCGCCCCGACCGTCCCGGCGGTGGTCTTCTGGACGATCGTGCGGCCCGCGACGTCCAGCGAGCGCAGCTGGGCCGGCGAGTTGGCCAGGTCGAAGCCCGGCACCGCCGGACCGTCCTGGAAGGCCAGCCAGCCCGGGTGACGGGCCTTCAGCTCCAGTACCTCGTCGAGGGTGTCGGCCAGGACGATCCGCTCGGCACCCCGCCGGAAGGCCCAGGCGGCCACCGTGAAGGCACGCATCACGTCGATGACGACGGCGACCTCGGGCGTCGAGGACAGACCGGAGACCCCGGTGTAGGTGGCTCGCATCTCCCCATCATGCCCTGGGCGGCTCAGAGTTCGGGTTCCTCCACCGGCAGCACCCGGGCCGCGCGCATCGAGCGCAGGGCCAGCAGCAGGACGCCGATGTCGTCCAGATAGATCGGGTCGGGCAGCAGGTCGGTCGGGAGCACCAGATACAGGACGGCACCCCAGAACACCCAGCGCGGGCCGGTCGGCAGCCCGGCCCGGCGCAGGGTGCGCCGGGTGCGGACCAGCCGTACGAGTACGGCGACGGCCCCGGCCAGCAGGGCCGCGGCGACGATCGCGCAGATCAGAAGCACGGTCGTGGTGGTGTCCATGGTTGTCCTGTCGTCCGGCCCCGATCCGGCCCGGGGTCTCTCACTGGTCCGTCTTCCCGGTTTCGTCCCCGGGCATGGGCGCGGACGTCTCGTTCCTCGCCTTCGGGACCCGCAGGCCCTTGAAGGCGCGGGTCAACTGCTGGAGGGGCGAGGCCGGTTCGGCCGGCGACACGGCCGGCAGGTCCGGCAGGCGAGCGGGGGTGTCGCGGAGGGCCGCGAGCGCCTCGTGCGCCCGCTCGGCGGACTCCCGGTACAGGTCCCGGGACCTGGTCATGGCCTCCAGTGCCTCGGAGTACTGCGCGACGAGCTTGCGCTCGCGCGCGAGCTCCTCCTCCAGGGTCATCAGGGTCCAGTTGTCCCGCAGATCGGCCAGGGCCTCTTCGGCGCCCTCCGGGGCGGGTCTCGGCAGCGCGCCGAACCGGCTCACGGCGGCGATCAGCTCGGTCGGCTCCGAGCCGTCCAGGAAGACGCTGCGCACCGCGTACTCCTGCGCCTCGTAACCTGCCGGGGCCGGGTCCGGGGGCAGCAGGACGGCGCCGCCGCGCGGGACCTCGATGCCGAGGTCGCGCAGCGCCCAGTTCACGGCACGGAACTGCTGGGGCGAGGCCCGGTGCTCCACCACGCGGTGGGCGAGACCGGGCGGCAGCCGCCGCACCAGCGGGCGCCGGCCGAGCGCGTCGGGCGTCATCGCCTCGTGCACGACGAGGTTGACGCACCAGGCGTCCTTCGCCGCGTCGCGCAGGACCCGGCGCATCTCCTTGTCGTCGGAGGGCAGCGGGTTGAGGGTGCGCAGCCGCACGCCCGCGACGGCGGGGAGGTAGTCCCAGGCGGCCTCGCCGCCGTCCCCGGCCTCGTCGCCGTCGGGCCAGAACATCGTCGCCGGGGAGGGCCAGGCGTCGTCCCACGGCCGGTCGGCCTCGGCGACGAGCTGCCACTCCCGCCCGGCCTGCCGGCCCTCCTGCGATACGAGGGTCAGCCGGGTGCGTACGGTCACCGCGCCGTCGTCGACGCGCCAGCGGGCCTCGAAGACCCGCCGGGCGGGGTCCTCGGGCACGGCGGGTTCGACGAAGTCGTCGAGGGCGCCGGTCTCCTTGCGGCGGCGCAGGATCCGGCGGATCACCTCCTCGGAGTCCGGGCCCGTGTGGCGGCCGCGGGCGGGCCAGACGGTCTGCGGAAGGACGGCACGGTCGGCGGCGGAGTTCGACATAGGCCAATCTGCTGGTGGAAGCGGGGGTGCGTCCTCCAGTATCACCGCCCGGGAGCGTGTCCCACAGAGCGGGGCCGCCCGCGCACGGGAAGTGCGCCCCGCGCCCGGGGTGCGAACCGTGCGTGCCATACGACGCCGGTTCACCCGTGCCACCGGTCCGGCGCACCGCACACAATGATTCGGCGACCGGGGCCCGCCCGCCCATCCGCTTAGGGACGGGCCCCGGTCGCCGCTGTTCCGGCGAGGGCGCCGAGGGCAGCGCAGGCATCGCAGGGTTGTTCCTCTCGATATATATCGGCTGCCGATATATTCTGGCCGCATGGCATCGAGGGGCATGACCCAGGCGGCGTTCTTCGTCCTCACCGCGCTCGCCGACCAGCCGCGGCACGGCTACGGCATCCTGCGCGAGACAGCGGAACTCTCCGACGGCGAGATCCAGCTGCGCGTCGGCACGCTGTACGGCGTGCTCGACCGGCTCACCGCCGACGGGCTGATCGTGCTGGACCGGGAAGAGGTGCAGCAGGGCCGGCTCAGGCGCTACTACCGGCTCACCGACGACGGCGTGGCCGCCCTCGACGCCGAGGCGGAGCGGATGGCCGCCGGTGCCGGGGCCGCCAAGCGCCGGATCGCCGAGGGCCGCCGGACCGCGAAGCCGGCCGGCACCGTCTCCGAACCCCCCACCGCACCCGGACTCGCGGGAGGCCTCGCATGACCCCCTCGCTGCTCGAGACCCGCTACCGCACCGTCCTGCGGATGCTCCCGGCCTACTACCGGCGCGAGCGCGAGGAGGAGATGGTCGAGACGTACCTGTGCGACCTCGACCGGGAGGTCCAGGACCAGAGCCGGCCCACGGTGGGCGAGGTGGCCAGCGTCGCCGCCCTCGCCGTGCGCAGCCGGCTGGGCGCCGCCGGGTCGCCCCGGGGCTACGAGCTGCTCGGATCGGCCGTACGGCTCTTCGCGGTGTTCGCCGTGCTCGTCCAGGCGGCCGCCGCCGTCGTGGACGACACCCTCGACCTCACCTGGTCGACCACCCGGGGGCCGGCCCAACGGCAGTGGTTTCTCGACCGGTTCACCGACCAGGGGCTCGTGCACGGGGCGGCTGCGGCGGCCCAGTGGACGCTGCCGCTGCTGTGGGCGGTCGCTTATTTCGCGCTGCTGCACGACCGGCGGCGCCTCGCCCGGGCCGCCGCGCTGCTCGCCGCGCTGCCCACGCTGTGGCCCCTGGCCGAGCCGCTGGTGGACGGAACGGCGCACCCCGACCCCGCCTTCGCCGCCACCTCCGGGCTGCTGGCCTGGCTGACGGCCCTGGCCCTGTGCGCCGCGTACCACCGCGACGCACCGCCCGCCCGGCTGCCCGTCGGCTCGCCCGGACTGGTCTTCCTGGCCTGCTGTGTGGTGATGGGCGGCTGCAACGTGCTGGTGCCCACCGTCGCCGACCTCGTCTGGACCCCCGCGACCGGTTTCCTGGCGGGCGGCCTGGCCTGGCTCCTGCTGCGCACCCGGCAGCCCGGCTCCGGCACCCCCGGCGGCGCGCTGGCGCTGGCGGCGCTGGGCCTGCTGATCCTCGCGGTGCGGGCCGCCTCCCTGGCCCTGTGGATCGGCGTCCCCGTGCCCGCCGGGTACCTCGGCGGCAGCCTCGCCCAGACGGCCGCGCTGGCCCTGCTGACGGCGGCCCTGGCGGTGGTGGGCGGGCGCGAGCTGGCCGTCCGCCGATGAACGCGGGAGGGGGCCGACGGTGATCCGTCGGCCCCCTCCCGGTGTCTCAGCGTGTCACGCGCCGCTCTCGCGCAGCATGTCCTCGCGCTCGACGAGCTTCACGCGCTCACGGCCCTGCGGCTCGCCCAGCGCCTTCTCGGCGGCGTCCAGCTTGTACCAGCCCTCCCAGGTGGTGAAGCGGACGTTCCGCTCGGCCAGGAAGGCGTCCACGGCCTCCGGCGCGGGCGCCTCCGGGGTCTGCAGCCGGCCGTTCGTGTAGTCGTCCAGCAGGTTGGACACCGTCTCGTTGGCGTCGCCCTTGGTGTGGCCGATCAGGCCGACCGGGCCGCGGCGGATCCAGCCGGTGACATAGGTCGACCGGAGGTGGTTGCCGCTCTCCTCGACGACCCGGCCGCCCTCGTCCGGGACGGTGCCCGACTCGATGTCCCAGGGCAGCTTGGGCAGCTTGTCGGAGAGGTAGCCGACGGCGCGGTAAACCGCGGTGACGTCCCAGTCCTTGAACTCGCCGGTGCCCTTCACGTTGCCGGTGCCGTCCAGGGCGGTGCGCTCGGTGCGCAGGCCGGTGACCTGGCCGTCCTCGCCGAGGATCTCGGTCGGCGACTCGAAGAAGTGCAGGAAGAGCTTGTGCGGGCGGTCGCCGACATCGCGGATCGCCCAGTTCTCCAGGGTCTTGGCGACCATGTCGGCCTGCTTGTTGCCGCGCCGGGTCTCGATCGAGCCCTTGTCGTAGTCGATGTCCTCGGGGTCGACGATGACCTCGATGTTGGGGGAGTGGTCCAGCTCCCGCAGCTCCATCGGGGAGAACTTCGCCTGCGCCGGGCCGCGACGGCCGAAGACGTGCACTTCGAGGGCCTTGTTGGCCTTCAGGCCGTCGTAGACGTTCGGCGGGATCTCCGTCGGCAGCAGCTCGTCGGCCGTCTTGGCGAGGACGCGGGCCACGTCCAGGGCCACGTTGCCGACGCCGAGGACCGCGACCTTCTCGGCCTTCAGCGGCCAGGTGCGCGGCACGTCCGGGTGGCCGTCGTACCAGGAGACGAAGTCGGCGGCGCCGTAGGAGCCGTCCAGCTCGATGCCGGGTATGCGGAGCTCGCGGTCGGCGGTCGCGCCGGTCGAGAAGATCACCGCGTCGTAGAACGAGCGCAGGTCGTCGAGGCTGATGTCGGTCGGGTAGTCCACGTTGCCGAAGAGGCGGATCTGCGGCTTGTCGAGCACCTGGTGCAGGGCCGTGATGATGCCCTTGATGCGGGGGTGGTCGGGGGCGACGCCGTACCGGATCAGGCCGAACGGGGCGGGCATCCGCTCGAAGAGGTCGATGGACACGCCGGGCTCGGCGGCCACCTCGGACTTGAGCAGGGCGTCGGCGGCGTAGATCCCGGCCGGGCCGGCACCGACTATGGCTACCCGCAGGGGGCGCGGCATGATCAGGTTCCCTTCGAGTGGTGACAATCGACCGAGTGAAGACAATCGATCTCGAACGGGAAGCCTAAACTAAGGCAGTCCTAAGTTAGTACGCGGGTCCGGTCTATGACCTCATAAGCCGATCTTATGCCCCCCGTCGAGCCCGGCTTGTGCCCCGAGGACGTTACCGGTGCCCTCCAGGTTCTTGGCGGCCGCCCCGGGCATGCACCAACCTGTCCCCTGCGGATCACCGAGGCGCGGTGGCCGGAGGGCGAGGGGTGAGGGCGTGGACGCACGCGGGGAGACGGCCGTCGCGGTGACCGGCGGCAGCGGGTTCGTCGGCAGCCATCTGGTACGGCGGCTGCTGGAGCGGGGGTACCGGGTCCACGCCACCGTCCGCAGCGCCTCCGACGCGCCCAAGGTCCGGCCCCTGTGGGAGCTCCAGGAGGCCTTCCCCGGTCGACTCGCCCTGTTCGAGGCCGATCTGCTCGAGGAGGGTTCCTTCGACGAGGCGTTCCGCGGCTGCGCGACCGTGTTCCACGTGGCCTCGCCGTTCCTGATGCCGGAGCGGATCAAGGACGGCCAACGGGACCTGGTGGACCCGGCGTTGCTCGGCACCCGCAACGTGCTCGGCGCCGTGGAGCGGACCCCGGAGGTGGAGACCCTGGTCTTCACCTCCACCGTGGGCGCGATCTTCGGCGACTACGCCGACGTGCGCGAGATGACCGGGCAGCTGCTCACCGAGAAGTACTTCAACACCAGCAGCACGGTGGCGAACAACCCCTACCACTACGCCAAGACGGTCGCCGAACGCGCCGCCTGGGACGCGGAGGCCGCCCAGGACCGCTGGCGCATGGTCTCGATCAACCCCGGCCTGATACTGGGCCCTTCCCTCACGCCCGCCTCCGAGTCCGGCAGCCTGTTCCTGCTGGACGAGCTGTTCAAGGGCTACTTCTGCTACGGCGCCCCGGACTTCAGCTTCACCACCGCGGACGTCCGCGACGTGGCCGACGCGCACATCGCGGCGGCGGAGAACCCGGCGGCCGGGGGCCGGTACATCGTGGCCAACGAGACGATGACCTCGTTCCACGAGATGTCCCGGATCATCCGCACCCGCCACCCCTGGGACCCGCGCCTGCCCCGCACCGCGCTCCCGCACGGGCCGGTACGGGTCCTCGGCCCGCTCTTCGGCCTCACCCAGGACTACATCGCCAAGCACCTCGGCATCCGCTTCCGCGTCGACAACAGCCGGAGCGTGCGCGAACTGGGCCTGGTCTACCGGCCGGTCGAGGAGACCCTCCTGGACCACCACGAGAGCTGGCGCTCACGGCGGCGGAGGGTCTGACGTCGGCGGCCTGGGTCCGACCTCGGCGGCACGGGGTCAGGCCGGGCGGACCACCCGGTGGATCGCCGACTCCCCGGCGTTGTAGATCGACTCCTCGCGTATCGACGCCCCCGGGCTCGGCGCGTGGATCATCATGCCGCCACCCGCGTAGATCCCGACGTGGCTGTCGTTGTCGAAGAAGAAGACGAGGTCGCCCGGCTCGACGGCGGCCAGCGTCATCGGGGTGCCGGCGAACGCCTGGTCCGCCGCGCTCCGCGGCAGCGTCACCCCGGCGGCGCGCCAGGCCGCCTGGGTCAGGCTGGAGCAGTCGTACGACTCCGGGCCGGTCGCCCCCCAGACGCACGGCCGCCCGATCTGCGCCCGCGCGAACGCCAGCGCCTTCATGGCCTTGCCCGGCTCGGCCGGCGCGACGGCCTGCTGGGGGAAGCCGACGGCACCGGCGAAGGCGCCGGTGGCGGCAAGGGGTGTCGCGGCGGCGGGGGGTGCGGTCGGCAGCGGGGTGGTGGGGAGCGGAGCCGTGGCGACCGGGGCTGCGGTGGCCATCGGCATGACGGGCGCGGTCGGTGCCGTTACATACGCCATCGTCGCCCACGGCGGGTCCGGCACCGCCGTGGGCATCGGCGCGGCGGGTGCGGCCGGTGCCGGGGCGGCGGCGTAGGCGGCGGCCGGGGGCTGCATACCGACGGCGTAGCCGCCCAGGTCGGCGCCGGGTGCCGCGAAGTAGGCTCCGGTGCCGGGGTCGGCCTGCGTCATGGCGGCCATGGCAGCGGCGGGGGCCGCCGTGGGGTACGCGGCGGCCGGGTAGCCGGGGTCGGCGGCGACCGCGTAGCCGAGGTCAGCCGCGATCGGGGGCGCGCTCGCGTAGGCCGCGGTCGCGTTCGGCGCCATGGCCTGGAAGGCCCCGGCGTCCATCGGGGCCGACATGGGCGCGGCGGGGGCCGCGGCCGGGTAGGCGCCCGAGTCCGACGGACCCGCGGCCGGGAAGGCACCCGCGTCGGGCGACGTCGGCATCGGGAACGAGCCCGTGGCGCCCGGGGTCATGATGCGGAAGGAACCGGTGTCCCTCGGTGCCGGGGCGGGGACGCCGCCCATGTCCATGGGGCCGGCGGCCGGGAAGGCACCCGTGCCGCCCGGGGTCATGACCCACGAGCCGCTGGTGTCCATCGGGGGCATGGCCTGGGGCGCGCCCGCGCCCGGGCTCATGAGACGCGAGGCGCCCATGTCCACCGGAGGCATGACCTGGGTGGCGGCGGCACTGCCCGGGCTCATCACGCGGGAGGCGCCGAGGTCCATCGAGGGCATCGCCTGGGGTATGCCCGCGCTGCCCGGGCTCATGATGCGGGAGGCGCCGGTGTCCACGGGGGGCATGACCTGGGTGGCGTCGGCGCTGCCCGGGCTCATCACGCGGGAGGCGGGGGCGTCCATCGGGGGCATCGGCTGGGGTGCACCCGCATCGCCGGGGGCCATGCCGCGGGCGCCGGCGCCCGCCGGGTTCCTGCGCTGGGGGGTGCCGGCGCCGGGGGACATGATGCGGAAGGTGCCGGTGTCCGAGGGGGACACGACCGGGATGGTGCCGGTGTCCGACGGGGTCGACGCCGGGAGCCTGCCCGGACCGGCGGGCGCGCCGGACCCGAAGGAGCCTCTGTCGGTGCGCTGGGCCGGGATGCCGACGGCGGGGGCCGCCCACTGCTGCTGCGCCGGAGCCTGGGCCTCGGGGACGCCCCACGAGGTCTGCGTCTGTGCGGCGGGGGCCGCCTCGAGCGCCGCCACCGCGCGCTGACCGGTGCGCTGGGACAGTAGCTCACGGGCCTTGGCGATCTTGAGCTGGTTCTTGGTCTTGGAGGTACCCGGCGCGGCCCGCTGCGGCGCGGCGGCGGACACGGCCTTGGGCGGGCTCGACGGGCCGGCCGGCAGCGCGGCGGCGGGTCCGGCGGTCAGCTCCAGCTTCGGGCGGGCCGGCAGCTCGCGGACGACCTCGATGTCGGTCTGCCCCGACGGTCCCGCGGTCAGCTCCAGCCGGGACGGACCCGAGCCCTCCAGCTGGCCGAGCAGGTCGGCGGCCATGGAGCTGACGGGCCGGCGCGGGCCGGGCCGGTCGGGTATGCGGTCGGAGGGCAGCGCGGCGGGGACACTCGGCCCCAGCCTCGAACGCGCGCCCTCGAACCACTCCCGGGCGATGTTGTCCAGCCCCGGGTCGTCACGGCGGGGCCGCTTGAACAGCGGGACACCGCGTGAGCGCGAGCCTCCGCTCATCGCACGGGTGGCGTTGTAGTTCCCGGTGGCGTTCTCGGCCTGGTCGTAGAGGCTGTTGATCCGCTGTCGAACCTCGTCACGGCTCTCGGACGCCATGGGGGTCGTGCTCCTTCCGTACTCCGCCTACCGGGTTAGCTGTCGGGTTCGGGCGTCGAATCCGGAAGGTATGCCCTACGGCCCTTGCCCTGTGGGCAGTTGGCCGATTCACCCCAGTGATCGGTTGGGTCCCCGGCTCCGGATCGCCCCACGAGGGCACACCGGACTCGGCGGAGGCCGCACGGCCCGACGGGATTCGCCGGGGGGAGCCGAGCGGCTTAGCCGTCAACTTAGCCAACTTGTGTCACTCGTGTGAAGGTTGACGTGCGTAATGTCCGATACGTATTTGTGATGTTCGTCGTACTGTTCGGTATGGGGCTGTGCGGGACGGCATTTCGCGCGTGCGCTGATCACAGTCGTACGACGACCAGGGCGGTGTCGTCGGTCGCGCCATCCGGTGGCAGCAGCTCCCGCAGGACGGCGTCGGCGAGATCCTCCGGGTCCAACTCGCGGTGTGCGGCGAGGGATCGGGTGAGCCGGGCGAGCCCGGTGTCGATGTCCTCGCGGCGGCGCTCGATCAGTCCGTCGGTATAGAGGACGAGGGCGGCGCCGTCCTCGAACGCGGTGACGGCCTGCGGGCGCGGCAGCGGATCGGGGCGGGCGTCGAGCGGGGGATCGGTGGCCCGGTCGAGGAGTTCCACCCGTCCGTCGGTGTGCAGCAGGGCGGGCGGCGGGTGCCCGGCGCTGCTGTAGGTGACCGTGTGACGGGCGAAGTCCACGAACGCCGTCACGGCGGTGGCCGACTCGGCGCCGTCGATCACATGCGCGTACCGCCCCAGCACGCCGAGCGCCTGTGCCGGGCCTTCCGCCACCCGGGAGACCGCGCTGAGCGCACTGCGCAACTGCCCCATGACGCAGGCCGCTTCGAGCCCGTGCCCGACCACGTCGCCGACCGAGACGCCGATGCAGTCGCCGCCGACCAGGTCGACCAGGTCGTACCAGTCGCCGCACACGTTCAGCGCCCCGGTCGCGGGCCGGTAGCGCACGGCCGCCGGGTGGTGCTCCAGTTGCCGGGGGGCGGGCAGCATCGCCTCCTGCAGGGCGACCGCCACCTCGCGCTCCCGCGCGTGTGCCTGCCGCAGCCGCTCGTTGATCTCCTGCAGTTCGCCCGCGCGCCGGTACAGCTCGGCCTCCAGGACCTGGGTCCGTCCGTCGCCGGCGGCCCGGCGCGCCCGGATCAGCTCGGTGACCTCCTCGACCAGGTGCACCAGCAGGACGACCGTCCCGTCCGGGCCGAGGACCGGCACGTTCACCGGGCTCCAGTAGCGCTCCTCCCAGTGCCCGGGCCGGTCGGGGATCTCCACGTCGTACCGCTGCAGGGCCATGGTGTCCCGCTCGCCGGTGGCCAGCACCCGCAGCAGCGAGGTCTCCAGGTTGCGCATACCGGTCGCGGTGCTGTTGTTGGGGTTGTCCGGGAACACGTCGAACAGATACCGGCCGACCATGTCCTCGCGCTTGCGCCCGGCCATGCGCAGGAACTCCTCGTTGGCGTCCGCGTACACCAACTCGGGGGTCAGCAGCGCCACCATCCCGGGCAGTGTCTGGAACACCGCGGCGTAGTCGATCTCCGCCTCGCTCATGACAGGGTCACCTCCCCGCCGTTTTCGCACCAGTTTCCCATGAAACGTAAAAATTGCGCGGCACGATCCGGAGCCCCGTCGTGTGCGTTCCGTAGTCGACCGGTCACTCCACGGGTGTGCTGCCTGTGAGGTCACCGTGAATTCTTGAGACCGTTGAACACGGTGGTGTCGCGGTCCGTATGAAGCCGGGGATTTCCATGCCCGGCCGCCCACGACCACGCAGGGGTACGACCGTGAGTACGACCTTGAGACGTAACAGGCGCAGACGACCGACCGGAGCACGACGCGCGACGTTCGCAGCGGTCGCGCTGATGCTCGGCGGGGGAGGGCTGGTCGCGGTGAACGTCTACGCGTCGGCCACCGAGGGCGGCTCGGACCAGCAGCCCTGGCAGGGCCAGGTGCTCTCCGCGCCCACGGTCTACTGCCCCGACGTCGGCAGCGAGTTGACGGCGGTGCCCGACGGGGCCCGGTCCGACGTCGACCGTGAACTCGCCGAACTGGACCAGCAGATCGCGGCCGCCTACCAGCAACTCAAGGAATCCGCTGCCGCGATCGAGCAGAACCCCGGCCTGGCCGACCAGACGATCATGAATCCGCTGAAGGAGAAGCGGTCCGAGACGCTCGGGCGGATCGCCGACGCCATCGACCGCGAGGGCGACCGCCCCCAGGGCCTCGACGACCTCGCCGCCTGCACCCTGCGCTCCTCGAACCAGGGCGGCGAGCAGTCGGCGGCACCTCAGGACAGCGCCACGCCCAGCCAGGGCAGCAGCACCGGTACCGGGACCGGCACGGGCACCGGCGGACAGGGTGGCCAGGGCGGCAACGGCCCGGTCGCCGCCGACTACGCCGACATCACCACCGTCCAGCCCAATGTGCAGACCCCGGCCGAGCAGTCCGGCGGCTCCACCGGCACCTTCGCCTCCAGCTGCGGTGTCAACGCGAACGGCCTGTTCAACTCGGACAACGTGATCGTCGCGCCCGGTGTCTCCAACGGCGCCCACCACTTCCACGACTACATCGGCAACCAGTCCAACAACGCCTTCGCCAGCGACCAGGACCTCGCCGACGCCGACACCAGCTGTGTCGACCAGGGCGACAAGTCCACGTACTACTGGCCGGTCCTGCGGCTGCAGAACGGCAAGCAGGAGCGGGACGCCGACAAGCCGGGCGGTGGCACCGAGGGCAACGCCGGACAGATCGTCACGGCGAAGGAGGTCACGCTGACCTTCGAGGGCAACCCCACCTCCAAGGTCACCGGGATGCCCCGGCTGCTGCGCATCATCACCGGCGACGCCAAGGCCTTCGTCAACGGCCCCACCAACGCCAACGCCTCCTGGAGCTGCACCGGCTTCGAGGACCGCCAGCTCAAGGACAAGTACCCGCTCTGCCCCTCGGGCAGCGACGTGGTGCGCACGTTCAAGTTCCAGAGCTGCTGGGACGGCCGGAACATCGACAGCGCCAACCACCGCACCCATGTGGCGTTCGAGGCCCCCGACGGCAGCTGCCCTGCCGGTTTCGAGGCGATCCCGCAGCTGGTGCAGCGCATCGTCTACGACGTCGACGCGCCGAGCCTCCAGGACGGCGGCCGTACGGTCCCGCTGTTCGCGGTGGACTCGTTCCCCGAGCAGTTGCACAAGCCGGTCACCGACCACGGCGACTTCATCAACGTCTTCGACGAGAAGCTGATGCGGGAGATGGTCGACTGCATCAACTCCGGCCGGACCTGCGGGGCGGGCGCCGACCAGCAGGAGCCGCCGTCGCAGAGCGCCGAGCCCACCCCGAGCGAGACCGCCGGGTCCGGCGACACCCCGCCGGCCGAGACGGCGACCCCGGTCACCCCGCCGAGCGAGCCGGAGAGCCCGGCCGGGAACCCGAGCGAGAGTGCCCGGCCGTCCGAGCCGCCGGCGGACACGCCCGCCACGGAGACCGCGCCCGGCACCACCGAGCCGCCGAGGGTCTACGCGAGCGCGTCGCCCAAGAAGTCGTCCGGCAGCGGATCGGGCACCTCGGGCGACTCCGGCGGCGGTGACATCAGCCGGCCGACGCAGCGGCCCGACACCGAGACGCCGACCAGCAGTGCCGTAGCCGCCCCGGCGGGCCAGGAGACCTCCTCCACCGCACCCCAGACGGAACCCCAGACCCAGCCCCAGGCGGTCCAGGGCGGGCTCGCCGACACCGGCGCCCACCTCTGGCCGGCCGCCTTCGGCGGACTGCTGCTGGCCTGCGGGTTCGTGCTGCTGTGGCGCACCAAGCGGGGTGCGGCCTGACCTCACCGGGTCCGCAGCGTGTCCTGGGCGAGCTCGAACGCGGGGAGCATCTCGTCGTGCTCCGCACTGTCGAGCCCGCCCAGGTGCAGCACCACGGGGCCGTGGGACGTGACCACCGCCAGCGCCGACTCCTTCTTGCTCTCGCCGAGGAGCTCGCCGGTGTGGACGTAGTCGACCCGCACACCGGCGAGCGCGCCCGCCGTGAAGGTCCGGTACCGGACCCGGCCGGTGTCCTCCTCCGCGGCCACGAAGGCCTTGAGCACCGCGCGGGCGTCGCCGCTGCCCGGCTTCCCGGTCGACACCCGCAGGAAGCCGATGGCCCCGGCCGGCTTGGCGTCGATCTCGCAGACGAGGGTCACCGGACCCTGGCGCGGCAGGCTCTGCGCGAGGTCACCGTCCGGGCCGCCCGAAGCGGCGGCGGCCAGCCCGTCGACGGCCTCCGCCTTCCAGCCCACGGCGACGTCGAAGGTGACCGGCAGCGCACAGGCCGAACCGGCGGCGCCGACCGTCCCCGCGCTCTCGGCCGCCCCGCTCGACCCGTGCCCCGACACCGTGACGTCCGCCGCACGCGGCGACACGTCGCACCCCGTCAGCACCCCCGCCAGCAGCGCGAGCCACGCCACCGCTCTCCGTGCGGTCCCCATCCCGCGCCTCCCCCTTCGGCCCCACCGGCCGGTCACTGTAATCGAGGGCGCCCGCGACCAACGTACGCATGCGCGCCCGGGTGCGCCCCGCCGCCGTTTGCCGTCGGCGGGCACCGCACGGCAGGGTGCCCGGTGTGCCTACCTTGCTGATCGTCCATCACACCCCCTCGCCGCACTGCCAGGCCATGTTCGAGGCCGTGGTCTCCGGGGCGACGACCCCGCAGATCGAGGGGGTCCGGGTGGTGCGGCGGGCGGCCTTGTTCGCCACCGCCTCCGACGTGCTTGGTGCCGACGGATACCCCGCCGGCACCCTGGCCAACCTGGACTACCTATCCGGCGCCCTCAAGCACTTCGTTCGACCAGATCTACTACCGTTCCTGTGAACCGAGCGTTCAGTGAGCTCGCTCAACCGCACGCCCCGAACGGTCTTGGGCGCACTGGTCCCCGGCGTACTCGGCCCTGGGGCAGCGACACGGATCCTGTCCGTGGTCCGATCCCGGGAGGCCGGTTCCCTCACGACCTGACCATGTGGGCACGGCCAGAGGGCGACGGGGAGGCCCCGAACCATCACTCCGGTGGAGCGGGGGCCCCGCACGCTGGCGCCATGCCCGGCGTCCCAGATCGCACGATCACCGTAGCCCGAACGGCCCAGGCCACCGCAAGCCCAGACGCCGACCATCACACGATCGTGTTGAACCGCCCTCGTGCGCCCTCCCCGGCGACCGTACCGGCGGTCACGCTCCACCCGGACGGACGAAGGTGCGCGCGCCGGATCCAGGGCACACGATGGGACCAGGCCATGTCGTCGATCCGAGGGAGCGTCGGATGGCAGCGCGTCGCCGTGCCTCCGGGCCGCCCACGAAGGAGCTGCTGCGGGAATGCGCCCGTGAGGTGGTGGACGTCGCCGAGGGCATCCGCGAGGTCTCCGCACGGACCAGTTCCGTCCTGTTCGCCCCGGCACTGACGGGTTCCGCGCACCGCCGCCCCCGCACCGGCTACGCGGCCCGCTGGGCGCTGCTGCGGGCGCTCACCGACAAGCGGGGCCTCGGCGGCTCGGCGATCGTCGCACCGGACGGAGCGGGCCATCTGCTCGGCACCGCGGGGGAGATGCTGGGCCGGGAGAGCCTGGCCGCCACGGTGGCCGTCACCTCGCTGCGGCTGCGGATCGCCGCCGTGCTCCTCGACCACCCCGAGTTCGAGCACGACCCGGGCATGCGCCGACTGATCGGCGCCGTCGGCGCCGACAGCGACCGGGCGGCCGTCCGTGCGCTGCGGGCCCTGTTCAAGGACCGGGGCGCCCGCCGTGCCCTCTCCGGACTGACCCCGATCCTGGCCGAACTCCTCGCCGTCCGCAGCCTGTTGGACGAGCAACCGCTGGACGACGACACCGCCTGGGCGCTCGCCGCCGGCCGCGCGCCGGCCGCCGGGCCCCCGACGGGCATCGGTGCCTCGCATCTCCCCGCCCCGGACAAGGGCGGTGGCGGGGGCGCCGCGCACGCCGTCGAACTCTCCGCCCGGGAGCGCCAGGGCCTCGCCGCCGAGGGCTCCTTCCTCGGCTTCCTGCGCAACATCGACCTGCTCTCCACCGGCGGCCGTGTCCTCGTCCAGGAGGTGCGCGGCCCCGACGGCGTGCTCCGGTACGTCGTCCAGGCGCCCGGCACGACCCCCGGCCGCCCCCGTGACGACTCCGCACCGGACGTCGCCGACGCCTGGCGCAACCTGTTCCTGACGGACTCGCCGTACACCCGCTCCCTGCTGCTGGCGATCCGGGAACACGGCATCCCGCGCGGCGCCGACCTCGCGCTGGTCGGGCACGGCGAGGGCGGGATCGCGCTGATGAACCTCGCGCAGGACGACGAGTTCTGCCGCGCGTACCGGGTCACCCACCTGGTCGCCGTCGGCGCGCCGGTCGACGGCAGGAGGCCCGCCGACCCGCGCACCTGGGTCGCCGGCATCACCGACCGGCACGACATCGTCCCGGTCCTCGACGGCCGCGACCCGGGCGCCGCCTTCGGCCCGCACCCCAACCGGTACGAGGTCGCCTATGCCGGCCCCGTCCGCGAGTTCCCGCGCTGCCACCTGCTCCGCGGCTACATCGACCACCTGGAGACGGTCGTCCCGCACGCCACCCGGGACGTCGACCGGGCCCTCACCCCCTACCGCGGCCCGGTCGAACGCACCCGTGCCTACCGGCTCGGCGACCGCGCCCGGCCACCCGAGGGCCACCCCTTCCTGACCGTCCCCACCACCAGCCTCGCGACCTCCGCGGGCCCGGTGGACATGCCGGTCCGCTACTACGACTCCTCGGCGGCCCACCTGTGCTTCCCGGTCGACGCCGACGTGGCCCGCAGCCTGCTGCCCGACGTCACCTGGATGGCCCCCACCCGGCTCGGCCGCCGCGCCCTCGCCGTGCTCTCCCTCTACGAACACCGCTGCACCACCATCGGCCCCTACACCGAACTCGGCTTGTCCGTCCTCGTCGACGACCTGTGGCGGCCGCACCCGTACGACGCCGCCGCGGACCTGCTGCGCCGGGCCGACCTGCGCCGCACCGGGCGGTACGTCGTCGCGCTCGTGGTCGGCACCGAGGAGGCGCGGACGGTGGCCGACGAGGTCTGGGCCCAGCCGGCCGAACTCGGATCCGCCGAGATCGACCTGGAGCGGCGCCGACTCCGCGCCGAGGCCCCGGAACTGGGCCTCGGCGTCACGGGGGACCCGGGCCCCGGCGTGCGCTGTCCGGAGCCGGACTGGGTGCTGTACGGGCGGCGGGGCGACAGCGCCGTACGCACCCTCGTCCGTACCCACGGGAAACCCCGCGTTCATGCCCGCCCCCGGGTGCGGCTGCGGCTCGACGGCGCCCGCGGGCCGTTGGCCCGCCACCTCCAGATCCTCGAACTCGACACCGTGCGGCCCGGGTTCGTGCTGTCCAGCCCACGGTTCATGGCCCACCGAAGCGCGGGCGCGGTGCTGCCGCGCTGAGCCTCCCCCAAGTGCAGGTGAACCCCCATGGCGACCGAATCCCGTCCCGCCACCGCGGCGCCCGAACTCCTCGCCCACGTCGACGACCTGAGGGTCGACGCGGACCGCATGGAGGGTTACGCGGAGCGGCTCCGGGGGGCCGCCGCGACGCTGGCCGGCCGCGCCGAGGCACCGGAGTGGAGCGATGCCACCCTGGAACGGCAGGCCGCCGCCTGCACCGCCGCGGCCGCACAACTGCGCACCGCGGCGACCGCGTTGCTGGCCCACGCGACGGAGTGAGGGGGGTCGGCTGCCTGCCGGTGGAATCGTGTGCCTTCGCCTGGCGCGCCGGGCTGTCCGGTGGGCTCATGTGCGCGCTCGGGCGGCCGGGGTGCTCGGCGGGATCGGGTTCGTGTTCCGGTCGTAGCGCCGCGACGTGGGATCCTGCCCACGCCCGGACTCTTCGGGCTGCCACGGGATCCTCCCGGGGCGCGGGGCGGGAGACGCTCCGGGGAAGGACCGAGGGTGGTCGGCGCCGCACCGCGTCCGTGGCGTTCGCGCGTCCGGGTGGAAGCGGTCGGCCGGTCTGGGCCGAACGAGGTGTGGCGGTCGGGGGGTGCCGTCCGCTCCCCGGATAATCAGCGGCCATGCAGCTCGCGAAGACAGGCGCCGCCGGGCGGTGCGTCCCGGTGGCCGTCACCGGTCTGGGACTGGTGACACCGGCCGGGATCGGCAGGGGCGCGGCCTGGGAAGGGCTGTGCGCGGGCGACTCCACGGCCGCCGCCGACCCGGGGCTGGACGGGCTGCCGGTGGCCTTCTCCTGCCGGGTGCCCGACCTGGACGCGGCGGCTCTGCTGGGCCGTCGGCTGAGTCGCAGGCTGGACCGGTTCACCGTGTTCGCGCTGCTGGCCGCCCGGGAGGCGGTCGCCGCCGCCGGACTCGCGCCGGACGGCTGGGACGGGGCCCGGATCGGGGTCGTGATGGGCGTCGGCACCGGGTCCATGCAGGGCTGGCAGCCCGAGTTCGACCGGCTCGCGAACGGCACTCCCGAACGGGTCTCCCCGCTGGCCCTGCCGCGCAGCGTGCCCAACATGGCCGCCGCCGAGATCGCCCTGGACCTTGGTGCCACCGGCCCCAACATGGTCGTCAGCACCGCCTGCGCCTCCGGTACCAGCGCGATCGGCCTGGGCCGGGACTGGCTGCTCGCCGGCCGCTGCGACCTGGTGCTGGCCGGGGGCAGCGAGTCGGCGCGGCTGCCGATGACGGCCGCCTGCTTCGCCCAGCTGCGGGCGCTGTCCCGTCGTAGCGGCGCACCGCACAGCGCCTCCCGGCCGTTCGACCGGGACCGGGACGGGTTCGTCCTCGGCGAGGGAGCGGGTGTCCTGGTGCTGGAGCGGGTCGCGGACGCCCGGGCCCGGGGCGCCCGGCCCGAGGCGTATCTGGCCGGGTTCGGCGCCTCCTGCGACGCGCACCACGTCACCGCCCCGCACCCCGGCGGCGACGGGGCCGCCCGCGCCCTGCGCGCCGCCCTCGCCGACGCCGGGCTCGCCCCCGGGGACGTCGACCACGTCAACGCCCACGGCACCTCCACCCCGCAGGGGGACGCGGCCGAGCACAACGCGCTGCACCAGGTCTTCGCCCGGGTGCCCCCGGTCACCGCCGTGAAGGGCGCCATCGGGCACGCCATCGGCGGCGCGGGTGCCATCGAGGCCGCCTGCACCGTGCTCAGCCTTCGCCACCAACTGGTCCCGCCCACCGCCAACCTCGACGTGCTCGACCCGGCGATGGACCTCGACGTCGTCACCAAGGTGCCGCGCGCCCATCGGATGCGCGCCGCCGTCAGCAACTCCTTCGGGTTCGGCGGGCAGAACGCCGTACTCGCCTTCACCACCGCCGACTAGCGGCGCCCCCCGCCCTCCGGCCCGCGGGTGTCAGACCCGTGACGCGGCCTCCAGGACCAGCAGGCGTGTGCCGCCCGGCGCCGGGGAGCCGTCGGGCAGCGCGTACAGCCGCAGCCGGTCGGTGCCGGCGACCTCGAAGTCCGTGGCCCTGACGGTGACCGAGAGCCCGGCGGGGGAGCGGACGGTGACGGCCGGGCAGCTGCGGAGGCCGAGGTGGCGGCCCGGCGCGGGGGTCCGGCTGACGGGTTCGCCGTCCGTGGTCAGCACCACGGCGCGCCGGCCGCCCCAGGCGACGGTGTGCAGCAGACCGGTCTCGGGGTCGCGGGCGATGCCGCCGAGGTGGTCGGGGTACCGGAACATCTCCTCGGCCTCGCCGGTCACCGGGTCCAGGCGGTACACGACGGACCGCGAGTCGGGCCGGTCCTCGGCCACCGCGACCCAGACGAACTGACCGTCGTGGGTGAGTCCGCCGGCGTGGTGGACCGTGTCCTCGCCGAGCTCCCAGTGCCGCAGCAGGCGTCCCCGCGCGCTCATCTCGAAGAGGTGCCCGCGGCCCCGTCCCGGGGTGTACGACGGCCCGTGCGGGCCCGCACGGGCCCCGGCCGGTTCCAGGATCTCCGTGCTGCTCAGGAAGAAGGTGCCGTCGGCGTGGCCGAGGGCCTGGGGGTGGTGACAGGCGAAGTCCAGCGCAACGGTGTCCACGAGCACCCACGCGCCGGCCCGGATCACGCGGGCGATGGCCTCGTCGACCGTCGGAGTCATGGGGCTGCCGCCTTCCGCCGCAGACCGTTCCCTCCCCGATCATGGGGTGCGGTGCCGGGGCCCGCATCTCCTGCCGCCGCCGGTGGGTGCCGGCCCGTCCCGCGACCGGGCCCTCGGCAGGGGAGCCGAGGGCCGAAGGGAGCGGAGCCCGGGATCAGACGGCCGGAGCGCTGTGGGGTTGCTCCGGTCCCGGCTTCGGGCGGGTGCGGGTCCAGGACGGGTCGGCGGCGAGGTCAGGGGTGGGGGGACGGTCCATGGGGCGGCGGGCCTCCTGGGATGTGGGGGGTGGTGACAGGTGCGTCCGGTGCCGTCGACAGCTCGGCCCAGACGACGCGTGCGGAGGGTCCCTCCGGGGCGGCCGTGACGCCCCAGTCGAGGCTGAGCGCGTCGACCAGGAACAGCCCGCGCCCGTTCTGCTCGTCGGGTCTGGCCTGCCGGGGCGCCGGGAGCGTGAAGCCCCCGTTCTGGTCCTCGACCTCGATGCGGACCCGGTCGGCGGTGGCCCGCACCCGGCACACGATCCGTCGGCCGGCCGAGTGGACGATCGCGTTGGTGACCAGTTCGGAGGTCACCAGCACCGCGTTGTCGCAGGCCTCCTCGCACACGCCCCAGGAGCCCAGCAGCTCGCCCACGCTCCGGCGGGCGTTGCCCACCGCCCGGGGCGTCGGGGCCAGGTCGAACACGCGGCTGAGGGCAGGGGGCCGGGTCCCGGAGGCGAACCGGTCGAGGCCTTGCGGCCCAGGGAGTCGACCGAGGCGTTCGCCTCCGGGTGGTCTGGGAGTGTCCGTCACGTCCGACGGGTGGTGCGGGCCCTCGGCGGCGGCCATCAGGGCCGGTCGGGGCAGGCCGGGTATGTGGTCCTCGGGCAGTCGGTCGAGCGGCTGGGGGAGAGAGGGCGGGGCCATCGCCGTGCGCCTTTCGTCCGGCTTCGCAGCGTGGGGGGCTGAGCGGTCGCAGCGCCCCGGTCCGCTCGGGGGCAGACGACGACCCGAGCCTGGACGGCGCCGGACCGCAGCTCAGTTTCCCCCAACTGGACTGCTTCGCCCGCTCCTTGGTCGACCGGAGCAGTAAGCCCACTCTGACATCTGCCAACATCGTCTCGCAACCGGCAAGTTGAAAATTGCAAGAAGCGAAGTGCATGCTGCTCCCCGACAGGAAGTGATCGAATGAGTCCGTCAGCCGGTCGCGAGCGCGCGAGTCGGTGACCCTGAAACCTGGTGCGAGGGGGTAGGGCGTGACCTCGGAGACCGACTGGGGCGGTGCCCCTTCCGTCCTGCGCATGATCCTCGGCCGGCAGCTGGAGGAGATGCGCACCCGGGCCGGCCTGACCTATGAGCAGGCCGGCGTGGCGATCGGCGTCAGCCACTCCACGATCCGCCGCATGGAGGCCGCCAAGGTGGCCCGGCTGCGCCTCGCGGACGCCGAGAAGCTGCTGCAGACCTACGGGGTGACGGACCGCCAGGAGGTCGACACCTTTCTGCAGTCCGTCCGCGAGGCCAACAAGCGCGGCTGGTGGCACACCTACCGTGATGTGATGCCGGACTGGTTCGCCGCGTATCTGAGCCTGGAACAGGCGGCGTTGCAGATCCGCGCCTACGAGAACCAGTTCGTGCACGGCCTGTTGCAGACCCGGGAGTACGCCGGGGCGCTGCTCGGCGCCGGCAACCCGCACGCGCCGAGCGAGGCCACCGAGCGGATGGTGGCGCTGCGCATGCGCCGCCAGGAGCTGATCACCCGCCAGGCGCCGCCGCGGCTGTGGGTCGTGATGGACGAGACGGTGCTGCGCTGGCCGGTCGGCGGCTCCGGGGTGATGCGCGCCCAGATCGACCATCTGATCGAGGTCAACCGGCTGCCCAACGTCACCTTGCAGATCATGCCGTTCGCCAATGGCCCGCACCCCGCGATGCGCGCGGGTGCGTACCACCTCTTCCGGTTCAAGGCCCCGGAACTGCCCGACATCGTCTATCTCAACGGCCTGGTGGGCGCCGTCTACCTGGACAAGAGCGACGACGTCGTGGTCTATCGCGAGGCCCTGGACCGGTTGGGCGCCCAGGCTGCGCCCGCCAGAAAGACCGAGGCCCTCCTCGGTGCGATTCGCAAGGAGCTCTGACGTGCACCACCCGATACACAACGGCATCCCGTCCCGGCAACTCGGCGCGCGCGGCTGGTCCAAGCCGTGGAGCGACGACGCCGGCGGCGCCTGCGTGGAAGTGAAGAAGCTCGCCGACGGCCGGGTCGCGGTACGCCAGTCGACCGACCCCGACGGTCCGGCGCTGGTCTTCACACCCCGTGAGATGACGAGTTTCCTGTCCGGAGTGAAGGCGGGTGACGCCGACTTCCTGATGTGATCCCCTTTTCCGGAACTTCCTTGCTATAGCTGATCGTTCAACCAACCCCCCACACCTGACGCACCACCCGCAGCCCCCCGAACACCCCCGCATCCCCCTCACCTGAATGGGAGACACGGCGTTGCCCGAAAACGGATGGCCGGCCGACCGCATCGACACCGAGAACGCGCACTCCGCGCGGATCTACGACTACATCCTGGGCGGCAAGGACTACTACCCCGCCGACCAGGAGGCGGGTGACGCCATGTCCCGGGAGTGGCCCGCGCTCCCGATCCACATGCGCGCCAACCGCGACTGGATGAACCGCGCCGTGCGCTGGCTCGCCGAGGAGGCGGGGATGCGCCAGTTCCTGGACGTCGGCACCGGCATCCCCACCTCCCCCAACCTCCACGAGATAGCCCAGGCGGTCTCCCCGGACTCCCGGGTCGTCTACGTGGACAACGACCCCATCGTCCTCACCCTGTCCCAGGGCCTGCTCTCCAGCACGCCCGAGGGCCGGACGGCGTACATCGAGGCCGACTTCCGCGACCTTGCGGACCTCTTCGAGGCCCCCGAACTGCGCGAGACCCTCGACCTCGACCAGCCGGTGGCGCTCACGGTGATCGCCATCGTCCACTTCATGCTCGACGCGGACGACGCGGTGGGCGTCGTACGGCGCCTGCTCGAACCGCTGCCCTCGGGCAGCTACCTGGCGATGTCCATCGGCACCGCCGAGTTCGCGCCCGAGGAGGTGGGCCGGGTCGCCCGCGAGTACGCGGCCCGCAACATGCCGATGCGACTGCGCACCATCGACGAGGCCCACGAGTTCTTCGACGGCCTGGAGCTGGTCGAGCCGGGCATCGTCCAGGTCCACAAGTGGCACCCGGACGGCACCGGCGAACAGGGCATCCGCGACGAGGACATCGCGATGTACGGAGCGGTCGCCCGTAAGCCGTGACCCACCACTCCGTGCCGGGGCCCGGCTCACCTTCCCGGCCCCGGCACGGTCGTCCCACGGGCGCCGCTCGGCCACGACGCCCCTGTCCTGCTCAGGCGTTCGGGTCGAAGGAGATCCCGGACGGCATGGAGTACGACAGGTTGGCGTTGAACGAGCCGTCCTTGATCTTGATGGTGGCGTCGCCGAAGTCCGCGTTCATCAGCTTGTCGCGGTAGCCCGCCGGGTAGCCGTCCCAGCCCACCAGGCGCGGGAAGAACCAGCCGCCGGTCACGTTCTCCGGCGGGTCGTCGTTGGTGTTGGCGAACCGGAAGTCGTGGGTGGACAGGCCGTCCTTGTGGTACACGATCTTCGGGTGGGTGCCGTCGAACCGGATCGCCGAGGCGGCCGCCACCTGGTAGCTGCTGTGCTGGGACACCGAGACGTACTGCACCTGGTTGTTCTGGATCCACACGATGACGTGTTCCCAGTCGTGCCGGTGCCCGATGGCCAGCGGCCCGTACGTCGCCTGGTCCTTCTCGAAGTAGCTGGCGTACATCACCGCGCACCAGCCGTTGTTGCACTTCTCGCGCGAGTAGGTGTTGGCGTTGGCGAGCTGCGCGTAGTCGTGGCAGTGACCGTTGACGTCACCGCCCAGCGAGAGGCCGGGGTTGAGGGTGCCGTCGGCGCCGATCGCGGCGGTGGCGTAGCAGCCGTCGCCGTCGTAGTCGTAGGCCGGCGAGAACGTCTGCTCCAGTCCGTCGGCGTTCTGCGGCAGCAGCGTCAGGACGTCCGCGTGCGCGGTGGCGGGCACGGCGACGACCAGGGCGAGCGCGCCGAGGGCGGCGGCGAGGGCCTTGCGGAACGGGCGTCTGCGCGTGGGGGGTTGCAGGTCGGGCATGTCGACTCCCTGTCGGTGAAAGGCGATGCGGAGTCTGGCAGTCAGCTCCTGCCGGCGACCACCCTTACGACTTAACTTTGACCTAAAGGCAACTGAACAGCGTGCCCAACTTCCTTGCTGTCACATGCTGTTGACCTGCTGTGAGTCCCCCGGATGCGCTTGCCGTCCGGTCCGTCCGAGGTCAGGCTACTCGTCGGTTCGGTCCCCCCACCGCCCGAAAGGGAAGCCCGTGAGCGACACAGACCTGCCCTCCGCCGCGCTGAACCGGCGCGGCTTCCTCGGCGCCGCCGCCGCGGCCGGACTGCTCGGCACGCTGTCCACCCCGGCCCAGGCGGCCCGGAGCACGGCGGCCACCGACCCGGTCACCATCGAGTCCGGCCAGGTCACCGGGGTCCAGGGCGGCCTGAAGGGCGTCACCGTCTACAAGGGCGTCCCGTACGCCGCCTCCACCGCCGGAGCCAACCGCTGGCGCCCGCCGCAGCCCGCCCCCTCCTGGGACGGGGTCCGCGCCGCCGACTCCTTCGGCCCGGCCTGCCCCCAGCCGGTCACGGGCATCCCGAGCGACCAGGTGCCGGAGCTGAGCGAGGACTGCCTGAACCTCGACATCTGGACGGCGGCGAGCGGTTCGGCGGACAGCCGCCCGGTCCTCGTCTGGCTGTACGGCGGCGCGCAGGCCCTGTGGTCGGGGCAGGAGATCTACAACGGGTCCCTGCTCGCCGCCAAGGGCGTGGTCGTGGTGACCCTCAACCACCGCGTCGGCCCGCTGGGCGGCCTCGCGCACCCCGACCTGACCGCCGAGTCCGCGTACGGCGGCTCCGGCAACTGGGGGATCCTGGACGTCGTGGCCGCCCTGGAGTGGGTCCGGCGGAACATCGGCGCGTTCGGCGGCGACCCGGACCGGGTCACCCTGGCCGGCTGGGCGCAGGGCGCCTCCTTCGTCAACATCCTCCTCGCGTCCCGGCGTGCCCGGGGCCTCTACCATCGCGCCCTGCTCTCCTCCGGCGTCCAGTACACCAAGGACCCGGCGCTGGCCCGGAGCCCCGGCCACTACCGGACCCTCGCCGACGCGGAGGCCGACGGCACCGCCCTCGCCGTTCGGCTGGGGGCGGACGGCCTGGCCGGGCTGCGCGCGCTGGACGCCGACGACCTCGTCACCCGGGCCACCACCGACACCTCCGCCGACTTCGGCCACGTCCTCGACGGATACGTCCTGCCCGACACCTACACCGCCGTCCTCGCGGCCCGCGCCGAGACCGATGTACCCGTCGTCACCGGCGTCTGCAAGGACGCGCGCGGCGCCCTGCCCGACCTGAAGCCGACGCTCGCCGCGTTCACGGCGTACGCGGACTCCGAGTTCGGCCCGCTGGGGCTGACCGACACCTTCCTGGAGCTGTACCCGGCGGACAGCGACACCACGGCCGCCCAGCAGTTCAGCGCCTACGCCCGGGACGAGGAACGCGTCTCCGCCTTCCTGTGGGCCGGCCAGTTCAAGGACACGGCCGGCAACTCCGGCCCCGTGCACACCTACTTCTGGACCCGCGTCCCGCCCGGCCACGACGACACCAACCCGGCCATCGGCACCGCCGCGACCGGCGCCTTCCAGGGGTCCGACGTCTACTACCTGCTCGGCTTCCTCTACAACACCGACCGCCCCTGGACCTCCCAGGACTACGACATCGCCGACACCACCGCCTCCTACGTGGCCCGCTTCGCCGCCACCGGCGACCCGAACGGCACCTCCCTGACCACCTGGCCCGCCCTCGCCACCGACACCCCCCGGACCATGGAACTCGGCGCCGGCTTCGGAACCCTCCCGGTCGCCGACAGCGACGCCAAGCTGGCCTTCCTGACGACGTACCTGGAGTCCCAGACCGAGGCGTTCTGAGGCGCTGGGTCTGTCAGGCCCGCGCCGAGCCGTGGCCGAGGATGCCGTGGTGGTGGTCGCGGCGGTGCACGGTGGGGGTGCGGTGGAGGGCGATCAGGGCGGCGTCGTCGCCGAGGTGGCCGCCCCCGTGGGCCAGCAGATCGCGCCGGATGTGGTGCATCAGGGCCTCGGGAGCGGCGTCGGTCCACTGCGCGACCCGTTCGACGAGCGGGTAGAACCGGCCCTGCGCGTCCCGTGCCTCGACGACCCCGTCGGTGTACAGCAGCAGGGTGTCGCCGGGCTCGAAGGAGAACACGTCCAGGGTGCGCTCGGTGCCGACGGCGTCGGGCACGCCCAGCGGCGGCGACGGATGCAGGCTCGGCACGGTGACCGCGTGCCCCGGGCTCAGCAGCAGGGGCGGCGGGTGGCCGCTGCTGGTCATCCGGGTCACCGGGTCCTCGTCGGGGATCTCGATCAACAGCGCGGTGGCGAACCGCTCGCCCGCCTCCTCCGGGGGCTCCAGGTCAGCCGCGTAGCGCTGCACGCTCTGGTCCAGGGCGGCGGCGAGATCCGGCAGCGTGACATGCCGGTGGGCGGACTCCCGGAAGGCGCCGAGCAGCAGCGCCGCCTCGCCGATCGCGGACAGCCCCTTGCCCCGGACGTCGCCGATCAGGACCCGGACCTCGTCGTCGCAGCGGGTGGCCGCGTACAGGTCACCGCCGATCTGCGCCTCGTCCTCCGCCGCCAGGTACAGCGAGGCGATCCGCAGCGGGCCGATCTGCTCGGGCAGCGGCCACATCAGCACGTGCTGCGCGGCCTCGGCGACCGTGCGGATCTGGGCGAGCTGGGCGTGGCGCCGCTCGCGGACCGCGCTGTAGACCACCACCATCACCGAGAGCACCGCCAGGGTGACGATCTGCACGATGTGGTTGGCGGTGGTCAGTCCGCCGTGGAACACCGCGATCAGCACCTGGGCGGCCACCGCCAGCGCCCCGACCAGGGCGGTCGCCCGGGGGCCGGCGAAGGACGGCGTGAGGGCCGGGGCGATGACCAGGGCGGGGCCCAGATGGACGTCCTCGGGTGTCCGGAGGTCCGCCACGGTGATCACCACGATGAGCAGGATCGGGAGCAGCAGCAGTGCGTGGGAGGACTGCCACGACTTCCGCAGGCCCGCCGCACACCGCTCCCAGGTCCCCATGGCAATAAGCGTGCGCCACCCCCGGCCGCCCGGCCACCCTAGAGGTTCACGCTGCGCATCCCGGACGCGTCGTAGCGCTCACCGGCCGCCCTCGGCACCTCGGCGTCGATCCGGGCCAGGTCGTCCTTGGTCAGCTCGACGTCGACGGCGCCCGCGTTCTGCTCCAGGTAGCTGCGCCGCTTGGTGCCCGGGATCGGGACGATGCCGTCGCCCTGGGCCAGCACCCAGGCGAGGGCCAGCTGCGCCGGGGTCACGCCCTTCTCGGCGGCGATCTCCTTCACCTTCGCGGCGAGCCGCAGGTTGGCGTCCAGGTTGTCGCCGGTGAACCGGGGGCCGGTGCGGCGCCAGTCGTTCGCGTCGAGGTCGTCGGGGGAGGAGAACCGGCCGGCCAGGAAGCCGCGGCCCAGCGGCGAGTACGGGACGAAGCCGATGCCCAGCTCCCGGCAGGTCGGGAGCACCCCGTCCTCCGGGTCGCGCGACCACAGCGAGTACTCGGTCTGCACGGCGGTGATCGGGTGGACCGCGTGGGCCCGCCGGATCGTCTCGGGGCTCGCCTCGCTCAGCCCGATGTGCCGCACCTTGCCCTCGGCGACCAGCTCGGCCATGGCGCCGACGGTCTCCTCGATCGGCACGTTCGGGTCGACGCGGTGCTGGTAGTAGAGGTCGATGTAGTCGGTGCCGAGCCGCTCCAGCGAACCGTGGATCGAGCTGCGGACGTGCTCGGCCGAACCGTCCTGCCGGCCGATGCTGCTCATGTCGCCGGGGACGGCGTCGTCCATCCGGTAGTTGAACTTCGTGGCGATCACGTACTCGTCCCGGTGCCCCCGGACCGCCTCGCCGAGCAGGGTCTCGTTGGTCAGCGGACCGTAGAGCTGCGCGGTGTCGAGGAAGGTGATACCGAGCTCCAGGGCCCGGTGGATGGTCTGCACGCCCTCGTCCTGGTCGGTGGTGCCGTAGAAGGCGGACATCCCCATGCAGCCGAGGCCGATGGCCGAGACCGACAGATCTCCCAGAGTGCGCTGTTGCATGTGAATCCAGCCTTTCCCACTGAGTTGTGCCATGCTCCGGACGGGTACGGCCCCTGATCCATTCAGCCGCTGTTCGCGGCCCCTGGCATCTCGGGGCGGTGTCCGGCGCTACGGACGCTACGACTTGAAGAGCACTCGAAGTCAAACGGGCGCCGCCCGTCCGGCGGCCGATCCGGTAGACCTGGACGCATGCTCCTGCGTCAGCTCGAATACCTCGTCGCGCTCGCCCGGGAGCGGCACTTCGCCCGCGCGGCGGCCGCCTGCCATGTCTCGCAGCCCTCGCTGTCCGCCGCGATACGGCGGCTCGAACACGAACTGGCGGTTCCGATCGTGCGCCGGGGCCGCCGCTACGAGGGGCTGACCCCCGAGGGCGAGGTGGTGCTGGCGTGGGCGCACCGCATCCTCGCCGAGGAGGACGCCCTGCGCCAGGAGCTGTCGGCGCTCCACGGCGGCCTCACCGGCACCCTGCGCCTCGGCATCGTCCCCACCGCCGTCCCGGTCGCCTCCCTCCTCACCGGCCCCTTCTGCGACCGGCATCCGCACGCCCGGGTGGCCCTGGAGTCCCTGTCGTCGGCCGACATCCGGCGCGGCCTCGCCGAGTTCGAGCTGGACGCGGCCATGACCTACCTGGACGACGACGAGCTGCGCCAGGTCCGCCGCTTCCCGCTCTACGAGGAGCGCTACGTCCTGCTCACCCCGGTCGGCGGCCCCCTCGGCGAGGCCGCCACCGCCACCTGGTCCCAGGCCGCCGCCCTGCCGCTGTGCCTGCTGGGACGGCGGATGCGCAACCGGCGGATCATCGACGACTGCTTCTCCGCCGACGGCGCCGCCCCCGTCCCGGCCGTCGAGTCCGGCAGCGTGGCCGGGCTCTACGCCCACCTCCCCGGCGGCCGCTGGTCCAGCGTGATCTCCCACGCCTGGCTGCACATGTTCGGCGTACCGGAGGGCATGCGCGTGGTCCCCCTGGAGGGCCCGGCCCACGGCCCCCGGGTCGGACTCGTCGTCGCCCGCAGCGAACCCCCGTCCGTGCTCGCCCGGGCGCTGGTGCAGGTCGCCAGGGAAGCGGGCCTGAGGGACGCCCTCAACAGCCGCCTGGACGCGGTCCTCGACGGCCACGGCTGATAGAAGCGGGCTATCACGGCATAGCAACGTTCGCTTTGACCTGCGCAGTTGGCCACGAGGATCGTGAAAGGCACCCTTTTGCAACGGAGTTGAGGAGAGCCGTCACCATGGCCAAGGTGCTCTGCGTCCTGTACGACGACCCGACCGACGGATACCCGAAGAGCTACGCCCGCGACGGCATCCCGGTCATCGACCACTACCCCGGCGGCCAGACCGCTCCCGCCCCCGAGGCGATCGACTTCACCCCCGGCCACCTCCTCGGCAGCGTCTCCGGCGAACTCGGCCTGCGCTCCTTCCTGGAGAAGGCCGGCCACACCCTCGTCGTCACCAGCGACAAGGACGGGGCGGGCTCGGTCTTCGACCGTGAACTCGTCGACGCGGATGTCGTCATCTCGCAGCCGTTCTGGCCGGCCTACCTCACCCCGGAGCGCATCGCCGCCGCGCAGAACCTCAAGCTGGCCGTCACCGCCGGCATCGGCTCCGACCACGTCGACCTCGACGCCGCGATCGCGCACGGGGTCACCGTCGCCGAGGTGACGTACTGCAACAGCATCAGCGTCGCCGAGCACGTGGTGATGATGATCCTCGGGCTGGTCCGCAACTACCTGCCCTCGCACCGGGTGGTGCTCGACGGCGGCTGGAACATCGCCGACTGCGTGAGCCGGTCCTACGACCTGGAGGGCATGCACGTCGGAACCGTCGCCGCCGGCCGCATCGGCCTCGCGGTGCTGCGCCGGCTCGCGCCTTTCGACGTCACGCTCCACTACACCGACCGCACCCGGCTGCCCGAGTCCGTCGAGCGCGAGCTGAACCTGACCTTCCACGAGAGCCCGGCCGCCATGGTCCCGCACTGCGACGTCGTCACCGTCAACGCGCCCCTGCACCCGCAGACCGAGGGCCTGTTCGGCGACGAGCTGATCGGCACGATGAAGCGCGGCGCGTACCTCATCAACACCGCGCGGGCCCGGATCGCCGACCGGGACGCCGTCGACCGGGCGCTGCGCAGCGGTCAGCTGGCCGGGTACGCGGGCGACGTGTGGTTCCCGCAGCCCGCGCCCGCGGACCACCCGTGGCGCACCATGCCGCACCACGGGATGACCCCGCACATCTCCGGCTCCACCCTCTCCGCGCAGGCCCGTTACGCGGCCGGCACCCGGGAGATCCTGGAGTCCTGGCTCGCGGGCCGGCCGCTGCGCGACGAGTACCTGATCGTCGACGGCGGCAGGCTGGCCGGCACCGGAGCCAAGTCGTACTCCGTGAACACCCGTTAGGGGTTCAGCCGGACGGGCAGCTCGAAGAGGTCGTTCTGGGTGACCACCGGCTTGTTGCGCAGCTCGGACGCCGGTACCGCCAGGTCCAGGCCGGGGAAGCGGTCGTAGAGCGCGGGCAGCGCGACGCCCGCCTCCAGCCGGGACAGCGCCGCGCCCGGGCAGACGTGCGGGCCGTGCCCGAAGGAGATGTGCCGGTTCTGCGTCTGACGGGTGACGTCGAACTCCCCGGCGCTCGGCCCGTGCGCGTGCTCGTCACGGCCTATCGCGGCGTACGACACGATGAGCGCGTCCCCGGCGGGCAGCACCTTGTCGCCGACCTGGACGTCCTCGGTGGCGAACCGGATCAGGACGTGCGAGGTCGGCGTGGACCAGCGCAGGGTCTCCTCGACCACCGCCGACCAGTCGACCTCACCGGACAGCACCTTGGCCCGCTGGTCGGGGTGGGTGGAGAGGTTGACCACGGCGTTGACGATCAGCGAGATCGTCGTCTCGTGACCGGCCGCCACCATCAGCTGCAGGGTGGAGACGATCTCCTCGTCGGTGAGGTGGTCGCCGTCCTCGGAGGCCAGGATCAGCGCGCTGGTGAGGTCGTCGCCGGGCTCGGCCCGCTTGGCGGCGACCGTCTTCGCCATGATCCCGGCCAGCTCGGTGAGGGTGGCGATGACCTCGGCGGGCGGCGTCTGGGTGGAGAAGAACTTCTCGAACAGCACCTTCAGCCGGGGCAGTTCGGCCTCGTCGATGCCCATCAGGTCGGCGACCACGTACATCGGCAGCGGGTAGGCGAAGGCCGCCTTGAGGTCGACGCTCTCCGCGTCCTCGGGGAGCCCGTCCAGCAGGTCCTGGGTGAGCTTCTCGATCCGCTCCCGCATCTCCTCCACCCGGCGCGGGGTGAGGGCCTGCGCGACCAGGGTGCGCATCCGGCGGTGGTCGGCGCCGTCCACGGTGAGCATCGAACGGCCGGGGTTGGCGAGGCCGATCAGCGGCCAGTCCGGGGCGATCTCGCCGCGCTGCCAGGCACCCCACACATTGATGTCCTTGACCAGGCGCGGGTCGGTGAGGAGCGCCTTGGCCTCGGCGTGCCGGGTGACCGCCCACACCGGCACCCCGCCGGGCAGCTCCACGGCGGCGAGCGGACCGGCGGCGCGCAGCCGTGCGCTCTCGCCCTCCAGGTCGGTGACGAACGGGTCGAGGGCGATCCGGGCTTGTTCGGTACCGGTCGTCATCGTGACGTGCCTCCCAGGGCAGGGTCGGGTAACTGCGCCATGCGGTGTGCTGTGCCGGTCTGTCGGAAGGGATCAGAGGGCGGGTACGGGCGTGAACCGGACGGGCAGCGCGGTCAGTCCCCGCAGCCACGGCGAGGGCCGGCGGGTGAGCGCGTCGGCCGGCACCGCCAGATCGATGTCCGGCAGCCGGTCGAGGACGACCTCGATACCGGTCCGGGCCACCACCTCGGCGACCTCCTGCGCGGGGAACGGACAGCGGTGCTCGCCGTGCCCGAAGGAGAAGTGCGCGTTGTTGCCGCCGGTCAGCGCGGAGGCGTCGGTGCGCACCTGCGGATCGGAGTTGGCGCCCTGCAGCCCGAGCAGCAGCAGGTCACCGGCGCGGATCCGGCGCCCGCCCAGCTGGGTGTCCCGGGACGCCCAGCGGCCCGCGATGTTCTGGCTCGGCGTGTCCTCCCACAGCACCTCGTTCATCGCCTCGGCGACACTGTTGCGGCCGCCGAACAGGGAGGCCGCGAACCGGTCGTCGGTGAGCATCAGGCGCAGCGAGTTGCCGATCCAGTCGGCGGTCGGCTGGTGCCCGGCCGCCATCATGACCATCAGGTCCTGCATGATCTCTTCGTCGGTGAACCCGCTCTTGTCCTGGAGCATCCGCGACACCACGTCGTCGGCCGGGTCCGCCTTCCGGTCGGCCAGCAACTGGGCCATGGACGTGGCCAGATGGGTCTGCCCGGCGAGCGCCCGCTCCCGGCCGTCGATCATGTCGTTGAGGGCGGTGACCAGACCGGGTCCGTCCTCGTCGGCGAAGCCGTACAGCCGCGCCAGCACCCGCACCGGCAGCAGCATCGCGTACTGGCCGATCAGGTCCGCCTCGCCGCCGGTGCACAGCCCGTCGATCAGCTCGTCCGCGAACCGCTCGGCCAGACCGCGCAGTTCGAACGGGTCGACGGCCTCCAGCGCGTCGCTGATCATCCCGGCCCGCTCGCGGTGCCGCTCGCCGACGGTGTACAGGATCGACGGCTGCTTGCGGCCGATCATCGGCAGCAGCGGCCAGTCGTCGGGGATCAGGTCCCACTGGTTCCACAGCTCCGAGTCCCGGCTGAACAGCACCGGATCCCCGGTCACCTGGTGCAGCTCGCGGTAGCCGAGCACCAGCCAGGCCGGCACGTCCCCGTCGAGCACGACGGGGGTCACGGCGCCGTGGTCGCGCCGCATCTCCCGGTACAGGCGCGCCGGATCGGTCTGGAACCGGGGGCCGCCGAGCGGCACGGCTTCGGGGGTCACACGTACTCCTGTCGGTGCGGGTCCGCCGGTGCGGACGGGCCGGCGTACCGGTTCTTGACGTGCTGGACCAGCGTGATCAGCACCTGCTTGCCGGACTCCCGGGAGCGGGCGTCGCAGTTCACCAGCGGGACGTGCGGGTCCAGGTCGAGCGCGTCGCGGACGTCCTCGGGCGTGTGCACCGGGCCGCCGAAGTCGTTGCAGGCCACGATGAACGGGGTGCCGTGCTTCTCCAGCCGGTCGATGGCGTACCAGGAGTCGCCGATCCGCCGGGTGTCGACCAGCACGACCGCGCCGAGCGTGCCGGAGAACAGCCGGTCCCACAGGAACCAGAACCGCTCCTGCCCCGGCGCCCCGAACAGGTAGAGCACATTGCGGGCGTCCAGGGTGATCCGGCCGAAGTCGAAGGCCACGGTGGTCGCGGACTTGCCGCGCACCTCGCGGATGTCGTCGACCTCCTCGCCGGCCTGGGTCATCGTCTCCTCGGTGTTGAGGGGACGGATCTCGCTGACGGAACGGACCAGGGTGGTCTTGCCGACGCCGAAGCCGCCCACGACCACGATCTTGAAACCGTTGTCGGCGGAGGCACCCAACGGGGTGCGCGCGTCAGAGGTTGCGGAGTCCAACGAGCACCTGCTCCAGGATGTCGGGGTCGGTGATGGCCGGCCGGTACGGATGGCGGGCGCTGACCCGGCCGGCCGCCTGCAGGTCGCCCAGCAGGACCTTGGTGATGCTCACCGGCAGTCTCAGCTCGGCGGCGATCTCCACCACCGAGGTCGGGAACTCGGCCAGCCGCAGGATCGCCACGTGCTCCGACTGCATGCCGGGAGCCGGCTCCGACTCGGCGACGACCAGTGTGACCAGGTCGAAGGGGTTGTCGGGGCCGACGGCGCTGCGGCCGCCGGTGATCGTGTACAGGCGGTCGGGCGAGTCGTCCCGTCCGGGTCGGCTCATGAGGTGCGGGGCTGCGCGGTCAGGTGCTCGCCGAGCTGCTCCACCAGTTCGCTCATGTTGTGCCCGACCAGCCCCGGGTCCGCCTCCTCGCTGGTCACCACGGCCAGATGGGCGCCCTCACCGGCCTCCACGATGAACAGGACGCCCCCGTAGAACTCGGTCATGGCCGACCGCACGCCGCCGCTGCCGTCGCCGAACTCCACGGACGCCCCGTGGGACAGCGACTGGATACCGGCGGCGATCGCCGCGAGCTGGTCGGCCTGGTCGACGGAGAGCTCCGGGGTACGGCAGAGCTTCAGCCCGTCGCGGGAGAGCACCAGGGCGTGCCGCGCGCCGGGGGTGCGCTCCAGGAGGCCCTCGATGAGCCAGGTGAGCTTGTCGTCGACGGTGGTCCTGCCGGTCATGAAGTGGTGTCGCCTTCCGGGTGCGCGTGCGGGTGGGAGGTGAGCTCGGGGCCGGACTCCGGATGGGGCGCGGGGACCGGGTCGTGCGCGGGCGTGGGGGCGTACGGGGCTGTCCTGACGTCCTCGGTGCCGGGGGCCTCGGCGGAATCGGGCGCGGTGGGGGTGTGCGTGGTGCCCGGGACCCCGGCCGGACCGGCCGCGGCCTCGGCGTCCGGCGCCCCGGAGACATCGGCGGAGTCGGACGCGGTCGGGCGGACGGCCTGCCGGAAGCTGTTGAAGCGGGCGGCGCGGACCTTGGCGTCCTCGGCGGCGGGCGCGGGGCGCGGGTCCGCCGGGTGCGGCGCCGACCGGCGTTCGGCCTCGGCGAGGGTCCGGCCACGGCGCCGCTTGGGCAGCCCGGTGGGCCCCTCCGCCTCCTCGGCGGGGCCGGGGGAGCCGGCGGGGTCGGCGGACTCGACGGATCCGTCCGGTTCGGCGGCGGACTCGTGCACGGGCAGGGGGTCCGCCGGGGACGGCACCGGCACGGCCGGATCCATCTCCTTCGTGGGCGCGGGTTCTTCGGCGACCGGGCGGGCCAGCAGGTCCTGCGGGACCAGCATCAGCACCCCGGTGCCGCCACGCGCCGACGGCCGGAACGACACCTTCAGACCGTGCTTGCCGGCGAGCCGGCCGACCACCGCGAGCCCGAGCCGGGTGCCGGAGAGACCGCCCAGCTCGCTGGTGTCACCGGAGACGGCCCGCTCGGCGCGGCGCAGCTGCACCTCGCCCATCACCAGACCGCTGTCCTCCACGGACACGATGACCCCGGCCGGGACCTCCTCCACGTACACATGGACCTCGGCCGTCGGGGGCGAGAAGTTGGCCGCGTTGTCGAGGAGTTCGGCGAGCGCGTGCATGACACCCTCGGCCGCGTGCCCGGCCACGGCCGTCTCGCTCACCGAGTGCACCCGCACCCGGCGGTAGCCGCTGATCCGTCCCATCGCACCGCGCAGGATCGACTCCATGCTGATCGGACGCGCCCAGCGGCGGCCGGAACGCGCCCCGGTCAGGACGGCGATGGAGTCGGCGAGCCGGCCCGCCTGGGCCGTGCGGTGGTCGAGTTGGAGCAGGTCGGCGAGGACCTCCTCGTCGGTGTGCCGCTCCTCCATGCTCCGCAGGTCGGCGAGGGTGGCGGTGGCCAGGGCCTGCATCCGGCCGGCCGCGTTGCCCGCCGCGGCGATCGCGGCGGCCCGCTCCCGGGAGGCCTGCTCCAGCTCCCGGGCGAGCCGGGCGTGCTCCCGCCGGTACCAGTCCAGCTCCTGGGCGCCGTCCTCGTGGATCCGTGCCCGCTCCTGCTCGAAGGAGTCCGCGAACTCGCTGCGCTGCTGCGCCAGTTCGTCGATCAGCCGCTGCTGCTCCTGGCGCGCCTCCTCGGTGGTCCGGGCCTGCTGCTGGAGCAGCCGCCCGATGTCCTGACTCACCGTCTCCAGGCGGCGCCGGGCACCGCGCGCGGTCCGGGCCGCGTGGACGGCCCAGGTCACCGCCGCACAGAGCAGCAGCGCTGCCGCACTGGCCCCCAGGGCGAGCGGGATGCGGACCGAGGCCGGCGCGGCGGTCACCGCGGCGAAGACCGCGAGGGCCGAGACCACCGCGGTCAGCGCGAGGGTCGGCGCGAACGTACGGAAGGAAGGGCGGTCGCCGGGAGGCGTGGGCGCGGTCATCGGTCCGGTCTGGTCCTCGGAGCGGTGGGCAGGGATGTGGTTCCGGTGAAGGAGATGTGACGCTGGGTACAGAACTGCGCGTCACTATACGAGAGTTCGTGATCGAAACAGAACGGTTCCGGTCTCATTGCATAAACCGGCTTGGCCGAAGCCGACTTGCTGTGGACCGACTGTGAATGATCTTATGCGCGGCCCCGCGTGAACACGTCCGCCACGACCTCGGCCGCCGCCCTGACCAGCGATGAATCCGACTCGGCGGTGGCATCGGCATGGGTGGAGAGTACGGCCACGACGACGGGGGCGCGGCCCGGGGGCCAGGCGATCGCGACATCGTTGGCGGTGCCATAACCGCCCGTTCCGGTTTTGTCGCCGACCGTCCAGTCCCCGGGGAGCCCCGCACGGATCCGTTCCCCTCCGGTGGTGTTGGCGCGCAGCCAGCCGGAGAGCCGCCGCCGGTCCGCGTCGTCCAGGGCGCCTCCGAGGACCAGCCGCGCATAACTGGTACCGATCGCCAGGGGAGAGGTGGTGTCGGTGACCCGCCCGGGCTCCGCCGAGTTCAGCTCCGGCTCCCACCGGTCGAGGCGTGTCACCTTGTCCCCGATCGAACGGCTCAGCCGCGTCACCGCCACCGGCCCGCCCAGTTGCTCCAGCAACAGGTTCGCGGCGGTGTTGTCGCTGTACGAGATCGCCGCCCCGCACAACTCGGCGACCGTCATTCCCGAGGCGAGGTTCTCGGGCTTCCCGGTGACCGGTGCGCCCCCCGAGCGCTCCACATCGCTCTCGTCGTAATGGACGACCTCGGCGAGCACGGCCTCGTCGAGGTCGCGCAGCACGGCCGCCACCGCGAGCGTCTTGAACACCGAACACATCGGGAAGAGCTCACCGGCGCGGTACCGGACCCGGGCTCCCGAGCCGGTGTCCCGGGCGAACACCCCCAGCCGGGCCCGGTGGTCGCGTTCCAGCGCGCGGAGCCTGCTCACCGGGTCCGGAGCCGGGCCGGCGGGCAGCGCGGTTCCCAGGGCCGCGGTCAGCACCACACGGCGTGACGGATTCAGCATGACCGCTCCTTTGCCGAGACATCGGGAAGGGGGGACGCGTTGACGTCCTCGAGGGTTCACTCGTGGACGGGTGATAAACCCGACGTCGAAATCCGACCGGTAGTAGCTCCCGCATCGTCGCAAATGATCCAAACGTCTATACGATGCGCTTGGAACGGCCGGGGCGCGGAGAGCCTCTTCCGGGGCGCAGGGCCGAGGGCCGAGGCCGGTATCGAGGGGGGCGATGCCTTTCATGAAGGGCGACTGGGGACAGGCGGCCGCGCGGGCGGCCCGGTTCGTGCGGCGCACGCTGCGCGACGAATGGCACAGCATCGTGGTGGAGCCGGTACGGCAACTCGTACGGCGTGGCCTCTCCGGGGTCATGCTGGCGTTCGTGGCCGCGTTCGGCGTCATCTTCTTCCACGGCGTCGCCCAGCACCCCTTCGGCCGAAGGCTGGTGTGGCACCTCGGCGGCGTCACCGCCGACCTGCCGCTGTGGCTGTCCCTGCTGCGCACCCCGGTGTCGCTGTACGTCCCGGCGCTCGACCTGCCGGTCTGGGCGGGCATCACCCAGCTCTTCCTCGCCTTCGCCCTCGCCGAACTCGCCCTCGGGCGCGCCCGCACCCTCGCCGTCGCGTACCTCACCACGCTGGCCGGCACCATGACGGCCCGGGTGATGGTCGCGCTCGGCCCCGGCTGGTGGGGCTTCGGCCTGCCCCCGGAGGCCGGGCGGATCCTCGACACGGGGCCGTCCGCCGCCGTGGTGGGCCTGTTCACCTATCTGGCGGTGGTCCGCCGCGCGCCCGTCGTCTTCACGCTGACCGGCGGCTCGATGGTGTGGGAGTCCATCGCCGTACCGAACCTCGCCGGCCGCGAGCACCTGATCGCGGTGGCCGCGGCGATCGTCCTCGGCCTGCTGCACGGCCGCCGGCTGCCGGTCCCGGCCCGGCTCGTCGAACGGCTCGGCACCCCGCCGGTTCCGCCCCGCTCCGACCCGCCGGTACACCGCCCGGGACCGCCGCGCCACCCCGTACCGTCCTTCCGGCTCCCCTGAGACACCCCAACCCTCGCGCCTTCCCCGCAACCCCATAAGTCACGCGCCCGGCCCGACGAAGTGCTCAACGACGTCAATGTGATGGTTTTCGCACTTCAGCCCGTTCAAGCAACCCCTAATGTTGCGGCGAGCTACGGACGGGCGCGGCTGACACCATGGTGTTCGTCGCCGGCAGGCTGAAGGGATCCAGGGATGTTCCGCAAGGTGCTGGTCGCCAACCGTGGAGAGATCGCCATCCGCGCGTTCCGCGCGGGTTATGAGCTGGGTGCGCGCACGGTCGCCGTGTTCCCGCACGAGGACCGCAACTCACTGCACCGGCTGAAGGCCGACGAGGCCTACGAGATCGGGGAACCCGGGCACCCGGTGCGCGCCTACCTCTCCGTCGAGGAGATCGTGGGCGCCGCCCGGCGGGCCGGGGCCGACGCCGTCTACCCGGGCTACGGGTTCCTCTCCGAGAACCCGGAACTCGCCCGCGCCTGCGAGGAGGCGGGCATCACCTTCGTCGGGCCGAGCGCCCACACGCTGGAGCTGACTGGCAACAAGGCCCGCGCGGTCGCCGCCGCCCGCGCCGCCGGTGTCCCGGTCCTCGGCTCCTCCCAGCCCTCCAACGACATCGACGAACTGGTCCGCGCCGCCGAGGAGATCGGCTTCCCGGTGTTCGTGAAGGCCGTCGCCGGCGGCGGTGGCCGCGGTATGCGCCGCGTCGAGGACCCGGCCGCGCTGCGCGAATCCATCGAACAGGCCTCCCGCGAGGCGGCCTCCGCCTTCGGCGACCCGACCGTCTTCCTGGAGAAGGCCGTCGTGGACCCCCGCCACATCGAGGTGCAGATCCTCGCCGACGGCGAGGGCAACGTCATCCACCTCTTCGAGCGGGACTGCTCGCTGCAGCGCCGCCACCAGAAGGTCATCGAACTGGCCCCGGCGCCCAACCTCGACCCGGACCTGCGCGACCGCATCTGCGCCGACGCCGTCCGCTTCGCCCGCGAGATCGGCTACCGCAACGCCGGCACCGTCGAGTTCCTCCTCGACCCCGAGGGCAACCACGTCTTCATCGAGATGAACCCCCGCATCCAGGTCGAGCACACGGTCACCGAGGAGGTCACCGACGTCGACCTCGTCCAGGCCCAGATGCGCATCGCCTCCGGCGAGACCCTCGCCGACCTCGGGCTCTCCCAGGAGACGGTGAAGCTGCACGGCGCGGCCCTCCAGTGCCGTATCACCACCGAGGACCCGGCCAACGGCTTCCGCCCCGACACCGGCCGGATCAGCGCCTACCGCTCGCCGGGCGGCTCCGGCATCCGGCTCGACGGCGGAACCACCCACGCCGGTACGGAGATCAGCGCGCACTTCGACTCGATGCTGGTCAAGCTCACCTGCCGGGGCCGGGACTTCAAGGCCGCCATCGGACGCGCCCGGCGCGCCGTCGCCGAGTTCCGCATCCGCGGCGTGGCCACCAACATCCCGTTCCTGCAGGCCGTCCTGGACGACCCGGACTTCCAGGCGGGCCGGATCACCACGTCGTTCATCGAGCAGCGCCCGCACCTGCTCACCGCCCGCTCCTCCGCCGACCGCGGCACCAAGCTGCTCACCTACCTGGCCGACGTCACCGTCAACAAGCCACACGGCGAGCGCCCCCACCTGATCGAGTCGACCACCAAGCTGCCCCCGCTGCCGGCCGGCGAGCCGCCCGCGGGCTCCCGGCAGCGGCTCGTCGAGCTCGGCCCCGAGGGGTTCGCGCGGGCCCTGCGCGAGTCGCCCACCATCGGCATCACCGACACCACCTTCCGCGACGCCCACCAGTCGCTGCTCGCCACCCGGGTGCGCACCAAGGACCTCCTCGCCGTCGCCCCGGTCGTCGCCCGCACCCTGCCCGAACTGCTCTCCCTGGAGTGCTGGGGCGGCGCCACCTACGACGTCGCCCTCCGCTTCCTCGCCGAGGACCCGTGGGAACGGCTCGCCGCCCTGCGCGAGGCCGTCCCCAACATCTGCCTCCAGATGCTGCTGCGCGGCCGCAACACCGTCGGCTACACCCCCTACCCGACCGAGGTGACCGACGCCTTCGTCCAGGAGGCCGCCGCCACCGGCATCGACATCTTCCGCATCTTCGACGCCCTCAACGACGTCGGCCAGATGCGCCCCGCCATCCAGGCCGTACGCGAGACGGGCACCGCGGTCGCCGAGGTCGCCCTCTGCTACACCGCCGACCTGTCCGACCCGCGCGAGCAGCTCTACACCCTCGACTACTACCTGCGGCTCGCCGAGCAGATCGTCGACGCGGGCGCGCACATCCTCGCCGTCAAGGACATGGCCGGCCTGCTGCGCGCCCCGGCCGCCGCCAAGCTGGTCTCCGCCCTGCGCCGGGAGTTCGCCCTCCCCGTCCACCTGCACACGCACGACACCGCGGGCGGCCAGCTGGCCACCTACCTCGCCGCGATCCAGGCCGGCGCGGACGCGGTGGACGGCGCGGTGGCCTCCATGGCCGGTACGACCTCGCAGCCGTCCCTCTCGGCGATCGTGGCCGCGACCGACTACTCGGAGCGTCCCACCGGGCTCGACCTGCGGGCGATCGAGGACCTGGAGCCGTACTGGGAGAGCGTCCGCAAGGTCTACGCCCCCTTCGAGGCGGGCCTCGCCTCCCCGACCGGCCGGGTCTACCACCACGAGATCCCGGGCGGCCAGCTCTCCAACCTGCGCACCCAGGCCGTGGCGCTCGGTCTCGGCGACCGCTTCGAGGACATCGAGGCGATGTACGAGGCCGCCGACCGGATCCTCGGCCGCCTGGTCAAGGTCACGCCGTCCTCCAAGGTGGTCGGCGACCTCGCCCTGCACCTGGTCGGCGCCGGGGTGAAGCCCGAGGACTTCGAGGCGACCCCCGACAGGTTCGACATCCCCGACTCGGTCATCGGCTTCCTCCGCGGCGAGCTGGGCACCCCGCCGGGCGGCTGGCCGGAGCCGTTCCGCACCAAGGCCCTCCAGGGCCGCGCCGCCGCCAAGCCCACCCCGGAGCTGTCCGCCGAGGACCGCGAAGGCCTGGCCAAGGAGCCCCGCGCGACTCTCAACCGGCTGCTGTTCCCGGCCCCGACCCGCGAGTTCGAGACCCACCGCCAGACCTACGGCGACACCGGCGTCCTCGACAGCAAGGACTTCTTCTATGGGCTGCGCCCCGGCAAGGAGTACGCGGTCGACCTGGAGCCCGGCGTCCGGCTCCTGATCGAGCTCCAGGCGGTCGGCGAGGCCGACGAGCGCGGGATGCGCACCGTGATGTCCACGCTCAACGGCCAGTTGCGGCCCATCCAGATCCGCGACCGGTCGGCGGCCTCCGACATCCCGGCCACCGAGAAGGCCGACCGCGCCGACCCCGGCCATGTCGCGGCCCCGTTCGCCGGTGTCGTCACCCTCGCGGTGGCCGAGGGCGCGGAGGTCGAGGCGGGCGCCACGGTGGCCACGATCGAGGCCATGAAGATGGAGGCCACCATCACCGCCCCGAAGGCCGGCCGGGTCTCCCGGCTCGCCATCAACCGCATCCAGCAGGTGGAGGGCGGCGACCTGCTCGTCGAGATCGCCTGAGTCCCGGCGAGGGGAGGACCGGCCCGGACCGGCCCTCCCCTCGGCTACGGGCGGGCGAAGTGGGCGCGCAGCCGCGCCTTCAGCAGGTTGGGATCCCGCTGGGTGAAGTAGCCGTCGCTCGCCACGAACAGATCCCGGCCGCTCACGGCCAGCGACGTCGGGTTGGACAGACCGTCCTGCACCCCGAGGACGGTGCTGTGGGTGCCGTCCGGGCGGACCAGCGCGACCTCGTTGGACGTGATCAGCGCGGCGAGCACGATGTCCGAGTGGCCGGGGAAGACGAAGTCGTCGACGCCGGGCAGACCGCTCGCCCGCTCCTCGGCGGCGCCCGCCGAGCCGTCCTCGGCGACCGGGATGCGCAGCAGGGTGCCGCGGTCGCTGTTGGTCACCCAGACCGCGTCCTTGTGGATCTTGATCCCGTTGGCGCCGACGCCGTCGGCCGTCTCCGGCAGCCCGTCGAGCGCGCCGCCCGTGGCCCACGCCGTCGGCGTGCCGCCGGCCAGCGGTACCCGCCACACCGTGCCCAGGACCGAGTCGGCGGCGTAGAGCACGCCGCGCCGCTCGTCGAGCGCCAGCCCGTTGGGCACCCCGTCCGGCGGCAGCGCGGCGATCTGCTCGGGTGCGCCGCCGCTCGCGGGGATGCGCCAGATGCCGGTCTTGGCGGTGCCGGTGGCGTAGTTGGCGTACAGCGTGCCGTCCTCGGCCCGGGCGAGGCCGAGCGTGACGGCGTCATGGACGAGGGGCGTCTTGGGACGGGACTCGGCGGGCAGGGTCGCCAGCACCCGGATCCGGCGCTCCCGGGTGACCTTGGCGATCTGCCGGGCGGCGGAGAAGGACACGACGACCGAGCCGTTGCGCTCGGCCACCATGTTCTCGGGGGTCTGCCCGGCGGCCAGATCGAAGTGGGCGATGACATGGGGATGCGAGACGTCCGGGCCGTCGCCCGCGGCCGGTGCCGCCGCGAGCAGGCCGATCGCGACCGCGGCCGGGGCGACGACGGCCCGGCGGGGGAATCGGGGCATGTGACCTCTTTCGTCGGGAGCGCAGCGCTCCGGCGTATCGGTCACACCAACATGACGGCAGCCCTGCCACGGCCCCCGGCAGCCCCGGCCGGGACGTCGCCCGCCCGGCGCACGGCCTCGCCCCGCTTGCCGCGCAGCCGGGTGACGGCCCCGCTCAGTTCCACATCGGGTAGCTCATGACCTGGGTGTATCCCTCCGGCCTGGCCCCGGAGTAGGTCAGGTTCATCCGCGTGAAGTGCTGCACGTTCGGGTGCTTCGTCCAGGAGCTGGGGAGGTCGAGCTTCACGGTCACCGGGTACTTGTGGAACCTGCCGGCCGCGCAGTACGGCTTGCAGTCGTTGACCACGTTCACGCCCTGGCCGACCGCCGTGTGGTCGTTCCACTGGGTCCAGCGCATGCCGGTGAGGAGGCTGTTGCCGTCGCCGCAGGCCAGCATGAAGTCGGTCGGCCTGAACCGCTGGTGCCAGAGGCAGTCGACGAGCACCGGGTGCTGGGCCGACGCCCGCGTGGCGGACGGTGTCGGCGGTGTCGCGGAGGCCGTCGTCATGCCCGCCGTGAGCAGCAGGGCCGCCCCGAGTCCGATCGCCGTTCCCACCACTGGTCGCATGGTCGCTCCCACCCGTTCGCCGTACATGTTCCCTACGACGCTACGACCGTCCTACGAGATGTACCACTTGCGGCGTATTCGCCAGTCCGTTCTCGTCGTGGTCGCCGCCACCGCGGGAGCCGACCTGGGCGGCCAGGCCGAGCACCAGGAAGACCCAGACCAGGACCTTGGCGGCGGTGTCCAGGACCAGGGGCCGGGTGGCGGAGGCGGCCTTTTCCCCGACGGCCGGCGCGTCGCCGAGCAGCCCTTTCGGGTAGACGGGCGTCAGCATGCTCGCGTAGGCGCCGAACCGCATCCGGTAGCGGGCGACCGCGGCCGTCGCCCCGAAGACCGGCCCGGGCAGCCGTCCCCGCACGATCCCGATGATCCAGAAGATCCAGCCGATCGCGAACCAGCCGGTCGCCGCGAGGTTCGCGATGATCCCCGCCGGGATCATCAGGAACAGCCGGAACAGCACCGCGAGCCGGTTCAGGGAGGTGGGCCGCAGCTCGATCCGCACCGGGTAGTCGGGCGCGGTCAGGGCGAACGGCGGGTAGCGGTCGACCAGGAGCATGGAGCCGGCCGCGATCCGGGTCTCGTACGCCAGGTACCGGCCGAGGAACGAGGCGATCGGGTCGGGCAGCCGGCCCAGGAAGAGCGCCGCGAACCAGCCCGCCACCGTGACGAAGAACGCCGCGATGCCCAGCAGGGCGAGCACGACGTACTGCGGGATCAGCAGCAGCCAGCGCAGCAGCACCGTCCAGCGGCGCTGCGGCCCGGGCGGCGGGATGTCCAGCGCGGGCCGCCATTCCGGGCCGTCCGCCGTGACGGGAGGACGTGGTCCCCAGCTCTGAGTCATCGGTCCTCCCGTCGTCCGGCTGCGGCGCGGATGGCACCTCCATCGTGCGGCGGAACCATGGCCCCCGCCAGGCCGGACCGGGTGAACTCAGCCGTGTGTGACGGTCAGTCCGTAGAAGGCGACCCGGGCGCCGTTGGTCGTGCTGTCGGAGGACGACTGGTTGTACGAGCCCGCCTTGAAGTACTGCTTGTACGGGTTGAAGGAGGACGCAATGGCGTAGTGGGTGGTGGTCCCGTTGACGGTCAGGTCGATCGTGTTCCCGCCGGAGACGGCGATGGTGTAGGTCCACGTCTTGCCGATCGGCACATGGCCCACGCTGTGCGAGGTCTGGCCGCCGTCCGGGGAGTTCTCGGTGCCGAGCACGATGTCGCCGTTGGAGCGGTAGTACAGCTCCAGCAGCGGCTTGGTGGAGGAACCGCCGGTGCCGAGGTGGATCTGGCCCACGCACACGTTCTTGGTCACCGAGACCACCCGCAGGGTCGCGCTCATCTTGTGGCTGCCGCTGAGCGACCAGTTCGCGGCGCTGCCGTCCCGGTTCATCTCGCGCAGTTCGGAGCGGGCGTAGTGGGAGTTCGGGGTCGTGACGCCCTTCTCGGGCGCCCAGAAGGTCATCGCGCCGTCGCGGGTGTCGGTGTAGAAGTACGCGTCCTGGTAGCCGTTCGCGCCCTGCAGCCGGGACGAGGGGATGGTGGTCGGCGACCCCGGGGAGCCGACCGGCTCCTGGAGCTGCCATATGGACAGATCGAAGTTGCCGCCGGGTGCGACGTTCGGGTTCGCCGCGTCGGCGCTGCCGCCGAGCAGGACGGTGAGGGCGAGGGCCAGGCCCGCGGCGGTCGGCGCCGCGAGCAGCCGGGAACGGTTCACGTGGGGGGTCCTTTCGCCAGGAGGGGCTGCGTCCGGAGTTCAGCGATTGTTCATATCTGTGAACTCCGGACGCATCCGTAACCTTCGATAGCCGCGAAGCTAAAGGTCCGGACCAACCCCGTCAAGAGGTCAGCAGGCGCCCTCGTCCTGCCAGGGGCCCCATTCGGAGGCGCCGGGCACCTCGTTCTGGGTCCACCACTTGGCCTTCCAGTTGTGGCTGTTGTACGAGACCTCGTTCCCGGCCGTGTACACCGCCGTCGCACTCCATGCCGTCTTGCAGGAGGTGGGCGTCGGGGTCGGGGTCGGGGTCGGGGTGGGCGTGGGGGTGGTGGTCGGCGGGGTGACCCCGGCGAACTTCACCGAGTACTTGGCGAAGTCCCAGGCGCTCTGCGCCACGCTGGAGCAGGTCCCGGACGTGGTGCCGTTGTTGTCGACCGGGGTGCACTGGCGGTCGCGGTTCAGGGACCAGAACGTGAAGCGGTCCATGTTGTGGCTCGTGGCGTAGTCCAGCACCGTCTGGAAGTCGGCCTGGGTGAAGTACTCGCCGGTGTCGCTGCGGCCGTTCATCCCGGAGAAGCCCTCGTGGGCGTAGGCGGTCGCCTGGTCCCAGCCGAAGGTGGACTGCAGGATCGCGTTGAAGTTGGTGAGCGCGCTGGTCTGCGCGGCCGCCCCGCTGAAACCGCCGTCGAACGGCATGATGGAGAAGTTGTTGGGCGTGAACCCCTGCGACTTCGCCTCCAGCAGCATCTGCTTGCCGAACCAGCCGGTCCCGTCCGCCGTGCCGGCCGTGGTGACGGAGACGTACAGGCCGGGATTGTTCTGCTGGAGGATCTTCGCGGCGCCGATCTCGTTCTTGATGGCCGCGGTGTTCTCGTACTCCGGCTCCTCCAGGTCGAAGTCGATCGCGTGCAGCCCGTACTTGGTGATCACCTGCTGGTAGGCCGCCGCGGTGGAGGCCGCGTCCGCGCAGGTCTGGCCCAGCTTGGTGCCGCCGTAGCCGCCGATGGAGACGGAGACGTCGCCGCCCTTGGCCCGGATGGTGTTGATCACCGACTGGACGGCGGTGTCCGAGGAGACGGCCGCCGTGCCGCCCCAAGTGGGCGAGCAGCCGCCGCCGTTGGGGGCCAGGACGAACGCCAGCTGGAAGGCCTTGAGGCCGCTGGCGTCCATGATGGCCGCCGCGTCCGGCGGGTTGTTGTCCAGCGGCATCAGGTAGGGGGCGGCCGCGTACCACCGGTTGCTCAGCGCGGTGGTCGCGCCCGAGGCGTCGCTCGCGACGAGCGCGGTGGTGCCGGCGGCGGCGAGCGTGACGGCTGCCGCCGCGCCCAGACATGCGCGAAGGGGTCTCACTGGTGCCTCCAGGGGGCCGGGGAGGTGTGGGGTGGGTCCCAGCTTCCGGAGGTGTCGCGGTCACGTCAATGAATTGGACTGGACCAAAGCGCACTTTGGACTAGACCATACGATCTCTTTACCTAAGGGGGTGGAGTAGTTCCAGCGTCCCGAACCGCACCTTCACACCGGGCGACCAGAGGGCGCTGACCGGCGGCCCGGAGAGCGTCGGCAGGCCTGCCGCCTCGACCAACTCGTCGTCCAGCTCCAGGAGTTCGGCCCGGTGTAGCGGCCAGGTCGGATGCTCGTTCGGCAGGTGTGCGGTGCGGCCGTGCCAGGTCACGTGCAGCCCCCAGCGCGCGGTCAGGAAGTGCTCCAGCGGCGAGGGCTCGGCGATCGGCTCCCCTATGCGTACGACCGCCCGGCTCGCGGCCGTCGGGCGCCGCCGCCGGCAGGTGTAGGTGACCACATCGCCCTTGCGGGCCAGCCGCATCGAGGCCCATACGTACGGCAGCCGGAATCCCGACCGGCCCACCAGCACCGGGAGCAGCCGGGATGCGTCCAGGGACCTGAACACCACCCCGCGCCGGCCCTGCCCGTCCACCGAGTACAGCCGCACGTTCGTCTCGCAGAAGGTGCCCAGGTACGGCAGCCCCGGCCCCGGCCCGAAGCCCGTGCCCCGCATCAGGAACGGGACGAGCCCGACGTACGTGACTCCGTCCAGCGTGTCCGGCCGGGTACCGGCGGGCAGCAGCCCCGCCACCCGCTCCGGCTCCACCGGCCAGTGCAGAAAGGTCAGTTGATGCCACCCCTGGACCATCGTCGGCCACCGTACGGGCCGCGGGGTGGACGGGGTGATGGGCTCGGTCGCCACGGTCTCCATGGGATCCGGTGATAGCACGCCAGTACGAGGGGGAGAGGAGCGGGGGCGCGCGGTCGTCGCCGAAGGCCGCGCCGGCCGCACCCGTCTGATCAGGACTTCCAGGTCCCTCTCCGCGCCCACCTGGGTAAACTGTGGGCGACACGCAGGCCTTGGGAAGGAGGAGCCGGGATGCCGCCGCACATCTCCTCCGCGGCCGGGGTCCCGGGCGACGGGGCCGACGGGCCACCCGTCCGGCAGGCGCTGTCGGACAGCGTGTACGAGAGCATCAAAGCGATGGTCATGGACCACGAGATCGCGCCCGGCGCCCGCGTCGGCATCGAGGCCCTGTCCCGCACCCTCAAGGTCTCGCCCACCCCGGTCCGGGAGGCCCTGGCCCGGCTGGAGTCCGACGGACTGGTGGTCAAACGCGCCCTGTCCGGATACCGGGCGACGGAACTGCTGACCCCGCAGGGGCTCGCGGAACTCTTCGAGATGCGGCTGCTGCTGGAACCGAGGGCCGCCGCCCTGGCTGCCGACAACGCCACCGAGGAGCAGCTCGACGGCCGGAGCGGATCGTCGAGGAGATGCAGGCCCAGCCCAGCCCCAACGGGCGGTACGCGTCCTACCGCGACTTCGCCGCGCTCGACCAGCGCTTCCACGAGGCGATCGGGCAGGCCGCGCACCGGCCGCTCCTCGCCGACGCGGTGGAACGCCTCCACGCGCACCTGCACATCTTCCGGCTCAGCAAGGTCGTCGGCGCCGGCGGCCCGACCGTCGCCGAGCACGAGCGGATCGTACGGGCCGTCCTGCGCCGCAACCCCGAGCGGGCGGCCGAGGCGATGACGGAGCACCTCACGCGCAGCATGGAACGCCAGCGCGAGGACGACGGCGGCGCGCTCGCCGGTCTGACCCTCGGCCAGGCGGGGGCGTCCGCCGCCGAGTCGCAGGACGCGGACGCGATCGTCGTCGGCCACGGCCTCGCCGGGCTGGTCGCGACCGCCGGACTCGCCGCCGCCGGCCGCAAGGTGCTGCTGCTCGACCAGGAACCGGAGGCCAGCCTGGGCGGCCAGGCGTTCTGGTCCTTCGGCGGACTGTTCTTCGTCGACTCCGACGAACAGCGGCTGATGGGGGTCAAGGACTCCCATGACCTCGCCTGGCAGGACTGGCTCGGCACGGCCGGCTTCGACCGGGGTGTCGACGACCCGAAAGGCCAGGACTACTAGGCCTACAAATGGGCCCCGTCCTATATGGAGTTCGCCTCCGGGGAGAAGCGGTCCTGGCCCTCCGGACTGGGCGTGCAGTGGTTCCCGATCGTGGGCTGGGCGGAGCGCGGCGGCGGTCTCGCCGACGGCCACGGCAACTCCGTGCCCCGCTTCCACGTCACCTGGGGCACCGGCCCCGCCGTCGTCGAACCCTCGAGAAGAAGGTGCGGGCGGCGGTCGCCGCCGGGAAGGTGACCTTCAAGTTCCGGTACCGGGTCGACGAGTTGGTGACCACCGGCGGCGCGGTGACCGGGGTGCGGGGCGCGATCCTGGAGACCGGCAGCGCGGCCCGCGGCACCGCCGGCTGCCGTACCGTCGTGGGCGACTTCGAGCAGCGGGCGCCGGTCGTCGTGGTCACCTCGGGCGGCATCGGCGCCAACCACGATCTCGTACGGCAGAACTGGCCGGCCCGGCTCGGCACCCCGCCCAAGTCCATGGTCACCGGGGTGCCCGCGCACGTGGACGGCCGCATGCTGGGCATCACGGAGCAGGCGGGCGGCCGGATCGTCAACCCCGACCGGATGTGGCACTACACGGAGGGCCTGCGCAACTACGCCCCGATCTGGCCGAAGCACGGCATCCGCATCCTGCCCGGCCCCTCCTCGATGTGGTTCGACGCGAAGGGCCGCCGCTTCAACACCCCCGACATCCCCGGCTACGACACCCTGCACACGCTCGGTTCGATCACCGCCTCCGGCTACGACTACTCCTGGTTCGTCACCACCCAGAAGATTCTCGCCAAGGAGTTCGCGCTCTCCGGCTCCGAACAGAGCCCCGACCTCACCAACAAGAACATCCGGCAACTGCTGTCCCGGATCCGGCAGACCCCGGAGCCCATCGAGAAGTTCAAGAACAACGGCGTCGACTTCGTGGTCGCCGACAACCTCACCGACCTCGTCACCGGCATGAACAAGCTGACCGGCGACGGCCTCATCGACCTCGCCGACCTGAAACGGCAGATCGAGGCACGCGACCGCGAGATCGACAATCCGTACACCAAGGACGTCCAGGTCATGGGCATCCGCAACGCGCTCGACCACGTGGGCGACTCGCTCAGCCGCACCGCCTCGATCCACCGGATCCTGGACACCGGCGCCGGCCCCCCTCATCGCCGTCCGGCTGAACATCCTCACCCGCAAGACCCTGGGCGGTCTCCAGAGGGACCTCTCCGGACGGGTCCTGAACAGCAGCGGGGTGCCGGTACCCGGTCTTTACGCCGCCGGTGAGGTCGCCGGTTTCGGTGGCGGCGGGGTGCACGGCTACCGCTCGCTGGAGGGGACCTTCCTCGGCGGCTGCCTCTTCTCCGGCCGCCAGACGGGACGCGCGGCGGCCGCGGCGACCGCGACCTGACGGAAAGGGCCGGGAAAGTCCGAGTCACGCCACCCCCAACCTGCCCCGAGAGTGGCACCCTTGACAGCGTGCGTACTGTTTCGCGACGTTTGAGCGACACCTCCGGACCGGCGACCCGCTCGCCGGTCACGGACCGAAGGTGTACGGCGGGGAACAGGAGCTGTTCCTGGTAACGGCAGAACGCGGAATTCGCGTTATGGGGGGGAGCGGTCGCCCATGCGATCCAGAGGCCAGTGCAGAGGTCCGTCCGGGAGTCGGCCCCGGAATCATGTGCCACACACCTCGTCAGCCGAAGGGCGGTTGATCTGAGGTGGACATCACGATCCACAGACCCGGCGAGCTGACCCAGCCGCTCCGCCGGGCCTGGCACCACGCGATGGACGAGTCGCCGGAGTACGCCAACCCTTTTCTGGCTCCGGAGTTCGCGATCGGCGTGGGCAAGCACCGCTCCGGGGTACGGGTGGCGGTCCTGCGTGAGGGCGGGGAGCCGGTCGGCTTCCTCCCGTACGAACGCAACGCGCTCGGAGTGGGCCGGGCCGTCGGGCTCGGCCTCTCCGACTGCCAGGCGCTGGTGCACCGGCCCGGAGTCACCTGGGACGCCCAGGAACTGCTGGGCGCGTGCGGGATGTCGATCTTCGAGTTCGACCATCTGGTGGCCGAGCAGAGACCTTTCGCCCCCCATGTCACCGGCACCTTCGCCTCACCGGTGATCGATGTGAAACCCGGGGACGGCGGCTACCCCGAGTGGCTGCGCGCCACCTACCCGGGCCTGGCGAAGACCACGCTGAAGAAGGAACGGCGCCTCGGCCGTGACATCGGCGAGCTGCGCTTCGCGTTCGACGAGCGCGACCCGGCGGCCCTGCGCACCCTGATGCGCTGGAAGTCCGCCCAGTACCGGCGGACCGGACGCATGGACCGCTTCGCCCGCCCCTGGATCGTCGACCTCGTGGACCACCTCTTCCACGTCCGCGAGGACCACTTCACCGGTGTGCTGTCCGTGCTCTACGCCGGCGACCGGCCGGTGGCCGCGCACTTCGGCCCGCGGTCCGGCACCGTGCTCGCCGCCTGGTTCACCGCCTACGACCCCGAACTGCACTACTACTCACCCGGGTTGATGATGCATCTGCGCACCGCCGAGGCCGCGGCGCGCGGTGGCGTCACCCTCGTGGACCTCGGGCGGGGCGACAAGGAGTACAAGGACTGGCTCAAGACCCGCGAGCTGCGGGTGGGCGAGGGTTTCGCCACCCGGGCCCACCCGGTGGCCACGGCGCACCGGCTGTGGCGCCGCCCGGTCCGCGGACTGCGCAACACCGTCCTCGCCCATCCGCGGCTGCGCGACCCGGCGGACCGGCTGCTGAAGACGGTCGGCACCCTGCGCGCCTCCCGCCGGGCCGACGGCCTGCGCAAGGGGTGACCGCACCGTGCCCCGGCGGCGGCCGACCGCGCCCGGCCGCCGCCGACCGCTTGTCCTCTCTTCGCACTATGATCCTGTAAAGGTGGAAATCCAGGGGTCTGTCCTGGAAGGGCTGTCTCCCCGGCCGGAGTGATCCATGCCCCGCAAGCGCTCGATGGACGACGACGAGTTGCTGGTCAGACTCAGGTCGCTCACCGCCCAGGCGCGCGAGCGGGCCGAGTACCAGCGCTCGCAGGTCGAGCTGGCCATCGCCCTCCAGCGCGGCATGCTGCCCCGGGACCTGCCCGAGACCCCACGCTTCCATCTGGCCGTGCGGTACGCGCCCGCCTGCTACGGGCTGAACGTGGGAGGCGACTGGTACGACGCCTTCATGCTGCCCGACGGCCGTATCGGTCTGACCATCGGCGACGTCCAGGGGCACAACATCGAGGCGGCCGCCTTCATGGGCCAGGTCAGGGCGGCCCTGCGGGCGCTCGCCTCCGTGACCGGCGAGCCGGACGAACTGCTCGCCCGGACGAACGACCTGCTGGTCTCCCTGGGCAGCGAGCTCTTCGCCACCTGCACCTTCATGCGGCTCGACCCGGACACCGGGGTGCTGGAGAGCGCCCGGGCCGGCCACATCCCGTTCGTCTGGGCCACCGCAGACGGGAAGTCCGGGGTCGCCGAGGACGAGGGCGGGCCGCCCCTGGGCATCGAACCCGGCGCCGCGTACCCGGTGACCCGGTACCGGTTCACCACCGGAGGCATGTTCGTGCTGCTCACCGACGGGGTGGTGGAGGGCCCGTCGATGACCGTCGAGGAGGGGCTCGACCAGGTGGTACGGCTCGCCGGTGTCGCCGCCGTGGCCGGCCTGGAGGCAGAGTCGCTGGCGGCCGCCGTGATCAAGGGGGCGGCACGGGTCGGGCACGAGGACGACGCGGCCGTCCTGGTCGTGGGCCACGACGGCCTGGACCGCACGGTGTAGCGCCCTCCGTACCGGCCGACAGGTCGGCCGCGAACCCGTCGGCGCGGGCCCGGCGCCCCGGCCGGACTCATCGGCGCGGGCCCGGCACTTCGGCCGGACTCATCGGCGCGGGCCCGGCACTTCGGCCGGACTCGTCGGCGCGGGCCCGGCACTCCGGCCGGACTCGTCGGCGCGGGCCCGGCACTCCGGCCGCGGGTGTCTCCGGCTCGCCGACCCGGCCGCCTCGGTGTCTGATGGCTGCTGTGGTGGGTATCCAGCAACTTCACCGCCCGGCTGTCCTCGCCCTGCGGACGCTGGCCGTCGCCACCTGCTACTACGCGGCGGGGCAGCTCGGCCTGCTGTGCCGGCTCACCGTCGAGGGCGCCGTCTTCACCCCCATCTATCCGTCGACCGGTGTGGCGGTGGCCTGTCTGCTCGTCCTCGGCCTGGGCTGCTGGCCGGGCATCACGCTCGGCGCCTTCTTCCTCGTCCTGTCCCTCGGCCCTCCCGAGCCCGCCACCGTGGGCATCCTCCTCGGCAACACGGCCGGGCCCGTCTGCGCGTATCTGATGCTGCGCCGGGCCGGTTTCCGCACCGACCTGAGCCGGCTGCGGGACGGCCTCGCCCTGGTGTTCCTCGGGGCGTTCAGCGCCATGATGGTCAGCTCCACCATCGATGTGGTCACCCTGCTCCTCGCCGGCAAACTCCCCGCGAGCAGCTTCTGGCCGATCTGGCTGGCCTGGTGGGTCGGCGACGCGATGGGCGTGCTGATCATCACCCCGTTCCTGCTGGTGCTGCTGGGAGTCCGGGGGCTGCCCTCGACGGCCCGCTGGAAGGAGGCCCTGGCCCTCGCGGTCGTCGCCGCCGTCCTGGTCCCGGTGGCCACGCACAGCAACCTGAGCGCGCTCTTCCTCGTCTATCCCCTGCTGATCTGGGCGGCCCTGCGGTTCCGGCTGGCGGGGAGCGTGCTGTGCGCCCTGTTCACCTCGGTCATGGCCACGGTTGCCGCGACGGACGGCATCGGCGCCTTCGCCGGGCTGTCCCAGGTCGAGGTGATGCTGAAGCTGCAGCTCTTCAACGGCGCGCTGGCGCTGACCGCGCTGCTGCTGTCGGCCGTCATCACCGAGCAGCGCAACACCCGGCTCTCCGTCGAGGAGGCCTGCCAGGAGCTGGCCGAGGTCCTGGAGCACCTCACCGCGCACGACACCCCCGCCGGGCGCGCTCCGCCCGGGGCCGTGGAGCCGCGACGGGAAAACGACGAACGGTGACCGGGCGGGCGCCCGGTCACCGTCGCGGCGGATCGGTCCGTGATCAGACGGTGCCGCTCGCCGTGATCTTGATCTCGGCCTTGGTGGCGCCGCTGCGGGAGCCGTAGCCCTCGATCTTGTCGACGAGGTCCGAGCCCTCGACGACCTCGCCGAAGACCACGTGCTTGCCGTCCAGCCACGGGGTCAGCACCGTGGTGACGAAGAACTGCGAGCCGTTGGTGTTCGGGCCCGCGTTGGCCATGCTCAGCAGGTACTTGCGGTCGTGCTTGAGCGTGAAGTTCTCGTCCTTGAACTTCTCGCCGTAGATGCTCTTGCCGCCGGTGCCGTCACCGCGCGTGAAGTCACCGCCCTGGAGCATGAACTCGGGGATGACCCGGTGGAAGGTGGAACCGGCGTAACCGAAGCCGTGCTGCCCGGTGGCGAGCTCGCGGAAGTTGCGGGCCGTCGCGGGCACCACGTCGTCGAACAGGTTGAACACGATCCGGCCGGCCGGCTCGTTGTTGATCGAGATGTCGAAATAAACGTTGTCGCTCATGCAGGTCAACCTATCGCGAACCGCCCGCGGGTCCCTCCCAAGGGGCCGGACCGTCCGTGGTGTCGGCCCCGCGGGGGCGGCTCAGCCGCCCACCAGCGTCCGCAGCAGTTCCCGGCCGGCCGGCCAGTCCCCGAGCCCGCTCGCGGAGTTGAGGTGCCCGTGCGCGCCGACGGAACGCCGGTGCGCACGCCAGCCCGAGGCCAGCGCGGTGGAGGCCGTGGCATCGCCGTACGGGTCGTCGTCGCTCGCCACCACCAGGGCCGGGCAGGGCAGCGGACGGGCGGACAGGTCCAGGAACGTCGGCGCCGCCGCACCCGGGAACGCCGGTCCCCGGGGATCGGGCGGCGCGGCCAGGAACGCCGACACCCCCGCGGGCCGTACCCGCTCCAGCCATCCGGCGGCCGCCCAGCAGCCCAGGCTGTGCGCCACCAGCACCACCCGGCCGGCGCCCCGCGCCACGGCGATGTCGTGGGCGGCTTGCACCGCGTCCACCCAGTCCTCCAGCTCCGGCCGGGTCCACGACCCCGGGGCGATCCGCACCGCCGAGTCCCCCCACGCCCGCTCCCACCGGCTCTGCCAGTGCCCGTCGTCCGACCCGTCGATCCCGGGGATGATGACGTACGCGACCATCGCCGACCGCCCCTTCCATCGCGACCCGGCGCTCACCGGGACCGTCCTGCGGGCGATTCTGAAGGAAGCAGTGGCGGCGATCAGGCTCCGCAAGTGATCCAGAGGGAAGTGGGGACGACGACGATGGAATCACTCGACGACATCGACCGCGCCATCCTGGAGCTGCTCCAGACCGAGGGCCGGCTCACCGGGGCCGAGGTGGGACGGCGGGTCGGGCTCTCCCAGCCGGCGGCGGGCGCCCGCATCCAGCGGCTGGAGAAGACCGGCGTCATCACCGGCTACCGGGCCGTCGTCGCCGCCCCCGCGCTCGGGCTGAACATCCACGCCGTCGTCCGGCTGCGCACCACGCACGCCCAGCTGCCGAAGGCGCTCGCCCTCGCCGACCGGATCCCGGAGGTCGTCTCGACGCTCCGGGTGACCGGCGAGGACTGCCTGCTCTTCGACGTGCACTGCACCCACGCCGAACGCCTGGAGGAGGTGGTGGACTCGCTGGCCCGCCACGGCCCGGTCACCACCTCCCTCGTGCTGCGGAGCTACCCGCACAAGCCGCTGCCCACCACCTAGTGACGCCCGCCGAGACGCTCCAGCACGGCCTGGGCCATGGCCGCCTCGCCCTTGGCGTTGGGGTGGGCGGGAGCCGCCGGTGAGGTCGGCTGGAGGGGCTCGATCCAGCGGTCGGCCGGCGCCTTGCACATGTCGTGGCCGACGGTCGGGCCGTAGGTGTCCACGTACCGGGCGCCGTTCCAGGCGGCGACCAGGCGCAGCATCAGGTTCAGCCGCTTCCCGGTGTCCCGCAGGTAGGGGAAGTCCTTGGCGGCGAAGGGCGCGGTCGGGTAGCAGCCGCTGCCGTCGTCGGGCAGCAGGTCGGGGTAGCCGACGACCAGGATCCGGGCGTGCGGGGCCCGGGCGCGGATCGCCCGCAGCACCTTGTCGACCTTCGGCGCGGTCTGCGCGATGTTGACCACCAGCTGGTCGGTGCCGGACGCGTTGTAGTACTGCTGGCAGGGGTTGCCGGTCAGGTCCTTGGAGCTGAGGGCCGCGCAGGTGGCGATGATGGAGCCGAACCCCATGTCGTTGCCGCCGATCTGGACCGTCACCAGGTCGGTGTCCCGCTGGACGGCGTCCAGCTGGGGGCCGTTGGTGCCCTGCGCCTTCCACATCTCCGCGGTCGTCGCACCGGAACAGCTCACGTCCTTGAACGTGCTGACGTGCCGCGCCGCCGCGACCAGCGAGGGGTAGTTGTGATCGGAGCGGGCGCAGTTGGCGTCCACCTGCGTGGGGATGAGCGGACCCGAGGTGTAGGAGTCGCCGAGCGCCACGTAGCTGGTGCCGTGGTCGTGGCCGGAGCCGTGGCCGCCGCCGTGCGCCGCGGCCGGAGTGGCGGAGGCGGCCACCAGGGCGCAGCCGCCCAGGGCCGCCGCCACCGTGGCCTTCCGCCGGTGCCGTCTTGCCGAACCGTCCGACGGGGTGCCGTACGCCATGGAAATCCCCCCTGCGCGAAGACGCGCACGGAACCGGTCCCGACGGGTGGCCCGCACGCGTGTGTCGGGGGTCTGTATACCGCCCGGTAGGAGTCCGTAGCCAGAGGTCGGACGCAATGAACTTGATCGAGTAACTACCGCTGCCCGCAAGGCGGTAGGGGCCGCCGGGGGCACGGGCTGCCCACTCCGCGATCGAAGCCGGAGACCGATCGGTTTACTATGGCCGCCGGCAAGGTCTACGCCACAGCCCGCGACCCGCGCTCCGTCACCCACCTCGACGCGGTGGCGCTGCCCCTGGAGGTCACCGACCCCGACTCCGTGGCCGCCGTCGTCGAGCGGACGCAGGATGTCACGGTCCTGGTCAACAACGCCGGGATCGCCTTCGGCACCCAGTTCCCGACCTCGCCGCTCGACGACATCCGCCGCGAGTTCGAGATCAACTTCTACGGCACGCCGCTGCTCGCCCGCGCCCCCGTCCCGGTCATCGAGCGCAACGGCGGCGGCCACATCCTGAACGTCCACTCGGTGCTGTCCTGGGTCGCCGAGGGCGGCGCCCACAGTGCCTCCAAGGCGGCCTTCTGGTCGCAGACCAACAGCCTGCGCCTCGCGCTCAAGCCGCGCGGCCGCGCATGCCGAGGGACCCAAGGCCAAGCCCGAGGACATCGCCCGCTGGGCCAAGGGCGCCCTGTACGGCGGCCTCCCCGCCCTGTACGCGCAGCGCGGCCTGTGACAGGGCCGGAATCCGCCCCGCGACCGTCCCTGTGACGTGCCGCGGGGTGGCCGCGGCTGAAAAATCCGCGCCCGAAGGCTTGTCGCCCAGTTGCCTCACCACTTAAATCAAAACCTGAACTAAGCCGTGGGGTGCGGTCGTTGTCCGCACCGCCACGTCCACCTCAGGGAGCCGCTGATGAGACGACTGAGATCCTTGGGCGTAGTGCTCGCCGCCATGGCGGCGCTGCTCGCCCTCCCCACCGCGCACGCGCCGGCGGCCCACGCCGCCGACGCGCCGTTGTCCCAGGGCAGGACGGCCACCGCCTCCTCCGTGGAGAACGCCGGGACCGCCGCGGGCAACGCGGTGGACGGCAACACCGGTACCCGCTGGTCGTCGGCCTTCTCCGACGACCAGTGGCTCCAGGTCGACCTCGGCGCCACCGCCACGGTCAGCCAGGTGGTCCTCAACTGGGAGACCGCCTACGGCAAGGACTACAAGGTCCAGATCTCCGCCGACGGCAGCAACTGGACCGACCTGCAGTCCGTGACCGGCGGCGACGGAGGCACCGACACCCTCACCGTCTCCGGGCAGGGCCGCTACGTCCGGATGCTGGGCGTGCACCGCGCCACCCAGTGGGGCTACTCGCTCTGGGAGTTCCAGGTCTACGGCACCACCACCGGCACACCCCCGGTCCAGGGCGGCGGCGACCTCGGCCCGAACGTGATCGTCGTCGACCCGTCCACGCCCAACCTTCAGGCGAAGTTCGACTCCGTCTTCGCCCAGCAGGAGTCGGCCCAGTTCGGTACCGGCCGCTACCAGTTCCTGCTCAAGCCGGGCACCTACAACGGCATCAACGCCCAGATCGGCTTCTACACCTCGATCTCCGGCCTCGGTCTCAACCCCGACGACACGCAGATCAACGGCGATGTCACGGTCGACGCCGGCTGGTTCAACGGCAACGCCACGCAGAACTTCTGGCGTTCGGCGGAGAACCTCGCCATCACCCCCTCCAACGGAACGGACCGCTGGGCCGTGGCTCAGGCGGCCCCCTTCCGTCGTATCCACGTCAAGGGCGGCCTCAACCTGGCCCCGAACGGCTACGGCTGGGCCTCCGGCGGGTACATCGCCGACTCGGAGATCGACGGCACGGTCGGCCCGTACTCCCAGCAGCAGTGGTACACCCGGGACAGCTCGGTCGGCGGCTGGACCAACGGCGTCTGGAACATGACGTTCTCAGGCGTCGAGGGCGCGCCCGCCACCAACTTCGACAGCGGCCCGTACACCACGCTGGACACCACCCCCGTCTCGCGTGAGAAGCCGTTCCTCTACCTCGACGGCAGCACCTACAAGGTGTTCGTCCCCGCCAAGCGCACCAACGCGCGGGGCGTCTCCTGGCCGGCGAACGCGGGCACCTCCCTCCCGCTGGACCAGTTCTACGTCGTCAAGGCCGGCGCCACCGCCGCCACCATCAACCAGGCCCTCGCCCAGGGCCTCAACCTCCTGTTCACCCCGGGCGTCTACCACCTCGACCAGACCATCAACGTCACCCGCGCCAACACCGTGGTCCTCGGCCTGGGCCTCGCCACCCTGGTCCCGGACAACGGCGTCGACGCCCTGCACGTCGCCGACGTCGACGGCGTGAAGCTCGCCGGGTTCCTCATCGACGCGGGGTCGGTCAACTCCGACACCCTGCTGCGGATCGGCGACCCGGGCTCCACCGCCGACCACTCCGCCAACCCCACGTCCATGCAGGACGTGTTCGTCCGCATCGGCGGCGCCGGACCCGGCCTCGCCACCAACTCGGTCGTGGTCAACAGCAACAACGTCATCATCGACCACACCTGGCTCTGGCGCGCCGACCACGGCAGCGGAGTCGGCTGGACGACCAACAGAGCCGACTACGGCCTGCGAGTCAACGGCAACGACGTCCTGGCCACCGGCCTGTTCGTCGAGCACTTCAACAAGTACGACGTCTACTGGAACGGCGAACGCGGCCGCACGATCTTCTTCCAGAACGAGAAGGCGTACGACGCCCCGAACGCCGCCGCCATCACCCATGACGGCGTCGTCGGCTACGCGGCCTACAAGGTCGCCGACACCGTGGGCACGCACGAGGCGTGGGGGCTGGGCAGCTACTGCAACTACACGGCCGATCCGACGATCGTGCAGTCCAACGGCTTCCAGGTGCCGACCGGTTCGGGCATCAAGATGCACGACCTGCTGGTGATCTCCCTCGGCGGCATGGGCCAGTACGCCCACGTCGTCAACACCACGGGTGCGCCGACCTCGGGGACCAGCACCGCCCCCTCCAAGGTGACGCAGTTCCCGTGACCGGTCAGGCCGTCGCCGTCTTCCGCCGTGCCGGATACCGCAGCAGCAGGCGTCGCGCGGGCCGCTCCACGCCCTCGTAGAGGAGCCAGGACAGCACCAGTGACACGGTGAAGGCGGCGGTGGCGACGGCGGCGCCGGTGAGCAGGTCGTAGCGCGGGCGGGTGCCGAGCAGGTGGGTGCCCGCCCGCAGCACCAGCAGATGGATCATGTAGAAGGCGAACGAGAGCTCGCCGAGCCGTACCAGCCACCGGCGCCGCCACAGCGAGGGCAGCCCGCGCAGGTCCGCGACGGCCGCCGCCGGGATGAGGAGGGCGAAGCCGGTGATGGTGCAGGCGGTGGCCGCGTAGTCGTCGGTCACCTGCGGGACCAGGAAGTAGCCGATGACCGCCAGCGCCAGCGAGGCCTCCAGGCCGGGGCCGCGCCACCGGCCGAGCAGGACCAGCCGCGCGGTGGCCGCGCCCAGCGCGAACTCGGGCAGCCGGGCGGCCGGGAAGGAGCTGATCGGCTGGTCCCAGCAGTGGTGCGCGTCCGTCCAGGCCAGGGCCAGCACCGCCAGCACCGACAACCCGGCCAGCACGGTGGCGCCCCGCGCCTCCAGCCGGCGCAGCACCAGCGCCAGCAGCGGGAACGCGGCGTAGAAGAAGGCCTCGCAGGCCAGCGACCAGCTGACCGGGTCCAGGGTCTGCCACCACGGACGCCACCAGGAGTGCACCAGGAACACGTCGGCCAGGCCCTGCGGCAGGGTCGGCCTCGGCTGGCGGGGCAGCGTGAACGCCATGACCAGCGCGACGACGACGGTGACCAGGTGGACCGGATAGACCCGGGCCACGCGCCGCCACCAGAAACGCGGCGCCCGGTCGCCCGGCCGCGCCGACCACATCAGCACGAACCCGGAGAGCACGAAGAAGAACGACACCCCCGAGGCGCCGGCCTCGAACCCCCAGGACATGAAACGGCCGCCGGCGCCGCCGAAGTACCGGAAATTGTGCACGTGCAGGCCGAAGACCAGCACCGCGGCCATCCATCTGAGCCCGGTGAGCGACGGCAGCGAGGGGGCCGGGGTGGACGCCTGGGTACGGGAGGGTGGCGCGGCGGCCGGAGCGGTCGGAGGGGCCTTGGTCGCCGTCGTCATCGAGTCACCTGCCGGAGGGTTCGTGCGTGGAGCATGAAACGGAGCGTTGCCCGTTCCACACCTTTCATTCCGGCCACGTACGAAACATCACACCAACGCCGAGGGGCGGCCTCGGCCATACGGGCCGCAGCGGCCGGATGGGCGGGTGCGACCCTACCCGGACGGCCGACACGGACCGCGGCCCTCGCCCCGCGGCGAAACCCCCTGGTGCGAGGCCCTGGCCCGCGTCTTCGGACCGCGGGCGGCGCACCGGACGACGACACGGGATGACACGAAGGGATGGCGACACCCGGCGCCGTGTTGACGCCGCTACCGGCGGGACTCCGTGGCGACGGCGCTCGGCCGGGCCTCCGAGGGCGCGTCCCGGACCGCCGACGGGGTCGTCGAGGCGCCACGGGTGGGAGCCTGCGTGCTGCGGCTCCGTGTGGGCGCGACGCTCGGGCTCGGGCTGGGGGTGTCGGGAGCCGGAGACGCCGGGGGACGGGACGGGGCCGTCGGGCTGACCGCCGGCGGCGCGAGCGGCACCCGCGGGGACGACGGTGCCGAGGGCGCCGTCAGATGCAGGGACAGCGCGACGAAGGCGGCGACCGCACAGGTCACCCCGGCGCCGGCCGCCGTGCGGACCAGCCGGCGGCGGCCCGCGGCGCGCCGGATCTCCTCGTAGCGGCCCTGCGGCGGACCGAGGTGGGCGGCGGGCGGCCGGAGGAGGACGGCGAGGGGGTCGTCGGGGGCGTCGAAGTCCGGCTCGTCGTCAAAGCGTGTGGTCAAGGCTTCTCCTCAGATGGACGCGGAGCAGTTCGCGGGCCGCGTGCAGATCGGCCTTGACGGTTCCTTCCTTGCGCCCGGTCAGCGCGGACACCTCCCGGATCGGCATGTCAGCGTAGTAGTGCAGCAGGATCGGGACCCGCAGTCGTTCCGGCAGGGACTGCACCAGCAGCCGTACCGAGGGATCCGCCGGCTCGGCGTGCGGGCGGGTCGCGGCCTCCGAGCCGACCTGGCGCACCGCCCGGCGCTCGCGCTCCAGCTTGCGCCAGTGGTCCCGGACGAGATTGGCCGCGGTGACGTAGAGGAAGCCGCGCGGCTCCTCCACCTTCGTCCACCGGGCCCACAGCCGGGTGAACGCCTCCGAGGCGATCTCGTGGGCCGTCTCGTCGTCGTCGACCAGACGGCGGCACCAGCCGGCCAGGCGCGGATACAGGGCGGCGAACAGCTCGGAGGCCGCCTTGTCTCGGGACCGTTTCAACGTTCTCCAGGGTCGTGGGGGCCAGTGGGGGCAGTCCGGGGGCGCTGGGCCCGTGGGATCCGGGTTCGGGGGTTCGTGGGGGAAGATGCGGGTCCGGCGGCGTGCGTTGCGCCGGGCCCGCATCCCGGTGGGTCAGCCGGTGCCCGTCAGCGTGGCGAAGACGATCACGTTGTCGAGGTAGCCGTGCCCGCTGCGCGGGCCGCCGCAGGTGATCAGCCGCAGCTCAGGGCGGTCCACGTCCCCGTACACGTCCTGGGTCGGGAACGCGGACTTGGCCACCGTCCGCACCTCGCCGACGGTGAACGCCGCCGACCTGCCGTTCTCCAGACGCGCCACGACCTCGTCGCCCCGGCGCACCTCGGCGAGCCGGCGGAACACGCCGTCCCCGTAGGCGCCGACCGTGACATGGCCGAGGATCACCGACGGGCCGACCTGCCCCGGTGTGGGGGAGTGGCGGTACCAGCCCGCCCGGTCGTGCGCGGTGATCGGCGGTACCTGCACCGTGCCGTCGGCCGCGAGCCCCAGTCGCAGCAACGGGGTGTCGACCCCGATCGCCGGGACGCGCAGCCGGACCGGCACGGACCGGCCGAGCGCGTGGGGCGTGGCGGACGGCGTGGGCGTCCGCCCCTGGTGGACGGCGGTCGTGGCCGTCCGGTGCGGAGCCTGCCCGGCACAGCCCGCCAGCAGCGAGGCCGTCGCGGCGGTGACGAAGGCGCGCCTGGAGAGCGGGGTCATGCCCCGGTCGCCCGGCGGCGACGGACGGCGAACACCACCGCGCCCGCGGCGAGCGTGACTGCCGCGCCCCCGCCGATCAGCGCGTTCTCGGAGCCGGAACCGGAACCCGAGGACGACTCGGTCACCCCGGTGTCGGCGGCACCCCTCGGCACCTCCGCGACCTGGCCCGAGTCCCGGGTCGGGGCGGGGGTCGCCCCCCGGGTGGGCGCGGTGGACGGCACGGCGGACGGTGCCTCGGAGGGGGCGGTGGACGGCGCGACGCTGGCGACCGGGCTCGGGGTGGTGCCGTCGGCGAACGCGGGCACGGTGCCGCCCAGCACGGCGGTGCAGGCCAGCGCGGTGGCGCTCAGGACAGTTCGGCGCATGAAGACGCTCTCTTTCGTCGGCCCGCCTGGTCGGGGCGGGCTGAGGAACGGATCGAGCGGAGAGACGACCCGGCGCCCCGGCGGGTTGTAAAGAGCCGGCAAAGTCGATCGGCCGGCGGCGGCAAGAGGGCGTTGGCCGGTTCGCCACCAGACTTGAGTGGTTTGTATTCTTGAATCACTCGTGTTTATGAGGATAGGTTGGCTCCATGACCGCATCCCAGACCCCGACGACCGCCGAAGAGCTGCGCGGTGCCGGCCTGCGGGTGACGGCCGCCCGCGTCGCGCTGCTGGAGACCGTCCGCCACGGCGACCACCTCGACGTCGAGGCGATCGCCTCGGGTGTCCGCGAGCGCGTGGGCCACATATCGCTTCAAGCCGTGTACGACGCGCTGTACGCGCTCACCACGGCGGGACTCATACGCCGGATCGAGCCGGCCGGCAGCCCGGCCCGGTTCGAAGGACGCGTCGGCGACAACCACCACCACCTGCTGTGCCGGTCGTGCGGTGCCGTCGTCGATGTCGACTGTGCGGTCGGCGAGGTGCCCTGCCTGACCGCCTCGGACGCCCACGGCTTCGTGATCGACGAGGCCGAGGTCATCTACTGGGGCCTGTGCCCCGCCTGCTCCACCGTCAGCAGTTCCTGAGTGCCTGGTTCCCGAGCACTCGGTTCTTGAATACGCAGTTCCCGAATACGCAGTTCCTTAGTACGTCGATCCGCCCCCTCCGGAAGGATTTCCCCCATGTCTGAGGCCCAGGAAAACGCCGCGGGCAAGTGCCCGGTCGCGCACGACCGCGCCGCGCACCCCACCCAGGGCGGCGGTAACCGCCAGTGGTGGCCCGAGGGGCTCAACCTGAAGATCCTTGCCAAGAACCAGCCGGTCGCGAACCCCCTCGACGAGGGCTTCGACTACGCCGAGGCGTTCCAGGCCCTCGACCTCGCGGCCGTGAAACGGGACATCGCCGAGGTGCTCACCACCTCGCAGGACTGGTGGCCGGCCGACTTCGGCAACTACGGTCCGCTGATGATCCGGATGGCCTGGCACAGCGCGGGCACCTACCGCATCTCCGACGGCCGCGGTGGCGCCGGCGCCGGCCAGCAGCGCTTCGCCCCGCTCAACAGCTGGCCGGACAACGGCAACCTGGACAAGGCGCGCCGTCTGCTGTGGCCGGTCAAGAAGAAGTACGGCCAGTCCATCTCCTGGGCCGACCTGATGATCCTCACCGGCAACGTGGCCCTGGAGACGATGGGCTTCGAGACCTTCGGCTTCGGCGGCGGCCGCGAGGACGTCTGGGAGGCCGACGAGGACGTCTACTGGGGTCCCGAGAAGGTGTGGCTGGACGACCAGCGCTACACCGGCGACCGCGAGCTGGAGAACCCGCTCGGCGCCGTCCAGATGGGCCTCATCTACGTCAACCCGGAGGGCCCCAACGGCAACCCGGACCCGATCGCCGCGGCCCGCGACATCCGGGAGACCTTCCGCCGGATGGCGATGAACGACGAGGAGACCGTCGCCCTCATCGCCGGTGGCCACACCTTCGGCAAGACCCACGGCGCGGGCCCGGCGGACAACGTCGGCGTGGAGCCCGAGGGCGCCCCGCTGGAGCAGCAGGGTCTCGGCTGGAAGAGCACCTACGGCACCGGCAAGGCCGGCGACGCGATCACCAGTGGTCTGGAGGTCACCTGGACCACCAAGCCGACCCAGTGGAGCAACGACTTCTTCAGCATCCTCTTCGGCTACGAGTGGGAGCTGTCCGAGTCCCCGGCCGGCGCCAAGCAGTGGGTGGCCAAGGACGCCGAGGCGATCATCCCCGACGCGCACGACGCGTCGAAGAAGAAGCTCCCGACGATGCTCACCACCGACCTCTCGCTGCGCTTCGACCCGATCTACGAGCCGATCGCGCGCCGCTTCCACGAGAACCCCGAGCAGTTCGCGGACGCCTTCGCCCGCGCCTGGTTCAAGCTGACCCACCGTGACATGGGCCCGAAGTCCCTGTACCTCGGCCCGGAGGTCCCGGCGGAGACGCTGATCTGGCAGGACCCGCTGCCGCAGGCCGAGGGCGAGGCCATCGACGCCGCCGACGTGGCGGCCCTGAAGGCCAAGCTCCTCGACTCGGGCCTCACGGTCTCCCAGCTCGTCTCCACCGCGTGGGCGTCGGCCTCGACGTTCCGCGGCAGCGACAAGCGCGGCGGTGCCAACGGCGCCCGTATCCGCCTGGAGCCGCAGCGCGGCTGGGAGGTCAACAACCCGGACGAGCTCGCCCAGGTCCTGCGGGTCCTGGAGGGTGTCCAGCAGGAGTTCAACTCCGGCGCCAAGAAGGTCTCCCTGGCCGACCTGATCGTCCTCGGCGGTGCCGCGGCGGTGGAGAAGGCCGCCAAGGACGGCGGGGTCGACATCGAGGTGCCGTTCACCCCGGGCCGCGTCGACGCGACCGAGGAGCACACGGACGCCGAGTCCTTCGCGGCCCTGGAGCCCACCGCGGACGGCTTCCGCAACTACCTCGGCAAGGGCAACCGCCTGCGCGCCGAGTACCTGCTGCTCGACCGCGCCAACCTGCTCGGTCTCAGCGCCCCCGAGCTGACCGTCCTGGTCGGCGGTCTGCGTGTCCTGGGCGCCAACCACGGCGGCTCGAAGCACGGTGTCCTCACCGAGACCCCGGGCGTGCTGACCAACGACTTCTTCGTCAACCTGCTCGACATGGGCACGGAGTGGAAGTCGACCTCCGAGGACCAGGACACCTTCGAGGGCCGTGACGCCTCCGGCGCGGTCAAGTGGACCGGCACCCGTGCCGACCTGGTCTTCGGCTCCAACTCCGAGCTGCGCGCGCTGGCCGAGGTCTACGCCAGCGACGACGCGAAGGAGAAGTTCGTGAAGGACTTCGTCGCCGCCTGGGCGAAGGTCGCCGACGCGGACCGCTTCGACCTGGTCTGACCGACCGGGCCCTGATGCCCGGGCCGGCTCCCCGTGAGCCGGCCCGGGCATTGCCGTCTTTACGGCCGCTTGGCCAACTCCCCACCGGTACACGTGCGTAGCGCGCTGCACATGAGTCGTTCTTTACCCCACCATGACCTCGACTCCCGCTGTTCACGCGACCTTCGCAGACTCTGCACGTCCTGAGTCACCCCCCGTACCGGTCGCCCGCGGGAGTACGCGCATGAGCCACGGTCACACTCACGACCACGGTCACCACCACCATCACCACCACTCGGACGCCGACGCCTCGTCGCTGCCGCCCGCCCTCGATCTCTCGGTCCCGGACGCGGAGCTGACACCCGGTCAGCTCTCCCGTCGCTCGATGCTGCGCCGCACCGGCCTGCTCGGCGCCGGTCTCGCCGCCGGCAGCGTCCTCGCCGGCGCGGGCCAGGCCGCCGCCTCGGTCTCCTCCTCCCACTCCCAGGACGGCCGCTCCGCCGGCTACCTGTGGCTGGCCGGCGACCACCACATCCACACTCAGCACAGCTCCGACGCCAAGTACCGGGTCATCGACCACGTCCGGCAGGCCAACGCGCACGGCCTGGACTGGATGGTCATCACCGACCACGGCAGCGAGACCCACGCCAAGATCGGTGTCGAGAAGGTCAACCCGGACATCGTCGCGGCCCGTGACCAGATCGACGACACGCTGGTCTTCCAGGGCCTGGAGTGGAACATCCCGGCCGCCGAGCACGGCACCGTCTTCGTCCACCCCGGCAAGAACGAGGTCGCCGTCCTCAAGGAGTTCGAGACCTCCTTCGACGGCTCGGTCAAGGGCGCCTCCGCGAGCACCCCGGCCAACGAGGCGCTGGCCATCTCCGGCCTCAACTTCCTCGCCGAGCAGGTCCAGCGCCGCAAGGTCAAGGACGCCCTGTTCCTCGCCAACCACCCGGCGCGCAAGGGCATCGACTCCCCGCACGAGATCCGTGCCTGGCGCGACGCCCAGCCGTCGATCGCCGTCGGCATGGAGGGCGCCCCCGGCCACCAGGCGGGCGGCCTGCCCAAGCCGAACGGTCCCGGCTCCGCCCGCGGTATCTACGACAACAGCCCGAGCGCCGACTCCTTCGCCGGCTACCCGCTGGAGAGCTACCGCACCTGGGGCGGCTTCGACTGGATGACCGCCACCGTCGGCGGCCTGTGGGACAGCCTGCTCGCCGAGGGCAAGCCCTGGTGGATCACCGCCAACTCCGACTCCCACAACGTGTACGCGGACACCGCGGTGCGCGGCCCGAACAGCGACTTCAACGCCAACGGCCGCTACAACGACCCGGTGTACGGCGGCACGATCAGCCTCACCGACACCGACTTCTGGCCCGGCCAGTACTCCCGCACCCACGTCGGCTCCGCCTCCTTCTCCTACAAGGCGGTCATGGACGGCATCCGGGCCGGCCGTGTCTGGGTGGACCACGGCGGCCTGATCAGCGGCCTGAACGCGCAGCTGCGCTCCGGCTCGCGCGCGGTGACCCTCGGCGACGTGCTGCACGTCAAGAAGGGCAGCCAGGTCGACCTGGTCATCGAGATCAGCCTCGCCAACGGCCCCAACTGGGCGCAGTTCGTGCCGACCCTGGCCCGCGTCGACGTCATCCAGGGCGATGTCACCGGCGCCGTCGCCGACAAGGACACGTTCGCCACGCCCGCCACCAAGGTCGTGAAGTCCTTCGACGTCAACAAGTCGACCGGCTCGGTCCGGCTGACCTACTCCCTCGGCCGCCTCGACAAGCCGGTCTACGTCCGGCTGCGCGGCACCGACGGCAACCGCTCGGCGGTCGGCATCAACGGCGCCGCCGTGGACCCGGCGGGCCCGGCCATCGACGTCCTCGCCGACGCCGACCCGTGGAAGGACCTCTGGTTCTACTCCAACCCGATGTGGGTCCTGCCCGCATGACCTCCCCGTACGACCCGTCCGGCGTCCGCCCCGTCATCGGGGTGGATGCCGGTACGGCGACCCTGCGCGAGGCCGACCACCTGATCCACGGGCTGCTGGGCCGACTGGCGCTCACGGCGGACGCGTTCGCCTGCACCCACCTCCACCGCACGGACGAACGCCGGGGCACGACCGTGTCGCTGGCCGTCGCCGACGCGGACGCGGACGCGGTGTGGCAGGAGCTGGTGAGGTCCCTGCCGGAGGGCACCGGGCTCGCCCTCGCCGACCGCGCCCACGGCCCGGCCGCCGCGGTGGACGGCGCCCGGCTGGCGGCCGCCGCGCCCCCGGACTCCGGCCGGGCCGTGGTCTACCCCGGCGTCGAGCACCTGACCGGCACGGTCACCGCGGCGGACCTGCTCGACCGCACGGCCATCGAACGCCTGGTCGTGATGGGTGCCCCGGCCGCCGAACTCCCGCCCGCCACCGAGGTGATGACCCAGGACCACGTACGCCCGGAGTGGCGCGCCGGCGTCCTCGCGCTCACCCTGGTCCCGGCGGCGGGCGGCCTGCTGGCCCCCTTCGAGGTCCCCAACCCCACCCCGTGCTGCGCGGACCACGCCTGACCCGAGGGTAACCCCTTAGTGACATGGCCTGGTCAAATCTGTCAGGCTTCCGACTCGCACCACTTCGTCATGCGTGAGGCCGCCACCGGCGCACCCCAGCCGGCCCGGCGGCCACCGAGCAGGCCGGGATCCCGGCCTCCGCAAAGGAGTCTCGTGTGAGATCGACCCCCCACAAGGCCTTCGCCACCAGCGCGTTGGCCGTCGCGGCACTCGCCGCGGCCCTGCTGCCCGGCACCTCGGCGTCGGCGGCCGAACCGGTCGCCGCGGCCTGTACGTCGAGCCAACTGATCACCAACGGCGGCTTCGAGAGCGGCACTTCACCCTGGACCCAGTCCTCGACCAGCGTGATCACCAGCCGCTCCGGCCAGTCCGCCCACGGCGGTTCCAGCTTCGCCTGGCTGGACGGCACCGGCGGTACCCACACCGACACGCTCTCCCAGAGTGTGACCATCCCCTCCGGGTGCGCCGCCACCCTCACCTTCTGGCTGCACATCGACACCGCCGAGACGACGAGCTCGACGGCGTACGACAAACTCACGGCGAAGATCGGCAGCACCACGCTGGCGACCTACTCCAACCTCGACAAGAACACCGGCTACGTCCAGAAGTCCTTCGACGTCTCGGCGTTCGCGGGGCAGACCGTGACCGTCGCCTTCACCGGCACCGAGGACTCCAGCCTCCAGAGCAGCTTCGTCCTCGACGACCTCGCCCTGGACACCTCGGCCGCCACCACCCCGGGCGACACCACCCGCACCCCGGCCTCGCCTTCGTACACCGTCAGCCTGACCAGCAACTCCACCGGCACCGGCTGGACCGGTCACGAGAGCGTGAGCTTCACCAACGCCTCCGCCACCGCGCTCAGCGAGGTCTACCTCAGGCTGTGGGACAACTACCACGGCACCTGTTCGGCCCCGCCGATCACGGTCAGCAACGTCACCGGCGGCACCGCCGGCGCGCTGTCCGTCGCCTGCACCGCCCTCAAGGTCGACCTGCCGACACCGCTGGCCCAGGGCCAGAGCACCACGATCGGCTTCGACCTGGGCATCACCGTCCCCAGCGGCGCCGACCGCTTCGGCTACGACGGCGCCTTCAGCATGATCGGCAACGCCCTGCCCGTCCTCGCGGTCCGGGACGGCTCCGGCTGGCACCTGGACCCGTACACCAACAACGGCGAGTCCTTCTACTCGCTGGCTGCCGACTTCAAGGTGACCCTGGACCACCCCAGCACCCTGCTGGTCCCGGCAACGGGCACCTCGGTCGACACCCCCGGCACCAGCGGCCGTACCGTCACCACCGCCACGGCCACCAAGGTCCGTGACTTCGCCTGGGCGGCCGGGCCGTTCACCAAGATCTCCGGCACCTCCACCGGCGGGGTCCCGATCAACATCTACTCCGTCTCGGGCATCAGCTCCTCCAACGCCCAGTCCATGCTCAGCACGGCCAAGACGGCCGTAGACGCCCACGCCGGCCGCTTCGGGGCCTACCCCTACGGCGAGTTGGACGCGGTCATCGACAACAACTTCTGGTTCGGCGGCATGGAGTACCCGGGCTTCGTCCTCGACCTGGTCAGCACCACCGCGCTCACCCACGAGATCGGCCACCAGTGGTGGTACGGCATCGTCGGCGACGACGAGTACAACAGCCCGTGGCTGGACGAGGCGTTCACCGACTACGCCACCGATCTGGCCCTGGGCAAGACCGGTACCAGTTGCTGGAGCAGCGTCTCCTGGGCCTCGGCCGACGAGAAGATCACCAACTCGATGGCGTACTGGGACGCGCACTCCTCCCGCTACTCCACCGTCGTCTACGGCTACGGCAAGTGCGCCCTGCACGACCTGCGCCGCCTCATCGGTGACACCGCGATGACCAACCTCCTCAAGAGCTACGCCAGTTCGCACTGGTACGGCGTCTCGACCACCGCCGAGTTCAAGGCGGCGGCCCAGGCGGCCACCAGCACGGACCTGACGTCGTTCTGGACCACCCACCGCATCGACGGCTGACGGTTCCACCCGACCGATCCGGATGCGGGACGGCCCCGGCCAGGGGTCGTCCCGCGTGCGTCGATGTCCGAGTGACGTGGGATTCTGCCGCGCTTCGCGGAGTTGGGCGTCACCGCGGGCGTCCAGCCCCGGCACGCGACGGACGACCGCGATGTCGCGGACCGGTACTGGGCCGGCCGCACCGGACGCGCCTTCGCCCACGCCGACCCGCCGGCGGCCGGGGCACGGCTGGAGTTCGGATCGGACGCCCCCGTCTCCCCGCTCGACCCCTGGCTCGCCGTCGCCTCCGCCGTCAGCCGTACCGACGACGGCCGCCCCGCCTGGCATCCCGAACAGCGCCTGCCGGTGCGGGACGCGCTGGCCGCCGCCCGCGGGCGCCGGCTAGTCCGGGTCGGTGACCCCGCGGACCTGGTGCTGGTGGACGCCGACCCGCCGGCGGCGGACCCGGACACGCTCCGCACCATGCCGGTGCACGCCACGATGACGGAACGGCCGCTGGACCCACGGACCGTACTGAGACCGCACCGCGACGCCGTTCCCGACGGTGTCCGGCGTCCGTGATCGGAGGAACGGGCCGTGGGAAGCCCCGTGGCCCGGACGGGACCGTACCGTCCGGGCCACGGGAGTGCGGGGGCCGGTCAGGCCGCCGCCAACCGGTCGGCCAGCACCGAGCGGTGGATCTCCGCCGCCCGGACCGCCACGGTGGACAGCAGGGTGCTGGTGAGGCCGTGGGTGTGCTCGGTGCCGCCCTGGAGGTAGATGCCGGCGCTGACCTCCGGCGCCGTCTCCACGCGATGGTCCCGGCCCACCCGGATCTCGTCCCCGTCGTCCTTGAGGCAGAGCTTGGCCGCGTCGCCCATGAGCGTGGCCAGGTCGCGGGGCCGGTAGCCAGTGGCGAGTACCAACACGTCGGCGGGGAGCGCCTGTTGCTCGCCGGTCGGCAGGAACTCCACGGTGACGTCGAGATCGCCGTCCGCGCCGGGGGCGACCTCACGGACCCGGGAGACGTTCAGGAAGCGCAGCCGCTCCCGGCCCGCCACCTTCTCCCGGTAGGTGGTGGCGTACAGCGACTCGATCAGATCCATGTCGACCACCGAGTAGTTGGTGGAGCGGTGGTAGTCGAGCAGGGACTGCTTCACCTCGGACGGCGCCGAGAAGTAGACGTCGACCGCCTCGGGATCGAAGATCCGGTTGGCGAACGGGCTGTCGTCGGCGGGCGTGAAGCCGTACTTGGCGAAGACCGAGCACACCTCCGCCTCCGGGAACGTGCGGTGCAGGTAGTCCACCGTCTCGGCGGCGCTCTGCCCGGCGCCGAGCACGACCACCCGCCGCACCGGGGCGCCGGTCCGGGCGAGTTGCTCGGACCGGGGGATCAACTCGCTGTTGTGCCAGATCCGTTCGGCCAGGTCGAGGCCGGGCGGCACATGCGGTTCGAGGCCCATCGCCACGCTGATGTTGCGCGCCCGGTGGGTCACGGCCGCCCCGGGGCGTGCGGTGTCCCGGCAGGTGACGTCGAAGAAGACCACCTGGCCGTCCTCGTCGCGCACCGGATCCACCGCGATCACCTGGCTGTCGTACGCCACCAGGTGCGCGACCCGCGCCGCCGCCCACGCGAAGTACTCGTGGAACTCCATCCGCAGCGGGAAGAGCGTCTTCTGGTTCAGGAAGTCGATCAGTCTGCCCTGTTCGCGCAGGAAGCACAGGAAGCTGAAGTCGCTGGTCGGGTTGCGCAGTGTGACGAGGTCCTTGAGGAAGGAGACCTGCATCGTGGCGTCGTCGATCAGCATGCCCCGGTGCCAGCCGAACCGCGGCTGGCGTTCCAGGAACAGGGCGTCGGTCCGACGGTCTGCCGCGAGACCCGCGTTGTGTTCTTCAACCGCTATGGACAGGGCGAGATTTGACGGGCCGAAACCTATCCCGACGATGTCGTGGACGACGTCGGAACCCATGACCGGTGATTTCACCTTGGCATCGCCTCCCTCAGGCAGCCTCATGCTAGATAAGGTAAGGCTTACCTAGCAATGGAGTCTCGGAAGGGAAGAACCACATGCGGGTCGTCATGCTCGGTTACCAGACCTGGGGCCACCGCACGCTGCAGGCGCTGCTGGACTCCGACCACGAGGTCGTCCTCGTCATCACGCACCCCGAGAGCGAGCACGCCTACGAGAAGATCTGGGACGACAACGTCGCCGAGCTGGCGGAGAAGCACGATGTGCCGGTCCTGCTGCGCAACCGCCCCGACGACGCCGAACTCCTCGACGCGGTACGGGAGTCGCGGCCGGACATCATCGTCGCCAACAACTGGCGGACCTGGCTGCCGCCCGAGCTGTTCGACCTGCCTCCGCACGGCACCCTCAACGTCCACGACTCGCTGCTGCCGGCCTACGCCGGGTTCTCCCCGATCATCTGGGCGCTGATCAACGGCGAGGAGCGGGTCGGGGTGACCGCGCACCGCATGAACGCCGAACTCGACGCCGGGGACGTCCTGGTGCAGCGTTCGGTGCCGGTCGGGCCCACCGACACGGCCACCGACCTGTTCCACCGGACGGTCGACCTCATCGCGCCCATCGTCCGCGAGTCGCTCGACCTGATCGCCTCCGGCCGGGACGCCGGCCAGTGGGTGCCGCAGGACCGGACCCGTGCCAGCTTCTTCCACAAGCGGTCGGCGCAGGACGGCCGGATCGACTGGAGCTGGCCCGCGGAGCGGCTGGAGCGCCTGATCCGCGCGCAGTCGGACCCGTACCCGAACGCCTACGCCTTCCACCGCGGCGAGCGGCTGAGGATCGTCTCCGCCGCCGTCTCCCAGGGGTGCTACGGCGGTACTCCGGGCCGGATCTTCATCCGGGAGGGGGACGGCGTGGTCGTCGTGGCGGGCGCCGACGCGTACACCGGGCGCTGCCGGGGGCTGCTGGTCCGCCGGGTGCGCACGGACGACGGCACGGAGTACGCGGCGGCGGACTACTTCCGCACGATGGGCGGGTACCTGACGTCCCGTCCCTGAACGGGTCCGGGCCGGACCCCCGTCCGGCTCACTCGACGCCTGCTGCCAGTGCGTCCTCCGTCTCGCGGGGGTCGCCGCCGCCGTCGTGGTGGTGGCGGCCCAGCGGGATGACCATCGGCGTGCCGCTGACCGGGTCGGGGGTGATCCGGCAGCGCAGGTCGAAGACGTCCTCGACGGTGGCCTCGGTGACCACCTCGGCCGGTGCGCCCTGCGCGACGATCCGGCCCGCCTTCATGGCGATGACGTGATCGGCGTACCGGCAGGCCTGGTTGAGGTCGTGCAGCACCATCACCACCGTGCGGCCCTCGCGCCGGTTGAGGTCCGTGATCAGGTCCAGCACGTCGATCTGGTGGGCGAGGTCGAGATAGGTGGTCGGCTCGTCCAGGAGCAGTACGGGGGTGCCCTGGGCGACGGCCATCGCGATCCACGCGCGCTGCCGCTGGCCGCCGGAGAGCTCGTCCACCGGCCGGTCCGCCAGCTCGGTCAGGCCGGTCGCCGCCAGCGCCGCCCGCACGGCCTCCTCGTCGGCCGCCGACCACTGCCGCCACCAGGTCTGGTGCGGGGAGCGCCCGCGGTTGACCAGGTCGGCGACGGTCAGCCCCTCGGGCGCCACCGGCGTCTGCGGCAGGATGCCGAGGGTGCGGGCGAGTTCGCGGGTCGGTAGGGAGCGCAGGGCGGTGCCGTCCAGTTCGACGACGCCTTCGCGTGGGGCCAGCAGCCGGGCGAGGGCGCGCAACAGGGTCGACTTGCCACAGGCGTTGGCGCCGACGATGGCCGTGATCCGGCCGGTGGGCACGGTGAGGTCGAGGCCGGCCACCACGGGCCGTCCGTCGTAGGCGAGATGGAGGCCGCGGGCGCGCAACTCGGGTCCGGCGGCACGCGGTTCGAGGGAGCCCGGCGTGCGCGGGTCGGTGGTCGACATGGGATCAGCCTCCAGAGCCCGCGCGGTTGGCGCGGATGAGCAGCCACAGCAGGACCGGCGCGCCGAGGACGCCGGTGACGATCCCGACCGGCAGTTCCGTCCCGGGGACCGCCTCACGTGCGAGGAGGTCCGACCCGAGGACGACGAACGCGCCGGTGAGACCGGAGACGAGCGGGGGCGGTGACGAGGTGCCCGCGAGACGCAGGGCGATCTGCGGGCAGGCCAGCGCCACGAAGGCCACCGGGCCGGCCGCGGCCGTGCCGAAGGCGACCAGGCCCACTCCGGTCAGCAGCAGCGCCAGCCGGACCGGCTGGACGGGGGTGCCGAGCCCGGCGGCCACGTCGTCGCCGAGCTGGAGGGTGCGCATCCAGCGGCCGAGGCCCAGGGTGACCGGCAGCAGCACGGCGAGGGCGATCGCCAGGGAGTCCACCTGGCTCCAGGTCCGGCCGTTGAGGTTGCCGACCAGCCAGCCGAGGGCCTCCTCCGCCTCGAACCGGTTGCCGCGTGCCACCAGGAAGTCGGTGGCGCTGGTGCAGATCCAGGACACGCCGATGCCGACCAGGATGATGCGGTAGCCGGTGGCCCCGCCCTTCCAGGCCAGCACGTACACCAGCAGCGCGGTCGCCAGTGCGCCCAGCAGGCCCAGCGTGGACAGTCCGAGGCCGCCGGTCCAGCCGAGGACCACCGCCCCCACCACCGCGGTCCCGGCGCCCGCGGTCAGCCCGATCATGTCCGGGCTGGCCAGCGGGTTGCGGGTCATCGTCTGGAACACGGCCCCGGAGACCCCGAACGCGACCCCGGCCAGCAGCCCGGTCAGGGCGCGCGGCAGCCGCAGGTCCTGGACGACGGTGACGGTGCCCGGATCGCCCACCCCGAACAGGGCCTTGACGACCTCGGGAAGGGTCACCGGATAGTCGCCGAGGGCCAGGCCCCAGCAGAACAGCGCGAACGCGCCCACGGCCAGGAGCACTCCGGTCAGCACCAGACGCGGGCGCAGGATCCCGGAGACCGGGGGAGCAATGAGCCGGATGGGCCGGTCGCGCAGCGCGGACCGGATCGGAGCGGCGGGGGAGGACTGGGTCGGCACGGCGGGAGAAGACGGAGCGGTCATGCTCACACCTCCGCGAGCTTGCGTCGGCGGACCAGGGCGATGAAGAACGGGCCGCCGAGGAAGGCGACGAGGACACCGGCCTGGATCTCGGTGGGCCGGGCCACCATCCGGCCCACGATGTCGGCGGTGAGCAGCAGCACCGGTGCCAGCGCGGCGGACAGCGGCAGCAGCCAGCGGTGGTCGGGGCCGATACCGGCCGCCTGGGCGAGCACCCGGGCGATGTGCGGCACGACCAGGCCGAGGAAGACCACGGGACCGATGACGGCGACCGACGCGCCGGTCAGCAGCACGATCGCGGTCACGCCCTGGAGTCGTACCAGACCCAGCCGCCGCCCCAGGGAGGCGGCCACGTCGTCGCCGAGCGCCAGGCTGTTGAGGGCGGGGGCGCAGGACAGGGCGAGCACGGCGCCGACCGCGAGGAACGGCAGGATGCGCAGCAGGTCCCCGGAGTCCTGGTCGGCCAGGGTGCCGGCGGACCAGAGGCGGTAACGGTCCAGCGCGTCCTGGTCGGTGAGCACCACGGCACTGGTGAGCGAGGAGAGCAGCGAGGTGACGGCCACCCCGGCGAGCGCCAGCTTCACCGGGGTCGCCCCGGACCGGCCCAGCCGCCCGAGCAGGAAGACCAGGACGCTCGCGGCGAAGGCCCCGGCGAACGCGAACCACACAGAGACGTAGAGCGATCCGACCCCGAGCACCGCGACCGACACGACGATCGCGAAGGACGCCCCGGCGCTCACCCCGAGGATCCCGGGGTCGGCGAGGGGGTTGCGGGTCAGGGCCTGCATCAGCGCGCCCGACATGCCGAGCGCGGCGCCCGTGGTCAGGCCGAGCAGGGTGCGCGGGATGCGCACCGACCAGATCACGTTGTCCACGAGCCGGCTCGGCGGATGCCCGAGGACCGAGCGGACCACCTGGTCGGGCGGGACGCTCAACGCGCCCAGGCCCACGGAGAGGAGGGACAAAAGGACCAGGAGGGCGACGATCACCGTCACCAGCACCGTGGTGCGAAGCCTTCTGCCTGAAGCCACTTGCCGGTCTCCATGCGGTCGTCCGGTGGACCCTGAACAGTCCTGATAGCAGGTTAGGTGAGCATAACCTCAGCGGCTGTGACGTGGGCCGCTGAAACCACATTGGCTCTGTTGGGTTAGGCAATCCTTACCTTACTATGCGAGCGGTCGCGGCTCCGCTGAGCCGTTCCACACCTATGGGGAGGCACGGGCAGCTGTGTCGGGCAACACGCGTTCTTCCGCACCTTCTTCCGCCGCGGGTTCCGCGGCGCAGACGACACCCACGGAGGACTACTGGCGGGAACGGTTCGCCGCCCCGGCGCCGGAGACCTCACTGCCGCTCGACTTCCCCTATCCCGCGCACCCGTTGGAGCCCCGGCCGCGTGCCACCCGCACCGCCGCACTCGCCGCGCCTGCCGACGAGGCCGCCCTCCTCGCCGCGTTCGTCGCCCTGCTGCACCGGTACGGCGGCGGCACGGCCCAGGACCTGACGGTCGCTCACGACGGCCTGCCGCTGAGGCTGTCGGTGGCCGCCGGTATGTCGTTCGCCGAGGTGCGCGAGCACCTCGCCGCCACCCGCGCGGAGGCCGCCGACCACCGGCTGCCCACCACCGAGCTGCTACGACTGCTCGCCCCCGAACCCGGCCGCGGCGGCGCCCTGTTGTGCGCTACCGGCTTCGGCACCGCACCCTGGGACGGCGGCGGCCCGCTGGACCTGGCGCTGTCCGTGACCGACGGGCGGCTGCGCGCGGACTACGCCGCCGACCTCTTGGAAGCCGCCACCGTCGACCGGATCCTCGGCCACTACGCCACGCTCCTGGCCGACGCCCTCGACCGGCCCGGCACCCCCCTTGCCGACCTCGAACTCCTCGGCGAGGAGGAGCGGCAGCGGATCCTGCACGACTGGAACGACACCGACCACGACGTGCCCGCGCGCACCTGGCCGCGCATGTTCGCCGACCAGGTGGCCGCCCGCCCCGACGAAGTGGCCCTCGTCCACGAGGACGTCCGCCTCACCTACGCCGAACTCGACGCCCGCGCCGCCCGGTTGGCGCACGCCCTGGTGGCCAGGGGCGCCGGCCCCGAGCAGGTCGTGGCGCTCGCCGTACCGCGCTCCGCCGACATGATCGTCGCGGAGGTCGCCGTACTGAAGGCCGGCGCGGCCTATCTGCCGGTCGACACCGACTACCCGGCCGACCGCATCGCCTACATGCTCGACGACGCCCGCCCGGTCTGCCTGGTCACCACCGCCGAGATGGTCCCCGACCTGCCGCCGGGCCTGGACCCGCTGGTCCTCGACGCCCCGGAGACCGTCGCCGAACTGGCCGCCCACCCGGCCCAGGACCCGGCGATCGCAGCCGAGTTGACCGTCGCGCACGCCGCCTACGTCATCTACACCTCCGGCTCCACCGGCCGCCCCAAGGGCGTGGTGCTCTCCCACGCCGGTGTCGCCAAACTGGTCGCCACCCAGCGCGAACGGTTCGGGATCGGCCCGCACAGCCGGGTCCTGCAGTTCGCCTCGCCCAGCTTCGACGTGGCCTTCTGGGACCTCTGCCTCGGCCTGCTCTCCGGCGGCCGGCTGGTCGTCGTCCCCGCCGACCGCCGGGTCCCCGGCGCGCCCCTCGCCGACTACGCGAACGCGCACGGCATCACCTTCATGATCCTGCCGCCCGCCCTGCTGGCCGCCATGCCCGAGGATGTGCAACTCCCGCCTACGGCAACGCTGCTGGCGGGCACCGAGCGCGTCTCGCCGGAACTGGTCGGCCGCTACGCGCGCGGCCGGATGATGTTCAACGCCTACGGACCCACCGAGGCCACCACCAACTCCACCCTGGGCCGGTGCGATCCCGACACCCCCGCGGGCACCGTCGTACCCATCGGCGTCCCCGACCCGGGCACCCGCGCCTACGTCCTCGACGACCGGCTGCGGCCCGTACCCGCCGGTGTGGTCGGGGAGTTGTACCTCGGCGGCGCCGGACTCGCCCGCGGCTACCTCGGCCGGCCCGCGCTGACCGCCGAGCGGTTCGTCGCCGACCCGTTCGGCGCGCCCGGCGAACGCCTGTACCGCACCGGCGACCTGGTCCGCTGGAGGTCCGACGGGCGGCTGGAGTTCCACGGCCGCGTCGACAGCCAGATCAAGATCCGCGGCTTCCGCATCGAGCCCGGCGAGATCGAGTCCGTGCTACGCGCCCACCCCGCCGTCGACCAGGCCGCCGTCGTGGTCCGCGAGGACCGCCCCGGCGACCGCCGCCTCGCCGCCTACGTCGTGCCCTCCCTGGAGGCCGCCGACGAGGCCGACGAAGCCGTGTCCGACTGGAAGGACCTGCACGAACTCCTCTACTCCGCCGCCGGTTCGGACCGGTTCGAGGAGAACTTCGCGGGCTGGAACAGCATGTACGACGGCCTGCCCCTGCCGCTCGCCGACCTGCGCGAGTGGCGGGACGCGACCGTCGCCCGGATCCGCGAACTGCGGCCCCGCCGGGTCCTGGAGATCGGCGTCGGCAGCGGTCTGCTCCTGTCCCGGATCGCCCCCGGGTGCACCGAGTACGTCGGCACCGACCTCTCCGAGGAGGCGGTACGCGCCCTGCGCGCCCAGGTCGACGCCGAACCCGGGCTGGCCGGCAAGGTCAGCCTGCACGCCCGGCCCGCGCACGAGCTGACCGGCCTGCCCGAAGGCCACTTCGACACGATCGTCGTCAACTCCGTCGTCCAGTACTTCCCGGGCGCCGGCTACCTCACCGACGTCCTGAACTCGGCCGCCCGACTCCTCGGGCCCGGCGGCGCCCTGTTCGTCGGCGACGTGCGCAACCTGCGCCTGCTGCGCACCCTGGCCACCGCCATCGAGGCGGGCCGCGCCACCACCGACGACAAGGACACCCTGCGCGCCGCCGTCGACCGCGCCGTCGCCTGGGAGGGCGAACTCCTCCTCGACCCCGACTACTTCGCGGCGCTCGACGGCTTCACCGCCGACATCCGGATCAAGCGCGGTGCCCACCACAACGAACTGACCCGCTACCGCTACGACGTCGTCCTGCGCCCCGGCACCGACCGGGCCGCCGTCGCGGTACCGGACCTTCCGTGGTCCGCGCTCGGCACCGCCGACGCCCTCGACGCGTACCTCACCGCCGCCGGCCGCCCGGACCGGCTGCGCGTCACGGGCATCCCCAACGCCCGCCTCGCCCCCGACCTGGCCGCCCTCGGCACCCTCGACGACAGCAGCCGCACCGGCAGCGCCGGAGTCGACCCCGAGACCTTGCACGAGACCGCCGCCCGGCACGGCTACCGGACCGCCCTCACCTGGACCGCGGACGCCGAGGACGGCAGCCTGGACGCGGTGTTCGCGCTCGGCGAGGACACGGATATCCCGCCCGGACCGCTCTACCTCGCCGGCCCGACCCACCCGCACGCCAACCGCCCGGCGCCGTTTCGCAACGTCGCCGCGCTGATGGCCCAGCTGCGCGCGCACGCCGCCGAGTTCCTGCCCGAGTACATGGTCCCGGCCGCCCTGGTCCCGCTGGACCGGCTCCCCGTCACCCCGAGCGGCAAGCTCGACTCCGCCGCCCTGCCCGTCCCCGACTACGGCCTCCTCAGCTCCGGCCGCGCCCCGCGCACCGAGCGCGAGCGCCTGCTGTGCGACCTGTACGCGCGCGCCCTGCGGGTGCCCTCGGTGACCGTCGACGACGACTTCTTCGCCCTCGGCGGCGACAGCATCGTCGCCATCCAGCTGCTCGTCCTGGCCCGCCGGGCCGGTCTGGAACTGACCCCGCGCGACGTCTTCCGGCACCGCACGGTCGCCCAGCTCGCCACGGCCGCCCGCACCGCCGCCGACCCGCAGGACCCGGCCGACGCCCCCTGGGACCCGCCGACCACCGGACAACTCGCCGCGCTCCAGGGCCAGGGCCCGCTCGCGGTCGCCGAGGTCCTGCCGCTCGGCCCGCTCCAGGAGGGCTTCTTCTTCCACGCCCTCGTGGACGGCGCCGAGCACGACGCCTATGTGGTCCAGCAGGTGATCGAACTCGCCGGCCCGGTCGACGGCGGCCTGCTGCGCGGTGCCGCCCAGCGGCTGCTCGACCGGCACGCCCCGCTGCGGGCCTGCTTCCGCCAGCTCCCCGACGGCCGCCCCGCCCAGCTCGTCGCCACCGGCCTCGACGTGCCGTGGCGCGAGGTCGACCTCGCCGCCCAGGACAGCGCCGTCCGCGCGGGCCTCGCCGAGGCCGTCGCCGCCGACGAACGCGCCCGCCGCTTCGACCTCGCCCACCCGCCGCTGCTGCGCTGCGCCCTGGTCCACCTCGGCGAGGACCGCAGCCGACTCCTCCTGACGTTCCATCACATCGTGGCCGACGGCTGGTCGCTGCCCGTCCTGCACCGCGAACTCCTCGCCCTCTACGGCGAACGGCCCGCCCCGCTGCCCGAAGTCGCCCCGTACCGCGGCTACCTGGCCCGGGTCGCACGCGCCGACCGCGAGGCCGCCCGGGACGCCTGGCGCACCGCCCTGGCCGGTCTCGACGAGCCCACCCGCCTGGTCGAGACCCCGGGCGCCGGACCGATCGAGCCCGCCCAGCTCCGTGTCGAGCTGCCCGAGCGCACCACCGCCCGCCTCACCGCCCGCGCCCGCGAGCACGGCGTCACCCTCGGAACGGTCGTCCAGGCCGCCTGGGGCCTGCTGCTCTCGGGACTGACCGGCCGTCAGGACGTGGTGTTCGGCACCACCGTCTCCGGCCGCGACGCCGCCGTGGACGGCATCGAGTCGATGGTCGGCCTGTTCATCAACACCCTGCCCACCCGGCTGGCCTGGGCCCCCGCCGACACCCTCGGCGCCGTCCTGGAGCGACTCCAGCGCGAGCAGAGCGCCCTGCTGGACCACCAGCACCTCGGCCTCGCCGAGATCCAGCGGGCCGCCGGGCACGCGGGCGACGGTGAACTCTTCGACACCCTGGTGGTGTTCGAGAACTACCCCGCCGAGCCGAACCTCACCGACCCGACCGGCACCGTCCGGCTGACCGGGCACGCCTTCCACGACGCCGTGCACTATCCGCTGGCCCTGATCGTCAAGCCCGGCCGCCGGCTCGACCTGCGCCTCAAGCACCACGCGCACCGGGTCCCCGTCGAAGCCGTCCAGCGACTCGCCGACCGGCTCGTCCGCGTGCTGGACGCCCTGGCCGAGAACACCGCGCGCCCGGTGGCCGCCCTCGACCTGCTCACCGACGCCGAGCGCATCCACCCGGAGGGCGACCGGCACGCCGTACCGGCGACCACCCTGCCGGCCGCGATCGCCGGGCAGACCGCCCGTACGCCCGACGCGACCGCGGTCGTCCACGAGGGCACCGCCCTCACCTATGCCGAACTCGACGCCCGCGCCGAGGCGTTGGCCCGCAGGCTGCGGGCCCGGGGCGCCGGGCCCGAGCAGTTCGTCGCCGTCGCCGTACCGCGCTCGGCCGAGCTGACGGTGGCCCTGCTGGGCGTGCTGAAGTCGGGAGCCGCCTATCTGCCGCTCGACCTCGACTACCCCGCCGACCGCATCGCGTACATGCTCGCCGACTCCGCCGCCCGGACCGTCGTCACCACGGCCCGGGACGCCGCACGGCTGCCGCAGGCGGACGGACTGGACATCCTCCACGTCGAGGAGGTCGAGGAGGACGACGACCCCCGGGACGTACCGGAGCCCGCAGCCCTCACCCCCGACCACCCCGCCTACCTCATCTACACCTCCGGCTCCACCGGCCGCCCCAAGGGTGTCGTCGTCAGCCACCGCGCCATCGGCAACCGGCTCGCGTGGATGCAGGGCGCGTACGGACTCGCCGCCGACGACCGCGTGCTGCAGAAGACACCGGCCGGCTTCGACGTCAGTGTGTGGGAGTTCTTCTGGCCGCTGTGCCAGGGCGCCGCGGTCGTCCTGGCGGCACCCGACGGCCATCGCGACCCCGCCTACCTCACCCGCCTGATCCGGGCCGAGTCCGTGACGACCCTGCACTTCGTGCCGTCGATGCTGGAGGCGTTCCTCGCCTCCGACGAGGTGACCGCAGACCCGTCCTGGGCGGCTTCCCTGCGCCGCGTCCTGAGCAGCGGAGAGGCCCTGCCCGGGCAGGCGGCGGCCCGCTGGAGCGAGCTGACCGGCGTACCGCTGCACAACCTGTACGGCCCCACCGAGGCCGCCGTCGACGTGACGCACCACGCTTACGACGGCGCCCCCGACACCACCGTGCCCATCGGCAGGCCCGTGTGGAACACCGGTCTGCGGGTGCTGGACTCCTGCCTGCGCCCGGTGCCCGACGGGGTGCCCGGCGAGCTGTACCTGACAGGCGTCCAGCTGGCCCGCGGCTACCACCGGCGGCCCGCGCTGACCGCCGACCGCTTCGTCGCGGATCCCTTCGGCGCGCCCGGCGAGCGCATGTACCGCACCGGGGACCTGGTGCGCCGCCGTCCATGGGGGTCCCCCCGGCCGGAGGCTGGGCAAGGCACCCTCGACTACCTGGGCCGCACCGACCGGCAGGTCAAGCTGCGCGGTAACCGCATCGAACTCGGCGAGATCGAGGCCGTGTTGACCCGGCATCCGGCGGTGGCGCGCGGTGCCGTCGTCGTCCGCGACCAGCGGCTGGTGGCCTACGCGGTCCCGGCGGCGGGCGCGGTCGCCGACCCGGCCGAGCTGCGTGCCGCCCTCGCCGAGGCGCTGCCCGCGCCGCTGGTCCCCGAGGCGTACGTCGTCCTCGCCGACCTGCCGCTCACCCCGAGCGGCAAGCTCGACCAGGCCGCGCTGCCCGCCCCCGAGGCCGAGCGGGCCGCCCGCCGGGAACCCTCGGGGCCGCTGGAGCGACGGCTCACCGACATCTTCGCGGGTGTGCTCGGCATCGAGGACGTGGGTCCGGACGACGACTTCTTCCGGCTCGGCGGCGACAGCATCAGCTCCATCGGCGTCGCCAGCCGGGCCCGCGCGGCCGGCCTGGACCTCAGCCCGCGCGACGTCTTCACCCATCGCACGCCCGCCGCACTCGCGGCCACCGCCGGCACGGTCACACGTGCAGCGGCCGCCACCGCTGCCGACTTCACCCTCACCGACGCCGAGCACGCCCGGATCCGCACGCTCGCCGCCCCGGCGGCCGTCGCCGACGTATGGCCGCTGGCCCCCCTCCAGGAAGGCCTGTTCTTCCACTCGGCCTACGACCGGGGCGCCCTGGACGTCTACACCGTCCATGAGACCTTCGACTTCACCACCCGCCTGAACGCGGCCCGGCTGCGCGCCGCCGTCCGCACCCTGCTCGACCGCAACCCCGGCCTGCGCGCGGGCTTCACCAGCGAGGGCCTGGACCAGCCGGTGCAGTTCATCGTCGAGGACCCGGAGATGCCCCTCGACGAGGTCGACCTCGGCCACCTCACGGCGGACGAACAGGACGCCCGCGTCCGGGAGTTGACCGACGCCGAACGCGACCGCCGGTTCGACCTGTCCGCGCCCCCGCTGTTCCGGCTGCTCCTGCTGCGCCTGGGCGCCGAGCGCGGCGACCGGCTCGTCGTCGGCCGCCATCTGATCCTCTGGGACGGCTGGTCGGCCTGGCTCTTCCTGGACGAGCTGTTCGCGCTGTACGAGACCGGCGGCGACGCGTCCGCCCTGCCCGCGCCCGGCAGCTACCGCGCCTACCTCACCTGGCTGGAACAGCGGGACGACTCGGCCGCCACCGCCGCCTGGCGCACCGCCCTGGCCGGTCTGGAGGAGCCCACGCTGCTCGCCCCGACGGCCGCCGACGGCCTCGAACCGGTCATCCCCGACCAGCTCGACACCCGCCTGACCGCCGCACTCGGCGACCGGCTGCGGGAGACCGGCCGCGTCCACGGCCTCACCCTGAACACCCTGCTCAACGCGGCCTGGGGCCTCACCCTCGCCTCCGCCACCGGCCGAACCGACGTCGTGTTCGGCACCACCGTCGCCGGCCGGCCGAGCGAGGTCCACGACGTCGAGCACATCATCGGACTGTTCCTCAACACCGTCCCGGCCCGGATCGCCTTCGACCCGGCCGAGCCGGTCCTCGGCCTGCTCCGCCGGATCCAGGGCGAGCGGCTCGACCTGATGCCGTATGAGCACCTCAGCCTCGGTGTGCTCCAGGCCGAGACCGGCCACCGCAAGCTGTTCGACACGCTGTTCGTGCTCCGCAACAACGACACCGAGGACCGGCTGGCCGAGCTGCGCACCCGGCACGGCGCCACCGCCGTCGCCAACGTCGACGCCACCCACTACCCGGCCAACCTCGTCGTCACCCCGGGACACCGGATCGCGGTGACCCTGACCCACCGGGCCGACCTGGTCCCGGCGGACCGGGCGCGGGACCTCCTCGACCGCTTCACCCTGCTCCTCGACCGGCTCACCGCCGACCTGACGGCACCCGTCGGCTCGCTGGACCCGCTGCTGCCCGCCGAACACGCGGCGCTGCGCGAGGAACGGGCGGCCGGCCGGGTCGAGGACCCCGAGGACACCATCGCCGACCTGCTCGCCGCCCAGGCCCGACGCACCCCGGACGCCCGCGCCCTCGTCTTCGGCGAGCAGACGCTGACGTACGCCGAACTCGACGCGGCCGTGAACCGCACGGCCCGGCTGCTGATCGGGCGGGGCGCGGGCCCCGAGCAGGTCGTCGCCCTCGGGCTGCCGCGCTCCCTGGACATGGTCGTCGCCCTCTTCGCGGTGCTGCGCACCGGCGCCGCCTATCTGCCCCTCGAACTGGACCACCCGGCCGACCGGCTCTCCCTGATGCTGGCCGACGCCCGCCCCCTGCTGCTGCTCACCAACGCGGCCGTCTCCGCCACCCTGGACGGCGAGACCCCCCGCGTCCTGCTCGACGACCCGGCCGTGGAGCGGGAGTTGGCCGGGCTGCCGGACACCCCGGTCCACCGCCGCTTCAGCCTCGAACACCCCGCCTACGTCATCTACACCTCCGGCTCCACCGGCCGCCCCAAGGGTGTCGTCACCCCCTACCGGGGTCTGACGAACATGCAGCTCAACCACCAGAAGGAGATCTTCGAACCGGCCATCGCCGCGGCCGGCGGCCGACGGCTGCGGATCGCGCACACCGTGTCCTTCGCCTTCGACATGTCCTGGGAGGAACTGCTCTGGCTGGTCGAGGGCCACGAAGTGCACGTCTGCGACGAGGAGTTGCGCCGGGACGCCGAGGCGCTGGTCGCCTACTGCGAACGGCACCGCGTCGACGTCGTCAACGTCACCCCCACCTACGCCCGGCTGCTGATCGAGCAGGGTCTGCTGCAGGGCCATGTCCCGCCGCTGGTCCTGCTCGGCGGCGAGGCGGTCCCGGAGACGGTGTGGGCGGCCCTGCGCGACACCGAGGGGACGTACGGCTACAACCTCTACGGGCCCACCGAGTACACCATCAACACCCTCGGCGGCGGCACCCTCGACAGTGCCACCCCCACCGTCGGCAGGCCCATCCGCGGCACCCGCGCCCACCTCCTGGACGCCTGGCTGCGCCCGGTGCCCGACGGTGTCCCCGGCGAGCTGTACATCGCCGGCATCGGCCTGGCCCGCGGCTATCTGGACCGGCCCGCCCTGACCGCCGAACGGTTCGTCGCCGACCCGTTCGGGGAGCCCGGCGAGCGCATGTACCGCACCGGCGACCTGGTGCGCCGCAATCCTGACGGCAACCTCGACTTCCTCGGCCGCACCGACGACCAGGTCAAGATCCGCGGCTACCGCATCGAGCCCGGCGAGATCGAGACCGCCCTCAGCCGCCACCCGCTGGTCGCCCAGGCCGCCGTCGTGGTCCGCGACGAACGCCTCGTCGGCTATGTCGTGCCCTCCGGCGCCGACACCGGCGAACGCTCGGCCGCCGAGGCCGCGCAGGTGGGGGAGTGGCGGGAGATCTACTCCGACGAGTACGAGGAGATCGGCACCGCCGTCTTCACCGAGCAGTACGACGGCTGGGACAGCTCCTACGACGGGCAGCCCATCCCCTTCGACCAGATGCACGAGTGGCGCGAGGCCACCGTGGCCCGCATCCGCTCCCTGAACCCGCGCCGGATCCTGGAGATCGGCGTCGGTTCCGGCCTGCTGCTGTCCCGGCTGGCCCCGGACGCCGAGGAGTACTGGGCGACCGACTTCGCGGCCCCGGTCATCCGCAAGATCGGCGCCGAACTGCGCGCCCGGGACCCCGAGCTGGCGGCCAAGGTCGAGCTGCGCTGCCGCCCCGCCGACGATCTCGCCGGTCTGCCCCCCGGCCGCTTCGACACCATCGTCATCAACTCCGTCATCCAGTACTTCCCGAGCATCGAGTACCTCACCGCCGTCATCGACGGCGCCATGGAACTGCTCGCGCCCGGCGGCGCCCTGTTCGTCGGCGACGTCCGCAACCTGCGGCTCGCCCGCACCTTCCACACCGAGATCCAGCGCACCCGGGGGACGGCGGAGGCCGACCTGGAGCGGGCGGTGGAGCGCGGCCTGCGCCTGGAGAAGGAACTCCTGGTCGACCCCGACTACTTCACCACCCTCGGCCACGGCGTCGACCTGCGCACCAAGCGGGGCGTCCACCACAACGAGCTGACCCGGCACCGCTACGACGTCGTCCTGTACGCGGGCGAACCCGACGTCCGCCTCGACGACGCGCCGACGGTCGCGTGGAGCACGGCGCACACCGTGGGCGAACTGGCGCGCGGCGGCTGGACCTCCGAGGCGGTGGGGCAACTGCTCGGCCAGGCGGAGCAGTTGATCGCCCGTGTCGGCGAAGGCGCGCGCACCGGCGGTTCCGGCGCGCTGCGCGTCACCGGGATCCCCGACGGCCGCGTCCGCGCGGACGGTGTCGACCCGGAGACCCTGCACGCGCTCGGTGCCGAGGCCGGACACCGGGTCCTGACCACCTGGGCGCCGGGGGCCGGAACGTACGACGCCGTGTTCCTGAGCGCCGAACACCGCCTCACCGGCGGCCTGTTCCGCCCCGGCGACGGCACCGGGCCGTACGCCAACGACCCCACCGCCGCCCGGGAGACCGGCGCCCTGGTCCGGCGCCTGCGCGAGGACCTCGGCCGCGAGCTGCCCGAGTACATGGTCCCGGCCGCCTTCGTCACCGTCGACACCCTGCCCATGAACGCCAACGGCAAGCTCGACGTGCGCGCCCTGCCCGAGGCCGAACCCGCCGTCGCCCTCGGCCGGGGACGCGGTCCCCGCAGCCCGCGGGAAGAGGTGCTGTGCCGTCTGTTCGCGGAGGTGCTGGGGCTGCCCGAGGCCGGCGCCGAGGACAACTTCTTCGACCTGGGCGGCCACTCGCTGCTGGCCACCCGGCTGGTCAGCCGGGCCCGCACCGAACTGGGCGCCGAACTCGCCATTCGCGACCTGTTCGAGGCGCCCACCCCCGCCCGGCTCGCCGCCCGCGTCGGCGAGGCGAGCCCGGCCCGGCCGCCCGTCACCCCGGTGGCCGACCGGCCCGACCGGATCCCGCTGTCCCCGGCCCAGCGCCGACTGCTGCTCGTCGAACAGATCACCGGCAGCGGCGTCGCCTACAACTTCCCGCTGGTCTTCCGGCTGCGCGGCGACCTCGACACCGAGGCCCTGCGCGCCGCGCTGCGGGACGTGGCGGGCCGCCACGAGGCGCTGCGCACGGTGTTCCCGGCGCACGAGGGCGAGCCGTACCAGCGGATCGTCCCGGCCGAGGACGCCGACCCGGCGCTCACCGTCGTCGACACCACCGAGGACGAACTGCCCGCGCTGATCGAGGCGGCCCAGCGCCGCCCGTTCGACCTCACCGCCGAACTCCCGGTGCGCTGCGAGGTGTTCCGCCTCGCGGCCGCCGACCACGTGGTCGCCGTGGTCCTGCACCACATCACCACCGACGAGTGGTCGGACCGGCCGTTCCTCGCCGACCTCGACACCGCCTACGCGGCCCGCCGCACGGGCCGGGCCCCGGCCTGGGCGCCGTTGCCCGTCCAGTACGCCGACTACACGCTCTGGCAGCGGGACCTGCTCACCGCCACCGGCGAGACCCAACTCGCACACTGGACCGACGGGTTGCGCGGACTGCCCGACGAGCTGACCCTGCCCGTCGACCGGTCGCGCCCCGCCGAGCCCACCGGACGCGGCGGCAAGGTCCGGCTGGAGCTGCCCACCGCCACCGGGCACGCCCTGCGCGACCTCACGACCGCCACCGGCACCAGCATGTTCATGCTGTTCCAGGCCGCCACCGCCGCCCTGCTGCACCGGCTCGGCGCCGGCGAGGACATCCCGCTCGGCGCGCCCATCGCGGGCCGCACCGACGAGGCGCTCGGCGACCTGGTGGGCTTCTTCGTCAACACCCTGGTACTGCGCACGGACCTGTCCGGGGACCAGCTGTCCTTCCGCCAACTCCTGGGCCGGGTACGGGAGTCGTCCCTATCCGCCTTCGAGTACCAGGACCTGCCCTTCGACCGTGTGGTGGAGGCACTCAACCCGCCCCGCGCGGCCGGCCGCAACCCGCTCTTCCAGGTCATGCTCGGCTACCACCACCGGCCCGACGGCGACCCCGACGTGCTCGGCCTGGCCACCGAGTGGTTCGACATGGACACCGGCATGGCCAAGTTCGACCTGCACTTCACCTACGTCGACGAGTCCGACCGCCTGGTCCTGATCCTGGAGTACGCCACCGACCTCTTCGACGCCGCCACCGCCGCGCTGCTGGCGGACCGCGCGGTACGGGTCCTGGAGCACGTCTCCGCCGAACCCGACCTGCCGATCAGGGACCTGGACGTCCTGGACGAGGACGAGCGGACCCGCGTCCTCACCCACTGGAACGCCACCGCGCACCCCGTCCCGCCCACCACCCTGCCCGAGCTGTTCCGCGCCCAGGTGGCCCGCACCCCGGACGCCACCGCCCTCGTCTTCGGGGAACAGCATCTGAGCTACGCCGAGTTGGACGCCCGCGTCGAGCACACCGCACGCGTCCTGGCCGGTCTCGGCGCGGGCCCCGAGCGGACCGTCGCCGTCGCCCTGCCGCGCTCGGTCGACCTGGTCGTCGCCCTGCTGGCCACGCACCGCGCCGGTGCCGCCTGTCTGCCGCTGGACCCGGACTACCCGGCCGACCGGCTCGCCCTGATGGTCGAGGACGCCCGCCCGGTCTGCGTGATCCGCGACGGCCTGCCCACCGGCCCGGAGGGCGAGCTCCCGACGTCGTACGACCCCCGGCACCCCGCCTACGTCATCTACACCTCGGGCTCCACCGGCCGCCCGAAGGGCGTCGTCGTCCCGCAGGAGGGCATCGTCAACCGGCTGCTGTGGATGCAGGACGCCTACCGGCTCACGCCCGAGGACCGGGTGCTGCAGAAGACGCCGTCGAGCTTCGACGTGTCGGTGTGGGAGTTCTTCTGGCCGCTGATCACCGGCGCGGGCCTGGTGCTGGCCCGCCCCGAGGGTCACCGGGACCCCGCCTACCTGGCCCGGCTGATCCGCGAACAGGACGTCACCACCGTCCACTTCGTGCCCTCGATGCTCCAGCTGTTCCTGGAGGAGCCGACGGCCGCCGAGTGCACCGGCCTGCGCCGGGTGATGTGCAGCGGCGAGGCACTGCCCGCCGCGCTCGCCCGCCGCTGCCACGAGGTGCTCGACACCGGGCTGCACAACCTCTACGGCCCCACCGAGGCCTCCATCGACGTCACCGCGATCGAGATCGGCCCCGGCGCGACCGCCGTCCCCGTCGGCCGCCCGGTCTGGAACACCCGGCTCTACGTCCTCGACGCCGCTCTGCGCCCGGTACCGCCCGGCGTCCCGGGCGAGCTGTACCTGGCGGGCGTACAACTGGCCCGCGGCTATCTGGACCGGCCGGGACTGACCGCCGAGCGGTTCGTCGCCGACCCCCACGGGGCACCCGGCGAGCGCATGTACCGCACCGGTGACCTGGCCCGCTGGACGGCGGACGGCACGGTCGAGTACCTGGGCCGCACCGACGACCAGGTGAAGGTGCGCGGCTTCCGGGTCGAGCCCGGTGAGATCGAGAACGTGCTCACCGCCCACCCGGCCGTCGCCCAGGTCACGGTCGCCGTCCGCGACCAGGCGCTCGTGGCCTACGTCATCCCCGCCGCGGGCCCGGTGGTGGACGCGACCGCCCTGCGCGCCCACGCCGCCGCCGCGCTCCCGGCCCACATGGTCCCCGCCGCCTACGTCACCCTCGACGCCCTGCCGCTCACCCCGAACGGCAAGCTCGACCGCAAGGCGCTGCCCGCCCCCGAGTTCACCTCCGCCACCGGCGACGGCACCCCGCCGCGCACCCCGCGCGAGGAGATCCTCGCCGCCCTGTTCGCCGACGTCCTGGGCCGCGAACGGATCGGCGTGGACGACGACTTCTTCGCCCTCGGCGGCCACTCGCTGCTCGCCATGCGCCTGGTCAGCCGCGTCCGCGCCGCGCTCGGCACGGAACTGACGGTCCGCGCGGTCTTCGAGGCGCCCACCGTGGCCCTGCTCGCCGCCCGCACGGACGCCTCCGGGAGCGCGGCCCGGCCCGCGCTCGCCGCCCCGCGCCCGCGTCCCGAACCGCTGCCGCTGTCCTCCGCGCAGCGCCGGCTGTGGCTGCTCGCGCAGGTGGACGGCGCGAGCACGGCCTACCACCTCCCGTCGGCCTGGCGGCTGACCGGGCACCTCGACCGGACCGCCCTGCAGGCCGCCCTCAACGACGTGGCCGCCCGGCACGCCCCGCTGCGGACCGTCTTCCCGGCCGTCGACGGGGTCCCGCACCAGCACGTCCTGGACCCGGCGGACGTCCGGGTACCGCTGGCGAGCGCCCCGTTCGAGGACCTCGCGCTCCAGGCCGCGCACCCCTTCGACCTGGAGCGCGAACTCCCCTTCCGGGCCACCCTGTTCGAGACCGGCCCCGACGAGCACGTGCTGCTGCTCCTGCTGCACCACATCGCGACCGACGAGTGGTCCGACCGCCCGCTGCTCGCCGACCTCTCCACCGCGTACGCGGCCCGCACCACCGGCCGGGCCCCCGACTGGGCGTCGCTGCCCGTGAGTTACGCCGACTACACTCTCTGGCAGCGCGACCTGCTGGCCGAGTCCGGAACGCGGCTGCTCACCCACTGGACCGAGACCCTGCGCGGGCTCCCGGCCGAACTGAACCTGCCCGTCGACCGGCCCCGCCCCGCCGAGCCGACCGGCCGCGGCGGCACCACCGGCTTCACCCTGCCGCCCGCCCTGGCCGGCGCCCTGCGCGGCCTCGCCCGCGAGCACGGCGTCAGCATGTTCATGGTCGCCCAGGCGGCCGTGGCCGCGCTGCTGCACCGGCTCGGCGCGGGCGAGGACATCCCCCTCGGCGCCCCCGTCTCCGGCCGCTCCGACGAGGCCCTCGAAGACCTGGTCGGGTTCTTCGTCAACTCCCTGGTGCTGCGCACCGACCTGTCCGGCGACCCCACCTTCGCCGAGCTGCTCGCCCGGGTCCGGGGCACCGACCTGGCCGCCTACGACCACCAGGAGCTGCCCTTCGAGCGGCTGGTGGAGGCCCTCAACCCCGAACGCTCCCTCGCCCGGCACCCGTTGTTCCAGGTGATGGTCGTCCACCTGGCGGGCCAGGGCGACGGACCCGCGCTGCCGGGGCTGACCGTCCGCCGCGAGGCCGTGGGCCAGGACAGCGCCAAGTTCGACCTCAGCTTCGACTTCGTCGAGCGGGACGAGCACATCGACGGCTGGATCGAGTACAGCGCCGACCTCTTCGACCGGCGCACCGCCGAACTCCTCGGCCGCCGTCTGGAGTCCCTGCTGGAGCAGGTCGCCGCCGACCCGGGCCGCCGCGTCGGCACCCTCGACGTGCTGCGCGAGGAGGAACGCGCCCTCGTCCTCACCGGCTGGAACGACACCGCCCGGACCGTCCCGGACCTCACGCTCCCCGAACTGTTCCGCGCGCAGGCCGCCCGCACCCCCGCCGCCACGGCGCTCGTCCTCGAGGACACCTCGCTCACCTACGCCGAACTCGACCTGCGGGTGGAGCGGCTCGCCCACACCCTCGCCGCGCACGGGGCGGGTGCCGAGGCCACGGTCGCCGTCGCCCTCCCGCGCTCCCTCGCGCTGGTGGTGACCCTGCTCGCCGTGCACCGCGCGGGCGCCGCCTATCTGCCCCTGGACACCGGCTATCCGGCCGAGCGGCTGGCGTACACGCTCGCCGACGCCCGCCCGGTCTGCCTGGTCAGCGCCGAGGACGTCACCCTCCCGGACACCGCCGTGCCCCGCCTCACCGTGGACGCCGACGGCACCCCCGAGCACCCCTCCGACACGCCCCTGCCCGCCTCCTACGACCCCCGCCACCCCGCCTACGTCATCTACACCTCCGGCTCCACCGGCCGCCCCAAGGGCGTCACCGTCCCCCACCAGGGGATCGTCAACCGGCTGCTGTGGATGCAGGACACCTATCGCCTCGACCCGGCCGACCGGGTGCTGCAGAAGACCCCGGTGGGCTTCGACGTGTCGGTGTGGGAGTTCTTCTGGCCCCTGATCACCGGCGCCGCCCTGGTCGTGGCCCGTCCCGAGGGCCACCAGGACCCGGCCTACCTGGCGGGCCTGATCCGGCGCGAGCGCGTCACCACGGCCCACTTCGTGCCGTCGATGCTGCGTGCCTTCCTCGACGAACCGACAGCCGCCGACTGCGCGCCCCTCCGCCAGGTCATGTGCAGCGGCGAGGCCCTGCCCGCCCCGCTGGCCGCCCGCTGCCACCGGGTCCTGCCGGCCGTCCGCCTGCACAACCTCTACGGCCCGACCGAGGCCTCCGTCGACGTCACCGCCCACGAGGTGCCCGCCGACCCGGCCGCCGTGCCGATCGGCCGACCGGTGTGGAACACCCGCACCCTGGTGCTCGACGCCCGCCTGCGGCCCGTGCCGCCCGGGGTGGCCGGCGAACTGTACCTGGCGGGCGTCCAGTTGGCCCGCGGCTATCTCGGCCGACCCGGGCTGACCGCCGAGCGGTTCCTCGCCGACCCGTACGGGCCCGCGGGCAGCCGCATGTACCGGACCGGCGACCTGGCCCGCTGGACCGCGGACGGCGAGCTGGAGTACCTCGGCCGCACCGACGACCAGGTGAAACTGCGCGGCTTCCGGATCGAACTCGGCGAGGTCGAGGCCGTGCTCGGCGCCCACCCGGCCGTCGCGCACGCCACCGTCGTCCTGCGCGACGAACGGCTCGTCGCCTACGTCGTTCCGGCCGGCGCCGGCACGGACACCGCCGCACTGCGCGCCCACACCGCCCGGTCGCTGCCCGACCACATGGTCCCGGCCGCCGTCGTCACCCTCGACGCCCTCCCGCTCACCCCCAACGGCAAGCTGGACCGCCGGGCGCTGCCCGCGCCGGACTTCGCCGCCGAGGTCACCGACACCCGGCCCCGCACCCCGCTGGAGGAGACGCTGGGCGCCCTCGTGGCGGAGGCGCTCGGCCTCGAACGGGTCGGTGTGGCGGACGACTTCTTCGCCCTCGGCGGGGACAGCATCGTCGCCATGCAACTGGTCGCCCGGGCCCGCGCCGCCGGGCTGGCGTTCAGCCCGCGCGATGTGTTCCGGCACAAATCGGTGGCCGGACTCGCCGCCGTGGCGACGACGGCCGCCGGCGCCGAGGCGCGGGCCGAGGACACCGTCCTGCTCGACCTCACCGACACCGAGCGCGCCGAGGTCGCCGCCCTGCCCGCCGGCACCGACGTGCTGCCCGTCTCCCCGCTCCAGGCCGGACTCCTCTTCCACGCGGCCCTGGACTCCGCCGACGACGGACCCGACGTCTACACCGTCCAGGTCACCTACGACCTCGAAGGCCCCCTGGACGCCGACCGGCTGCGCGCCGCCGCCCAGGATCTGCTCGACGCCCACGAGAACCTGCGCAGCGGCTTTGGGTACCTGTCCTCCGGACGGCCCGTGGCCGTCGTACCGCGTACCGCCGTGCTGCCCTGGCGGCAGCTCGACCTCGCCGGACAACCGCAGGACTGGACCCGGCTGCTCGCCCAGGAGCGGCGCCGCTTCGACCCCGAACAGCCGCCGCTGCTACGGCTGTTGCTGGCCAGGACGGGCCCCGGCCGGCACCGGCTGGTCCTCTCCCACCAGCACCTGCTCCTCGACGGCTGGTCGCTGCCCCTGCTCACCGCCGAGCTGTGGGCCCGCTACGAGGGCCGTACCCCGGCCCCGCCCGCCCCCTACCGGGCGCATCTGCGGCTGCTGGCCGCCCAGGACCCGGCCACGGCCGCCGGGGCCTGGGCCGAGGCCCTCACCGGGCTCGCCGAACCCACCCGGCTCGCGCCCGCCGACCCCGACCGGGCCGCCGCCGTCCCGCACACCCACACCGTGGAGCTGGACCCCGACCGCACCGCACAGCTGGAGGCGTTCGCCCGGAGCCGGGGCGTCACCGTCAACACCCTGGTGCAGGCGGCCTGGGGCGTACTGCTCGGCCGGCTCACCGGACGCGACGACGTGGTGTTCGGCGCCACCGTCGCGGGCCGCTCACCCGAACTCCCCGGGTCCGAGGCGATGATCGGCCTGTTCATCAACACCGTCCCGGTCCGGGTGCGCGTCCGCCCCGAGGAGAGCACCGGCGCCCTGCTGGCGCGGCTCCAGGACGAGCAGTCCCGGCTCATCGCCCACCAGCACCTCGGCCTCGCCGACATCCAGCGCACCGCCGGACTCGGCGAACTCTTCGACACGCTCGTGGTGTTCGAGTCGTACCCGGCAGCGGAGCGCGAGGGGGAGACGGGAGACGCGCCGCGCGTCACGGTCCGCGAGCACGCGGACTCCACCCACTATCCGCTCGCCTGGGCGGTCGAACCCGCCGAACGGCTGCGGGTGACCGCCGAGTTCCGCCTCGACCTGTTCGAGGCGGCCACCGTACGACGGCTCACCGACGCCCTCACCGGCCTGCTCACCGGCATGGCCGCCGACCCGGACCGCCCCGTCGGCCGGCTCGACCTGCTCGGCTCCGCCGACCGCTGCACCGTGCTGGAGACCTGGAACGACAACGCGCTGCCGGACGCCGAACGGCTCGGCACCGTACCGGAGCTGTTCGCCGCCCAGGCCGCCGCCACCCCGGACGCGATCGCCGTCACCGACGGCCGCACCACCTGGACCTTCGCCGAGCTCGACGCCCGCAGCGCGGAGCTGGCGCGGATCCTGGCCGGGCACGGCGCCGGCCCCGAGCGGATCGTGGCCCTCGCCCTGCCCCGCACCGCCGACCACATCGCCGCGATCCTCGCCGTGATGCGCGCGGGTGCCGCCTATCTGCCCCTCGACCCCGACCTGCCCGAGGCCCGCCTCACCGGCATGCTGGACGACGCCCGCCCGGTCCTGGTCCTCGCCACCGCGCGGACCGCCGCCGACCTGCCCGCCACCGGCACCCCGGTCCTCCTCCTGGACGCCCCGGCGGACGCCCTGCCCCAGGCGGAACCCACCGCCCCCGGCCCCGACCACCCCGCCTACGTCATCTACACCTCCGGCTCCACCGGCCGCCCCAAGGGGGTCGTCGTCACCCAGCGCGGAGTCGCCAACCTCTTCCACAGCCACCGCCACGACCTGCACGACCTGGCGAAGCAGCGCACCGGACTGCGCCGGCTGCGGGTGGGACACGCCTGGTCGTTCTCCTTCGACGCCTCCTGGCAGCCGCAGCTGTGGCTGCTCGACGGGCACGCCCTGCACATCGCCGACGACGACACCCGCCGCGACCCCGAACTCCTCGCCGAGTTCATCCGCGCCCGGGGCATCGACTTCATCGAGGTCACCCCGTCCCTGCTGGCCCGGATGGCGGACAGCGGCCTGATCGGACCCGACGGCGAATGCCCGCTCGCGGTGGTCGGCTTCGGCGGCGAGGCCGTACCCGAGTCGCTGTGGAACCGGCTCGCCACGCTCCCGGACACCGAGGCGTTCAACCTCTACGGCCCCACCGAGACCACCGTCGACGCCCTCGTCGGCCGGGTCCGCGACAGCGCCCGGCCGGTCGTCGGCCGCCCCGTCCACCACTCCCGCGCCTACGTCCTGGACGCGGCCCTGCGCCCGGTCCCGCCCGGTGTCACCGGCGAGCTGTACCTGTCCGGACCCGGCCTGGCCCGCGGCTACCTCGGCCGCCCGGAGCTCACCGCCGAACGCTTCGTCGCCGACCCCTTCGGGGTGCCAGGGGCGCGCATGTACCGCACCGGCGACCTGGCCCGCTGGACCGAGGACGGCCTGCTGGAGTTCGCCGGCCGCACCGACGACCAGGTCAAGATCCGCGGCTACCGGGTCGAACCCGCCGAGATCGAGGCCGTCCTCGACTCCCACCCGGCGGTCGCGCGGAGCGTCGTCGTGGCGCGTGAACACCGGCCAGGGGTAAGGCAGTTGATTGCGTACACGGTCTCCGACGGCGCCGAGGGCACGGAGTTGCGGGCGCACGCCGCCGGGACCCTGCCCGACTACATGGTCCCGGCCGCCGTGGTGGTGCTGGAGAAGCTGCCGCTGCTGTCCAACGGCAAACTGGACCGGGCCGCTCTGCCCGCCCCGGACTTCACCGCCTCGGGCGGCGGCCGGGCCCCGGAGAACGACACCGAGCGCGCCCTGCGCAACCTGTTCGCGGACGCCCTCGGACTGCCCGCCGAGGCGATCGGCACGGACGACGACTTCTTCGCCTTCGGCGGCGACAGCATCGTCGCCATGCAACTCGTCGCCCGGGCCCGCTCGGGCGGACTGCGGGTCACGCCCCGCCAGGTCCTCCAGCACCGCACCGTCGCCGCCCTGGCCGCCGTCGCCGTCCCGCTGGGCGCGGGCGAACGGCACGCCACGCACGGCGACGGCACCGGCACCGTCCCGCTCACCCCGATCATGCGCGCCCTGCTCGACCGCGGCGGTCCCCTCGCCGCCTACCACCAGGCGGCGCTGCTGCGCACCCCGGCCGACCTGACCGAACCCGGACTGCTGACCGTGCTCGGAGCGCTCGCCGAGCGGCACGACATGCTCCGCGCCCGGCTGGTCCGCACCCCGGAGGCCGCGCTGTCCGTGCCGGTGGCTGCCGACACCGACGTACGGACCTGGCTCGCCCGGGTCGACGTACGCGAGGCCGCCGGGGACGAGACCGCGCTGCGGGACGCCGTCGCCCGCCACGCCCGGACGGCTCTGGCGGGGCTCGATCCCGAAGGCGGGGCGATGGTGCGGGCCGTCTGGTTCGACGCCGGGCCCGAGCGGCTCGGACGGCTGCTGCTCCTCGTCCACCACCTCGTGGTCGACGGCGTCTCCTGGCGGGTGCTGCTGCCCGACCTGGCCACCGCCTGGGCGGCGGTCCGTGGCGGCCGTACCCCCGAACTCGCCCCGGTGGAGCTGTCGTTCGCCCGCTGGTCGCGGCTGCTCGGCGCCCGGGCCGTCGAACCGGCCGCCGAGGACGAGCTGCCCTGGTGGACCTCCGCGCTCGCCGAGAGCGCCGGACTCCCGCTGCCCCGGCCCCTCGACCCGGTGCTGGACACGGTCGCCACCACCCGCCATCTCTCCCTGACCCTGCCCGCCGACATCACCGGACCCCTGCTGAGCCGGGCCCCGGCCGCCTTCGGGGCGAGCGTCAACGACGTCCTGCTGACCGCGTTCGCCCTGGCCGTGGGGGACTGGCGGGCCCGGACCCTCGGCGCGGCCGCCCCCGGCGGACCGGTCCTGGTCGACCTGGAGGGCCACGGCCGCGAGGAGGGACTCGCGGGCGACGCCGATACGTCCCGTACGGTCGGCTGGTTCACCAGCGTCGTCCCGGTCCGGCTCGACCCGGGCGCGACCGGCCCGGACGCCCTCGCGGGCGGACCCGCCCTGGACGCGGCCGTGGCCCGGATCCGCGACCGTCTCACCACCGTGCCCATGGCCGGCATCGGCCACGGCCTGCTGCGCCGGCTCAACCCCGCGACCGGCCCGCTCCTCGCCGAACTGGCCGAGCCGCAGATCGAGTTCAACTACATGGGCCGCTTCGGCCGCCCCGAGGCCGCCGACTGGTCCTACGCCCCCGAGGAGGACGCCGCCGACCTCGACCCGGACGCCGGCATGCCGATGTCGCACCCGCTCACCCTCAACGCCCTCACCGAGGACCGTCCCGAGGGGCCGGAACTCAGCGCCCACTGGGCGTACGCGTCCGGACTGCTCACCGAGGACGCGGTACGGGAGCTGGCCGGGACCTGGTTCCGGGCGCTGGAGGCGGTGGTACGGCGCGCGGACGAACTGAGCTGACCCCGAAGCCACTTGAGACCCACACCGATCAGATCCGAAAGGCAAGGACCCGCTGACATGAGCAACCCGTTCGAGAACCCCGACGGCGTCTACTCCGTCCTCGTCAACGACGAGGGCCAGTACAGCCTGTGGCCCGACTTCGTGGACGTCCCGGCGGGCTGGACGGCCGTGCACGGCCCGGCGGGCCGGCAGGAGTGCCTGGACCACATCGAGACCCACTGGACGGACATGCGGCCCAAGAGCCTCGTCGACGGCTCCTGACACACGAAAAGAAAAGGGGGGTGGGTCCGGTCCCGGACCCACCCCCCTTTTCGTGTGCGCGTGGTCACGACGTCGGCTGGGCCACCTGCGTCGAGGCCTTGCCGTCCACCGCCGCCGCCAGCTGCGGCACCAGACGGTCCAGGACGTACGGGATGCTCAGGACGGTCGACAGGGACACCGCGTTGCCGTAGTCGCTGGTCTCCTTGATGAAGACCTCACGGCCCTGCTTCACCACGTTCAGGTCGGCGTAGACCTTGTCGTCGTGCAGCTTGGTGACCGACGCGGTGGTGTCCGGCACGATCCACACGTCGACGTCCTGGTCGAGGAGGTCGAAGCGCTCCTTGCTGATGTTGGCGCCGAACTGGTCCCCGATCACCTTGTCCAGGTCCTTCGGCAGCGAGAAGCCGAGGTCGGACAGGAGGCGGGAGCGCGGGTCCTGGCTGCCGTAGACGAGCGTGCCCTCGTACGGCGTCGCCATCACCGCGCTCGCGCCGGCGAACTCGGGGTGCGCCTTCTCGGCCGCCGCGAACTTGGCCTCGACACCCGACACCAGCGTCTTGGCCTCGGCCGCCTTGCCCAGCGCCTGGCCGATCTCCTCGGTCTGCTGCTGCCACGGCACGCCGTAGTCGTTGTACTGCTTGGGCTGGGCCACCACCGGGGCGAACTTCGACAGGCTCTCGTACTGGGGCTTCGTCAGCCCCGAGTAGACGGCGAGGATCAGGTCCGGCTTGAGCGCGGCGATCTTCTCCACCTGCGGGCCGGTGCCGGTGTCCTTGAGCACGGTCGGCGCGGCGGCGCTGCCCAGCTTGTCCTCGGCCCACGGGCCGATCGCGCCCTTGTAGCCGCCCAGCCACTCGGTGGTGCCGACCGGGACCTTGCCGAGGGCGAGGACGGCGTCCTGGTCGGTGAGGCCGACGGTGACGATCCGCTGGGGCTCGGACTTGATCGTCGTACTGCCGAACTTGTGGGCGATCGTCACCGGGAAGGCGCCGACGGCCGCCGACGAGCCCGAGCCGCCGGCCGAGGACGAGCCGGAGTCGTTGTCGGAGTCGGAGGAGCCGCAGGCGACCGCCGTCGCCGTGAGCAGGAGCACGGAGACGAGCAGGCCGGTCAGCCTGGACACTCTGGTGGCGCGGGGCATCGGATGATCCTTCTGTTCGTGACGACGGGTCCGGCGGGGGGCGGCTCGGATCAGGGGGCGGGTCAGCGGGGAGCGTCGGCGGTGGCGGGTGCGTCGGGGGAGCGCTGGTGCGACCAGGCCCGCCACAGAGCGGCGTACGTGCCCCGGGCGGCGAGGAGTTCGTCGTGCGTGCCCTCCTCCACGACCCGGCCGCCGCTCAGCACGACCACCCGGTCCGCGGCGGCGGCCTGGCTCAGGCGGTGGGCCACGACCAGTGCCGTACGGCCGCGCAGCGCCCGCTCGGCGGCCTCGTCGAGCAGCCGGGCGCCCGAACTGCCCGCCTCCGCGGTCGCCTCGTCGAGCACGACGACCGGCGGGTCGGCCAACAGCAGCCGGGCCAGGGCGAGTTGCTGGGCGCGGTCGGCGGTGAGCTGGTGGCCGCCGTCGCCGACGACGGTGTCCAGCCCCTCCGGGAGGGCCTCGGCCCAGCCGAGGGCGCCCACCGTGGCCAGCGCCTCCCGCAGCTCCTCGGCGCTCGCCTCCGGGCGGGCCAGACGCAGGTCCTCGGCGAGCGGCCCGGCGAAGACATGCACCTCCTGGGTGACGAGCCCCACCAGCCGGCCGGACTCGTCCGGCGCGATGCCGCCGACCTCGATCCGCCCCGCCGCCGGGCGGTGCAGTCCCGCCACCAGCTTGGCCAGGGTGGTCTTGCCGGCGCCGGTGGTGCCGACCAGCGCGACCCGTTCCTCGGTCCGCACCTCCAGGTCGACACCGTGCAGGACCGGGCGGCCGGGCACGTAGGCGTGGGAGACACCGGTCAGCGTCACGGACGCCTCGCCCGTCGCGCCGTCCGCGTGCGGGGAGACCACGGGCGCCGGTTCGTCGACGACTCCGACCAGCCGGGCCAGTCCCGCCGTCGCCGACTGGGCGTCGTCGAGCAGCACCAGCGCGGTGTTCACCGGTCCGAAGAGGCTGTGGAAGTACAGGGCGGCGGCCGTCGCCGTGCCGACCGAGGCGGAACCGGACCGCACCAGCAGAAACCCGGTGACCAGCACCGCGGCCAGGCCCACGTACTCGGCGATGTGCAGCCTGCTGTAGAAGCGCAGCACCAGGCGCACCCCGCGCATCGTCAGCTCCACCGCCGCCCGCGAGCGCTCGGTGACCCGGCGGGTGTGGCCGTCCTGCAGCCGGTACGCCCGTACCGTCCGCGCCCCGCCGATGGTGTCCAGCAACTGCTGCTGCTGGGCCCCGGTGGCGATCCGCTCCTGCGCGTACAGGGGGACGGCGTTGCGGAGGTACCAGCGGGCGGTGTGCGCCTGCACCGGCACGGCGACCAGCGCGGCCGGCAGGAACCGCCAGTCCAGCAGGGCGAGGGCGCCCAGGGTCAGCACGATCGACAGCCCGGAGCGGGCCAGTTCGGGCAGCGCGGTGCGGACCGCGTCGGCGACCCGGGACACGTCCCGGGTGACCCGGGCGTTGAGGTCGCCGGAGCCCGCCCGCTCCAGGCGTTCGAGGGGCAGGGACAGGGCGCGGGCCACGAACCGTTCGCGCAGCCGGGCGAGCGCGGTCTCGCCGAGCCGGGAGACCAGCGACATGCCCAGCGCGGTGGTGACGCCCTGCACCACGGCGACCCCGGCGAGCGCGAGCACCGGCCGGGTGAGCGCGTCGGGGGAGCGGTGCTCGGTGACCACGTCGACGATGTGGCCGAGCAGCGGCTGGGTGAGCAGCCCGACGGCCGTGGCGAACATCAGGGTGCCGAAGCCCGCGGCGGCCAACGCCCGGTGCGGGCGCAGCAGTTCACGGACGGCCGCCCGGGTGCGGGCGGGTGTGGCGGTGGGCAGCAGGGCGCGCTCGGTGCTGTTCGGCTCTTCGGCGGTGGCCACGGGGGAGCCGTCGGAGCCATGCCGCTCGTCGGTCCCGGTGACGGGGGTGCTGTCGGTGCCGTGCGGTGCGTCGGCCGGGGGCACGAGGGCGGGCTCGGCGTCGTTCGGCTTGTCGGTCCCGGTCATGTCAGCACCGCCGTACGGTAGTTCTCGTGGGTGCGGGCGAGTTCCGCGTGGGTGCCCTCGGCGCCGACCCGGCCGCCGTCCAGGAGCACCACCCGGTCGGTGACGGCGAGCAGTGCCGGGCTGTTGGTCACCACGACGGTGGTCAGGCCCTGCCTGATCTCCCTGAGCCCCTGCGCGATCCGGGCCTCGGTGACCGCGTCCACGGCCGTCGTCGGATCGTGCACGACCAGGACCGGCGGTTCGGCGCGCAGCGCCCGGGCCAGCAGGACGCGCTGCCGCTGGCCGCCGGACAGCGACCGTCCGCCCTCGCCGACCTCCGTCGCCGCGCCCCGCGGAAGGGAACGGGCGACCTCGTCCGCGTCGGCGGCCGCCATGGCGCGCTCCGTCCGCGGGTCGTCCCGCTGCCCGTGCCCGGTCGGTTCTTCCGGGTGCACGTTCGCGGCCAGGGAGCCCTCGAACAGCGCGGCGTCGTGCGCGGCGACCAGTACCGCGGCGCGCAGCCCCGCCGGGTCCAGCCGGGTCAGCGGCACCCCGTCCAGCTCGACCGAGCCCTGCTGCGGGTCGGTCTCCCGGCCCAGGCAGCCCAACAGGGCCTCGGCGCAGGCCGGATCGGTCACGGCGATCCCGGTCAGCCGCCCGGCGGGCAGGTCGAGGTCCACGCCGTCCAGTCCGCCGAGCCGTACCCCGCGCAGACGCAACTGCCCGCGCACCGCGTCCGGCACCGGTTCGTCCCCGCCGACCACGGCGGGCCCGGCGGCGAGCACCTCGGCGATCCGGGCGGCGGAGGCGCGGCCCTGCGCCAGTTCGGCGTTGACCCAGGCGAACGTCTCCAACGGCCCCAGCAGGAACAGCGCGAGACCCACCGCCGAGACCAACTGGCCCAGAGTGAGGGACCCTTCGAGCGCCAACCGCCCGCCCACCCAGGCGATCAGCGCGATGAACCCGCCGGTGAGGGCCAGGACCAGCCCGGTCTGCCACGACTGGGCCCGCGCGGCGCGCAGGGTGGCCGCGAGGGACACCCTGCTGGTGCGCCGGTAGCGTTCGACGGCGGCCTGTTGCGCGCCGAGCCCCTTGAGCACCCGCAGCCCGGCCACCAGATCGGCCGCGACGCCCGCGGCGCCGGCGGCCCGGTCCTGCTCGGCCTCGCTGCGCCGCTCCAGCGGTTTGCTCAGCAGATGCCCGAGCCACAGCAGCACGGGGGTGCCGAGCAGCACGATCAGACCGAGCGGCACGGACGTCAGCAGCAGCGCCACGGCGCTCACGGCGATCCCCGCGACGGCCCATGTGCCGCTCATCAGCGCCATGTTGACCGCGCCGACCCGCTTGGCGTCCTCGGTGGCGACATTGGCCAGCTCGCCGGAGAGCCGGTCGTCCCCGGCGCCGCCCCGGGGGTCGACGACCCGGCGCACGATCGCCAGCCTGAGCGTGTGGGCGGCCTCCTCGGCGCCGCGTTCACCGGCCCGTGCGCCCAGCCGGAAACTCCAGGACAGGCAGACGTACACGACGGCCAGGACGGCCAGCCAGAGCACCAGACGTCCGGCATCCTGCCCGGCCACCGCCTGGTCGACGACGACACCGATGAGTACGGGGACCATGGCTTCCCCGAGTTGGTGCACGCAGCCGAGTGCCGAACCGAGAGCGACGCGCCGCCCCTGCCCTCTGACCGAGCGTGCCAGGACGTCCCGCCCCGACAGTTCCCCTGATCCCACCGGCCACCCTCCGAAGACGGTCAACTTAGGCAAGGCTACTCTAAGTAAATGTGGCGGCGTCAATCCCCGATCACCCTCGCAGAGGTGTCGGCGCGGGACGGCGGAATGCGCACGGCCGCTGGGGGCGGCCATCCGCTCGGAGATTCCGGGTGGGTCAACTGGCTTGGTCGGCCAGGAAGTTCACGATGCAGCTCACCGTCTTCGCCCTCGCCGGGCCGCTGGGCGCGATCACCATGGCCCTCGCGCCGCTCGCCCGACGCCGGGCAGCGGCGGCTCCCCGTCCCGACCGGAGCCGGTCCGGCTCCGCAAGGACTTCGAGCCCGCTCCACAGGGGGCTACGTACACCCCGCATTCGGAGGACAGCCCCATCCACCCGCGCGCCCGGATCCGGTTGGCTGGAGATCGCCACCGACCAGGAACCAGAGCACCGGGGGATACGAACATGCGGATGCCGTCGACGAAGAAGGCCGGCGCGGTCGTCCTGACCGCGATGCTGCTCGCGCCGGCCTCACCCATGGCCGCGACCGCCGCCACCGGCCACCCGGCCGCGCGGCACCACTACGACGAGGACGCACTCCGGCGGGACCTCGCCGCCGTCCGGCAGGCCGGGGGAGGCGACGTGAACGTGCTGGCCCGGGTCGACGGACCGCACGGCGCGCCGCTCATGGCACGCATCGGCACCCGGACGGCCGGCTCCACCGACCCGATCCCCTGGAACGCGCACTTCCGCGTGGCCAGCACGACCAAGACGTTCACCGCGACCGTGGTCCTCCAACTCGCCGCCGAGAAGCGGCTGTCGCTCGACGACAAGGTCGAGCACTGGCTCCCCGGAGTCGTCGCCGGAAACGGGAACGACGGCCGCCGCATCACCGTCCGCGACCTGCTCCGCCAGACCAGCGGCCTGTACGACTACATCGACGACCCCGAGATCCAGGACCGGCTGATCAACCACTTCGAGGAGAACCGCTACGACACCACACCCGCGGCCGACCTGGTCGCGGTGGCGATGAAGCACCGGCCGCTGTTCGTGCCGCGACCGAGCGGTGCGACCCGATGGGCGTACTCCAACACCAACTACCTGCTGGCCGGGATGATCGCCGAGAAGGCCGGCGGCGCGAGCTGGCAGGAACTGGTCGAGCGGCGGGTGATCGCCAGGCTGGGGCTGCGGGACACCTCCGTCCCCGGGCTCGACCCCCACCTGCCCGCCCCGCACGTGAACGCCTACCTGACGGGCCCCGACGGCACCCGGATCGACGTCACCGAGCACAGTCTCCAACACACCGCGGACTCCGGCGTGGTGAGCACCACCGCCGACCTCAACACCTTCTTCCGTGCCCTCGCCGGCGGCAGGCTGCTCCCCGCCGGGCAGTGGCGGGAGATGCGCCAGACCGTCCGGCGGACCGACGACCCGGAGGACCTGGCCGAGATGCCCGAGGGCACCTACGGCCTCGGGCTGCGCAGGATCCCGCTCTCCTGCGGCGGTCACTACTACCTGCACGAGGGCGACGGGGCGGGCGTCAACACCCGCCCCGCGGTGAGCGCGGACGGCAGGCGCGCGGTCACCGTCTCCCTCACGACCGCGACCGCGCCCCCGGACCTGGCCGCCCTCAACCGCGCGACCGGCGCCCTCGTCGACCACGCCCTGTGCGACAGGCCCGCCACGAGCCGCTAGGGGACGGCCAGTTCGGCCCAGATGGTCTTTCCGGACGCTGTGTACCGGGTGCCCCAGCGCTGCGACATCTGGGCCACCAGGAAGAGGCCCCGGCCGCCCTCGTCGTCCCGGCGCGCCCGCCGCAGGTGAGGTGCCGTGTGCGCGTTGTCGGAGACCTCGCACAGCAGACTGCGGTCCTTGATCAGCCGCAGCAGGACGGGCCCGGTGGCGTACCGGATGCTGTTGGTGACCAGCTCGCTCACCACGAGCGCGGCGGTGAAGGAGAGTTCGGACAGGCCCCAGTCCGTCAGCTGGCGTTCGGTGTCCGTGCGAGCCCGCGCCACCATCGCCGGGTCCGGCGGCAGTTCCAGGTCCGCCACCTGTCCGTCGGCGAGCCGCCGGGTGCGGATGAGCAGCAGCGTGGCGTCGTCCGCCTGCGGTCCGGGCGGCAGCGTCGACAGCGCCCGGTCGCAGAGCTCCTCCAGCGGGCACCGCTGCCAGGTGAGCACATGGGCGAGACGGTCGATCCCGCTGTCGATGTCGGTGCGCCGGTCCTCCACGACACCGTCGGTGAAGAACGCCACCACGCTGCCGCTGGACAGGCTCAGCTCGACGTTCTCGTAGGGCAGGCTGCCCAGCCCGAGCGGCGGTCCCGGCGCCAGTGAGGACAGCGCCACCGAGCCGTTCGCGTCGGCCACGATCGGCGGCGGATGCCCCGCGCTCGCCCACACACAGCGGCCGCTGACCGGGTCGTAGATCGCGTACAGGCAGGTCACCCCGAGCGCCTCGTCGCCCAGCCCGTCGTCCGCGTGGGGCTCCGAGTCCTGGGCGACCAGGCCGTCGAGCCGGGTGAGCAGCTCGGCCGGGTCCAGGTCCAGCAGGGCGAGGGTCCGTACGGTGGCACGCAGCCGGCCCATGGTCGCCGCGGCGTGCACACCGTGGCCGACCACGTCACCGACGGTCAGCCCCACCCGCGCCCCGGACAACGGGATCAGGTCGAACCAGTCCCCACCCACGCCCACCCGGCTGTCGGCGGGAAGGTAGCGGTAGGCCACCTCGACCGCGCTCTGCGCCGGCAGGTGCTGGGGCAGCAGGCTCCGCTGCAGCACCAGGGCCGCCGCGTGCTGGCTGGTGTAGCGGCGGGCGTTGTCGATGCCGACGGCGGCCCGTTCGGCCAGCTCCACCGCGAGGGTCTGCTCCTCGGGCCCGAACGGGTCGGGATTGCTGCTGCGCCGGAAGGTCGCCAGGCCCACCACGGCGTCCCGGGCGAGCAGCGGGACGAAAAGGCTGCACCGGTGTCCGGCCGACGCCCGCTCGCCCGGGGCGCCGGGCGGGGCGGCGTCGACGACGGGGCGGCTGGTGGCCAGGCTCATGGCCTGCGGTGACGCCGGCGGATAGGAGACGGGACTGGTCCGGAACTCCTCCGGGGTCCGCCCGTGCATCCGCAGCATGCTGTGCCCCGGCGCCGAGCCCGTCGGCGGCTGCCGTCCCTCGATGACCGCGGGCGGCAGGTCCACCAGCACCTCGTCGGCCAGCTGCGGCACCGCCACGTCGGCGAGCTCCGCGGCGGTCCGGCGCACGTCCAGCGAGGCGCCGATCCGCTTGCCCGCCCGCACCAGCAGCGACAGCCGTTCCTGGGCGCGGTAGCGGTCCGTGATGTCCAGGGACTCCTCGAACAGCCCCAGCGGCTCGCCCCGGGCGTCCACCAGCCGGTGGTACGAGCAGGACCAGACGTGCTCGCGCCCCGGGTCGGCCGGGGCCCGTCCGCGGTAGTGCATGCCGAGGATCGGTTCCCCCGTCGTCAGCACGTGCTCCATGATCTGGTCCTCGTCCGGGGGGTGGTGCCGCGAGATGAACTCGCCCTCCGGAAAGAGGTCCGCGGCCGGCCGGCCCACGTACTGGGCGACCCCGGCGAGCTCCAGATCGGTCGAGGTGTTCCCCCAGACCACACGCATGTCGGTGTCGAAGATCGTCAGGCCCACGGCGGACTCGGTCGCCAACCCCTGCAGCAGCGCCAGCTGCGCCTCCCAGCCGCGCAGCGCCGACAGATCCGCCGCGACCACGACCGTCGCGGCCGTGCCCAGGTGCGCGAGGGGGCTGAACGTGACGGCCGCGCGCAGGGTCCGGCCGTCACGGCAGCTGAGGTCCAGGACCGTGCTGCGGGCCCTGTCCGCCTTGCAGAGGGCGGACAGCCGCTGCCCCGGTTCCGCTGCCAGCAGCCGGGTGGCCGGCCGGCCGAGCACGTCCTCGGGTGGATGGCCGAGGAGACGCTGGGCCGAGGAGCCCCACCCGGAGATGCGGCCTTCCGCGTCCAGAACCGCGGCAGCGGCCCTGGAGAGGTCAAGGGGACTGTGGAACTCGACATCGGCCGCATGCGGAAAACGATCCATGGGCACCGCTTCCCTCCGTGCCCCCTCAGCATCCCGTGCCGCACGACGGACGACAACCGCACGCACCACCGCACCACGGTGCCCCCGCCTGGACCGCCCGGCACCTGGACCGACAGGGCCCGCGGCGGCACGGCCGCAGGACCGCCTGCGCCTGCTCGCCTGCTTCTGGTCCGTCCGCCCCGTCCGGTCCGCCCCGTCCGTCCGGGACTCGCGAGCCGGAGCCGTCAGGGGGTGCGGAACCCGCGGAACGTCACCTTCTTGCGGGTCTCGAAGCCGAGCCGTTCGTAGAGCGCGATCGCCCCGGTGTTCGCCTCGGCAACATGGAGGAAGGGGCGTTCGCCGCGCGCCAGCACCCGTGCGGTGAGCGCGTTCACCAGGCGGACGGCGTGGCCGCGCCCGCGTGCCTCGGGGGCGGTGCAGACGGCGCTGATCTCGGTCCACCCCGGCGGCCGGAGCCGTTCCCCCGCCATGGCCACCAGCCTGCCGCCGTCGCGGACGCCGAGGTAGGTGCCGAGCTCGTGGGTGCGCGGCCAGAAAGGGCCCGGCCGGGCCCGCCCGACCAGGTCGAGCATCTCGGGCACGTCGGCCGCACCCAGCTCGACCGGTTCGGCGCCGGCCGGAGCCGGTCCCTGATCGGGTGCGTCGCCGCCGGGCCGGACCAGCTGCCGGCCTTCGAGGACGAAGACCGGCTCCCAGTCCGGCGGCGGGGGCGCGGGACAGCTGAACAGGTCGGCGAACTCACCCCGGCCGAGCAGCCGGGCGAGGTCGGCCCAGTCCGCCCGGTCCGGATCCGCGGAGAGCGCCGAGAAGGTCGCGACGTCCGGCAGATAGGTGGCGGCCCGGCCGAGCCTGCGCGCGAGCCCCGCGTGGTGACCGCGCAGCGACGCACCGACCGGGTCGTCCAGTGCGAGGGCGTCGCCGCTCGTCATGGTCTCGCGCCTCTTCCGCCGTCAGTGGAGGGCCGATCAGGCGTGATGCCACGCGGTGCCGGCGCCCATGTCGCCGATCATCGTATCCACGGGCACCGGCACGGCCGATCCGGTGGTGCGGACCGCCGCCCGGGCCGGGTCAGCCCCCGTGGCCCTCCCCACGACCGTCGTGGGCCCCGCCGTGGTCGAACCTCATCGCCTCCTCCGGCATCCCCACGAAGGGCCGCATCATGCCCATGTCCTCGTGTTCGAGGAGGTGGCAGTGGTAATGAACCGGCCGTACGCGCCGTCGAAGTCGACCGGGACCGGACGGGGGGCGGGCAACGGCGCCACGTACGGTGTCAGTTCGTCCGGTGCCGGCGCCGCTTCCCCCGCGCCGTCCCCGATGGTCCTCTCGATGATCTCGGTCAAGATCGAACACCCCCGTGTGTCCTGTGGTTCTCTTCCCTCACCCCACAGGACTCCCGGGCCATGGTCGACGTTCCAGGAATGTTCCGGCCACCTGTCGACGGTCTCCCGTGTCTAGGAGGCCTGGGTCAGCCGGGGGAGTCCGGTCCCGACGTCCCCGGCGGTCTCCTGGCCGAACGGCCGGTGGGCGCCGCCCAGCGAGCCGGCGACCCGGCGCACGGTCTCCCGCAGCCAGCGGTGCGCGGGGTCGGCGTGCCGGTTGTGGTGCCAGTACATGGCCTCGACCAGCGGCACCTCGGGGAACGGCGTCGGTACGGCGACACAGCGCGCGAAACCGGCATAGTGCCGGGCCAGCAGCTCCGGCACCAGCGCCACCAGGTCGGTGCCGCCCACCAGGAACGGCAGCGTGGTGAAGCCGGGCGCGCTCACCTGCACCCGCGGGGTGATGCCGAGGGTCTCCAGCTGGCGGTCGGCGTGCGTCAGCTGTTTGCCGAAGGCGGACGCGGCATGCGGCATCTCGGCCAGGTCGCGCAGGGTGAGCCGGCCCTTGGCGAGCCGCGGGTTGCCGGGGTCGACGATGCACACGAACCGGTCGCGCATCACCGCCTCGCTGACCCCCGGCAGATGGAAGCCGAGCGGCACCACCATCAGATCGTGGCAGCGCAGATGCGACTCCGACTCCGGCCGGCCGTCGACGATCGGGTGCACGTCCAGACGGATCCCGGGCGCCTCCTGGGCGAGGGTCCGCAGCAGCGGCTCCACGAGCACCGTCATGACGTAGTCGGACATCACGACCGAGAACTGCTGGTTGCTGTCCGTCGGGTCGAAGCGGCGGGTGAGTGACACCGCCTCCTCGGCCTTGTGCAGCGAGGCCTGGACGACCGGGAGCAACTGCTCGGCGAGCGAGGTGAGCTCGTAGTCACGGCCCACCCGCACCAGCAGCTCGTCGTTGAAGTGCCGGCGCAGCCGGGCGAGGGAGCCGCTCATCGCGGACTGGCTGATGGACAGACGGCTGCCGGCGTGCGTGACGTTCTTCTCCTCCAGAAGCGCCTCCAGCGCCACCAGAAGATTGAGATCGATCGCTCCCAGACCCATCGCACATCCCCTTCCGGCCGCGCCGTCGCAGCAGTGGTGGAGAGGAGCGTAACCAGCGGATTCGACTCGGGAAAGGCCCGGCCTGCCGGGCCGCTGCCACGGTCCCGCACGCACCTCGGCACGGTCCGGGGAGGAGGACCGTGCCGAGGTGATCAGGGCCGTGCGGGAGGGGTCAGGCCGTGGCGCGCTGCTTGCGGCGCAGCGTGAGGAAGGTGCCCGTGGCGCCGGCGGCCACCAGGGCGCCCGCGCCGAGGCTGACCGGAAGGGTCGGGAACTGGCCCGAGCCGGTCGTGGCGGCCGTGTTCTCCATGGCCGGACCCGGGGTGATGTGCGTGCTCACCGCGGCCACGTGGTGGATCGGCTTGACCGACTTGACGGAGCCGTTCGCGTTGAGCAGCACCTGCTTGTTGTTGGGGTGCTTGAAGTCGAACATGCCCGTCAGCGAGCCCGCGGTGGCGTCGAAGGAGTGGTCGCCGACCCGGCCGGTGCGCCAGTTGTCCTCGATGAAGCGGGTGATCGAGGACTGGTCGGTCTGGGTGTGGTCGACCTTGTTCACCTTGCTGTACGGCGAGATGACCAGCAGCGGCTGCCGGGTGCCGGGGCCGCAGCGGTCGGCGTAGCCGCCGGACGCGGCCGGGCCGGCCTGGCAGGCGGCGCTGTCCAGGGCCTTGCCGTTGGAGCCGACCGTGGTGTCCTTGGAGCCGTTGCGGGGCTTGGCGTAGGCGTGGTCGTACCAGCCGTCGGAGTCGTCGTAGGCGACGACGATCGCGGTGGACTTCCACTGCGGCGAGCTCTGGATCGCGTTGATCTCGTCGACCAGGAAGTGCTGCTCGTCGGTCGGGTCGGAGTAGCCGGCGTGGCCGTCCTGGTACTCACCGGCCTTGAGGAAGCTGACGGCCGGGAGCTTGCCCGCCTTGGCGGCCGCGGTGAAGTCGGTCAGGTCGTAGTTGTGGTTCGCCTGGCCGTTGTGGCCGATCTCGTTGACGTTCTTCGGCGCCACGTGGTGCGGGTTGGACGTCGACTTGTAGTACGAGAACGGGTTGTGGTGCGGGCTGTAGTCGACCACCGAGGCGCCGCCGACGTTGGTGTGCGTGGTGTCGCACTTGGCGTAGGAGCCGGAGGTGCCGGTGTAGGCCGTCGACGGGCGGAAGCCGCCCTGGAACCAGCCCCACGTGACGTGCTTGGAGTTGAGCAGGTCACCGATGTTCTTGCCCTGCAGCGACGCCAGCGCGCTGGTGCTGGTGTGGTCCTTGTCGGAGCAGTCGTCGTAGGCCGGGTCGGGGTCGTTGACGACCGTGCCGACGCCCTTCGCGTTCGGGGAGGCGATGGCGTACGAGTCCGGCGTCGACGTCTGCTTGCCGGTGACCGAGTCCACCGAGATCGCGCCGTGCGTCTGACCCGAGACCAGGTTGAGCGCGCCGGGCGTGGAGGGGCCGTAGACCGAGCTGTAGGAGTGGTCGTTGAGGGCGTACTGCTGGGCGTAGTTCCACAGACCGGTGACGGTGTTGCCGTCGTAGTAGTCCATGACCAGGCCGGGCTCGCCGAACAGGCCACCGGAGCACTTGTCGACCTCGGTGTTCTGCACGAACTGGTCGGCCTTGCCACCGTCGTAGGCCAGCTGCTCGGGGCCGTAGGAGTGGTTCTGGTCGCAGGTCATGGCCTGCGCCGGGGTGAGCCGCTTCGGCAGGTACTGGTTCGGGTTCTTCGTCAGCAGCCCGGCGTGCGCGAGGGTGTCGACGTCCTTCGGGGTGTTCTTCGACGCCGTGAACTTGGTGCCGTCGGTGTTCGCGGCCTTCGGGTAGGTCGCGAAGTAGTGGTCGAAGGAGATGTTCTCGTCGAACAGCACGACCACGTGCTTGATCGGGGTCGCGGTCGACGAGCCGCCGCCGTGTCCGGCGGGTACGGCGGCCCAGCTGGGCGCGGTGCCTCCGAGGACCGTGAGTGCGGCGGCCCCCGCGAGAGTGCCGAGGCTCCTCATCGCCGTTCGTCTTCCTGTGCTGGCCATGCTGCTTCCCCTCCGGGCATGAACGTCACTGCGTCGTACAGGCAGGGATGCTTCGCCCGCTTCCGGGCGGTCCGGCGGAGCCATGATGGCGGGTGAATGAACACCGGGTCAGGGATGCTGGGGCAAACCTTGACCGCGTATTGACCGATTGGGCTACGGAGTTGTTCGAACAAGCTCGGGTCCAGCGGGTGGCCAAATTCCGGTCAAGAGCGCGCGGCGGCTCAGGTCAGCAGCGCGCGCCCGTACCAGTCGCCGCCGTCCCGCACGCCGGGCAGCGCGAAGAAGTAGCCGCCGCCGAACGGGGAGATGTAGTCGACGAGCGGTTCCCCGGCCAGCCGCTTCTGCACCGCCTCGAACTGCCGGGCCAGATCCTGCTGGTAGCAGCTGAAGAGCAGGCCCATGTCGAGGTTGCCGTTGCTGTCCATGCCCCGGTCGTAGTTGTAGGCGCGGCGCAGCAGCCGCTGGTCCGCGGTGGCCGTGGTGCGCGGGTTGGCGAGCCGGATGTGCGCGTCCAGCGGGATGACGTCCCCCTTCGGGTCGTCGGCGTAGTCGGGCGTGTCGTGCTCGGCGTCGCCGTCCAGAGGCGCTCCGGACGCGCGGGAGCGGCCGAACATCCGTTCCTGCTCGCTGAGCGAGACCCGGTCCCAGAACTCCACCAGCATGCGGATGAGCCGCACCACCTGGTAACTGCCGCCGACCGCCCAGTCCGGCTCGCCGGAGCCCTTGCCGACCCACACCAGCCGGTCCATCTCGCGGGCGCTTGCGGTCTCCGGGTTGGCGGTGCCGTCCTTGAAGCCCAGCAGGTTGCGCGGGGTGCCGGACGGCCGGGGCGGGCTGGTGAAACCGTCCATCCGCCAACGGACCTGCATACCGCCCCGGGTGTGCCGGGCGATGTCGCGCAGAGCGTGCAGCACGGTGTCGGTGTCGTCCGCGTGCAGGTGCAAACTGAGGTCGCCGTGGCACCACTCGGGCCTGAGGTCGTCGTCCGGGAACGCCGGCATCGCCGTCAGCCGGCGCGGTCTCAGCTTCCCGAGCCCGTACCGGTCGTCGAAGAGCGAGGCCCCGACCCCGACGGTCACCGCCAGTGCCCCGGACGGCAGTTGCTCGCCGAGGACGCCCGAGTCGGCGGGCGGTCCGGTGACGCCGACCGGCTCCGGGGTGCCGCCCGAGGTCAGGAAGCGGGCGCGCTCGGTGAGGGTGTGCAGCAGCTCGGCCAGCCCGGCCCGGTCCCCGGCGGTGACGTCGAACGAGGTGAACACCGTGGCCCGGCGGGGCGCGGCGATCGCGGACTGCTGGCGGGGACCGTGGAACGGAGCCACGGGCGTCGCGTCCGTTTCGGAGGTGGCCGCGGCGCCGGGCGCGGCCGCACCGCCCGCCGCGAGCCCCGCGCCCGCGAGGGCCGCCCCGCGCAGAAAACCGCGGCGGCCCACCCCACCCGTCCTCGCGCTGCTCATCTCGTCGGTACTCACACCGTCCTCCGCGGATCGCACAGGGTCGCCACCGACGCCAGCCGTTCCACCAGGTCGTCGAGGGCCGCGTCGACGTTCTCGCGCTGCCGGTGGCTCAGCCGTGTCAGGGGGGTCCAGGTGCCGTCGTGTCCGAAACCGTCGAGCGTCTTCCCGGCCCGGTCCAACTCGCTCTCCAGGCCGGACAGACCGGCGTACCGGGTGGCCAGCAGCGGGTGCAGCCGGGACAGGACCTGCTCGGTGCCGTCCAGGTTGGCGCGGGCGGTGGCGAGGTTGCTGCCGCTGCCGTAGTCGGTACGTCCGGTCAGCTCGAACTGCACCGTGTTCTCCAGGATCTCGTGCGCCCGCAGCCCCAGCTGGGCCGGGTCCATGCGGGTCTGCGCCCAGTCGTCGCGCAGTGCGGTGACCGCCTTCAGCAGGCCGGCCGCCGGTCCGCGCAGGCTCGCGGCGGACTCGCCGTGCCACAGTCCGTACTCGACGCGGTGGAACCCGGTGAAGTCCTTGTCGTGCACCCCGCCGGGCAGCCCCGCGTCCGTGCCGTTGATCGCGCCGTCCGCGTCGCCGAAGGCGTCGTACGCCGCGCCCATCCGCTCGTACTCCAGATGGGCGGGCAGCCAGGCGGTGCGGGCGGCCGCGAGGTCACCGCGGTCGACCGCGTCCTTGAGCGTCGTGGTCAGCCGTACGACGTCGGACAGGCCGCCGCCGATCCACTTCTGGTAGGCCAGCGCGGGCGGGATCAGGTCGTGCTCGGTGACCGGGGCCGCGGCCGGTCCGCTGCGGCCCTTCGCGATGCGGACCGTGGGCCCGGTGACGGCGTCGGCGTCGTCGGGCACGCACTTGAACGCGTACGCGCCCTTGCCCAGGCGGACGGTCAGCTCCCGGGTGGTGCCCGGGCCGATGTCCTCGACCTCGCCGTACACGGCCTGGCTCTTCGGGTCCTCCAGGAGGACCTCGGCCGGGCCGTCGGTCGGGTTGCGCAGGTCGAAGACCTGGATTCCGGACACCGGCGCGCTCCACCCCCGGCCGCAGTGACTGGCGGACACCTCCACCGTGGTGTGCGGCAGGGCGGCCGGGTCGGCGTGTGCGGGGCGCGAGTCGTGCGTGAGCGCCAGGACTCCGGCCACCAGGCAGACGACGGCGACACCGACGACCGCCCAGGGACGCAACGACCTCCCACTGAGGCCGGACAACACCATCCCGAGCTCCCGGGGTTCGTACCGTTCGTGATCGCCTCATGTTAGGCAGCCCTTTGTTCTCGAACGGCCGTCCAAAGGAACCCATGACCAAGAGTTCCCTGCCGGTTCACCCGGCCTCCCGAGGACTCCCTCAGCCGGTTCCGGGCTGCACCAGCCGGAAGAAGGCGCGGGCACCGGCACGCCGGGCGGACTGCCGCAGCCGCGCCGGGAGCGGACGACGGGCGGGCGCCGGGGCGGGCGCGTCGGCCAGGCGGGGGAACAGGGCCTCGGCGTTGCCGCGGTCGACGGCGGCGAGGGTGGCGGGGTCGACCCCGCTGTCGAGGCCGTTGGCGAAGTACTGGCCCGCGGCGGTGGGGGCGAACGGCCAGTCGCTGCCGAACAGCACATGTCCGGGGCGGGCGAAGGCCAGCAGCGTGGGCAGGGCGACGGGGCTGGAGGAGAGCGCGGTGTCGAAGTAGAAGCCGCGCAGGTCCTCCAGGAGGTCGAGGGGGCTGCGCCCGGTGTCGGCGGCCAGGGCGACGGCGATGCGGTGGGAGGCGTACGGCACGAAACCGCCGGCGTGGCTGAGGACGAACCGGATGTGCGGGTACCGGCGCACGACCCCGTTGCGGACCAGCAGATACGCGGCGCGGGTGGTGTCGAGCAGGAAGTCGGCGGCGAACGGCGGGATGCCGTCGACGGCGGGCCCGGGCAGTTCGGCCGGATGGACGAACACGACGGCACCGTGCTCGTCCAGCACCCGCCAGAGGGCGTCCTGTCCGGCGGCGCCGAGGTAGTCGCCGGCGGTGTTGGCAAGGAGGGTGACGCCGTCGGCGCCGAGTCCGGCGAGCGCCCGCTCGGCCTCCCGCGCCGAGGCGGCCGCGTCGGGCAGCGGCAGGGTGGCGAACCAGCCGAAGCGGCCGGGGTGCTCGGCGGTGAGGGCGGCGGAGAAGTCGTTGAGCCGCCGCGCCAGGCCGGCGGCCTCGCCGGGGTCGGTGAGGAAACCGGTGCCCGGGGTGGAGATCGACAGGATCGCCGTCTCGGTGCCCAGCAGGTCCATCAGTTCCAGGGCCGCCTCCGGACTCCAGTCCGGCAGCGCACGGCCGCCTGCCTCGGTGATCCCCTGCCGGGCGAGCGCATCCCGGTAGAGGGGCGGGACCAGGTGCTGATGGACGTCGATCCGGCGCGGGGTGCTGGTCATGGGGGCTGCCTTTCCCGTCGTAGCGGCACTTGACCGCCCTCTGACGACCTGCTTACCGTAACGCCTGCTCCAATTGGAATGAACGCTACATCAATGAATCGTGGCAGGAGCGACATGAGGTACCCGGACAGGGAGAGCGGGGAGCGCGAGGGCGGCGCCTACGACGTGGCCGTGATCGGGTACGGGCCCACGGGGGTGACCGCCGCGAACCTGCTGGGCCGGGCGGGCCTCAGGGTCGTCGTACTGGAGCGGGACGCCGAGGTCTACTCCCGGGCCCGGGCCATCTCCACGGACGAGGAGGTCATGGAGCTGGGCGGCAAGAACCCCGTCGTCCTCGGCTCGGACGCGGACCTCGACCTCGCCGCGGAACGCGTCGCCGCCATGCGGCTGATGAACGGCGGCCAGATCTGCCTCTGCCCCGGCTACGTCTTCGTACCGCGCACCCGCCTGGACGACTTCGTGGCCCGCTACGAACACGCGGTCCGGACGTACTTCCCCACCTGGCTGGAGAACCCGGACGTGGTCTCGATCATCGACGACCGCAACTTCGACCGGGTCACGGCCCTCGTCGCCGACGCCGAGGCCAAGGGCGCCCGGGCCGTGACCATCGTCCCGCCCGAGGAGGCCGCCGCCCTGCCCCGGCGCGCGGGGCGCCGGATCGCCCCCACCGTGCTGCTGGACGTGACCGAGGAGATGGCGATCGCGTCGGAGGAGATCTTCGGCCCGGTCCTGGTGGTAAACCCGTACGACGACCTCGACGAGGTCATCGACTACGTGGCCGCCCGCCTCAGCCCCCTGGCGGCCTACTTCTTCGGCTCCGACGGGCCGGAGTTCCGCCGCTTCGTGGAGCGGACCACCTCCGGTGGCGTCACCCGCAACGACCTCGCCGCGCACTGGGGGTGGAGGGCGCGCCCTCGGGGGGCATCGGGAGCAGCGGCATGGGCGCGTACCACGGACAGGTCGGTTTCCTGACGTTCAGTCACCGCCGGACGATCGCCGCCAGTACGGTCGAAACGGGCCTGGCCCAGCGGCTGCTTCCCCCGGCGGGCGAGGCGGAGGCCGAGGCGCTGCGCCGCATCGTCGCCCAGACCCTGACCGACCTCCGCGCCCGTATCAACGGCGCCTGACCTGAAGGGATCCGGAGCACCCATGCGTACTCAGGCGGCCGTCTCGTACGGCCCGGACAGCGGCTTCACCCTCCAGGACGTCGAGATCTCGGACCCGCGCCCCGACGAGGTCCTGGTCCGCCTCAGCGCGGCGGGCATCTGCCACACCGACCTGGTCACGAAGGCCATGATGCCGGGCGGGAGTGCCCGCGGTGTACGGCCACGAGGGCGCCGGCATCGTGGAGGCGGTGGGCGCCGAGGTCACGGGTGTGCGGCCCGGCGACCGGGTCGTCCTCAGCTACAACAGCTGCGGCATCTGTGCCCGTTGCGCGGCGGGCCGACGGGCGTACTGTGCCCGGTTCGCGCCCCTGAACAACGCGGGGCACCGCCCGGACGGCAGCACCACCCTGAACCGGCAGGGGGCCGGGGTCTGGTCCTCGTTCTTCGGCCAGTCGAGCTTCGCCCGGCACGCCCTGGCCACCCGCGAGAACGTGGTCGTGGTCCCGGAGGACACCGACCTGGTGACCGCCGCGCCGATGGGCTGCGGCTTCCAGACCGGCGCGGGGTCGGTACTGAACGTCCTGCGCCCCGAACCCGGGTCCGCGCTGGTCGTGTTCGGCTGCGGCGGGGTCGGGCTCGCCGCGGTCATGGCCGCCGCCGCCCTGGGCACCGGCACGGTGATCGCGGTGGACCTCGACAGGGACCGCCGCGCGCTGGCTGCGGAGGTGGGCGCCACCCACACCCTGGACGGTGCGAGCACGGACCTCGGCGACCGGATCAGGGACCTCACCGGCGGCGGCGCGACTCACGCCTTCGACACCACCGGAGCCCCGTCGGCCATCCGCGACGCGGCCCTCGCCCTGGCCCCGCTGGGCTCCCTGGTCGTCGTCGGCCTCGGCGCGGCGGACATCGGCATCGACGCGATGGACCTCATCGGCGGCGGCAAGACGATCCGCGGCAGCATCGAGGGCGACGCCAACCCGCAGGACCTGGTCCCGCTCCTGCTCGACTGGCAGGCGGCGGGCCGCTTTCCGGCGGAACGCCTCGTCACGCCCGTCCCGTTCGAGCGGATCGACGAGGCAGTCGCCCGGATGAGCACGGACATCGTCAAACCGGTCCTCACGTTCTCGCCGGCGTGAGACCCGCCTCCGCCCCGGCCGCCCGCAACGGGCCCCCTGCGCCGACGCGCGCCTCGAACTCGGCCCGCAAGGCCGCCAACTCGGCCACGCGCGCGTCGACGACGACCCGGATCTTCTCCTCGGACAGCGCGCAAACCGCGTAGTCCCTAGCTCAACGGCCGGCCGGCGTCGCCCGTCGCCGCCAGGAGCCTGCTGCCGATCTCGTGCAGCTGCCGGACCTGAGTCCGGGTGAGCGGGTCGAAGACGAGACGGCGTACGGCCGCCACATGACCCGGTGCCGAGCCCACCACCTTGGCCCAGCCCGCCTCCGTCAGCGTCGCCACCGTGAAGCGGCCGTTGTCCCGGTCGGGCCCCCGGCGCAGCCAGCCGCGGTCCTCCAGCCGCCTGGCGACATGGGAGAGCCGGGACAGCGACCCGTTGACGAACACCGCCAGCTCGCTCATCCGCAGCGTGCGGCCGGGCGCCTCGGAGAGTCCCGCGAGCACCTGGTACTCGAAGTGGCTGAGTCCCGCGTCCCGCTGCAACTGCGCGTCCAGCTCCGCCGGCAGTCTGACCAGCATCCCGGCCAGAACGAGCCAGGCGCGCGTCTCGTCGTCCGCCAGCCAGCGCGGCTCGGGAGTCTCCATGGGGAAAAGCCTAGCTTGACGCCTCAAGTGATCCTACTGGCGGGTTCAGTTGACACTTCAAGCCGGTCGCAGCGTAGGTGTCAGCACGCCGGGGACCGACCACCGGGACACCAGCGACCCCGGTTCTTCGACGCCAACCTTCGTCGCCGTCGGCCGCCGCACTACCTGCCGTCCGGCTCGCTCCCGGCGTTCGTCGCCGACCTCGCCGGACTGCCCGTGCCCGAGGCGCTCGCCCGGTACGTACGGCAGGCGCCCGAAGGAGAACTCGACGGGCAGCGGGCCTGGATCGATGCCTGTCACGGCGGTGCGGACACCGTCGAGGAGATCGTCCACCGGCTGCTCGCCCACGGTGACCCGGCGGCCAAGGAGACGGCGGAGACCCTGCTCACCAAGTCGCCGACCGCCCTCAAGGTCACCCTCGAAGCCGTCCGCCGGGCCCGTCGGCTCGGTTCGCTGGAGCGCGTCCTGGACCAGGAGTACCGGGTCTCCTGCGCGACCCTCGCCACCCACGACCTGGTGGAGGGCATCCGCGCCCAGGTCGTCGACAAGGACCGCGACCCGCACTGGTCCCCGGCCACCCTCGCCGAGGTCTCCGACGCCGACGTCGACCGCTTCTTCGCCCCGCTCGGTGAGCGCGAACTGGGCCTCGCGCCAACGGGTTGAGCCCGGCCGACGACCGTCCACCAGGCGGGAGACGAAGATCACGCCTGGTGACGCGGTCTTGGCCGTGCCCCTGACACGCGGTACGGTCTGTCCGATATCGACGACGGCGAGACGGAAGCCGGTGGGAATCCGGCACGGTCGCGCCACTGTATGCAAGAGCCCCCGGGCGCTTGCGAGTCAGACCCGTGGCTGTCGTCCAACGCACCACCGAGATGGGACGCGAACTCCCAGAGGAGGTTCTGCCATGGCGCAGACCGTCGCTCCGCCGACAGCCAACACCCGTGCCGTTCCCGCCAAGCTGCCGCTGTCCGCGATAGCTCCCTGGGCGGTCTTCTTCGGCATCCTGATGATGATCCTGCTCTACTTCGTCGGCGCCGAGCAGGGCGCCACCTCCGTGTTCAACGGCACGGACGTCCACGAGTGGGTGCACGACGCCCGCCACCTGCTCGGCTTCCCCTGCCACTGACGCGAGGGACGCCGTACCGCCCATGAACTCCGCAACGGTTCGCAACCTCCTGGTGCGGGGCATGCTCGCCGGCCTGGCCGCCGGCGTGCTCGCCCTGGTCGTCGCCTATGTACTCGGTGAGCCGAACGTCGACAAGGCGATCAGCTTCGAGGACGCCCACGCGCACGAGCACGAGATGGAGGTCGTCTCCCGCTCCCTGCAGTCCACCGCCGGCCTGGCCACCGGTGTCCTGGTCTACGGGGTGGCCTTCGGCGGCATCGCCGCCCTCGCCTTCTGCTTCGCCCTCGGCCGCGTCGGCCGCTTCTCGCCGCGGGCGACCGCGCTGCTGCTGTCCGGTGGCGCGCTGCTCGCCGTGTACGTGGTGCCGTTCCTCAAGTACCCGGCCAACCCGCCCTCGGTGGGCGACCCGGACACCATCGGCAAGCGCACCACCCTGTACTTCCTGATGATGCTGCTCGGCGTGCTGCTGGCGGTCGCCGCGACCATCCTCGGCAAGCGGCTCCAGCCCCGGCTGGGGACCTGGTGGGCGTCCGTGCTCGCGGTGGTCGGGTTCGCCGTCGTCATCGGGCTGGCCTACCAGTTCCTGCCGGCCGTCAACGAGGTGCCGAAGGACTTCCCGGCCACCCTGCTGTGGCGGTTCCGGCTCTCCGCGCTCGCCATCCAGGTGACGCTGTGGGTCGGATTCGGGCTGCTCTTCGGCGAGTTGGCCGAGCGCGTACTCAACCCGAAGCCGGCGAAGGCCCGGTCCGCCCGCCGGACGGTCTCCGCGGCACACTGACCGACTCGACGACTCGACGACACGCGAGACGACCCGACGCGACACGCGAGGGCCCTTCGGCACCGCCGGGGGCCCTCGCGCACCCTCGGCCTCACTGTTCGGGCCGGGCCGTCGCCAGATAGGCGCGGACCAGCGCCTGGCCCGTCCGGCAGCGTGTGGGGTGGCAGTCGGGGCAGTGCCGCACATGGTCGAGGTAGGTGTCGTAGCGGTCCTGGGCGGCGGGCGCGAGGGTGTTCTCCACGGTGCGGCCTCTCGTGAGTGCCCCAAGGCGCGGGAGTTGACTGAAGTTCAGTATGTCCCGTCGGCGGCCTTTCGGAACGTCCGCCGCGCCAGTTCCCCGGCAGATCGGCGGCTTGTCCGCTGCGGGCCGTGCGACGGCCGTATCCTGCGGGCCGTGACGGTGACCTACGTACTGGACGGCGGCGGGATCAGGACGCTGGAGGACTTCTGGCGGGTGATCGGCGAGGCGGTCGACGGGCCCGGCGGCTACTTCGGACGCAATCTCGACGCGCTCGCCGACTGTCTCGGCGGCGGCTTCGGCACCCCCGAGGACGGCGCCTTCGTGTTCGAGTGGCGTGACCACGAGACCTCCCGGACCTGGCTGGGCCACGCGGAGACCGCCCGCCAGCTGGAGATCCGGCTGGCCCGCTGCCACCCCACCAACCGTGCCGCCGTCGCGGCGGAGCTGGCCGAGGCCCGGGCCGGACGCGGAGCCACCGTCTTCGACTGGCTGGTCGACATCTTCGAACAGCGCGCCCCGGGAACCCTGCGCCTGCTGTGAACCGGCCGTGAACCCGCCGTGTCTTCGCCGCCGGAGCCGGTGCCGCACTCGCGTCCGCCGCTGCTGACAAGGAAAGATGGGCGTCGAGCGATCGATCAACGACTGCGGAGGAAGTGGACTCATGCCGCATGAGCGAGCGGGCCGGCCGGCGGCTCCGGAGGACCTCGTCGACGTGGCCCGGCTGGTCACGGCCTACTACGCGCTGCACCCCGACCCGGCCGACCCCGCCCAGCGGGTTGCGTTCGGCACCTCGGGACACCGCGGATCGTCCCTGACGACCGCGTTCAACGAGGACCACATCGCGGCCACCAGCCAGGCCATCTGCGAGTACCGGAGCGGCCAGGGCACCGACGGCCCCCTGTTCCTGGGCGCCGACACCCACGCCCTGTCCGAGCCCGCCAAGGTCACCGCCCTGGAGGTCTTCGCCGCCAACGGCGTGACCGTCCTCGTCGACAGCGCCGACGGCTACACCCCCACCCCCGCCGTCTCGCACGCCATCCTCACCCACAACAGGGGCCGTACGAGCGGACTCGCGGACGGTGTCGTCGTCACCCCCTCGCACAACCCGCCCGCCGACGGCGGCTTCAAGTACAACCCGCCGAGCGGCGGCCCCGCGGCCTCCGACGCCACCTCCTGGATCCAGGACCGCGCCAACCAGATCATCGCGGGCGGCCTGAAGGACGTACAGCGCATCCCGTACGAGCGTGCGCTCGCGGCGCCCACCACCGGCCGCTACGACTTCATGGGCGTCTACGTCGACGACCTGCCCAGCGTCCTGGACCTCGACGCGGTCCGGGCCTCCGGGCTGCGGATCGGCGCCGACCCGCTCGGCGGCGCCTCGGTCGCCTACTGGGGCCGCATCGCCGAACGGCACTCGCTCGACCTCACCGTGGTCAACCCGTACACCGACCCCACCTGGCGGTTCATGACGCTGGACTGGGACGGCAAGATCCGGATGGACTGCTCGTCGCCGTATGCGATGGCCTCGCTCATCGAGAAGCGCGACGAGTTCCGCGTCGCCACCGGCAACGACGCCGACGCCGACCGGCACGGCATCGTCACCCGCGATGCCGGTCTGATGAACCCCAACCACTACCTCGCCGTCGCCATCTCCTACCTCTACCGCCACCGCGAGCAGTGGGCGGCGGGCGCCGGCATCGGCAAGACCCTCGTCTCCTCCTCGATGATCGACCGGGTCGCCGCCGACCTCGGCCGCCAACTCGTCGAGGTACCCGTCGGGTTCAAGTGGTTCGTCGACGGACTGGTCAGCGGTGCCATCGGGTTCGGCGGCGAGGAGTCGGCCGGCGCCTCCTTCCTGCGCCGGGACGGCTCCGTCTGGACGACCGACAAGGACGGCATCCTGCTCGCCCTTCTCGCCTCCGAGATCACGGCCGTCACGGACAAGACCCCGTCCGAGCACTACGCCGACCTCACCGCCCGCTTCGGCGAGCCCGCCTACGCCCGCATCGACGCCCCCGCGACCCGCGAGGAGAAGGCCCTCCTCGCCAAGCTCTCCCCGGCCCAGGTCACCGCCGAGACCCTGGCGGGCGAACCGGTCACCGCCGTCCTCACGGAGGCGCCGGGCAACGGCGCGGCCATCGGCGGCATCAAGGTCACCACGGACAACGCCTGGTTCGCCGCCCGCCCGTCCGGCACCGAGGACGTCTACAAGATCTACGCCGAGTCCTTCCAGGGCCCCGACCACCTGGCCCGGGTGCAGGAGGAGGCCAAGGCGGTGGTGATGACCGCCCTCGGCGCCTGACGCCCCACGCCGGAGGCGACGACCGGACCCGTCCGGACCACCGCCTCCGGCACCTGCCGGATCCGGCGCTGTGAAGGGGAATCTGGATCGGCCGGACCCTTGTGTCCCGGACCCGCCGGGTGTGGCCCGGGCGGGTTGCTGGATGCGTCTCTGTGACGGGGCAATCCGGCACGGTCAGGTCGCGAAGGTGCGTCGGCGTGTTCGGGCGTCGGCCAGGGCCGCGGCAGCCCGGCGGGCGCTCTCGGCGAGATATGTCGAACCCCAGGCGTGTGCGGTGCGTTCGGCGAGGGCGTAGCCGTCTGCTGCCGCGCGGTCGTCGCCGAGGAGGCGGTGCAGGTCGGCGAGGGCGTGGGCGAGGGGGCGGCTGGCGTAGGCGGCGCCGGCGGCGCCGGCCAGCTGGTCGCGCAGGGGGAGCAGGTGCGTGAGGAGGGTCGCCGCGGTGTCGTGGTCGCGGTGGAGCACCGCGAGCTGGGCGCGGAAGTCGAGTTCCAGGCCGTAGAGGTGGTCGCGGAGCGGTTCCGCGGAGACGGGTACGGCCAGCGCCTCGTCGAGCCTGCCGAGGCGGGCCAGGACGAGGGCCTGGGCCACCGCGACCGGACCGCCGGCGGACTCGTACACGGCCCGGACCATCGGCTCGATCTCGGCCGCGCGGTCCTGGGCGAGCCGCATGCTGATCAGCCCCAGCGTCCGCAGTCCGGTGGCGTGGTGGGCGCCCACCCGCTGGAGCAGGGTGTCGGCCTCGGCGTAGCCGGCCTCCGCCGCCTCGAAGCGGCCGGTCACCGCGGCCAGCATGGCCGAGCTCGCGGCGCTGAGTCCCTGCGCCCACACCAGACGGTAGCGACGGGCCAGGGCCAGGCCCTCCACGGTGTGGCGGCGTACGGCGGCGGGGTCGTTGCGGGCGGCGGCGGTCATCGTGTCGAGGTGCTCGCAGACCCAGCGGTAGGCGGGCAGGTCGTGGGCGTGGACGAGGTCGCGCAGTTCGGCGGTGAGCGGCGGCCGGTCGGCCGCCCGGGTCTCGTGCGGCAGCAGCCGGGCCGAGGTCATCAACGCGGCCGCCATCAGCCGGGGTTCGCCGTCCGCACGGGCGAGCGCCAGCTGGGCGCCGGCCGCCTCCAGGGCGCGGTCGGCGTCCTCGGCGGCGACCGCGTCGACGAGGACCTGCAGGACCCGGGCACGGGTCGGGCCGTCCAGCCCGGGATCGGCCGCGAGGCCTTCGAGACGGGCCAGGGCGGTCCGGTCGTACGGCCCTTCGAGCCGGCTGCGCCAGGGCGCCGGCTCGGTCCAGGCCCCGTAGACGGCCGCGACCAGGTCGCCCCGGTCGGCCTGTTCGGCGAGTGCGACGGCCCGCTGCCGGGTACGCCGGGCCGCGTCCGTGGCGCCGGTGCGCACCTGCGCGCCCAGCAGCCGCACCAGCAGGTCGATCAGCAGGTCGGGCGGGGCGCCGTCGCCCGCGGTCGCGGTGCGGGTCTCGATCGCCTGCTGGATCAGGGTGACGGCGACGTCGTGGGCGTAGCGCCGCTCGGCGGTCTCGGCGGCCCGCAGCGCGTAGTCCACGGCGAGCGGGGCGTCGGCGGCGCTGCCGGAGCGGGCGAAGTGGTGGGCCAGCGCGGCGAGTTCGCCGGGACGGTGGCGGCGCAGCAGCCGGGCGACGCGGGCGTGCAGCCGGGAGCGCCGTACGCCGGACAGGTCGGCGTAGACCGTGTCACGGACCAGGGCGTGCACGAACCGGACGCGGCCCGGCCCGGGTTCGGCGAGCAGGTCGGCGGCGAGTGCGGCGTCGAGGCCCTCCAGCACCTGTTCCTCGTCCGCCTCGGCGGCGTCGAGGAGCAGGGCGACCTCCGTCTCCAGGCCCAGTACGGCGGTGAGCTGGACGACGGACCGCGCGGGGGCGGGGAGGAGCGCGAGGCGCCGGCGCAGGACGTCGCGCACCCCCTGGGGGACCTCGGAGACCGCGACCAGAGCGCCCTCGTCGGCGAGCAGCCGGGCGCTCTCCAGCACGTAGAAGGGGTTGCCGCCGGTGCGTTCGGCCAGTGCCGTCACCGTCGCCGCGTCGACCGGGGTCCCGCAGACGGCGGCGACCAGGGTGGCGGTGTCCTGCGGGGGCAGACCGCCCAGCGTGATCCTGTGCGGGGCCGTCGGCGCCAGCTGGGCGAGCGTCTTGAGGAGGTGCTCGCCGACCTGGGCGGGGCGGTAACCGGCGACCACGAGCAGCGGGACGCCGGTGACGGCCGCCGCCGCCTCGACCAGGGCCAGGGTCTCGGCGTCGGCGCGGTGCAGGTCGTCCAGCAGGACGGCGAGCGGCGCGCCCGAGGCCGCGGCGCGCAGCCAGGCGGCGAAGGCGCGGTGCATACGGAAGCGGCCGGCGGTGGCCTCGTCGCGGCTGGGGGCGGTCGCGCTCTCCGGTTCCCGCAGCAGCACCGCCAGTTCGTCCGGCCGCTCCGGGGGCACCTCACGGGCGAGCGCGCCGAGCGCCTCCACCCACGCCCAGGCGGGTGGGGCGCCCTCGTACTCGGGGCAGCGTCCGACCACCACCCGCCAGCCGGCCTGCCGCAGCCCGGCGGCCGACCGTTCGAGGAACGCCGACTTGCCGGCCCCGGCCTCGCCCGTGACCAGCACCAGGCCACCCGACTCCCGCGCGGCCCGGGCGGCCGCGTCCACGGCACGCAGCTCCGCGGCCCGGCCGACGAACAGCCCGCGCCCGGTGCGCACCGGCAACTCGACGGGGGCAGGCTCGGGTACGGCCGCGCGCAGGACGTCGAGCCGCCCGGCGAGCACGGCGTGCTCCAGCCCCCGCAGAGCGGGACCGGGATCGCAGCCGAGTTCGTCGCGCAGCACGGCGGTGGCGCGGCGCAGCGAGGAGAGCGCGTCGGCCTGCCGGCCGCACGCCCACTGCGCGAGCGCCCAGCAGCCGCCAGCCCTCCTCGCGCAGCGGGCTGTCCCGGACGAGCGACTCGGCGTCGGCCGCCGCCTGCGCGGCCCGGCCGGTGCGCAGATCGGCGGCGACGGCGAGCTCACCGGCGTCGGCGCGCAGTCCGGTCAGCCGGGCCACCTCCGCGGCGGCCCACTCCTCGTCCGCGTGCTCGGCGAAGGCCGTTCCGCGCCACCAGCCGAGCGCCTCGGCGAGCAGCCGCCGAGCCTCCTCGGCCGGGGCGCTGCGGGCCCGGCCCACCCAGGTCTCGAACCGCCAGGCGTCCACCGCGTCCCCGGCCAGCCGGAGCGCGTACCCCGGGGGAGCGGTCACCAGCACGGTCGCGGGCGCGCGCGGCGGCCGGCCCGGCTCCAGCGACCGGCGCAGATTGGACAGATAGGCGTGCAGCGACACCGTGGCCTTCGCCGGCGGCTCACCCCGCCACAGCGCGTCCGCCATCCGCTCGACCGGTACGACACCGCCCCGGGCCGCGATCAGCAGCGCGAGCACGGCGCGCTGCCGCGGAGCACCCAACGCGACCGGTGACCCCGCGACTTCGGCACCCAGCGGCCCCAGGACTCGCAAACGCAGCACGCCGCGGGAATCTACCCGAGCACCGCGTCGATCCCGTCAACAGATGATAAACGCGGTGCCATCCGGGCCGTCGAGGCGGCTACCGAGCCGCATGCCAAGCCGGTCGCCAAGCGGACGCCAAGTGGGCTGCGCCACGGTGGGCGACCGACACCGACACACCTGATCGCTGGAGCAAGCAAGCGTGTCCCCCTACAGCAGCCAGGGCGCCCCGGTCACCGCGGAGCGTCCTCACACCCACGAAATGGTCGTGGTCCACCGGGTTTTCCGCCGTGAGTCGGCGATGCTGCCCCGGCTGGTGCGGGCCGTACCCGACGGCGACACGGCCCGCGCGGCCCGGGTCGCCGAGGCCCTGCGCGACTACACCAACGGCCTGCACCACCATCACCACGCCGAGGACGAGCTGGTCTGGCCGCTGCTGCGGTCCCGGGCCGCGCACGACGAGGCGCTGGTGGGCCGGATGACCGAGCAGCACGAGGCGATCGACGGCACCCTGACGGCCGTCGCCGAGTGGCTGCCGGTGTGGGAGCGGTCCGCCGACCGGATCTCCGGCGAGGAACTGGCCCTGGCTCTGGACGCGCACCGCACCGCCCTCCTGGAGCACCTCGACGAGGAGGAGCGGTCGGTACTGCCGCTGATCGCCGAGCATCTCACCGTCGCCGAGTGGGACCTGGTCGGCGAGCGCGGCATGGAAGGGATACCCAAGAACAAGCGCATGCTGGCCCTCGGCGCCATCCTGGAGGAGGCCACGCCCGAGGAGAGCGCCTACTTCCTGGGCAAGGCCCCGCTGATCGGCCGCCTCCTGTGGCAGGCCGTGGGCCGCCGCCAGTACGCCGGCTACCGCCGGACCATGCGTGCCCCGCTGGACGGGGAGTAGCCCCGTGACCGTACTCGACTCCGCCCCGCTCGACGTCCTGGACGCCTACCGCACCTGCGAGTTCGTCACCCTCGGCCGGGACGGCACGCCCGCGGCCTGGCCGACGGCCGTGTGGCGCCGCCCGGACGGGACCCTGCTGCTCAGCACGTCCCTGGCGTTCGCGCAGAAGGCGCTGAACATCCGCCGGGACGGCCGGGTCGCCCTGCTCTTCTCCGACCCCACCGGCAGCGGCCGCGAGGAGCCCCCGCAGATCTTCGTCGGCGGCCGTGCCGAGTGCCCCGACGAGATCATGACCGGACCGCAGGGCGCCGAGGACTACTGGCGGATGCTGTTCGCCCGGCAGCCGCACAGCCGGTCCTACCTCGCGCCTCCGATGCGCCTGCTGATGGACTGGTACTACCTGCGGCTGCTGATCACCGTGACGCCCGAACAGGTCGTCGTACGGCCGCCGTTGCCCCCGGCGCCCGGCACGCCCGCACCGGCCGGCGACCTGGTCGGCGCCGCGCAGCTCGCCCCCTACCCGACGGCCGTGCTCGCCGCCCGCGACGCCTCCGGCGCCCCGGTGCTGGCCCGGACCCGGCCGGTACCCACGCCCGAGGGCTTCGCCGTGGCCGTGCCGGCCGACTGCCCCGCCGCACCGGGCCCCGCCGCGCTCCTCGTGCACCGGCACGACGAGCGCCTCAACCACATGCACAACGCCCTTGTGCGCGGCGGACTGCGCGAGAGCGACACGGGATGGCTGCTGGTCCCGGACCGGGTGGTGGAGCCGATGGGCACGGGCCGCGCGAGCGACGCGGTGAGCGTGCTGCGCGCCACGAAGCGGGCCACCGACCGCTATCTGGCCCGGCGGGGCCTCGCCCGGCCCCGCGTGCGGTGGCCGGAGTTCAAGGCGCTGGCGCGGGACGCGCGCCGGACCTGATCCGGCCGGGAACCTTCGGGCCGCCCCCGTGCGGGAACGGCCCGGAGGCCGCCCTCAGTGCGGGGACGCGGCGCAGGCGACGTCCGCGCCGGGCAGCCGCCCGGTCGCGAAGTAGGCGTTCACGGTCGTGTCCACGCAGTCGCTGCCGTAGACACCGAACACCGCGTGCTGGTCCGCGCCGCGCAGGGTCACCAGGCGGGAGCTCGGCCAGCCGCGGTGCACCGCCTGCGCGCCCTCGTAGACGGTGCGCGGGTCGCCGGTCGCGTTGACGAGCAGGGCCGGCACATCGTCCCGGATCACGGTCGGCCGCTCGCGCGGCGGGTCCCAGAAGGCGCACGGCCCGATGTTGTTGGTCACCGGACCGAACAACGGGTCCTGCGCGCGGGCAGTTTGCACATCACGCCAGTACGTCCGCGGATCGCGGGGCGCGGCGACGTCACCGCACAGGATGGACATCTGCACACTTCCGTAGGCCGATTCGGACCCGGTGAGCATGAAGCCCAGCGTGTCCGCGAGCCACGAGCTCGGGGTGACGGTCCTGCCGCCGGCCGCGTCCCGCAGGTCGCGCACGCCTTGGGCGAAGTCGCCGTAGGCCGCGTCGTTGTCCTGGGAGAGGCCGCTGAAGACCACCATCGGTACGGCACCGTCGTCCACCCGGTAGGCGCCGACCCGCAGCGGCGCCCGTTCGGCGGCGGCCTGGATCCGGTCCACGACCGCCAGCACCGCGTCCCGGGTGCGGCCCAGGCCGTACGTCGTGTCCCGGGCGGCCGCCCAGGCGGCCCAGTCCCGCAGGGCGTGCCGGTTGGCGGGTTCCGAGCCGCGCAGCAGCCGGGGGCTGTAGCGGGCGGGGTCGGCCACCCCGTCCAGGACCACCCGGTCCGTGCGCTTCGGGAACATCGTGGCGTACACCTCGCCGAGGTAACTGCCGTACGAGTAGCCGAGATAGGAGATCCGCCGCTCGCCGAGCGCGGCGCGGATCACGTCCATGTCCCGCGCGGTGTTCCGGGTGGTGGCGTACGGCAGTACGTCACCCTCGAACTTCCGGCAGTCACGGGCGAGTTCCTCGGCGATGGCGGTGGAGCGGTCGAAGTCGGCCCGGTCGTGCCCCGGGCCGCGGATCCCCGACCCCGTGGGCCAGTGGCAGTCCAGGGCGGTACTGCGGCCGACGAACCGGGGGTCCACGCCGACCACGTCGTACCGCTTGCCGACATCCTTCATCGCCGCGCGCACCCACGGCGGGTCGCCGATCGTCTGCCCGCCCGGCCCTCCGCTGTTGAGCAGCAGCGCGCCGACCCGGTGGGCGGTGTCGGTGGCCCTGATCCGGGAGACGGCGACGGTGATGGTACGGCCGTTCGGGTCGGCGTAGTCCAACGGCACGGTGACGTGGGCGCATCGGGCGCCGGCCTTCTCCAGATCCTTGCCGGTCTCGTCGTCGGGCCCGAGCACGCAGCTCTTCCAGTCGAGGTGCTGGTGGTGGTAGCGGGCCAGGGGGTCGGGGGCGGCGCTGTGGGTGGTGGCCGGTGCGGCGCCAAGGGTCAGGGCGCTCGCCAGGGCCAGGGCGGCCGATGCCGCGAAGCCGGTCATGCGGAGGTCCTTTCGGAGGCGCAGAGGGATGCGTCGACGAGGTCTTGGAAGTCCTGTTCGGCCCGGAGGGTGTCCGGCACCTGGTTGAGGGCGACGGCCACGCTCCGGCCGCCGGGCCCGACGGCGACCAGCGCCCGGTGGCCGCCCGGCACGGTCCCGGCGTGCCCCCACCACACCCCGCCGCACGACAACGGCGACGAGATCAGCCCCAGCCCGTACCGGGCGCCCGGCCACAGCCGGTCCGGGTCGGCGGCCACCGTCCGCCGCATCTCGGCGAGTCGGGGCGCGGGCAGCAGCCGTCCGCCGAGCAACGCGTCGGCGAACCGGGTGAGGTCGGACTGCGTGGAGACGAGCGCCCCGCCCACACCGCCGAAGGTCGTGTTCCAGTCGGTGCCGTCGACGCGCCGTCCGTCCTCGGAGGTGAAGTAGCTGTGCGAGTACCGCCCCCGGATCCGGGTCTCGTCACCCGGCCAGTACGTGTCGCGCAACCCGAGGGGCTCGATGATCCGCCGGTCGATCTCCGCCTCCGGACCGCGGCCGGTGACCTGCTGGACGATCAGGCCCAGCACCAGGTAGTTGGTGGTGGCGTAGTGCCATGGCTGCTGCGGGCGCGGGAGTTCGAGGGCGCGCGCGATCAACTCACGGGGTTCGAAGTGTCGGTGGCGCAGCCGCTCCGGGTGCTCCCACTCGGGGGCATCGAGATAGTCGGGCAACCCGCTGGTGTGACGCAGGAGTTGGCGTACGGTGATGTGCTTCCCGGCATCGCCGAGAGTGCCCGGCAGATAGTGTTCGACGGAGGTGTCGAGCGAGAGCCGGTGTTCGGCGGCGAGTTGCAGGACGACGGTCGCGGTGAACGTCTTGGTGACGCTGCCGACGCGCAGCCGGTCGGTGGTGTTCATGCGGCGGCCGGTGCGCGGATCGGCCGTGCCCACGGTCTCGGACCAGCGCCCGCACGGGCCGTCGGCGAGGACCGAGGCTCCGGTGATGTGGTCATGTGCGGTGAGTGTGGTCAGCGCCCGGCGGACCTCGTCATGCCTGCCGCAGCGCTCGGACGGCCCTGGTGGGGACGACCGCGCGGAGGCCGCGGGTGCGGCCGCCAGCACGATCACCGCCACCGATGACGCCAGGGCGGACTTCGCGGAAATCGTTGCCATGCACCCTCACGCTAGGCAGAGCCCGCCCCGCGATCACTCCAGTGGGCTGCCGCATTCAGGGTGGGGGAAGCCCCCGGCCGGGGCTCCGGTCAACCCCCGGCACCGCCGCACTGGGCGAGCCGCTTCTCCAGGAACCGGCGTTCGGCCGCGTTCTCCACCAACTCCAGGGCGTGGGCGTACGATTCGGCCGCCTCCCGCATGCGTCCCATCCGGCGCAGCAGGTCGGCGCGGGTCGCGGGCAGCAGGTGGTAGCCGGCCAGCTCGTCCGCCGCCTCCAGCTCCGCCACCAGGGCGAGCCCCGCCTCGCCGCCCTCCGCCATGCCCACGGCGACCGCGCGGTTCAGCCGGACCACGGGGGAGGGGACGTACCGCTGGAGTTCGCCGTAGAGACCGGCGATGTCGGCCCAGTCGGTGTCGGCGGCCGTCGCCGCGGTGGTGTGGCAGGCCGCGACGGCCGCCTGGATCTGGTACGGGCCGGGCCGGCCGCGACGCAGGGCCCCCTCCAGGAGCGCGGCACCCTCGTCGATCGCCGCGCGGTCCCAGGCCGTGCGGTCCTGGTCCTCCAGGGTCACCAGGTCGCCCGCCGCGTCCACCCGGGTCTCCCGGCGGGCGTCGTGCAGCAGCAGGAGCGCCAGCAGCCCGACCACCTCCGGTTCGTCGGGCATCAGCCGGGCCAGCAGCCGGGCCAGGCGGACGGCCTCGGCGCACAGGCCGGCGCGCATCAGATCGGCGCCCGCGGTGGCCGCGTACCCCTCGTTGAACAGCAGATAGAGCACGCCCAGGACGCCCGTCGTGCGTTCGGGCAGCAGATGCGCGGGCGGCACCCGGTACGGGATACCGGCGTTGCGGATCTTGCGCTTGGCCCGCACCAGTCGCTGCGCCATGGTCGCCTCGGGGACGAGGAACGCGCGGGCGATCTCGGGCGTGGTCAGCCCGGCCAGGGTGCGCAGGGTCAGCGCGACCCGGGCCTCGATCGGCAGCGCCGGGTGACAGCAGGTGAAGAGCAGCCGCAGCCGGTCGTCCCGCACCCCGCTGTCGTCGCCCTCGTGGTCCGGGTCGTACGGCCCCTCGTCCCGTGCCAGCACCGCAGCCTCCCGCAGCTTCTCGGCGCCCACCGCCTCCCGGCGCAGCACGTCCAGGGCACGGTTGCGGGCGGTCGTGGTCAGCCAGGCGCCGGGGCGGCGCGGCACTCCGTCGCGCCGCCACCGTTCGAGCGCCTGGGCGAAGGCGTCCTGTGCGCACTCCTCGGCGAGGTCCCAGTCGCCGGTCACCCGGATCAGGGTGGCGACGACCTGGGCCCACTCCTCGCGGAAGGCGGCGGCGACGGCCGCCTCCACCTCGTCCGTGGCACTCACTCCCAGACCGGCCGCACCTCGACCGAGCCGCCGGCGAGCGCCGCGGGGTGCCGGGAGGCGAGCGCGAGGGCCTCGTCGAGGTCGGCGACCTCGATGATGTCGAGCCCCGCGATGTACTCCTTGGTCTCGGCGAAAGGCCCGTCGCTCAGCAGCACTTCGTCGCCCTGGACGCGCACCGTGGTGGCGTCGGAGGCGGGCCGCAGCCGGGCGCCGCCCCTGACCACGTCCCGGGTGCGGACCTCGTGGATGTACGAGGTGAAGCGCGGGTCCTCGGCGATCTCGGCGGGGCTGAGCTCCTCGCCGCCGACCGGGGTGCAGATGAACAGGACGTACTTCATGACCGCTTCGCCTCCGCGGGGACCGAGACGTGCTCGTGGGCGATCACCCAGCTGAAACCGGTGTCGCGGTAGCCGGTGGTGACCCGCACCACCTGGTCCAGGGGCTCCCCGGTCACCCTGGTGCCCCGCAGCCGGACGAGGGCGTGGCTGAAGGTGCTGCCCTCGCCGGGGCGCACCCGCAGTTCGAGCACCTCGCGGTGGACCGGCCCGCTCAGCGTCGCGAACCACTCCTCGACCGCCTTGCGGACCGCGGCGATCCCCGACTGCGCCTCGACGCCGGCCGGTCCGAAGGCCTCCACGTCATGGGCGTAGCAGGCCGTCATTCGGTCGACGTCCCGCTCGCGGGCGGCCGCGGTCAGCTCGCCGTCGATCCGGCGGACGGCCGTCTCGGCGTCCTCCATGAGCCCCTCGTCCCAGAACGGGCGTACCTCCATGGCTCCGATGGTGGCCACCGGGTGCTGGGCGGCGATCCGTACCGCCTCCTCCAGACCGGCGCAGTCGACGACGTCGAACCCGGCGACGTACTCCTTCGTCTCCGCGAACGGCCCGTCGGTGCGCAGCACCTCCCCGTCGCGGACCCGGACGGTGACCGCGGTGTCCGGCAGCCGCAGCCGGTGGCCGTACAGCCGGGCCCCGGTGCGCACGCCGTGCTCCTCCACCCAGGGTTCGACCGGCGCCATCCCGGAGGCGTCGGCGGTGTCGTCGCCGCAGACCAGCAGCATGTACTTCATGGGTTCCTCCCGGTCCTCATGTGCTTCCTACACCCCACCGACGAACGGCGGCGGGCGGAATCGACACACCGTGGTCCCGCACGTGTGTGTGGCCCCGGTCACAGCCACAGACCGTGCCCCCTGCCCAGCACCCCGTGCGGGTCGTGCACGCTCTTGGCCTCCGCCAGCGTTCCCCACTGGCTGCCGTAGTGCTCCCGCCAGTCGGCGGGCGACATCGGCAGCGCGTTGACCGGGTAGGCCACGGCGCCCTTCGCCCGCGCGTACTCGAACGCCGTGCGGTTGGCGGCCACCATCGGGTCGGCGGCGCCCGGGGCCGCCGTGCGCAGCAGGGCGAGCAGCAGGACGACCTCGCCGTGCGGGCGGCGGAACAGCGGGGCCCGCAGCGTGCGGGTGAGGAGGGGGTAGAGCAGGACCAGGCCGTTCTCGCGCAGGTCCGTGAAGGCCGGGTCGGCGAGGACGTCGGTCACCACGGAGGCCGCGGTGTCCTCGGGGAGCAGCAGGTTCAGCCAGGGGTGCGGGTGCAGCCACTCTCCGCTCGCGCGCAGGATCTCCTCGTCCTCCGCCACCCGGTCGGCGAACTCGGCGTAACCGAGGTCCGTGATCTCGGCCGAGTCGAAGGAGAGGTCCGCGAGGAGGGCCGTGTCGTCGGGCGGGGTCGGCCCCTGGTGGGCGGCCACCGCCTCGACCATGTAGTGCCAGCCGCCGGCGGTGTCCTCCAGGGGACGGGCCTGCCCCTCCAGATAGGCGAAGCGCCGGTCCGTCGCCAGCAGGTGCTGGTCGGACAGGTAGCCGTCCAGGTCGGGGTAGTACAGGCAGTAGCGGCGCACCAGGGCGGGCGCGGGGGCCAGCCGCAGGGTGGCCCGGACGATGACGGCCACCTGCCCCAGACCGGCCGGCACCGCGTGGAAGAGGGCGCCGTGCCGGTCCGGCGAGCAGACCAGGTGTTCACCGGCCCCGGTCACCACCTCCAGCTCCAGCACCGAGTCCGCGACCAGGCCGTGCCGGTGGCTGGCACCGCCCAGCCCGCCCGCGCTCAGCACCCCGCCGACGCCGGCACCGAGGTAGTCCGTGAGGACGGGCGGGGCGAGCCCGTGGGGCAGGGTCGCCGCGAGCACGTCCCGCCACAGCGCCCCGGCCCGCACCTCGACCCGGTCCCCGGTCACCGGCCCGACCGCGCTCAGCTCGCCCAGGTCGAGGACGATCCCGCCGTCCGCCTGCCCCTGGCCGTACAGGGAGTGACCGCCGGACCGCGCGGCCACCGGGATCCCGCGCGGCCCGGCGTACGCCAGCGCGTCCTTGATCTCGGCGGCGGACCGGGGCCGCAGCACGCCCAGCGGCGGTGCGTGCACCAGCCCGCCGAAATCCCGGGCCGCTTCCCGGAGGGTCTCCGGGCGGGTGTCGAGCAGTTCCTCGCAGCGGGCGGAGACACGGTCCGACGACGTCACGGTGGCACGCTCCCAGGAGATGGCGGTCGGCACGGACGCGACCATCTTGGTCCGGCGACCCGCCGGACGGGCGTGGTTTCCCGTGTCGACACCCACACGGAAGGGTGGGTTTACGCCGTGGAAATCCGGAGAGCAGCGTGTCCGGAGCGATGCCCCCCGGGGCCTCCGCCCCGTCTTTGCCCCCGTCCCCCGTCGCTTTCCGAAGCGCATGTCGTGTGTGAGAGGTGTTCTGGTCTGTCCGGCTCCCGCGAGACCGCAGCCACAGTCGACGCGTCGCCCGCGCGGGTCGCGGACCGGACACCGGTCCCGCCGCCGCGCCCGGGCGAGGCGGCCAGGAGCGGCCCGCCGGGCGGGCGGGACGCCTACTTCGACAACGCGAAGTACCTGGCGATCGTGCTCGTGGCCGTCGGGCACGCCTGGGAGCCACTGCGCGCGGACAGCCGTACCGTCACCGCGCTCTACACCCTCGTCTACGCCTTCCACATGCCGGCGTTCATCGTCGTCTCCGGCTACTTCTCCCGCGGCTTCGACGCGAGCCCGGCCCGCATCCGGCGGCTGGTCACCGGCGTCGCGGTGCCCTATGTGGTGTTCGAGGTCGCCTACACCCTCTTCACCCGGTGGAGCGACCACGCCCCGGACCGCGACATCAGCCTGCTGGACCCCCTGTACCTCACCTGGTTCCTGGCGGCCCTGTTCCTGTGGCGGCTGACGACGCCGATCTGGCGGATCATGCGGTGGCCGCTGCCGGTAGCGCTCGCCGTCGCCATGCTGGCGAGCCTCTCCTCGTCCATCGGCAACGACCTCGATCTGCAGCGTGTGCTGCAGTTCCTGCCGTACTTCGTGCTCGGCCTGTGTCTGCGGCCGGAGCACTTCCGCCGGCTGCGCCGTTGGAGCGTGCGGATCTGCGCGGTCCCGGTCTTCGGCTGTGCGCTCGCCGTGGCGTACTGGTCGGTGCCGCGCTCGGGCTACCGCTGGTTCTTCCACCGCGACAGCGCCGAGCAGCTCGGCGTGCCCGCCTGGTACGGGCCCGTCATGACCCTCGCCACCTTCGGCTGCTCCCTGCTGCTGGTCGCCTGCTTCCTCGCCTGGGTCCCGGGCCGCCGCACCTGGTTCACCGCCCTCGGCGCGGGCACCCTCTACGGCTATCTGCTGCACGGCTTCCTCGCCCAGGGCGCCAAGCCCGCCCACTGGTACGACCCGGCCTGGATGCACGGCCCGCCGGGCGCGGTGACGGTCACCCTCGCCGCCGCCGCGGCGGTGACCGCGCTGTGCACCCCGCCGGTGCGCCGGGTCTTCCGGTGCGTGATGGAGCCCCGGATGGACTGGGCGTTCCGGAAGGAGGAGGGGCGGGCGCCGCAGGACGGGCGACGAAACGCCGCGCGGGTCCTTTCCGGAAGCCGCTGAAGCGGCGAATATGCCGCACCATGGACATTCTGCTCGTCGCAAGCGCGTTCAACAGCCTGTCCCAGCGGGTCTACGCCGAACTGTCCGACCTCGGCCACCGGGTGGACGTCGTCCTCGCCGCCCATGGCCCCGACGCCGTCCGGTCCGCGGTCCGGGACCGGAGCCCGGAGCTGATCATCGCGCCGATGCTCAAGACGGCGCTCCCCGAGGACGTCTGGCAGCGGCACACCTGTCTCGTCGTGCACCCGGGGCCGCTCGGCGACCGGGGCCCCTCCTCCCTCGACTGGGCCATCGCCGAACAGGCCCCCGACTGGGGGGTGACCGTCCTGCAGGCCGAGGCGGCCATGGACGCGGGCGCCGTCTGGGCGAGCGAGCCCTTCCCGGTGGAGCCGGTCGGCAAGAGCGACCTCTACCGCAACGAGGCCGCCGACGCCGCCCTCACCGCCGTCCACCAGGCCGTACGACGGTACGCGGAGGGCTCGTACAAGCCACGGTCGCAGAGCGGTGACGAGATCCGCGCCCGGGTCGTCTGGCGTGACGTCTTCCGTCAGACGCGGCGGCGGATCGACTGGGCGGCCGACGACACCGCGACGGTGCTGCGCAAACTGCGCGGGGCCGACTCCCAGCCCGGGGTGCTGGACGAGGTCCGCGACCGGGAGGTGTTCCTGCACGGGGGCCATCCCGAGGACCGGCTGCGGGGCCGCCCGGGCGAGCTGCTCGCCACCCGCGCGGGCGCCGTCTGCCGGGCCACCCGCGACGGCGCCGTATGGATCCCCGAGCTGCGCCCCCGGAAGAACTCCGGCGACCCGGCCCCCTTCCGCCGCCCCGCGGCCGACGTCCTCGCCGGCCCGGCCCTCCCCGAGGACCCCGCCCCGCTCGAACTGCCCGCGGACCGCCGTACCTGGACCGACATCCACTACCGTCGGCACGGCGACGTCGGCTTCGTCAGCTTCTCCTTGCCCGGCGGCGCGATGAGCACCGGCCACTGCCGCCGTCTGCTGGCCGCGTACGAGTACGCCCTCGCCCGGCCCACCCGGGTCCTGGTCCTCGGCGGCCGGCGCGACTTCTTCTCCAACGGCATCCACCTGAACGTCATCGAGGCCGCCCCCGACCCCGCCGCGGAGTCCTGGACCAACCTCAACGCGATGGACGACCTGGTCGAGGCCGTGCTGCGGACCACCGACCGGCTGGTGGTGGCCGCGCTCGGCGGCAACGCGGCGGCCGGCGGCGCCATGCTCGCCCTCGCCGCCGACGAGGTCTGGTGCCGCACCGGCGCCGTCCTCAACCCGCACTACCGGCGGATGGGCCTGTACGGCTCGGAGTTCTGGACGTACTCGCTGCCCCGCCGCGTCGGAGCGGACACGGCGGCGCGGCTGACGGACGAGGCACAGCCGGTGAGCGCCGCGACGGCCGCCCGGATGGGACTCGTCGACCTACTGGTACCGGTACCCGCGCAGGGGTTCACCGCAGAGGTCGAGCGGCTGGCCGCCGCACTCGCGGAGCGGCCCGACCTCGATCGCCGGATCGCCGCCAAGGCCGCGACACGCCGCGCCGACGAGGCGCAGCGGCCGCTCGCCGAGTACCGGAAGGACGAACTCGCCCGGATGCGGGCCCTGTTCTTCGACCCCACCGCCCCCTACCACGCGCTGCGCTCCGACTTCGTCCGCAAGGTCCCGGGCGGTGCCCGGTGACGCGGCTGCTGGTGGCGGGCGTCGGCAACATCTTCCTCGGCGACGACGCCTTCGGCCCCGAGGTGATCCGCGCCCTGGCCGAGCGCCCGCTGCCGCCCGGGGTGCGGGTCCGGGACTTCGGCATCCGCGGCATGGACCTCGCCTACGAACTGCTCGACGGCTGGACGGTCGCCGTACTCGTGGACGCGGCCGCACGCGGGCACCGGCCCGGCACCCTGTCGCTCGTCGAGCCGGAACCGCCCGACGGCGCCTCGGCCGCCCCGCCCGAGGCGCACGGCATGGACCCGGCGAAGGTCCTGGCCCTCGCCGCCCACCTCGGCGACGAACCCCTGCCCCGCGTCCTCGTCCTCGCCTGCGAGCCCGGCGCGCTGCCGCGCGGCGACGAGGACATCGCCCCCGGCCTCACCGGACCGGTCCGGGACGCGGTCGGGCGAGCCGTCGTCGCCCTGCACGCCCTGGTCCCGGCGCTGCTGGCGGATCCCCTGGTCACGCCCCCGTTGGACCGCCCGGAGGAATCCGCGGGCCCCGCCGCGGCCGGGCTCCCGCACCCGGCCGCCACCGGCGCGGAGGATCGCTAGCGGACCAGGACGAGGACCCACCCGTGCCACCGGTCCTTCCCCAGCCGAAGCGACCGAGGAGCACCCATGTGTCAGTCGGAGGAGGTCACCCGGGCCGTCCTGGCCAGGAACGACGGCCTCGCCGCCAGCCTGCGCGACGACCTGGCCGCGCGTGGGGTGAGCGTGGTGAACCTGCTCTCCAGCCCCGGCAGCGGCAAGACCGAACTGCTCGGCCGGGTGCTGGCCCGGGCCGGGGAGCGGGACGTCCCCGTCGCCGCCTTCACCGCCGACCTCGCCACCGAGAACGACGCCCGGCGGCTGGCCCGGTCGGGCGCGCCGGTCAAGCAGCTGCTGACCGACGGGCTGTGCCATCTGGAGGCCCGGCAGGTCCGCGGCCATCTGGAGGGCTGGCTGCCGGCGGACACCGCGCTGCTGTTCGTGGAGAACGTCGGCAACCTGGTCTGCCCGGCCTCCTACGACCTCGGCGAACACCTGCGGATCGTGCTGATGGCGGTCACCGAGGGCGAGGACAAGCCCGCCAAGTACCCCACCGCCTTCGGCTCCGCACACCTGGTCGTCCTCACCAAGACCGACCTCGCCGGACCGGCCGGCTTCGACGGGGCCGCCTTCGCCGAGCAGGTACGGCGGGTCAACCCCGGAGTGGAGATCGTGTCCACCTGCGCCCGCACCGGCGAGGGCGTCGACACCGTCCTCGACCGGGTGCTCGCCGTACGGGACGGAGTCCCCGCCCACCGGCCGCCCCTCGCCCCGCACCCGCACGGTCACGTCCATGCCCCGACCGCCTCGTGACGGCCCCCACCACGGCGGCGGCCGTCCGCCGGCGCATCACGGTGCGCGGCACCGTGCAGGGCGTGGGCTTCCGCCCGTACGTCCACCGCCTCGCCGCCGACCTGGCGCTCGCCGGATTCGTCGGCAACACCGCGAACGGCGTGCTCATCGAGGTGGAGGGGGCGCCGGCCGGGGTGGAGCGGTTCTGCGAGCGGCTCGCGGACGAGCCGCCGCCGCTGGCCACCGTGACCGCCGTGGGCGTCGAGGAGGTACCCGCCACCGGGGCGGACAGTGGGTTCACCATCCGCGCCACCGAGGAGTCGTCCCCGGGCCGCGCGCTCCTCCCGCCCGACACCGCGACCTGCCCCGACTGCCTGCGCGAGCTGGCCGACCCCGCCGACCGCCGGCACCGGCACCCCTTCATCACCTGCACCCACTGCGGACCCCGCTTCACCATCGCCACCGGCATGCCCTACGACCGCGCGGTCACCACCATGTCCGGCTTCCCCCTGTGCCCGAACTGCGCCCGCGAGTACGACGCCCCCGCCGACCGGCGCTTCCACGCCCAGCCCGTCGCCTGCCCCGACTGCGGACCCCGGCTGCGGCTGGTGCCCGCCGCGGGCAGCGGGGTGCGGGCCGCCCGCGACGGCGACGCCCTGGCCCGGGCTCGGGAACTGCTCGCCGCCGGGCGGATCGTCGCCGTGAAGGGCATCGGCGGCTACCACCTGGCCTGCGACGCCTCCAACGCGCGGGCCGTCGAGACCCTGCGGACCCGGAAGGCGCGCGGCGACAAGCCGTTCGCGGTGATGTGCGCGGACCTCGCCCAGGCGGAGCGGATCGCCGTGGTCGGGGCCGCGGAGCGGACGGCGCTCGCCGGCCCCCGGCGGCCCATCGTCCTGCTCCGCCCCCGCCACGGGGTGCGGCTGGCCCCCGGCGTCTGCCCGGGCAGCCCGCACCTCGGCGTGATGCTGCCCTACACCCCCGTCCACACCCTCCTGTTCGGCCTCCCCGGCGACCCGCCCGGCCCGCGCGTCCTCGTCATGACCAGCGGCAACCGCTCGGGCGAGCCCATCGTCACGGACGACGAGGAGGCGCTGACCCGGTTGTTCGGACTGGCCGACGCCTGGCTCGCCCACGACCGGCCGATCGCCTCGCCCTGCGACGACTCCCTGCTGCGGGTCCGCGCCGACGGCACCGAACAGGTACTGCGCCGCTCCCGCGGCTACGCCCCGCGCCCGCTGCGGCTGCCCGTCCCGGTGCGGCCCGCGCTGGCGGTCGGCGGCGACCTGAAGAACGCGCTGTGCGTCGGAGAGGGCGACCTGGCCTGGTTCGGTCCGCACATCGGCGACATGGGCGACCTGGCCACCCTGGAGGCCGCCGTCCGGGCCGAACGGCATCTGCACCGGCTGACCGGAGTCCGCCCGGAACTCGTCGCCGCCGACCGCCACCCCGGCTACCACTCCGCCGCCTGGGCCCGCCGCCGCGCCGCCCAACTCCCGGTGCGGAAACCGGTGTTCGTCCAGCACCACCACGCCCACATCGCCGCCGCGATGGCCGAGGCGGGCCTGGACGGCACCGCCCCCGTCATCGGGGTCGCCTTCGACGGCACCGGCTACGGAGACGACGGCACCGTCTGGGGCGGCGAGGTGCTCGTCGCCGACTACACCGGTTACCGGCGCCTCGCCCATCTCGCCCCGGCGCCGCTGCCCGGCGGGGACGCGGGCGTGGCCAACCCGTGCCGGACGGCACTGGCCCGGCTGTGGGCGGCCGGACTGCCCTGGGACCCGGACCTGCCCAGTCTCGCCGCCTGCTCCCGCGAGGAACTCAGGCTACTGGCACGGCAGTTGCCCAGTCAGGTCGGCTGTGTGGCCACCTCCAGCATGGGCCGGCTCTTCGACGCCGTGTCCTCCCTCGCGGGCGTCTGCCACCGCGCCGGGTACGAGGCCCAGGCCGCCCTGGAACTGGAGGCGCAGGCCCGCCTGGCCTGGGACGCGGACCCGGCCGCGTACCGCTTCGGCGACCGCTTCGACCCGGCCCCCGCGCTGCACGCGATCGTCACCGACCGGCGCCAGGGCGTCCCGGTGCCGGTGATCGCGGCCCGCTTCCACCGCGGTGTCGCCCGGGCGGTCCTGGACGTCTGCCGCGCGGCCCGCCGGGCCACCGGCCTGACCACCGTCGCCCTCACCGGGGGCGTCTTCGCCAACGCCCTGCTCGAGGGCGCGAGTACGGACCTGCTGCGCGGCGACGGATTCACGGTCCTGCTGCACGGCGAGGTCCCGCCCAACGACGGCGGCCTGGCACTCGGGCAGCTGGTGGTCGCGGCCCACGAACGACCCGACCACGACCGACGTACCCGATTCAGCGACGAGACGGAGTGACCCATGTGTTTGGCAGTGCCCGGCAGAGTCGTGAGCATCGACGACACGGCCGATCCGCTCACCGGCCTGATCGACTTCGGCGGAGTGCAGAAGCAGGCGTGCCTGGAGTACGTCTCCGACGTGCGGGTGGGGGAGTACGTCATCGTCCACGTGGGCTTCGCCCTGCAGCGACTCGACGAGGAGTCGGCCCTGGCCTCCCTCAAGCTCTTCGAGGAACTGGGGCTCCTGGAAGAGGAGTTCGGTGACGCCTGGCAGCAGGCGGCCCGGCAGGCGGCTCCGGAGACCGAGGGGAGCGAGTCCCGGTGAAGTACCTCGACGAGTTCAACGACCCCCAGCTGGCCCGCCGGCTGCTCGACGACATCCGGGCCACCGTCACCCGGCCCTGGGCCCTGATGGAGGTCTGCGGCGGCCAGACCCACTCGATCATCCGGCACGGCATCGACCAACTCCTTCCCAAGGAGGTCGAGTTGATCCACGGACCCGGCTGCCCGGTCTGTGTGACCCCGCTGGAGTGCATCGACAAGGCGCTGGAGATCGCCGCCCGCCCCGACGTGATCTTCTGCTCCTTCGGCGACATGCTCCGGGTCCCCGGCACCGACCGGGACCTGTTCCGGGTCAAGGGCGAGGGCGGCGACGTCCGCGTGGTCTACTCACCGCTCGACGCGCTCCAGCTCGCCCGGCGCCACCCGGACCGGCAGGTGGTGTTCTTCGCCATCGGCTTCGAGACCACCGCCCCCGCCAACGCCATGGCCGTCCACCAGGCCAGGCGCCTGGGCCTGACCAACTTCACCCTGCTGGTCTCCCACGTCCGGGTCCCCCCGGCCGTCGAGGCCATCATGACCGCCCCCGCCTGCCGGGTGCAGGGCTTCCTGGCCGCCGGGCACGTGTGCAGCGTGATGGGCATGGCCGAGTACCCGGAACTGGCCGAACGGCACCGGGTCCCCATCGTCGTCACCGGGTTCGAACCGCTCGACATCCTGGAGGGCATCCGCCGCACGGTGGGCCAGCTGGAGCGCGGCGAGCACCGGGTGGAGAACGCCTACGCCCGGGCCGTCCGCCCGGACGGCAACCCGGCCGCGATCGCCATGATCGAGGAGGTCTTCGAGGTCACCGACCGCAACTGGCGGGGCATCGGCCGCATCCCCGCCAGCGGCTGGCGGCTCAGCGAGGCCTACCGGGCCTTCGACGCCGAGCACCGCTTCGACGTCACCGGCATTCGCACCGAGGAACCGGCCGAGTGCCGCGCCGGCGAGGTCCTGCAGGGGCTCATCAAGCCCACCGACTGCGCGGCTTTCGGCACCACCTGCACCCCGCGCACCCCGCTCGGCGCCACCATGGTCTCCAGCGAGGGCGCCTGCGCCGCCTACTACCTCTACCGCCGGATGTCCGAACCGGCCCTTGCGCGCGAGGAGATGAACCCCGTTGGCTGAGCAGACCGTAGTCGACCCTGCGAGCTGGAGCTGTCCGGCGCCGATCCGCGACCAGCCGGTCGTGGTGATGGGCCACGGCGGCGGGGGCGCCCTCTCCGCCGAACTGATCGAGCAGGTCTTCACCCCCGCCTACGGCAACGCCCTGCTCGCCGGGATGACCGACTCGGCCGTCCTGCACCTCGGCGGTGCCCGGCTCGCCCTCTCCACCGACTCCTACGTCGTACGGCCGCTCTTCTTCCCCGGCGGCTGCCTCGGCGACCTCGCCGTCAACGGCACGGTCAACGACCTGGCGATGAGCGGCGCCCGGCCCGCCTATCTCTCCGCCGCGTTCGTCCTGGAAGAGGGCGTGGAGCTGGCCGTCGTCGAGCGCATCGCGCGGGCCATGGGGGCGGCGGCCGAGACCGCCGGGGTCACCATCGCCACCGGCGACACCAAGGTGGTCGAGGCCGGACACGGGGACGGCGTGTACGTCACCACCGCCGGGGTCGGCCTGGTGCCCGAGCGGGTCGACATCCGGCCGCAGCGGGCCCGGCCCGGGGACGCCGTGATCGTCAGCGGGCCGATCGGCCTGCACGGGGTCGCCGTACTGAGCGTGCGCGAGGGGCTGGAGTTCGGCGTCGAGATCGCCAGCGACACCGCCCCGCTGGCCGACCTGGTGGCGACCATGCTGGACGTCACTCCGGACGTCCACGTCCTGCGCGATCCGACGCGCGGCGGGCTTGCCGCCTCGCTGAACGAGATCGCCCGCGCCTCGGGAACGGGGGTGCGGCTCGACGAGCGGGCGATCCCGGTGCCGGACGCGGTCGCCAACGCCTGCGGCTTCCTCGGGCTCGACCCGCTCTACGTCGCCAACGAGGGCCGCCTGGTGGCCTTCGTCCCGCAGACGGAGGCCGAGGCCGTGCTGGACGCCATGCGCGCCCATCCGCAGGGGGCGGGAGCGGCCCGCATCGGGCAGTGCGTGACCGAGCACCCCGGCATGGTCGTGGTCGCCACCGGCCTGGGCGGCACCCGCGTCGTCGACATGCCGCTCGGGGAGCAGCTGCCCCGGATCTGCTGAGGGGGGCGCGAGGAGCCCGCCGGTGCCCCGGTCCGCCCGGGGCACCGGCGGGCTCACTCGACCGCGGTGATCTCCAGCTCCCGGCCGCTGCGCAGCTCGGTGGAGGGCTGGTCGCAGTGCGGGCACCAGAAGAACGGCGGCATGCCCACCGCGAACTCCTCGGCGCACGGGCCGCACCAGGCCTGTGCGGACACCTGCTCGACGACGAGCCGCGCGTCCGCCAGGGCCGTGCCGTCGCGGGCCACCTCGAAGGCGAAGGTCAGTGCGTCGGGGACGACTCCGGACAGTTCGCCGACCCGGACGGACACCGTCGACACGGTGTCCGCCCCGTCCGTCCGGGCCCACTGGTCGGCCTGCTCCACGATCGCGGTCGCGATCGACAGTTCGTGCACGCCGGACTCACGGATACCGGTTGCCCGCGCGCAGGCCACCGGCGATGCGCCAGATCTTCAGCTCACGCACGAGGCTGGGCAGCTGGCTGACGGCCAGCGCCAGGACCAGCGCGCTGACCACGGCGACCTCGGCGGTCAGCACGCGCTGAGCCGTCGTTCCTGCTCTTTTCCGTTGGATCAACATCCGGGGAACTCCCTGATCTGTGTCATCCCGGCGGGATGTTCGGCATGACGTCCAGGAGGACGTCGTGACGTTTCCAGTCGATGTTGGTCGAGCGCCGCGCGTCGGCGGTGCCGTCCTGGTGGTGTCCGGTCTGTTTCTTGTAAGGCCCCTCGTTGCCCTGGTGTATGCCGGGCACGTGGGACGGCGTGTCGGGCCTTGCCTGGGCTCGGCCCACTCTGATGTTGCCCATGCGGTTTCTCCTTCCTGTGCTGCCGTTCGTCGAGGCCGCTCGGCTCAGGGCCGCTCGGTGAGCTCCTCGAAGAAACGCTCCACGGCCGGCCACATCCGGCCGCCGCCGGAGAGCCCGCGCCATTCCCGGCGGACCACGGCGAGCATGCGGAAGCAGTCGTCGACCGGGACGATCCAGTGGTGGTCCAGGCCGTGGACCGTGTTGACCAGCAGCGCCTCGACATCGGGGGCCATGCCGGCCAGCGGCGGGCAGCCCGCGACCGCCCGCTGCCAGGCCGCCGCGTCCACCTGCCAGCGCATGGCCCCCGCCGGGCTCGGCCCCTCCGCCGTGACCGAGCCGTCGGCCCGCGGGATGAAGAAGACCAGGCCGACCGGGACCCCGAGGGCCGCGGTGTCGACCTTCGGGAGGCGGACCCGGCGGGTGGGGATCAGCCGGAAGTGGCCCTCGCCCTGGGGGGTCTCGGCGAACAGCACCGAGCAGGGACGGCAGGCACAGCGGACCTCCGCCTGCCCGGTGTCGTACAGATGCGCGTGGTCGGCGGAGACCGGGGCGGCGCACAGGTCGCACACCTCCGCCTCCGCGGCCGGCCGGTGGTCGGCGGCGGAGCGGATGAGGCGGGCCAGAGCTCCGTCGGTGGTCACCGGGCCTCCTGTGGCCGGCGCAGCGAGTCCAGCGGGACGAAGGCGGGCGCCGGAGCCTGCGGCAGCGGCTGCACGTCGGACAGCTCGGGGGCCGCGGCGAGCACTGCCTCCCGGACCGCGTCGGTCACCTCCGTGGTACCTCCGCCGCACCCGGAGCCGCAACCGCTGCCGGCGGCCAGCCGCACCCGGCCCACCTCGCCCTCCACCCCGGCCCACTCGACGTCGCCGCCGCGCTCCCGTACCGCCGGGCGCAGCCGCTCGACCGCGCGGGCGGCCCGGCGCTCGGGGGAGTCGGGGTGGATGTCGTGCAGGACCAGGAGGTGGTCGAGCAGTTCGTCGGCGGCCAGGCGGTCGGCCAGCGGCGCGTCCGCCCGGTCGAGGACCCGGGCCAGCGCCTCGCCGTAGACCTCGGTCAGCAGGCGCACCGCCTCGACGGCGGAGCTGCCGGTCGGGCCCGGAGCGGACTCCAGGCCCTCCAGCAGCGAGTCGAGACGGGCCAGCCGGGCCTCGACCGCCGGGCCGTCGAGCCGGCCCTCAGCCATGGTTCGCCCCGTACGTCGGCGAGTGCGTGACCGTCAGCGTCTTGCCCTTGCCCGTGTACATGTGGACACCGCACGGCAGACAGGGGTCGAAGCTGCGGACCGTGCGCATGATGTCGACGCCCTTGAAGTCGTCCGGGCCGTTCTCCTCGAAGATCGGCTGGTTCATGACGGCGTCCTCGTACGGGCCGGGGGTGCCGAACTTGTCGCGAGGGCTGGCGTTCCACGGGGTCGGCGGGTACGGGTGGTAGTTGGCGATCTTCTTGTCCTTGATCACCAGGTGGTGGGAGAGGACCCCGCGCACGGCCTCGTGGAAGCCGCAGCCGATCGCCTCGTCCGGCACCTCGAAGTCCTCGAACACCTTGGTGTCGCCGGACCGCACCAGGCCCATCGCCTCGTCCAGGAACTGCAGGGCCATCGCCGCCGCGTAGGCGACGAAGTACGGCCGGGCGCGGTCCCGTTCGAGGGTGTTGGACCACTTCGGGATCTTCCACTCCAGCGTGGTCTCCGGCAGGGTCGCGCCCTTGGGCAGCGAGATGCGGACGCTGTGTCCGGTGGCCTTGATGTACGGCGTGTCGACCAGGCCGTTCAGCGCGGTCGACCAGAGCCGGGCCAGCGGGCCGCCGCCGGTGTCCAGGGCGAGGTGGTCGCCGGTGCGCTGGTCGAACCAGCGGGGGCTCATCACCCAGCTGTAGTTGCCCTCGAAGTCCCGCTTCTGCGGCACCGGAAGGGTCGTCTGGTTCCACGGGTGCCGCATGTCGACCGGGTTGCCGAGCGGGTCGTGGGTGACGAACGGGTCCTCGTTGACCCAGTCCTCGTAGAACGAGGAGCCCAGCATGATCCGCAGGCCGAGGTTGATGTCGACCAGGTTGTTGGTGACCAGCTTGCCGTCGACCACGATGCCCGGGGTGACGTACATCGCCTTGCCCCAGCGGTCCATGTTCTCGTACTTGTAGTCGACGACCTTCGGGTCCTGCCAGGCGCCCCAGCAGCCGAGCAGGATGCGGCGCTTGCCGACCTCCTCGTAGCCGGGCAGCGCCTCGTAGAAGAAGTCGAAGACGTCGTCGTTCATGGCGACGGCCTTCTTCACGAAGTCGATGACGTGCATCAGCCGGCTGAGGTAGTCGGTGAACGCGGTCGGTGACGGCATGGTGCCGACACCGCCCGGATAGAGCGTGGAGGGGTGCACATGGCGGCCCTCCATCAGGCAGAACATCTCGCGGGTGGTCCGGGAGACCTTCAGGGCCTCCTTGTAGACCTCGCCCTCGAAGGGGTTGAAGGCCTTCATGATGTCCGCGATGGTCCGGTAGCCGTGGATGTCACCGCGCGGTGCGGTGGTCTTCTGCGCGCGGGCCAGGACGCTCGGGTTGGTGGCCTTGACCATCTGTTCGCAGAAGTCCACGAAGACCAGGTTGTCCTGGAAGATCGTGTGGTCGAACATGTACTCGGCCGCTTCGCCGAGGTTGACGATGTGCTCGGCGAGCGGCGGTGGCTTGACGCCGTACGCCATCTGCTGGGCGTAGTCGGAGCAGGTGGTGTGGTTGTCGCCGCAGATGCCGCAGATGCGGGAGGTGATGAAGCCCGCGTCGCGCGGGTCCTTCCCCTTCATGAAGACGGAGTAGCCGCGGAAGAGGGAGGAGGTGCTGTGGCACTCCACCACCTCCCGGTTGGCGAAGTCGATCTTCGTGTAGATGCCCAGGTTTCCGATGATCCGGGTGATCGGATCCCAGGACATGTCCACGATCTGCGCGGGCTTGCGCCCCTTCTGCCGGGCCTCGGTTGTCATCGGCGTTCGCTGACCTTTGCTGTGGGGGACTGGGGGTGGGGGGACTGACCGTGGCGCGTCAGGGGCGCCAGCGCGGGGCGTAACCGCTGGTGAGCTTGCGCTTGTTGTGACGCCACTTGGGTTCGTGGTTCACCAGCTCGTTGGTGAAGCCGCGCAGCCGGCGGATGACCGCCCCGTACGGCTTGATCGCGAGCGAGGAGAGGGTGCCGCCGGGCGGCTCGTCCATGAACGGCATGAAGGCGTCCGGGAAGCCCGGCATGGTGCAGCCGATGCAGATGCCGCCGACGTTGGGGCAGCCGCCGATGCCGGCCATCCAGCCCCGCTTGGGCACGTTGCAGTTCACCACCGGACCCCAGCAGCCGGTCTTCACCAGGCACTTGGGGGAGTTGTAGTCCGCCGCGAAGGTCGCCTGCTCGTAGTAGGCGGCGCGGTCGCAGCCCTCGTGGACCGTGCGGCCGAACAGCCACTGCGGGCGCAGCATGTGGTCCAGCGGGGGCGGCGGGGCGGTGCCGGCGGCGTGGTAGAGCACCCAGACCAGGGTCTCCATGAAGTTCTCCGGCTGCACCGGGCAGCCCGGGATGTTCACCACCGGCAGCCCGCCCTGGGACTTGAACTCCCAGCCCAGGTAGTCCGCGAGGCCCATGGCGCCGGTCGGGTTGCCGGCCATGGCGTGGATGCCGCCGAAGGTGGCGCAGGTGCCGACGGCCACCACCGCCCAGGCCTTGGGGGCCAGTTGGTCGATCCAGTCGTTGAGGGTCTGCGGCTGGCCGGTCTCCGGGTCGTTGCCGAAGGACGTCCAGTAGCCGTCGCCCTCGATGATGTTCTGGTTCGGGATCGAGCCCTCGATGACGAGGATGAACGGCTCCAGTTCGCCCCGCGCCGCCTTCCGGTAGGGGGCGAGGAAGTCCTCGCCGCCCAGGCTCGGCGAGAGCACCTTGTTGACCAGGTTGACCTTCGGCATCCCCGGGATCAGGCCGAGGACCAGATCCTCGATGGAGGGCTGGTCGGCCGCGGTCACGGAGACGGTGTCGCCGTCGCAGCTCATGCCCTCGGAGATCCAGAGAATGGTGATCTCGTCGAACCCCTGGTGCTCGCCGGTTCGGGCGGGTTCGCCGCCGACGGCGGTGGTGGTGCCGTTGTGGGTGCTCATGCGCTAGGCCTCCGATGGAGAGGGCCCCGGGGACGGCTCGGCCGCCGTCTCTGGGTCCGGGACGTCGGTGCCCCCGAGCGGCTCGACTTCGTCGGGCCGGAAGTAGTGGAAACGGCCGTACCAGCCGTGCAGTTCGGCCGCCGGGTCGTCGTCGACGGTGACGGCGAGATGCGTGCTGCCGTCCACGTCGTGGAAGACGGCGGCCACGGTCGCGGTGCGGCCGACGAGGAACATGTCCTGGGCGTCGGCACCCCGGCCGCGCGGACGCAGCCGCACCCGGGCGCCGCCGCCGACCCGCACCCCGTCGACGAGAACCGTGTCGGTGGCCGGGGAGAGCCCGTCGTCGGCGCCCTCCTGCCACCAGGCGGGGCGCTCGGCAGGAGCGGGGCGGCCGGCGGGGCCGAGCGAGCGGATGGCTCCGTGCAGCCGTCCGAGGACCTCCGGCGGCATGGTGTCGACCCGGTCGAGGATCTCGGCGGCCCGCGCGTCGGTGGCCCGGGCCTCGCGTTTCTCCTCGTCCGTCAGCAGCATCGTGCGCAGGGTGAGGATCTCGTCGATCTCACCGGCGTCGTGCAGATCCCCCGGGCTCTCCGGCGCCACCTGCGGATGGTCGGGGAGGATGATCGGCGAGGAGAGCAGCAGGGCGGACACCGAGCCGGCCTCGGGGGCGACGGCGGGGGGCGGACCGCCCAGCACCGGGAAGGTGAAGTCGTTACGGCAGTTCCGGGCGGCCTCCTGGAGGGCCGGGCCCGGGTCGATCAGGGAGACGAACTCCGCGCCCTCGGCGCCCAGCAGGGTGTGGGTGGCGATGAGGGCCTGGCGGAGCGCCTGGTCTCGGGGAGCACGCGGATCCGCCGTACGGCCCTCGTTGGCGGTGCGCACCCGGATCCGGAACAGGTCCGCGCCGAGCCGTTCGGCCTCCAGTGTGGTGCTGGCCCGCACCTCCTCCCGGCGGCGCACGACCCGCCCGCCGCCGGAGGGCAGCGGCTCGGTGCCGGTACCGGCCGGGGCGCCCACCCGGACCGTGTGCACGCCCTCGGCCAGCGGGACCGCGAGGTCGGCCTCGCGCGGCACCGCCTCCTCGAACGTGAGCTGCACCGTGCCGTCGTCGCAGGTCAGCGACTCGACCGGGCGTCGCTCGGCGTCCTCGACCTGCTTGTGCTGCAGCTGCAGATACCGCACCCGCAGCCGCACGGTCGCGTCCGGCCGTCGTACCCGCAGCAGGCACTCGGTCTGCTGGTACCAGGAGTCCGCCGAACCCGACACGCCCGGGCTGACCGGGTCGTCGGCCTCCACCCAGTCCCGGGGGAACAGCACCCCGAACTGCCAGCGGGCACGGTTCTTCGGCGAGGACCGCCGATAGGGGTAGAGGAGATAGCCCTCGTAGAGGACGGCATCGGCGACGGCGCTCATCTGTTCGAAGGTCGACGCGGGACGGTCGAAGCCGTCCGCCAGGGCAGTGCGGGGCGCTCTGCCGTCGACCAGTCCCTCGGCCATGCAGCCTCCTCGGATCCGTGCGCGCGCCCATACCTTCCACCACGGTCACACCGGTCACGCCCGCCCGCCTCCTCTGGCTGAGCGACGTTGGGCCGGACGGGGGACGGAGACGGGGACGGGGGCGTACGCGGGCCAGGGGACTCGGGGACGGCGGGTCGAGGGGGCGGTGCGGATCCGGAGAGGGCACGAGGCCGGCCGCCGGGAGGGGGCCCGGCGGCCGGCCAGGGGGTGCGGTACCCCTGCGGTCAGGGGCGTACCGCCGCCACGAGCAGGCAGCCGAACTCGTCGACGCCCACCATGTCGGACGGCCGGAACAGATCCGGCAGGTTGGTCTGGCCGAGGGCCTCGGGGCGCTCGGCGTCGGCGGTCGGGCGGGCCAGTTCGGTGAAGGTGCGCTGCATGGTGTGCTCGGTGATGTCGAGCAGCCCGCGCAGCCGCAGGCCGGCCCGGTGCAGCATGGCGACGTAGTCGTCGGCGTCGGCGAGCGTCACCATGAAGTTGCGGCAGAACTTCTGGATGGACGGATGGGGCACCGCCTGCCTCGGCGCCCGCTCGAACACGTCGGTCAACACCAGCCGGCCGCCCGGCCGCAGCACCCGCGCCACCTCGGTGAGCACCTGCTCCCGGTCCGGCATGTGGATGATCGACTCCAGGGCCATCACGGCGTCGAACGTGCCGTCCTCGAAGGGGAGTTTCATCGCGTCGGCGTGCCGGAACTCCGCCCGGTCGGCGAGCCCCGCCTCCGCGGCCAGCCGGTTGGCGGTCTTCACCTGCTCCTGGCTGATGCTGATCCCGGTGACCCGGGCGCCGGTCCGCCGCGCCACCCGGATGCCGGGGCCGCCCACCCCGCAGCCCAGGTCGAGGACGTGCGCCGAGTCGTCCACCAGCAGCCGCTCGATCAGCACGTCGGTGAGCCGGTCGACCGCCTCCTCCAGCGTGGCCGTGGAGTCGGGGGTGTCCCAGAAGCCGATGTGGATGTTGGGGTTGAACGTGCCGTCGTTCAGCGCGGTCAGGGTGAGCCGGTCGTACAGCTTGCCGACGGCCTCCGGCACGGGCAGCGTCTGGGTGGAGTCGGTCATGGGATCCGCCTTTCCGGATAAGGGATGTACGTCAGCTGAGGGTGGCCGGATCGGCCGCGAACTCCCGCAGCGGGTTCAGGGCCTCCTCACCGATCCGGGCACGCAGTCCCGGTGCGGTGACGCCGAGGCCGGGCTCGGGGGCGAGGCAGAGCACACCGACCTTGCCGATGTGCCGGTTGAGCTGCACCAGCCGGGTCGCCTCGCCGACCCGGTCCAGCGGGAACAGCGAGGACAGCGCCGGGGCCAGGCCGCCGAGCGCGAACAGCCGGGCGCACTCGACCTGTTCCTGGAGGTTGGCGACATGGCTGCCGAGGACGCGCTTGAGTCGCATCCACAGGTAACGGTTGTCGAACCGGTGGACGTAACCGGTGCTGGAGCCGCAGGTCACGACCGTTCCACCGCGCTTGACCACGAACACCGAGATACCGAACGTGGACCGGCCCACATGCTCGAACACGATGTCCGGGTCCGTACCCACCGCGTCCCGGACGATCCGCCCGATCCGCTTGCCGGCCTTGAGCGTCAGCTCGGGGTCGTCGCCCTCGTCGTCACCGACGCCGACGTCCTGCCGGTTCACGACGACGTCGCACCCGAGCTTCCGGGCGGCCCGCGCCTTCTCCTCCGAGCCGACCACGCCCACCGCGATCCCGCCGCCGTTCTTCACCAGCTGCGCCGCGTAGGCGCCGAGCCCGCCCGAGGCGCCCCAGATCAGCACCACGTCGCCCTGCTTCATCCGGGCGCCCCGGTCGCTGACCAGCATCCGGTACGCAGTGCCCGCGCAGGCGGGGATCGTCGCCGCCTCCTCCCAGGTCAGGTGCGGGGGCTTGGGGATGAGCTGGCTGGCCCGCGCCACCGCGTAGTGCGCAAGTCCGCCGTAGTTCGTCTCGTACCCCCAGGCCAGCTGGTGCTCGCCCAGCATGCCGTCCGCCTGGTTGGCCGGCTCCTGGTCGTCCACCCGGGCCGCGTTCACCATCACGTGGTCGCCGATCCGCCAGCGCCGCACCCCGGTGCCCGTCCGGACGACGACCCCGGCCGCGTCCGAACCCAGCACATGGAACGGCCGGTCGTGCCGGGCCGCCCAGCCGCCCTCCCGGCCGTACGCCCGCAGGAAGCGGAAGGTGGACAGCGGCTCGAACTTCGCCGACCACACCGTGTTGTAGTTGATCGAGCTGGCCATGACGGCGACCAGCACCTCGTCCGGGGCCAGTTCGGGCATCGGGACCTCGCCGACGCGCAGGGTGCGGCGGACGTCCTTGTCCGGGGCGTCGCCGAACACCTCCTCGTCCTCCACCCGCAGATGCGCGGCGGTGAAGTGCGCGGGCAGCGGGGCGCGTTCCAGGTCGCCGGGGGAGGCCCCGGACAGGACGGCGTCGGTCAACGACATGGCGGATCACCTCTGTTCGGGGGAGCGGTCGAGGGGCGGGGCGTACCAGTGGTGCGCCCCGGCGAACGGATAGGTCGGCAGCGGCACCCGCCGCACCCCGGGCCCGCCGAAGACCGCCTCCCGGTCGAGTCGTACCCCGGAGACGAAGGCACCGGCCAACTGGTGGGCGAAGGAGTCGAGTTGGGCACCGGGCGCGGCGGGCAGGCGGATCAGCGCGGAGTCCGGGCCGGCCGGGGCGGGCTCGTCAGGTGGTGCCTCGCCGCCCGTGAGTCCGGCGAGCGCCGCGCCCAGGGTGCGGTCGCCGCGCAGATGCGCGGCGGCCCAGCGCCCGGCCCGGCCCTCGCCGAGCAACGTCGTGGCGGCGACCCCGCAGGCCTGCCACAGCCAGGTGTACGCCACGTGCAGCGCGAACGTGGCCACCGGCGCGTCCGGTCCCGACGCCGGCAGCAGCTTCGCCAGCGGCCGCCCGTCCGTGTACGGGACGAGCGCCTCGTCCAGATCGGCGACGGCGTCCCGGAAGGCCGGCCACTCCCAGGGCAGCCGGTCGTAGGAGGGCAGACCGGCGGGGCCGGGGTCGGCGCAGACCAGCGCGGTCCGGCCGGTGCGGGCGGCCCCTGACCGCACCCACAGGGACGGCTCCCCGTCCGCCAGCGCCCGCAGCCCGGCGAGGTACTGCCCTCGGTCGGCGCCGACCACCGCCGCCCGGTGCGTGAAGACACCGCGGGTCACCGCGAGGGAGTACGCGAGGTCCGCGTCGGACCAGCGCGCCGGGTGCGCGTCGAGGTGGGCGAGCAGCCTGCGGGCCTGCCGGCGCAGGGCCGCCGGGTCCTTCGCGGACAGCAGCCACGGCAGCGGACGCACGTCCCGTGCGGGCCCGGCGGACGCTCCGGACGGCGCGTCCGCCGGCCACGGCGGGTGCGCGGGGGCTTCGAGGACGACATGCCCGTTGGTGCCGCCCGCGCCGAGCGCCGTCACGGCCGCCCGTTCGGGCCGGTCCGTCCGCGGCCACGGCACGGCGGCCGGCACCGGCCGCAGCACCCCGCCGCTGCGCGCCACGGTCTCCAGCGGGGGCTCGCAGTTGAGGGTCGCGGGCACCGTGCCGTACCCGAGCGCGAGCACCGCCTTCATGATCCCGGCCATCCCGGACGCCGACTGCGCATGGCCCAGGTTGGACTTGACCGACCCGAACAGCAGCGGCCGCTCCGGCGGGCGCTCCCGGCCGTAGACGGCGAGCATCGCCTCCGCCTCCATCACGTCCCCCAGCGGGGTGCCGGTGCCGTGCGCCTCGACATAGTCGACATCCGCGCCCGACAGCCCGGCGTCCGCCAACGCCCGTGCCATCACCCGCTGTTGCCCCGGCCCGTTGGGCACGGCCAGGCCGTTGCTGGTCCCGTTCTGCCCCACCGCCGAGCCACGCACCACCGCCAGCACCGGATGCCCGCCCCGCTGGGCGTCCGACAGCCGCTCGAGGAGCAGCACCCCCACGCCCTCGGCCCAGTTGCCGCCGTCGGCCTCGGCCGAGAACGGCTTCGTCCGCCCGTTCCGCGCCAGCGCGCTCAGTCTGCTGTGCTCCAGGAACACATCGGGTACGGCCATCACGGTCACCCCCGCGGCCAGTGCCAGCGAGCACTCTCCCGACAGCAGCGAGCGCCGGGCCAGATGCAGCGCCGAGAGCGAGGAGGAACAGGCGGTGTCGACGGTGAGCGCCGGGCCGTGCAGCCCCAGGGCGTACGCGACACGGCCGGACGCGGCACTGGGCAGCGTCCCGACGGCCAGATAGTCCGTGCCCTCCTCCGGGCGCTCCCGCCCGCCGTCCGTCCCCGCGTACCCCTGCGGGGTGAGGCCCACGAACACGCCCGTGGGCGACCCGGACAGCGTCGACGGATCGATCCCGGCGCTCTCCACGGCCTCCCACGCGGTCTCCAGGAGCAGCCGCTGCTGGGGATCGGTCCCCGCGGACTCCTCCGGCGAGTAACCGAAGAACTCCGCGTCGAACACCCCGGCGGCCTCCAGGAACCCGCCCTCCCGCACGCTGCACCGGCCCGGGACCCCCGGCTCAGGGTCGTACATGCTCTCGACGTCCCAGCCCCGCCCGGCGGGGAACGGGGACAGGCAGTCCCGCTCCTCCACCAGGGCCCGCCACAGTGCCTCCGGGGTGTCGATGCCCCCGGGCCAGCGGCAGCCCATCCCGACCACCACGACCGGATCCCGCCCGCGCGACCGCTCCGCCTCGGCGAGCCGCTCACCCAGCTCGCCCACCTTCCGCCGCTCCTCCTGCAGCGCGGCCGTGGCCTTGCGCAGGTAGTCCCGCAGCCGGGCCTCGTCGCTCATCGCGCCTCCTGCGAGCCGTCGGCGTCGATCAGGGCGAACAGCTCGTCGTCCGTCGCGTCGGCCAGGTCGTCGTCGCTCCCGTCGCCCACCAGCCCGGCCAGATGCTCGGCCAGCAACAGGGGCGTCGGATGGTCGAAGGCCACGCTCACCGGCAGGTCGAAGCCGGTCGCCGCGACCAGCCGCCGACGCAGGTTGACCGCCGTCAGCGACTCGAAGCCCAGCTCCTGGAAGGTCCGTTCGGGGACGATCGGTTCCGGAGAGTCGTGCCCGAGCGCCACGGCGGCGTGCAGCCGGACGAGGTTGAGCATCTCGTCGAGCAACTCGTACGGGGAGAGCGCGGCGAACCGGTCCCGCGGAGCGCTGTCCTCGGCTGCCGTGGTGACCACGGGTTGCGGCGCACGGGCGGCCGGCTGGCTCGACTCCAGCCAGTAGCGCTGGTGTTGGAAGGGGTAGGTGGGGAGCGCGACGGGTCGGTCGGGGTTGTGGTTGGTCCAGGTGGGGGTGGTGCCGGTCACGTGGGCCTGGGCGAGGGCGGTGGTGAAGTCGGCGGGGGTGCCGTGGTCGCGACGGAGTGTGTAGAGCGCCGTGGCGATCTCCGTCTCCTCGATGGCGGGGGTGAGGACGGGGTGCGGGCTGGCCTCGATGGTGGTGCGGTGGCCGGTGTCGAGGAGATGGGTGAGGGCCTGGTGGAAGAGCACCGGGCGGCGGAGGTTGGCGTACCAGTAGGCGGCGTCCAGTTCCGGTCCCTGGACGGGTTCGCCGGTCACGGTGGAGATCATGGTGACCGTGGCCTGTCGGGGGCGGACGTCGGCCAGCGCGGTGGTGATTTCCTCGTGGAACGCGTCGACTTGGGGGGAGTGGGAGGCGTAGTCGACGTGGACGCGGCGGACGCGGATGCCTTGTGCGGTGCAGGTCTCGGTGAGTTGGTCGAGGGCTTGGGGGGTGCCTGAGACGACGGTGGTGGTGGGGGAGTTGTGGGCGGCGATGGTGGCGTCGAGGCCGGTCAGGTGTTCCTGGACCCGGTCGGCGTTGGTGTTGACGGTGGCCATGCCGCCGTGGCCGGAGAGGTGGCGCATGGCGGTGGAGCGGATGGCGACGATGCGTGCGGCGTCCTGCAGGGTGAGGATGCCGGCGATGTGGGCGGCGGCGATCTCGCCTTGGGAGTGGCCGATGACGGCGGCGGGTTGGATACCGGAGGCTGTCCAGAGGCGGGCGAGGCTGGTCATGACGGCGAAGAGGGCGGGCTGGACCATGTCCACCCGTTCCAGCCATGCCTCGTCCGTGCCCGTCAGGGTGTCGATGAGGGACCAGCCGGTGAGCGGGTCGAGGGCTTGGGCGCAGGCGTCGAGGGCTTGGCGGAAGGCGGGGTCGTCCGCGTACAGGTCGCGTCCCATGCCCGCCCATTGCGAGCCCTGCCCGGGAAAGACGAAGACCGGACCCCGGCCCGTGGGGCCGGCCTCTCCGGTGATGAGCTGCGGGGCTGGCCGGTCCTCCGCCAGCGCCCGCAGGCCGCTGATGGCGGTGTCGCGGTCGTCGGCGACCACGACCGCCCGGTGCGGGAGCAGTGCGCGGGTCGTTGCCAACGCGTGTGCGGCGTCGGCGAGTTGGAGATCCGGGTCGGTCTCCAGCCGTTCCGCGAGACGTGCGCCCAGCGCGGCCAGTGCCTCGGTGCTCGCGGCGGACAGCAGCAGGGGCAGGCGGGCGGGAGGCTCCTCGGTGGCGGGCGGCTCGGGGTCCTCCGGCTGCTCCAGGATGATGTGGGCGTTGGTTCCGCTGATGCCGAACGACGAGATTCCGGCCCGGCGTGGCCGGTCGGCCTCCGGCCACGGGAGGGCGCGGTCGAGGAGGTGGATGGCGCCCTCGGTCCAGTCGACCTGGGTGGTCGGTGTGCCGAGGTGGAGGCTGCGCGGGAGCAGGCCCTCGCGCATCGCCCAGATCATCTTGAGGACGCCCGCCACCCCGGCGGCGGCCTGGGTGTGCCCGATGTTGGTCTTGACGGAGCCGAGGTGGAGTGGGCTGGTGCGGTTCTGGCCGTAGGTCGCGAGGAGGGCCTGGGCCTCGATGGGGTCGCCGAGCCGGGTGCCGGTGCCGTGCGCCTCGACCACGTCCACGTCGGCCGGGGTGAGGTGGGCGTTGTCGAGCGCGGTCCGCAGGAGGCGGGCCTGGGAACGGCCGTTGGGCGCGGTCAGGCCGTTGGAGGCGCCGTCCTGGTTGACGGCCGTACCGCGGATGACGGCGAGGACGGGGTGGCCGTTGCGGCGGGCGTCGGAGAGGCGTTCCACCAGGAGGGTGCCCACGCCCTCGCTCCAGGAGGAGCCGTCCGCCGCGTCGTCGAACGCCTTGATGCGGGCGTCGGGGGCGAGCCCCCGCTGACGGGAGAACTCGACGAAGGACTCCACCGTCGACATCACGGTGGCACCGCCCGCCACCGCGAGGTCGCATTCGCCGCCGCGCAGCGACTGGACCGCCAGATGCAGCGCGACCAGCGACGACGAGCAGGCGGTGTCGATGGTCAGGGCCGGGCCCTCCAGGCCGAAGACGTACGACAGCCGGCCGGAGGCGATGCTGCCCGCCGTACCGGCGCCGATCATGCCCTCGAAGCCCTCCGGCGCGGGGGTCAGCCGGGTGCCGTGGTCGTGCGAGAGGATCCCGACGAACACCCCCGTACGGGAACCGGCGAGGCCGAGCGGGTCGAGGCCCGCGCGTTCGAACGTCTCCCAGGTCGTCTCCAGGAGCAGCCGCTGCTGCGGGTCCATCGAGAGGGCCTCACGGGGCGGGATGCCGAACAGGGCGGCGTCGAAACCGGCCGCGTCCTGGAGGAAGCCGCCCTCCTTGACGTAGATGTGGCCGACGGCGTCCGGGTCGGGGTCGTACAGCTCGTCGATGTCCCAGCCGCGGTCGGCGGGCATCGCCGAGATCAGGTCGCGTTCCTCGACGACCGCGCGCCACAGGTCCTCGGGCGAGTCGATGCCGCCGGGGAAGCGGCAGGCGCCCGAGACGATCGCGACGGGCTCCTGCCGCCCCGACTCCAGCTCCAGGAGCCGGGCGCGGGCCCGGTGCAGATCGGCCGTCACCCGCTTCAAGTACTCGATGATCCGCGTGTCTTCCACGGAACGCGTCCCTTTCTGAAGGTCAGAAGGTGCCCATGTCGTCGATGAAGGAGAGGAGTTGGTCGACCGAGGCGTCCTCCAGGCCGAGGTCGGGGCCGTCGGCCGCCGCTGGGGCGTCGCCGTCGCTCCACCGGGCCACCAGGGAGTGCAGCCGCATGGTGACCTTCGCCCGCAGCGCCGGGTCGGAGGTGTCGGCACCGAGCAGGGCGAGTTCCAGCCGGTCCAGGTCGGTGAGGACCGGAGGGGTGACCTCGACCGGGGTGCCGAACAGCTTCTCGTCGAGGAACTCGGCGATGGCCCGCGGGGAGGGGTGGTCGAAGGCGAGGGTGGCCGGGAGTTTCAGGCCGCTGAGCGCGGACAGCCGGTTGCGCAGGTCCACCGCGGTCAGCGAGTCCAGGCCCAGTTCGCGGAAGGCACGGCCGTCGTCGACCTGGTCGGCGGAGCCGTGCCCGAGGACGAGGGCGACGGTGGTGCATACGGCGTCCAGGAGACCGGCGGCGCGTTCGGCGGGGCCGCGCGTGGCGAGCCGTTCGCGCAGGCCGGTCTGGTCGGCGGCGCCCGCGCTGCGCCGGCCGGCCCGCACCAGGCCGCGCAGCAGCGCGGGGAGGGTGCCGTCGCCGGCCTGGGCCCGCAGGGTGGGGAAGTCGAAGCGGGCGGCGACCAGATGGGCGTCGGGGCCGTCGAGGGCCGCATCCAGCAGGGCGGTGCCCTGCTCGGCGGTCAGGCTGCGGGTGCCGGAGCGGGCCATCCGGCGGGCCAGGTCCTGGTCGGTGAGCCCGGCACCCATCTCTGAGCGGTCCTGCCACAGCCCCCAGGAGACGGACAGGCCGGGCAGGCCCAGGGACCGGCGGTGCCGGGCGAGGGCGTCCAGGAAGGCGTTGGCCGCACCGTAGTTGGCCTGGCCCGCGCCGCCGAAGGTGCCGGCCATGGAGGAGTACAGGACGAACGCGGCCAGGTCGGCGTCCCGGGTGAGGCGGTGCAGCTGCCAGGCGGCGTCCGCCTTCGTCCGCAGCACGGTGTCGACATGGTCCGGGGTGAGCGAGCCGAGGGCTCCGTCGGCGAGGACGCCCGCCAGGTGGAACACCCCGGTGAGCGGGTGGAGTTCGGGTACCTGTGCCAGGAGCTCGGCCAGGGCCTCGGGGTCGGACACGTCACAGGCGACGGCCGTGACCTTGGCCCCGGCCCGCGTCAACTCGTCGACGAGCGCTGCCGCGTTGGGGGCGTCGGCGCCCCGGCGGCCGGTGAGCAGCAGATGGCGTACGCCGTGCCGGGCCACCAGATGGCGGGCGAGGACGGCGCCGAGGGTGCCGGTGCCGCCGGTGACGAGGACCGTGCCCTCCGGGTCGAGCGCGCGCCGGACGGGGGTGTCGGCGGTGGCGGTCGCCCGCGCCAGCCGTGCGACGCGCAGGACCCCGTCCCGCAGAGCGAGTTGGGGCTCGCCCGAGCCGAGGGCCGCCGCCAGCACCACCGTCGGGACCTCGGCCGTGTCGCTGTCCAGCAGCACGAACCGGTCGGGCTGCTCCTGCTGCGCCGAGCGGACCAGGCCCCACAGCGGGGCGTGCGCGAGGTCGGTGGGCGCGTCCCGGTCGCCTGCCGCCACCGCGCCCCGGGTGAGGAACACCAGCCGTGCCTCGGCCCAGCGCTCGTCCGCCGTCCATGCCCGGCACAACTCCAGCGCGTCCAGCAGCACTTGCCGGTCCCCGGGCGCGCCGCCCGCGCCGACCACCAGCACCGCCTCCGGCACCGGGGCGCCCCCGTCCACGGCCGTGGCCAGCGCGGCCAGGTCGGCGTAGTGGCGGCGGGAGTCCACCTCGGCCGGCCACACGGCCTCGCACCGCTTGCCCAGCACCGCCCAGCGGGCGGCGGAGGTCTCGCCCGGCGGCAGCGGCGTCCAGTCCAGGCGGAACAGGGAGTTCTCCGTGGCGGTGCGGGTCGCGGTCAGATCGGCGGCCGTCATGGGGCGTACGGCGACGGACTCGGCGGTGAGCACCGGGTGCCCGGCACCGTCGTACAGGTGGAAGGCGAAGGAGCCGTCGCCGAGCCGTACCACCCGGACCCGCAGTTCGGTGGCGCCCTGCGCGTGCAGGGTGACCCCGCTCCAGCTGAACGCGAGCTGCCCGCTGTTCTCCAGGCCGTCCAGGACGACGACGTGCAGGGCCGCGTCCAGGAGCGCCGGGTGGATGCCGTACTCCGGCGCGTTCTTCGCCTCCGGCTGCGGGAGCCGTACCTGGGCGAGGAGTTCGTCACCGCGCCGCCAGGCGGCGGTCAGGCCGCGGAAGGCGGGGCCGTAGTCGATGCCGACGGCGGCGATGCGCTCGTAGGCGTCCTCGGCCGGCAGGGGTTCGGCGTCCCGCGGGGGCCAGTCGGCGAGCGGTTCGGGTGCCGCTCCGGCCGGGGTCAGGACGCCCTCGGCGTGCTGGGTCCACGGGGACTCCTCGTCGGCGTCCGGACGCGAGTGGACGCGTACCGCGCGCCGCCCGGAGCCGTCCGGTGCGTCGACCGTCACCTGGACGACCGTCCTGCCCTGCGCCGAAATCACCAGCGGGCGCTGCAGTGCCAGGTCCTCCACGGCCGCGCAGCCGACCGCGTCACCCGCCCGCACCGCCAGTTCCACGAAGGCGGCACCGGGCAGGATCGCCACCCCGGCCACCGCGTGGTCGTCCAGCCAGGGCAGCGCCCGTCGGGTCAGACGGCCCGTCAGCAGCGCGCCGCCGTCGGCGAGTTCGACACTCACGTCGAGCAGGGGGTGCCCGGTGCCGCGCACTCCGGCGCCCACCGGCCCGGACACCGGCTCCAGCCAGTAGCGTTCCCGCTGGAACGCGTACGTCGGCAGGTCGACCCGGCGGGCGCCGACCCCGTCGAACACGGCGGCCGCCCAGTCCACGTCCACGCCGTGCGCCCAGGCGTCCGCCAGGGCGCGCGCGGTGCGCTCCGGGCCGCCGTCCTCGCGGCGCAGGGTGCCCAGCGCGGCGACCCGCGCGTCCTGGGACGCGGCGATGTCGGAGACCGGGCCCAGCAGCAGCGGATGCGGGCTCATCTCCAGGAACACCCGGTGGCCCCGGTCCAGCAGATGCCGTACGGCCTTCTCGAACTGCACGGGCTCACGCGCGTTGCGATACCAGTACGCGGCCGACATCCCGGCGGTGTCCAGGAGCTCCCCGGTGACCGTCGAGCACAGCGGGACCGTGCCGTCCTGCGGAGCCAACTCTGCCAGTGCGTCGAGGAGTTGTTCGCGCAGCCGGGCCATCTGCGGGGCGTGGCCCGGTGCCACCGCGCCGCGCACCCGGCGCACCTGCGCGCCCTCGGCCTCGGCCACCGCGAGGAACTCCTCCAGGGCCGCCACATCCCCGGTGACCACCACGGACGCCGGCCCGTTGACGACACCGACGCTCAACTCCGTCTCCCACGGCCCGAGTCGGGCCGCGACCCACTCCGGGGACTTGGACACCCCGGCCATCGCGCCCAGGCCCACCACGTCCACGATCAGCCGGCTGCGCAGCGCCACCACCCGGGCCGCGTCCTCCAGCGACAGGGCCCCTGCGACGTGCGCGGCGGCGATCTCGCCCTGGGAGTGGCCCACGACCGCAGCCGGCCGCACCCCGGCCGCCTGCCAGGTGCGGGCGAGGGCGACCATGACCGAGAACAGCACCGGCTGCACCACGTCCAGCCGCTCCAGCGACGGCGCGTCCGGATCCCCGGCCATCGCGCCCGTCACCGACCAGCCGACCAGGTCGGCGAAGACCCGCTCGCAGTCCGCGAACGCGTCCCGGAACACCTCGGAGCGCTCCAGCAGCGCCGAGGCCATGCCCACCCACTGCGAGCCCTGCCCGGGGAACACGAACACCGCCTCGGCGCCGGTCGGCGTCCCCGTGACCACGTGCGGCGCCTCCTCGCCCGCCGCCAGCGCCGCGAGCCCGGCACGAGCCTCCTGCGGACCGGCGGCGAGGACCACCGCGCGGTGCGCGAGCGCCGTGCGCGTCGCCGCCAACGACCAGGCCACATCCGTCAGTTCCGGAGCGTCCTCGGCCGCCAGCAGTCCGGCCAGCCGGGCCGCCTGGCCGCGCAGCGCCGCCGGGGTGTGCCCGGACAGCACCAGCGGGGTCACTGGCAGCGGCAGCCGCGGCTCGTCCGTCACCGGCGCGGGCGGCGCCTGTTCGAGGATCACATGCGCGTTGGTGCCGCTCGCACCGAACGCCGACACCCCCGCCCGGCGCGGCCGGTCCACCGCCGGCCACACCTCGGCCTCGGTCAGCAGCCGCACCGCACCCAGCGACCAGTCGATCCGCGTCGACGGCCGGTCCACGTGCAGGGACCGCGGCAGCAGCCCGTGCCGGAGCGCCATCACCGTCTTGATCACCCCCGCCACGCCCGCCGCGCCCTGCGTGTGCCCGATGTTCGACTTGATCGAGCCGAGCCGCAGCGGCCGGTCCGCCGCCCGGTCCCGGCCGTAGGTCGCCATCAGCGCGTGCGCCTCTATGGGGTCGCCGAGCCGGGTGCCGGTGCCGTGCGCCTCGACGGCGTCCACATCGTCCGGGACCAGGCCCGCGTCGTCGAGCGCGGCCCGGATCACCCGCTGCTGGGCGGTGCCGTTGGGCGCGGTGAGCCCGTTGGAGGCACCGTCCTGGTTGACCGCCGTACCGCGTACGACGGCGAGCACCCGGTGTCCCGCCCGCAGCGCGTCCGACAGCCGCTCCACGAGCAGCATGCCGACCCCCTCCGACCACATGGTGCCGTCGGCCGCCTCCGCGAAGGACTTGCTGCGCGCGTCCGGCGCCATCAGCCCCTGCCCGGAGAACCCCACGAACGCGCCGGGCGTCGCCATCACCGTCGCCGCCCCGGCCAGCGCCAGATCGCACTCCCCGGCACGCAGCGCCCGCACCGCCTGGTGCAGCGCGACCAGCGCCGACGAGCACGCCGTGTCCACGGTCACCGCCGGGCCCTCGAAACCGAAGGTGTAGGAGATCCGGCCGGTGGCGATCGACCCGCCGATGCCCGTCGCGAAGTACGGCACCAGGTCGTCCGGCATCCGCTCCGGGCCGAGCAGGTAGTCGTGCCCGACCAGCCCCGCGAACACCCCGGTACGACTGCCGCGCAGCGCGGCCGGGTCGAGACCGGCCCGCTCCATCGCCTCCCAGGCCGTCTCCAGGAGCAGCCGGTGCTGCGGGTCCATGGCGAGCGCCTCGCGCGGCGAGATCCCGAAGAACGCCGGGTCGAACTCGCCCGCCTCGTGCAGGAATCCGCTCTCCCGCGCCTCGGTCGAGGTCCCCGGGTCACCGCCCGGGGCGAACAACTCCTCAAGGTTCCAGCCCCGGTTGTCCGGGAAGCCGCCCAGGACGTCGCGCTCGTCGGCCACCAGCCGCCACAGGTCCTCGGGGCTGGTCACCCCGCCCGGGAACCGGCAGCCCATGCCGATGATCGCGACCGGCTCGTCGGGCCTGCGCCGCGGGCGGGGCCGGGCCGGGGCGGACGGCGGGGCGGGTTCGCCCCGGACCTCCTGGTCCAGCTGGGCGGCGAGCACCTGCGGGGTGGGGTGGTCGAAGACGGCCGACGCGGGCACGGACAGCCCGGTGACCGCGCGCAGTTCGGCGCACAGCTCGACCGCGCCGACCGAGGTCACGCCCAGCTCGGAGAACGGCCGGTCGGCCGCCACCGCCTCCCGCGACGCATGGCCGAGGACGGCGGCGGTGGCGGAGCGGACCAGGTCCAGCGTCTCCAGCCGGGCCTGACGGACATCCGGCCGGATCTCGGCGAGCTCCACGGGGGCCGCCGTACCGTCGAAGGAGCGGCCCGCCGCGAGCCAGTACCGCCGGTGCTCGAAGGCGTACGTCGGCAACGGCACCCGCACCGCGCCCGTGCCGGCGAACACCGCGTCCCAGTCCACGGTCACCCCGGCCGAGTGCACCTGGCCCAGACCGAGGAGCAGGGAGCGGGTGTCGGGGCGGTCCTTGCGCAGGGTCGGGGCGAGGACCGCCGCCGCGCGGTCGGCCAGGCAGTCCGCCGCCATCGACGCGAGCACCCCGTCGGGGCCCAGCTCCAGGAAGACCCGTCCGCCGTCCGCCTCGGCGGCCCGCACCGCGTCCAGGAACCGGACCGGCTCGCGCAGATGCCGTACCCAGTACTCGGCAGCGGTCACCTCGCCCGGCCCGACGAGCCTGCCGGTGAGCGCCGAGACCAGCGGGATGCGCGGCTCGTGGTAGGTGACGCGGGCCGCCACCTCCCGGAACTCCGGCATGGCCGGCTCCATCAGGGCCGAGTGGAAGGCGTGGCTGACCTGGAGCCGCCGGGTCTTGTGCCCGCGCTCCGCGAGCGTGCGGGCCACCGCCTCGGTCTCCTCCGCCGCACCCGACAGGACGACGGACCCCGGTCCGTTGACGGCCGCGATGCCCACGCCCGGCGTCAGCAGCGGGGCCACCTCGGCCTCGTCCGCCCGCACCGAGATCATCACCCCGCCCGCCGGCAGCCGGTCCATCACCCGGCCGCGCGCGGCGACCAGCGCGCACGCGTCGGGCAGCGACAGCACCCCGGCCACGTGGGCGGCGGTCAGCTCGCCGACGGAGTGTCCGACCAGCCGGTCCGGCACCACCCCCCACGACTCCATCAGCCGGAACAGCGCCGTCTCGACGGCGAACAGGGCGGGCTGCGTGAACGCCGTCCGGTCCAGGGCCGCCGCGTCACCGAACAGGACCGGCCGCAGCGGGAGTTCGAGCAGAGGATCGAGGTGCTCGCAGACCTCGTCGAGGGCGGCGGCGAACCCCGGGAACTCGTCGCACAACTGCTGTGCCATGCCCACGTACTGGGCGCCCTGGCCGGTGAACAGGAAGGTGAGGGATGGCTGTTCGGCCGTCTCGCCGCGTACGACGCCCGCGCCCGGGGTGCCCTCGGCGAGGGCGTCCAGTCCGGCGAGCAACTCCTCGGTGTCGGCCGCGACGACGAGCGCGCGGTGCCGCATCCGGGCCCGGGTGGTGGCCGTCGACCAGCCGAGATCGAGCGGACGCAGCCCGGGGTGGGCGCGCACATGGCCGGCGAGCCGGGCCGCCTGGCCGCGCAGCGCGTCGGGGGTGCGGGCGTCGAGCAGGACGGGGCGTGCGGACGGGGTACCCGTCTCCTCGGTTCGGCCGTCCTCCGTCGGTTCGGCCTCCTCCAGCAGGACATGCGCGTTCGTCCCGCTGATCCCGAAGGACGAGACCGCCGCCCGGCGCGGCCGGTCCGTGCGCGGCCAGCGCCGCTCGTCGTGGAGCAGCCGGACACCGGCGGTGTCCCAGTCGACGTGCGCGGTCGGCGGGTCGGCGTGCAGGGTGCGCGGCAGGACGCCGTGGCGCAGGGCGAGCACCGTCTTGATGACACCGGCGACCCCGGCGGCTGCCTGCGTGTGCCCGAGGTTGGACTTGACCGAGCCGAGCCACAGCGGCCGCCCGGTGTCCCGGCTCCTGCCGTACGTCGCGAGCAGCGCGTCCACCTCGATGGGGTCGCCGAGCCGGGTGCCGGTGCCGTGCGCCTCGACGGCGTCCACGTCGGCCGGGGCCAGGCCCGCGTCCTTGAGCGCAGCCCGGATCACCCGCTGCTGCGCGGTACCGCTGGGCGCGGTCAGGCCGTTGGAGGCGCCGTCCTGGTTGACGGCCGAGCCCCGGACCACCGCGAGGACCCGGTGCCCGTTGCGGCGGGCGTCCGACAGGCGCTCCAGGAGCAGCAGGCCGACGCCCTCCGACACCGCGGTGCCGTCGGCGCGGTCCGAGAACGTCTTGCAGCGGCCGTCCGGCGCCAGCCCCCGCTGCCGGGAGAACTCCACCAGCGTCCACGGGCTCGACATCACCGTGGCCCCGCCCGCCAGCGCCAGCTCGCACTCGCCGCCGCGCAGCGCCCGCACCGCCTGGTGCAGCGCCACCAGGGACGCCGAGCACGCGGTGTCCACGGTGACCGCGGGCCCCTCCAGCCCCAGCGCGTAGGCGAGCCGGCCGGACAGCACGCTCTGGGTGGAGCCGGTGCCGAGGTAGCCGCCGAGTTCGGCGACCCCGTCCATCATCGGCGGCACGTAGTCCTGGCCGTTGGTGCCGACGAACACGCCGGTGCCGCTGCCGTGCAGCGCCGAGGGGGCGATCGCCGCATCCTCCAGCGTCTCCCAGGCGACCTCCAGCAACAGCCGCTGCTGCGGGTCCATGGCGAGCGCCTCACGGGGCGAGATCTCGAAGAACCCCGCGTCGAAGTCGCCCGCCGTGCCCAGGAAACCGCCCTCACGGACGTACGCCGTGCCGGGTGCGGCCGGGTCCGGGTCGTACAGCGCCTCCAGGTCCCAGCCCCGGTCGGCGGGCAGCGGCCCGATCGCGTCCCGGCCCTCGGCCAGCAGCCGCCAGAACCCGTCGGGGGAGTCGGCGTCCCCGGGGAACCGGCAGCCCATGCCGACGATCGCGACCGGCTCCGACCGCCCGGCCTCCAGCTGGGCCAACTGGCGCTTGGTCGCGTCGAGTTCGTGTGCCATCCACTTGAGGGTCTCGACGACCTTGTCGCCGCCGGGCGGGGGAGTCTCGCTGCTCGTCACTGCACGTGTCTCCTGTGCTGCTGGGGCCTGAAGCGGGGTCGGGCGTGCGGGTGAGCCGGTCACCGGCCGAACCGTTCCTGGATGAAGCCGAGGACCTCCTCGGCGGTCGTCGCCGACGCCAGCGCGTCCCCCGGGCTGTCGTCGTCACTGTCGCTGCCGCCGTGGGCTTCCGGAGCGTCCGGGAGCCGGGTCAGCAGGGCGCGCAGCCGGGCCGCCACCGCGGCCGACGCCGGTCCGTCGAGGCGGTCGAGGACGGCCTCCAGACGGTCCAGCTCGTTGTCCGCCGAGGGTCCTTCGGACGGCGGGTCGTCGTCGACGTCCAGTTCGGCGGCGACATGGGCCGCCAGCGCCTCCGGCGTGGGATGGTCGAAGACGACACCGACGGGCAGCCGCAGCCCGGTGGCCGCGCCGAGCCGGTTGCGGAACTCCACCGCCGTGAGCGAGTCGATGCCCAGTTCGCGGAAGAGCCGGGTGGGCGAGATCTCGTCCGGATCGGCGTGGCCGAGCACCGCCGCGAGCTGACGCAGCACCAGATCCCGTACCACCGCGCCGCGTTCACCCGGCGGAGCGGCCGCTACCCGGTCCCGGAAGCCGGAACCGGTCTCCGCCGGGCCGGTGCCGTCCGCCGCCTCCCCGGCCGCGGGCCGTGTCGCCTCCCGGTAGCCGGGCAGCTCCAGGAACAGCCGGGTGGCGCGGACCCCGGCCGGGTCGGCGTCCAGACGGGTGAAGTCCACGTCCGCGACGACCAGATGGCCGCTGTCGGAGCCCACCGCCCGCTCCAGCGCGCGGACCGCCCGCCGCGGGTCCATCGACTCCATCGCGAACCGGTGCAGCCGGTTGGCGATCACCTCGCCGCCCTCCAGACCGCTGCCGCCCGCCCAGTGCCCCCAGCCGACCGACAGCGCGGGCAGGCCGAGCGCCCGGCGGCGCAGCGCGAGCGCGTCGAGGTAGGCGTTGCCGGGCGCGTAGCCGCCCTGCCCCGCGTCCGCCGTGACGCCCGCGAACGACGAGAACAGCACGAACGCCTCCAGCGGCAGGTCCCGCGTCAGTTCGTCGAGGTGGCGTGCCGCCCGCGCCTTCACCCGAAGCGAGCGCTGGAGTTGGGGGAGCGTCAGGGAGGTCAGCAGCGCGTCGTCCACGGCGGCGGCCGTGTGCACCACGGCGGTCAGCGGATACTCGGCCGGCACCCGGCCGAGCAGCGCCGCCAGCTCCGCCCGGTCGCCCAGATCGCAGGCGACGACGGTCACCCGGGCGCCCAGCGCGGCGAGTTCGTCCGCCAGCTCCCGCGCCCCCGGCGCCTTTGGGCCCCGCCGTCCCGTCAGCAGGAGATGGGGTGCCCCGAGAGCGGCCAGATGCCGGGCCACCTGCCCGCCGAGCGCGCCCGTGCCACCGGTCACCAGCACCGTGCCCGTCGGCTTCCAGCCCTCCGGCCGCTCCGCCTGCGGGGCCGGCACCAGGCGCCGGGTCAGGGCCGCCGACGTCCGGATCGCCACCTCGTCCTCGCCGGTGGCCCCGGAGACCACGGCCACCAGCCGGGTCAGTGCCCGTGGGTCGAGATCCCCGGGCAGGTCGACCACCCCGCCCCACCGCTCGGGATGCTCCTGACGGGCGGTGGCCCCGAGCCCCCACACCATGGCCTGCTCCGGCGCGGCCACCGGGTCCGTCGGCTGCGCACCGACCGCGCCCCGCGTGAGCACCCAGAGCGGAGCCGCCAGGTCCCGGTCGCCCAGGGCCTGGTCGACGGCGAGCGTGGCCGCCAGCGCGCGCGGCACGGCGTCATGGCCGGCGTCGGCGCCGTCGAGCAGTCCGGTCAGGGCCAGTACTCCGGCGGGCGCGGCGAACTCGCCCAGCTCGTTGAGCTTGCCCAGCCCCTCCAGTGCTTCGGCGACGGCCGTTCGGTCGGCTCCGGCCGGGACACCGAGCCGCGTCACCCGCGCCCCGTGCGCGCCGAGCGCCGACTCGACCTGTCCGGCGACCGGTCCGACGGCCGGGTCCTCCGGGACGAGCAGCAGCCAACCCCCGGAGAGCACGGGCCGCGCCGGTGTGGCGACCGGCTCCCACACCACCCGGTGCCGCCACCGGTCCAGCGCGGCGTCCTCCCGCGACCGGTGCCGCCAGTCGGCCAGCGCCGGCAGCACATCTTGGAGGGACGCCAACTGGCCGTTCACCAATGGCAGTTCGCCCACGAGAGCGTCGATGTCCCCCCGCTCCACGGCGTCCCAGAAGCGTCGCTGCGCCGAGTCGTCGTCCGTGACCGGCGGCGGCACGGCCGCCGGGGCGGCGAAGTAGGCCGACTGGCGCGGTGCGTCCAGCCAGTAACGCTGCCGCTGGAAGGCATACGTCGGCAGCTCCACGGGGCCGGGCGGGACGTGCGAGTACACCGCGCGCGGCCAGTCCACCGGCACACCGGCGACGTATGCCGCACCCAGCGAGGCCGCGAGCCGGCGCGGCCCGCCCTCGTTCCGGCGCAGCGTCCCCAGCGCGACGGCCGAGGCGCCCGCGTCCTCCAGGGTCTCCTGAAGACCCGTCAGCAATACCGGGTGCGGGCTGACCTCCAGGAACACCCGGTGCCCGCGGGCAACCAACTCCCGTACCGCTTGGTCGAACCGGACGGGTTCCCGCATGTTGTCGTACCAGTAGTCGGCGTCCATCCCGGAGCCGTCGGCCACGGCTCCGGTGACCGTCGAGACGATGGGCACGGAGCCCGCCCTCGGCGCGACCGGGGCCAGCTCCGCGAGGACGCGCTCGCGCACCAGCTCCACCTGCGCCGAGTGCCCGGCCGCGATCGCCCCCTTCACCCGCCGGGCCCGCAGCCCCGCCTCCTCCGCGTCCGCCAGGAACTCGCCGACCGCGGCGGCCTCGCCCGACACCACCACCGAGGCGGGCCCGTTGACCGCCGCCACACTGAGCCGGTCGCCCCAGCGAGCCAGGCGTGCCGCCACCGACTCCCGGGGCGCGGCCACCGACGCCATCGCGCCCAGCCCGGACAACTCCTCCTGCATGGTCCTGCTGCGCAGGCAGATGATCCGGGCCGCGTCCGGCAGGGTCAGGGCGCCCGCGACACAGGCCGCGGCCACCTCGCCCTGCGAATGCCCCACGACGGCCGCCGGCACCACCCCGGCCGCCTCCCAGGTCCGGGCCAGCGCCACCATCACCGCGAACAGCAGCGGCTGCACCACGTCGAGCCGCTCCATCGAGGGCGCGCCCGGACGGTCGTACAGCACGTCCAGGACCGACCAGTCGACGAACTCGCCCAGGGCCGCGTCGCATTCGGCCAGCGCCAGTCGGAACGCCGGTGAGGTGTCGAGGAGTTCGACCGCCATGCCCGGCCACTGCGAGCCCTGGCCCGGGAAGACCAGGACGGGCCCGGCGCCCGGCGCCGCCGCCCCGGTGGCCAGCTGGGCGTGCGCCTCACCGTCCGCCAGGGCGGCCAGCGCGGCCAGCGCCTCGTCCCGGTCACCGGCGACCACGGCCGCCCGGTGCTCCAGGTCGGTCACGCGTGAGGTCGCCAACGCGCACCCAAGGAGCGGGAGTTCGATTTCGGGGCGGTCGGCGAGGGAGTCGTGGAGCCGCCGGGCCTGATCGCGCAGCCCGGCCGCGGTGGCGGCGGAGAGGGGGAGGACGGCGGGGGCGCCGGAGGTGGCAGGTCCGGCGGCGAGCGGGACGGCACCGGTCGGGGCGACGAGGGGCTCCATCGCGAACTCCTCCGCGAACTGCTCCGGGCGCTCCGCCGGGAGTCCGTCCGGGAATTCCTCCGCCTGCTCCAGGATCACATGCGCGTTCGTCCCGCTGATCCCGAATGCCGACACGGCCGCCCGCCGGGCCCGCTCCACCTGCGGCCACTCCCGTGTCTCGGCGAGCAGTTCGACCCCGCCCGAGGACCAGTCGACGTGCGAGGAGGGCTCGGCCAGATGCAGGGTGCGCGGCAGCACGCCGTGCCGCAGGGCGTGCACCGTCTTGATGACGCCCGCGATGCCCGCCGCGGCCTGGGTGTGCCCGATGTTCGACTTCAACGAGCCCAGGTACAGGGGCCGTTCGGCGGGGCGGTCCTGACCGTAGGTGGCGAGCAGCGCCTCCGCCTCGATGGGGTCGCCGAGCGGGGTGCCGGTGCCGTGGCCCTCGACGGCGTCGACATCGGCCGGGGTCAGCCCGGCGTCGGCCAGAGCCTGTCGGATCACCCGCTGCTGCGAGCGGCCGTTGGGCGCGCTGAGCCCGTTGGAGGCACCGTCCTGGTTGATCGCCGTACCCCGGACGACGGCGAGCACCGGATGCCCGTTGCGCCGCGCGTCCGACAGCCGCTCCACCACCAGGGTGCCGATGCCCTCGGAGAACGCGGAGCCGTCCGCGTCCTCGGAGTACGAACGGCAGCGCCCGGTCCGCCCGAGCACCTGCTGCCGGCTGAACTCCACGAAGCCGCCCGGCGTCGACATCACCGTGGCGCCGCCCGCCACCGCCAGGTCGCACTCCCCGCCGCGCAGCGCCCGCACCGCGAGATGCAGCGCGACCAGGCCCGCCGAGCAGGCCGTGTCGAGCGTGAGCGTCGGCCCTTCCAGGCCGAAGACATACGCGACCCGGCCGGACAGCACACTGGCGGTGTGCCCGAGCAGCAGATGGTTGGCGACGCCCTCGGGTGCGTCGGACACCCCGCCCGCGTAGTCCTGCTCGCCCGCGCCGACGAACACACCGGTGTTGCTGCCGCGCAGCGAGGTCGGCGGGATCCCGGCCCGCTCGAACGCCTCCCAGGTCGTTTCCAGCAGCAGCCGCTGATGCGGATCCATGGCCAGCGCCTCACGGGGCGAGATCGCGAACAGGCCCGCGTCGAAACCGGCGATGTCGTCCAGGAAGCCGCCTTCGCGCGAGTACGACGTCCCGGTCGCGGCCGGGTCCGGGTCGTACAGGGCGGCCAGGTCCCAGCCCCGGTCGGCCGGGAAGTCGGTGACGGCGTCCCGCTCCTCGGCGACCAGCCGCCACAGGTCCTCGGGGCTGACCGTGCCGCCGGGGTACCGGCAGGCCATGCCGACGATGGCCACCGGCTCGTCCGCCGACAGGACCGGCGCCGTCCCGGACTGTCGTTCCGCCGCGGATCCCCGCTCCAGGCCGGTGAGCCGGTCGCGGACCGCGGCGGCCAGATCGCGCGGGGTGGGGTGGTCGAAGACGACGGTGGCGGGCAGGGCCAGTCCGGTCGCCGCGACGAGCCGCCCCCGCACCTCCACGGCGGTCATCGAGTCCAGGCCCAGGCTCTTGAAGGTCCGGGTGACGTCGAGATCGTGTGCCGAGTCGTGCCCGAGCGCCGCCGCGACCTCGTCCCGCACCAGCGCGAGCACCGTCCGCTCCCGCTCGACGGGCGGCAGCTCCGCCAGCCGCCGGGCGAGGCCGTTGTCCGTCTCCTCCTCCTCGCTCTGCGGTGCCGTGAGCGCGAACAGCGGTCCGGGCCGTACGGCGGCGAACACCGCCGGGAGCCGGTCCCAGTCCACGTCGGCGACCACCCGGCAGGCCTCGCCCGACGCCAGCCCCTGCCCCAGCGCGGCCAGCGCGTCGGCCGGGGCCAGGGGGCGCAGCCCGCTGTCGCGCAGCAGGCCGGCCAGCGTGTCGTCGGCCGCCATCCCGGCTCCCGCCCAGGGGCCCCACGCGACACTGGTCGCGGGCAGCCCGTCGCCGCGCCGCCGCTCGGCGAGGGCGTCCAGCACCGCGTTGCCGGCGGCGTAGGCGGCCTGTCCGGTGCTGCCCCACACCCCGGCGATCGACGAGAACAGCACGAACGCGTCCAGTTCCAGGCGGAGTTCCCGGCTCAGCTCGTCCAGGTGGCGCGCTCCGGCGGCCTTGCCCGCCGTCGCCGTGGACCACCCCTCGGCCGACAGCCCGGCCACGGGGCACGCCTCGACGACACCGGCCGTGTGGAATATGGCGGCTGGGCGGTGACGGGTCAGCAGCTCGGCGAGCGCGGCACGGTCGGCGGTGTCGCAGGCCGCCACGGCCACCTCGGTGCCGTGCTCGCGCAGGGCCGCCACCAGGTCGGCCGCACCGGGGGCCGCCTCGCCCCGGCGGCTGGTCAGGACGATCCGCCCGGCGCCGTGCTCGGCGAGCCAGCGGGCCACCTGGGCGCCGAGCGCCCCGGTGCCGCCGGTGACGAGGACGGTACCGGCTGGGCGCCAGGGGCGTGCGGGACGTTCGGGGGCGGTCGGCTCCGAGGCCGACTGCGAGGCCGGTACGACACGGCGGCCCAGCACCCGCCCGGCACGCACCGCGACCTGGTCCTCACGGCCGGGCCGGACACCGTCGGCGAGTACGGCGCACAGGGCGTCCAGGTCCCGGTCGCCGAAACCGCCCACATCAACCAATCCACCCCAGGCCGCGGGCAGTTCGAGCGACACCACCTGCCCGAGACCCCACACCGCGGCCTGCGCCGTCTCCCGCACCGCATCCTCCGGCCCGGTGGTGACGGCACCCTCGGTCAGGAACCACACCGGGGCGTCCGCGGCGACCCGAGCGGCCTCCACCGCGAACCACCCGGGATCGGGGGCGAGCGCGGCCACGGCCACGACCCCGGCGAAACCGTCGGCGGGTGCGCCGGGGTCGTCGGTGTCGCCGGTGGGGCGCTCGGCCGTGTCGGGGCCGGCGGTTTCACCCGTGGAGCCCCCGACCCCGCCGCCGTCGCCGTCGCGTGCCTCGGCCCGCTCGGCGATACCGGCGCAGGCCGCAGCCCCGTCGGCGTCACCGGCCCGGTCCACCACGGCCTCCGCACCCGCCCGTGCCAGCGCGTCGAGCAGAGCCGTCACCCGCGCGTCCGCCGGATCGGTCCCGGCGGGCAGCATCACCCGCCACCGGCCCTGCAGCCGCGCCCCGCCGCCGACCACCGGCCGCCACTCCACCCGATGGGTGAGGCGCCGCAGCCGGTCCGTGCGGTCCGGCTCGGTGAGCAGTGCGTCGAGCGTCCGCGTCTGTTCCTCGCTGAGACCCAACTCGCGGACGGCGTCGGCGAAGTGGGCCATCGAGCCCGTCCTCGGGGCCGACGGGTCGAGCCAGTAGCGGCGATGCCGGAAGGGATAGGTGGGCAGCTCGACGACCCGCGCGGCGCTGCCGTCGAACGCCCTCGCCCAGTCCACCGCCAGCCCCGACAGGTGCAGCGCCGCCAGCGCCGCCACGAAGGCCGGTACCTCGGGACGGTCCGCGCGCAGCGCCGCGACGACCACGGGGGACGCGTCCGCCGGCACACTGTCCCGGACCGCTCCGGCCAGCACCCCGGCGGGCCCCAGCTCCAGGTATGCCGTCGCGCCCGCCGCGTGCAGGGTGCCGACGCCGTCCCCGAAGCGGACCGTCTCGCGCACATGCCGCACCCAGTAGGCGGGCGAGCACAGCTCCTCGGCGGTGGCCGGGCCACCGGTCACGTTGGACACGACCGGCAGCACCGGGGGGCGGAAGCCGACCCCGGCCAGGACGTCCGCGAAGTCGGCCAGCATCGCGTCCATGTGCGCGGAGTGGAAGGCGTGGCTGACCCGCAGCCGTCGTACCCGCCGCCCACGCGACCGCAGCCGCTCCGCGACCTCCTCGACGGCCTCCCGGTCTCCGGAGACCACCACGGCCGACGGCCCGTTGACCGCCGCCACACTCACCCGGTCGCCGTACCCGGCGAGTTCGGCCGCGACCTCGTCCTCCGTCGCCTCCACGGCGGCCATCGCCCCGTCCGCGCCAACGCCTCGCATCAGCCGCCCCCGGGCGGCCACCAGCGCACAGGCGTCGGCCAGGGACCAGACCCCGGCCACACAGGCCGCCGCGAACTCCCCGATGGAGTGCCCGATCAGCAGGTCGGGCGTCACACCCCAGTGCTCCAGCAGCCGGTAGAGCGCCACCTCGACGGCGAACAGCGCCGCCTGCGCGTGGTCGGTACGGTCCAGCAGCTCCGCGTCCGAGCCGAACACGACGTCCCGCAGGGGCTCTTCGAGATGCGGTGCGAAGTGCGCGCACACCTCGTCGAAGGCGGCGGCGAACACCGGCTGGGCCACGTAGAGTTCACGGCCCATGCCGAGCCGCTGGCTGCCCTGCCCGCTGAAGACGACCGCCAGCCGGCCCTCCTCCCGCGCCCGGCCCGTCAGCACCCCGGCGGCCGACCGCCCCTCGGCCAGCGCCCGCAGCCGCTCCCCGGCCTGCTCCGGCCCGTCGGCGACCACCGCGGCCCGCCAGGGCAGGGCGCTGCGCGTGGTCGCCAACGACCAGGCCACGTCCACAAGTTCAGTACCGTCCGCCGACACCGTCTCGGCGATCCGCGCGGCCTGCGCGCGCAGCCCCTTCTCGTCGGCCGCCGACAGCAGCAGCGGTACGACGGCGGGATCCGGTCCGCGCTCCGGCGGCTCGGCCTCCGACGGCGCCTGCTCCAGGATCACATGGGCGTTCGTCCCGCTGATCCCGAAGGACGACACGGCGGCCCGCCGTGCCCGGCCCACCTCGGGCCAGGCCCGGGTCCGGGCCAGCAGCTCCACCCCGCCCGCCGCCCAGTCCACGTGCGACGAGGGCGTCGCCGCGTGCAGACTGCGCGGCAGCACCCCCTCGTCCATGGCCATGATGGTCTTGATCACGCCGGCGACTCCGGCGGCGGCCTGGGTGTGCCCGAGGTTGGATTTGACCGAGCCCAGGTACAGCGGCCGTTCGGCGGGCCGCTCCCTGCCGTAGGTCTCCAGCAGGGCACCCGCCTCGATCGGATCGCCCAGCACGGTGCCGGTGCCGTGGCCCTCGACGGCGTCGACGTCGGCCGGGGCGAGCCCGGCGGCGGTCAGCGCCTGGCGGATGACCCGCTGCTGTGCGGCACCGTTGGGCGCGGTCAGCCCGTTGGAGGCGCCGTCCTGGTTGACGGCGCTGCCGCGCAGCACCGCCAGCACCCGGTGCCCGTTGCGCCGGGCGTCCGACAGCCGCTCCACCAGCAGCATGCCCACGCCCTCCGACCAGCCGGTGCCGTCGGCGTCCTCGGAGAACGACTTGCAGCGGCCGTCCCCGGCCAGCCCGCCCTGCCGGGAGAACTCCACGAACGTGTCCGGCGTGACCATCACCGTGACCCCGCCGGCCAGCGCCAGATCGGACTCCCCGCGCCGCAGCGACTGCGCGGCCAGATGCAGCGCCACCAGCGACGACGAGCACGCCGTGTCCACCGTCAGCGCGGGCCCGTGCAGTCCGAGCGCGTAGGCGATCCGGCCCGAGGCGACACTGCCCGCCCCGCCCGTCAGCAGATACCCCGCCACGCCCTCCGGCACCTCGGCCGTACCGCTGCCGTAGTCGTGGTACATCAGGCCGGCGAACACCCCGGTCCGCGAACCGTGCACGGCCTCGGCCGGGATCCCCGCGTGCTCCAGCGCCTCCCAGGACACCTCCAGGAGCAGCCGCTGCTGCGGATCCATGGCCAGTGCCTCGCGCGGCGAGATCCCGAACAGGGCGGGGTCGAAGCCGGCGGCGTCGTCGAGGAACCCGCCCTCGCGGGTGGCGCTGGTGCCGTGGGCGCCCGCCGCTGTGTCGAACAGGGCGCCCAGATCCCAGCCCCGGTCCACGGGGAATTCACCCACCGCGTCCCGCTCCTCCAGCACCAGCCGCCACAGGTCGGCGGGCCCGCTCACCCCGCCCGGATATCGGCAGGCCATGCCGATGATCGCGACCGGCTCGTCGGCGTCGCGCACCGCCGTGACGGCCTCCGTACCGCCCGGCACCGGGTCCGCGCCGGACAGCCGCCCGTCCAGGAAGCGGGCCAGCGCCCGGGGCGTGGGGTGGTCGAAGACCACCGTGGACGGCAGGGCGACCCCGGTGACCGTGGCCAGTCGGTTGCGGACCTCCACCGCCATCAGCGAGTCGACACCCAGCTTCCGGAACTCGCTCGCCGCATCGAGCCGTTCACCGCTCGCGTGCCCGAGCACCAGCGCCGTCTCGTCGCGCACCACGCCCAGCAGCAAGCGCTCCCGCTCGTCATCGGACAACCCGGCCAGACGCCCCGTGAACCCGCCCGCCCCGGCCGACGGCGCGGTCTGCGCGGCCGTCCGCCGTACGGTCCGCGGCGCGAGCCGCGACAGCAGCGGCGGCACCGGACGGCCACCCCGCACCAGCGCCCCCACGTCGAGCCGCGCCGGCACCAGCGCGGCCGGGCCCCCGGCCCGGGCCGCCTCGGCGAGACCCGCGTCCAGCAGCGCCAGCCCCTCCTCGGCCGACAGCGGCAGTACTCCGGCCCGCCGCATCCGGGCCAGGTCCCGCGCGTCCAGATGCCCGGTCATCCCGGACGGCCGCTCCCACAGCCCCCACGCCAATGACAAGGCAGGCAGGCCGAGTTGCGTCCGATGGACGGCCAAGGCGTCCAGATAGGCGTTGGCTGCCGCGTAGTTGGCCTGTCCCGGGTTACCCAGCACCCCCGCCACGGACGAGAACAGCACGAACGCCGACAGCTCCGCCCCGACGGTCAACTCATGCAGATGCAGGGCCGCTCGGGCCTTCGGCCGCAGCACCGCCGCCACCGCCTCCGCGCTCAGCCCCGCCACGGTGGCGTCCTCCAGGACACCCGCCGCGTGCACCACGGCCCCCAGCGGATACCCCGACCCCTGGACGTCCGCCACGACCTGCGCCAGCGCCTCCCGGTCCCCGAGATCACAGGCCCGCACGTCCACCACGGCGCCCGACCCGGCCAGCTCGCCGACCAGTTCGGCCACCCCGGCCGCCTGTGGACCGGACCGGCTCAGCAGCAGCAGCCGCCGCACTCCGTGCACGGTGACCAGGTGCCGCGCCACCAGCGCCCCCAGGCTCCCCGTGCCGCCGGTGATCAGCACCGTACGGTCGGCGTCGAAGGACGGCGCCACGGCATCCGCGGCGCGCGGCTGCCGTATCAGACGCGGCACGTACGACACCCCGTCCCGCAGGGCGAGTTGGGGCTCGTTCCCGAGCACCTCGGGACCGACCTCGGCATCCGCGTCGACCAGCACGAACCGGCCGGGATGCTCGCTCTGCGCCGACCGGACCAGCCCCCAGACGGCGGCCCCCGCCGGGTCGGTCACCCGGTCGCCCTCACCCACCGAGACCGCACCCCGGGTGCGCACCACCAGCGTGCGGTCCCGAAGCGCCGGATCGGTCACGAAGCGCCGCACGACCTCCAGCGCGGTCAGGACCGGCTCCTCCGCCTCCACAGCCGCGGACGAGGCGAGATCCAGCAGCACGGGCAGGGCGTCGCCGTCCGGTACCGAGCCCCGCGCCGTCTCCAGCACCGCGCCCCACTCCACCACCCCGGCCCCGGCCACCACCCCGGCCCCGGTTTCCTCCCACCGCACGGCGAGCAGCGACCCGGACCGCGCACCCGCGCGCAGCGTCTCCCCGGCCACTGGCAGCAGCACCAGCGACGCCACCGACACCACTGGCGCCCCGGCGCCGTCCACGGCCGTCAACTCCACCGAGTCCGCCCCCGTACGGCGCACCAGGACCCGTAGGACCCTCGCGCCCGAGGCATGCACCCGCACCCCCGACCAGGCGAACGGCAGCCGGATGCCCGCCTCTTGGGACAGCAGCCCCGTGGCGGCCACGGCATGCAGGGCGGAGTCGAGCAGCGCCGGATGCACCACGAACCCCTCGGCCGGGCCCGCCTCCGCGGGCAACTCGACCTCCGCGAAGACCTCGTCACCACGGCGCCACAGCGCACGGACGCCCTGGAAGGCGGGGCCGTAGTCGTACCCCTGGGCGGCGAGTCCGTCGTACACCCCGCCGACGGGCACGGCCCGGGCAGCGGGCGGCGGCCAGGCGCCGAGACCGTGGTCGGGCGTATCACCGGAGCCGCCCTCGGTGAGCACACCCTCGGCGTGCAGTGTCCACTCCGCCGCCGAACCGCCCGGACCCGGCCTGGAGTGGACCGTCACCGGACGGTGCCCCTCCGCGTCCGCCTCACCCACCGCGACCTGTACGGTCACCGGCCCCACGAGCGCGAGCGGCGCACGCAGCGTCAGCTCCTCCACCGAGCCGCACCCGACCTCGTCACCGGCCCGCACCACCATCTCCACGAACGCCGTACCCGGCAGCAGCACCGTGCCCGCGACCGCGTGATCGACGGACCACGCCGGAGCCCCCACACCGAGCGCACCCGTGAGCACCACCCCCGCACCCGCCAACGGCACCGCCGCACTCAGCAGCGGATGGTCCCGCCCGTCGACCCCGGGCTGCGCGGCGGCAGCCGGCGTGCGCTCCAGCCAGTAGCGCTGGTGTTGGAAGGGATAGGTGGGGAGGGCGACGGGTCGGTCGGGAGTGCGGCTGGCCCAGGTGGGGGTGGTGCCGGTGACGTGGGCCCGGGCGAGCGCGGCGACGAAATCGGCCGGCGCGCCCTGCCCCCGACGCAGTGTGTAGAGGCTGGTGAGGTCGCCGGCCTCCTGGATCGCGGGGGTGAGGACGGGGTGGGGGCTGGCTTCGATGGTGGTGCGGTGTCCGGTGTCGAGGAGGTGGGTGAGCGCCTGGTGGAAGAGCACCGGGCGGCGGAGGTTGGCGTACCAGTAGGCGGCGTCCAGCTCGGGACCCTCGACCACTTCCCCGGTGACCGTCGAGACCATGGGCAGCACGGACCGCTGCGGACGGATGTCGGCCAGCGCGGTGGTGATCTCCTCGTGGAACGCGTCGACTTGGGCGGAGTGCGAGGCGTAGTCGACGTTGATGCGCCGGACGTGCAGGCCCTCTCCCTGCCACCGGGCGGTGAGTTGGTCGAGGGCTTGGGGGGTGCCTGAGACGACGGTGGTGGTGGGGGAGTTGTGGGCGGCGATGGTGGCGTCGAGGCCGGTCAGGTGTTCCTGGACCCGGTCGGCGTTGGTGTTGACGGTGGCCATGCCGCCGTGGCCGGAGAGCCGGCGCATGGCGGTGGAGCGGATGGCGACGATGCGTGCGGCGTCCTGCAGGGTGAGGATGCCGGCGATGTGGGCGGCGGCGATCTCGCCTTGGGAGTGGCCGATGACGGCGGCGGGTTGGATACCGGAGGCGGTCCAGAGGCGGGCGAGGCTGGTCATGACGGCGAAGAGGGCGGGCTGGACCATGTCCACCCGTTCCAGCCATGCCTCGTCGGTGCCCGTCAGGGTGTCGATGAGGGGCCAGCCGGTGAGTGGGTCGAGGGCTTGGGCGCAGGCGTCGAGGGCTTGGCGGAAGGCGGGGTCGTCCGCGTACAGGTCGCGTCCCATGCCCGCCCATTGCGAGCCCTGCCCGGGAAAGACGAAGACCGGACCCCGGCCCGCCGATGTGGCCACACCCGTGACCACGTGCGGGAGGCTGACGCCGTCGGCCAGGGCGTGCAGACCCTCGATCGCGTTGTCGCGGTCGTCGGCGACCACGACTGCCCGGTGGGAGAGCAGTGCGCGGGTGGTCGCCAACGCGTGTGCGGCATCGGCGAGTTGAAGGTCGGGGTCGGTCTCCAGCCGTTCCGCGAGACGCGCGCCCGAAGCCGCCAACGCGTCGGCGCTCTCGGCAGAGATGAGCAGAGGCAGCCCGGTCGGCGCCTTCCCGGTTGGGGACGATGCCCGGTGCTCCTCCTCCGGCTGCTCCAGGATGACGTGCGCGTTGGTCCCGCTGATCCCGAACGCCGAGACGGCCGCCCGGCGCACCCGCCGTACCTCGGGCCAGGCCCGGCTCTCGGTGAGCAGTTCCACCGCGCCGGACGACCAGTCGACGTGTGACGTCGGCTCGGAGATGTGCAGGGTGCGCGGCAGCAGCCCGTGCTCCAGGGCGAGGACCGTCTTCATGACCCCGGCGATGCCGGCCGCGGCCTGGGTGTGCCCGAGGTTGGACTTCGCCGACCCGAGGTAGAGCGGGTGGGCGCGGTCCTGCCCGTACGTGGTGAGGAGGGCCTGGGCCTCGATGGGGTCGCCGAGCCGGGTGCCGGTGCCGTGCGCCTCGACGGCGTCCACGTCGGCCGGAGCCAGCCCCGCGGTGTCGAGCGCGGTGCGCAGAAGGCGGGCCTGGGAACGGCCGTTGGGCGCGCTGAGGCCGTTGGAGGCGCCGTCCTGGTTGACGGCCGTACCGCGGATCACGGCGAGTACGGGATGGCCGTTGCGGCGTGCCTCGGACAGGCGCTCCACCAGCACCGTACCCACCCCCTCCGACCAGCCCGTGCCGTCCGCGGACTCGTCGAAGGCCTTGCAGCGGCCGTCCGCCGCGAGTCCGCCCTGCCGGGAGAACTCCAGGAACATGCCCGGCGTCGACATCACACTGGCACCGCCCGCCACCGCGAGATCGCACTCGCCGCCGCGCAGCGACTGGACCGCCAGATGCAGCGCGACCAGCGACGAAGAGCACGCGGTGTCGACGGTGAGGGCCGGACCCTCCAGACCGAACACATAGGCCAGCCGTCCGGACGCCACGCTCGCCGCGTGCCCGGTCAGCAGGAAGCCCTCGCTGCCCTGCGCCGGACCGGGCGTGGTGTAGGTGGCGTAGTCCTGCTCGTTCGTGCCCACGAACACACCGGTACGGCTGCCGCGTAGGGAACCGGGGTCGATACCGGCCCGCTCGAAAGCCTCCCAGGCCGTCTCCAGCAGCAGCCGCTGATGCGGGTCCATCGCCAGCGCCTCGCGCGGTGCGATACCGAAGAGGCCGGCGTCGAAACCGGCGATGTCGTCCAGGAACCCGCCCCGACGGACGTATGTCGTACCGGAGTTGGACGGATCGGGGTCGTACAGCTCGTCCAGGTTCCACCCCCGGTCGGCCGGGAAGTCGCCGATGGCGTCCCGCTCCTCGACCAGCAGCCGCCAGAGGTCCTCCGGCCCCCGCACACCCCCGGGGAAGCGGCAGGCCATCGCGACGATGGCGATCGGATCGTCGTCCACCACAGCGGCACCCTCGGCGTCGGCGGACTCCGCCGGGCCCGGCTCCTCCGTCAGGTGGGCGGCGAGCTCGGCCGGACTCGGGTGGTCGTAGGTCGAGTTGACCGGCACCCGGCGCCCGAGCAGCGCCGACAGCCGATTGCACAGCTCCACGCCCGCGAACGAGTCGAAACCGAGGTCCTTGAACGTGGACCGCGGCGGCACGTCGGCGGCCGACGCATGTCCGAGCACCCGCGCGCATTCATTGAGTACGACGTCCAGCACATCGCCGGACCGAGGCGCGCCGGACGGCATCTCGGGTTCTTCCGGGGCGGGCGTCAGGTCCACGGTGCCCGTGGGTTCCGCGACCGCACTCGGCCAGTAGGAGCGCCGCTGGAAGGGATAGGTGGGGAGGGAGACACGGCGGGCGGGAGCGGGAAGCCGGTTGGTCCAGGTGGGGGTGGTGCCGGTGACGTGGGCCTGGGCGAGGGCGGTGGTGAAGTCGGCGAGGGTGCCCTGTCCTCGGCGCAGTGTGTAGAGGCTGGTGAGGTCGCCGGCCTCCTGGATCGCGGGGGTGAGGACGGGGTGCGGGCTGGCTTCGATGGTGGTGCGGTGGCCGGTGTCCACGAGGTGGGTGAGGGCCTCGTGGAAGCGGACGGGGCGGCGGAGGTTGGCGTACCAGTAGGCGGCGTCCAGTTCGGGGCCTTCGACCATGTCCCCGGTGATCGTCGAGACCATGGGGATGACGGCCGCCCGGGGGCGCACGTCGGCCAGGGCTTCGATGATCTCGCCCTGATACGCCTCGACTTGGGGGGAGTGGGAGGCGTAGTCGACGTGGACGCGGCGGACGCGGATGCCTTGTGCGATGCAGGTCTCGGTGAGTTGGTCGAGGGCTTGGGGGGTGCCTGAGACGACGGTGGTGGTGGGGGAGTTGTGGGCGGCGATGGTGGCGTCGAGGCCGGTCAGGTGTTCCTGGACCCGGTCGGCGTTGGTGTTGACGGTGGCCATGCCGCCGTGGCCGGAGAGCCGGCGCATGGCGGTGGAGCGCACGGCAACGATGCGTGCGGCGTCCTCCAGCGTCAGTACACCGGCGATGTGGGCGGCGGCGATCTCGCCCTGGGAGTGGCCGATGACGGCGGCGGGTTGGATACCGGAGGCGGTCCAGAGGCGGGCGAGGCTGGTCATGACGGCGAAGAGGGCGGGCTGGACCATGTCCACCCGTTCCAGCCATGCCTCGTCCGTGCCCGTCAGGGTGTCGATGAGGGACCAGCCGGTGAGCGGGTCGAGGGCTTGGGCGCAGGCGTCGAGGGCTTGGCGGAAGGCGGGGTCGTCCGCGTACAGGTCGCGTCCCATGCCCGCCCATTGCGAGCCCTGCCCGGGAAAGACGAAGACCGGACCCCGGCCCGCCGATGTGGCCACACCCGTGACCACGTGGGGGGCGTTGGCGCCGTCGGCGAGGGCCCGCAGGCCGCTGATGGCGGTGTCGCGGTCGTCGGCGACCACGACCGCCCGGTGCGGGAGCAGTGCGCGGGTCGTTGCCAACGCGTGTGCGGCGTCGGCGAGTTGGAGATCCGGGTCGGTCTCCAGCCGTTCCGCGAGACGTGCGCCCAGCGCGGCCAGGGCACCCGCGCCGGCCGCCGACACCACCAGTGGCACTGCGCCGACCGGCTCGGAGGCCGGTGCGGCTACCGGTCGGGCGGGCGGTGCCTCCGCGAGGAGCACATGGGCGTTGGTGCCGCCCACGCCGAATGCCGACACACCGGCCACCAGCGGTCGGTCCGGCTGGGGCCAGGGTCCCGGCGCCGTCCGGACGCGCAGCCGCAGCCGGTCGAAGGGGATGGCGGGGTTCGGGGTCTCGAAGTTGAGGCTGGGCGGGAGCGCCCGATGGTGCAGGGAGAGCGCGGTCTTGAGGAGGCCCACCACGCCGGCCGCGCCTTCGAGGTGGCCGACGTTGGTCTTGGCCGAGCCGACCGCGAGGTCGTGCGTCCGGTCGGGTGCCATGCCGAGTGCGGCGCCGAGTGCCGCCGCCTCGACGGGGTCGCCGACCGGGGTGCCGGTGCCGTGCAGTTCGACGTACTGCACCTCCCCGGGGCGCAGGCCCGCGTCCGCGAGCGCAGCCGTGACGACCTCCCGCTGGGCCTCGGCGTTCGGTACGGCCAGGCCCTCGCCGGCACCGTCGTGGTTGACGGCGGAGCCGCTGAGCACGCAGTAGACGCGGTCGCCGTCGGCCAGCGCCCGGGACAGCGGCTTCAGGACCACCAGGGCACCGCCCTCGCCGCGGGCGAACCCGTTGGCGCGGGCGTCGAAGGTGTGGCAGCGGCCGTCGGGGGACAGGGCGCCGAAGCGGTCGACGGCGGTGGTGCTCTCGGGCGCCAGGTTCAGCTGGACACCGCCGGCCAGGGCGAGCGCCGCCTCGCCGCGGCGCAGCGCCTCGGCGGCCAGGTGGACTGCGACCAGTGACGAGGACTGGCCGCAGTCGACCGTCAGACTGGGCCCCCGCAGCCCCAGCGAGTAGGAGAGTCGGTTGGCGATCACACCTCGCTGGACGCCGGTGAACATGTGCCGCGTGATGCCTTGTGGGCCGCCGCGGCGCAGGAGGGTGGCGTAGTCGTCGGCGATCGCGCCGACGTAGACGCCCGCGGGGGTGCCCCCGAGGGAGTCGGGGGCGATACCGGCGTCCTCCAGCGCTTCCCAGCCCAGTTCGAGGGCGAGTCGCTGCTGGGGGTCGATGGCCGGCGCCTCACGGGGGGAGACGCCGAAGAAGGCCGCGTCGAAGCCGTCGACACGGTCCAGATAGCCGCCGCGCCGGGCCTGCGGGGCGGCGGCGGAGTCGGCGGCCGGGTGCCGGTGGGGCGGCGGTTCGGAGATCGCGTCGCGGCCCTCGCTCAACAGCCGCCAGAACGCGGACGGGTCGGGAGCGCCCGGCAGCCGGCACGCCAGGCCGATCACCGCGACCGGCTCGTCACGCGGGCCTGTGGGAGCGCCGGCACCTGTGGTCGAGTCGTCAACCGCACGCATTGCAGACATCCCTTTCGCCGAACCGCCGGAGGGTGATCGACCGCGCGTCAGTGGTGAAACCTGAGTCGTCAGCCGTGACTCGTGAGGCGTCCGCCGTCAGCCGTCGGTGCCGTGCGGCCGGACCGGCAGCTTCTCCAGGCCGTGGGTGACGGTGCTGAGCCGCCACTGCAGCTCGTTCGGGTCGCAGGCGAGGGACAGGTCGGGGAAGCGGTCGAGCAGCATGCCGAGGGCGATCTCGGCCTCCAGCCGGGCCAGCGGCGCGCCCATGCAGTAGTGGATGCCGTGCCCGAACGTCATCTGGCCGCCGATCGGGCGGGTGATGTCGAAGAGTTCGGGGTTGTCGAAGCGGTCGGGGTCGCGGTTGGCGGCCATGAGGGACACCATGACCACCTCGCCGACCGGGATGGTGACGTCGCCGAGCGACACCGGGTCGATGGTGTACCGGAAGGTGGCGAGGTTCACCGGGCCGTCGAAGCGCAGGAACTCCTCGACCGCCTGCGGCAGCAGCGAGCGGTCGGTGCGCAGCTTCTCCAGCTCACCGGGGTGGGTGAGCAGGGCCAGCACACCGTTGCCGATGAGGTTGACGGCCGTCTCGGTGCCGGCCGAGAACATCAGGTAGATCGTGGCGAGCAGCTCGCCCTCGGTCAGCTTGTCGTCCTCGTCACGGGCGGCGATCAACGCGCTCAGCAGATCGTCGCCGGGGTTCTCGCGCTTGACCTTGATCAGCTTCACCAGGTACTCGCGCATCGCCCGGGTGGCCTCCTCGTACCCCTCGGGGGCGAGGTCGGAGAGTACGACGGCCGCGTACCGGCCGAAGGCGAGCCGCTCGGCCTCCGGCACCCCGAGCAGTGTGCACAGCAGCTCCATCGGCACCGGGTAGGCGAGCGCCTCCAGCAGGTCGATCTCGTCGTGCTTCTCCATCTCGTCGAGCAGCCGCGTGGTCAGCTCCTGCAGCATGGGTCGCATGCTCTCCACCCGGCGCGGGGTGAACGCCTTGTTGACGAGGCGGCGCATCCGCGTGTGGTCCGGCGGGTCGCTGGCCAGCATGTGCCCGACGAGCGCCTCGTCGTACTGCTTGGGCGCGTGGCCCTCCTTGGTGTGCTTGGCCATCAGTTCGTTGAGGCCCTTGAAGTCCTTGCTCAGCCTGGTCTCGCTGAGCGCCTGCCGGACCTCCTCGTAGCGGGTCACGATCCACACCAGCGACCCGTTGGGCAGCATCACCTTCACCGCGGGGCCGGCCTCGCGGAGCCGCTTGAGCACCTCGTGGGGGGTCTGGACGAAGCTGACGTCCAGCTCCTCGGTCACCTGGGTTTCCTGCACGACTGCGCCCTCCTGGCCACGGGACCGTGTCCCTGCTCCGGGTCCTACGGGGTTGCTCCCGGGAGCATGGTCCGCACCCCTTGCCGGGCACTGGCGGGAGGCCTTGCGGAACCCTGACAGGAGCCTTGCAGGGCGCTTGCGGGGCTCAGTCGGCGCGGCTCAGTCGTCCCGTGTCCCGGCACATGTTCCGGCCTGCTCCAGCTTGCGCCGCAGCGGGCCGGCGTCGGGGTGGCGCATCCCGTCCAGCAGGGACAGGGCCTCCTGCCAGGTCCGGGCCGCCCGCGCGTGCTCTCCGCGGGCCAGCCGGGTGTGCCCGATGTGGACCAGGGTGTCGGCCTGCAGATAACGCTCGTCCAGGGCGCGGTGGAGGTCGAGGGCGCGCTGGTAGTGGACCAGCGCCTCGTCGTAGGCGCCGAGTTGGCGGTGGGCGTAGCCGAGGCTGTCGTAGGCGGTGGCCTCGCCGGCCGGATGGCCCGCGGTGCGGCACAGACCGGCCGCGCGTTCGCAGGGGTCGAGGGCGGCGGCGTAGTCGCCCTTCAGCAGATGGGTCCAGCCGATGTCGTTGCGGGCGTCGGCCTCGCCGACCGTGTCCGAGGCCCCCCGGTACAGGTCGAGGGCCTGGTGGTAGTGGTGCAGGGCCAGATCGTGCCGGGTGGCGACATTGGCCCGGAACGCGATGCAGCGGTGCACCCCGGCCCGGCCCTGCTCGTCCTCCGCCTCCGTGAACAGGGTCAGCGCGCGGTGCAGATGGGTCTGGGCGTCGGTGTGCCGGCCCAGCCGGCCGTAGGCGAAGCCGAGCGCGCGGTGCGCGTGCGCGCGGGCCACCAGGTCGCCCTGGAGATCGGCGGTGAACAGGCAGGTCCGCTGCAGCGCGATCTGCTCGTCCCAGCGGGCCCGCCGGTCCAGCGGGAGTTCCAGCGCCAGCCCCAGCTGGTGGACGTGCGCGTGCAGGCCGAGCGCGGCCGCCTCGCGCAGCACGGCGCTGAGGACGGGCAGCAGCCGGCGGTCGAGCCAGTCGGCGGCCTGGGCGGGGCCGTGCAGCCGCTCCGGGGCGGTGCGCGGCTGGAGCGCGGGCAGCGCGCCGAGCACGTTCCGGTGCGGGGAGAGGCGGTACCCCGCCTCGCGGGCGGTGTGCACATAGTGGTCGAGCATGCGGCGTACGGCGAGCCGGCGCATGTCGTGGGGGTCGTGCGCGCGGGACAGCTTCAGCGCGAACGCGCGCAGCAGATCGTGCAGATGACAGGTGTCGGTGTCCTGCGTGCTGAGCAGCCGGGCCCGGGACAGCTCGTCGAGCATCGTCCGAGCCGGTCCGTGCGCCACCCCGGCGAGACTGGCAGCGGCGGACACCGGGATGTCCCGGCCCGGATGCAGGGCGAGCAGCCGGAACATCCGGGCCGTCTCGGCGGGCAGGTGCGCATACGACCAGAACAGGACGCGGTGGACCGTCTCGGCGGGGTTGGGCAGGCTGCCGGGCGGGGCGCAGTGGGCCCGCAGCTCCTCTGCCAGCGGGGTGAGTCCGTCGTCCGGACGGCGGGCGGCCACGGCGCCCGCGAGGGCCAGTGCCAGCGGTACGCCCGCGCAGCACGCTGCCAGGGCCGCCGCCCCCTCCGGTTCGGCCGCGGCCCGCGCCGCGCCCACCTGGCGGGCCAGCGCCTCGTAGGCCAGGGCCGGGTCCAGCGCGCCGGGTTCCAGCCGGCGGGCCCCTTCCCTGACGACCAGGTCGTCCAGCGGGTCCCGGCTCGTGACGAGGGCCAGACAGCCGGGGGAACGCGGCAGCAGGGCCCGTACGTGGCGGGCGTCCCGGGCGTCGTCCAGGACCACCAGGACGCGGCGGTCCGCCAGCAGGCCCCGGTACAGCGCGGCCCGCGCCCGCAGCCCGGCCGGGACCCGGTGCTCGGGCGTGCCGAGGGCGACCAGCAGCCTGCGCAGTGCCTCCTCGGCGGTGACCGAGTTGCCGGACGGGGCGTGCCCGCGCAGGTCCACGAAGAGCAGCCCGTCGGGAAAGCGCGCACCGAGCCGGTGCGCCGCGCGGACCACCAGCGCGGTCTTGCCGATGCCGGGCGGCCCCACCACGGCGGCCACGACGGCGCCCACGGGGGCGGCCGCCGGAGGCAGCACGGCCGCAGTGCCGGTGACCTCGCCGGCGGCCACCGCGCCGGGTAACGGCACCTCGCCTCCAGGTGTCTCCGTGGTGGCGCCCCGAGCTCCGGGGCCGACCTGTACGGAGAGGGAACCCGGGCCCGGGGCCGCGACGGCTTCCGGGACCGCGTCACCGTCTGAGGCCCTGTCACCGATCGGGTCCGCGTCACCTGCCGGGTCCGCGTCACCTGCCGGGTCCGTGCCATCGGCCAGGACCGCGTCATCGGCCAGGACCGCGCCACCGGCCAGGACCGCGTCACCGTCTGGGACCCCGTCACCGAGCGAGTCCGAGTCATTTGCCGGGTCCGTGCCACTGTCTGGGACCCCGTCACCCGTCGGGTCCGTGCCACCGGCCGGGACAGCGCCAGCGCCTGACATACCGTCACCGTCCGGGTTCAGGTCGGTCGGCACCAGCGTGTCGAGGAAGGCCAGTTCGGCCTCCCGGCCGACGAACTCGGCGGCGTCCGGCGGCAGCGGATCGGAGGACCCCGCGTCCGGGCCGCAGCGCTCGCGGTGCCCGCTGAACGGGCAGGGGCTGTCGAGCGGGGCGTGGGAGGAGAGCGTGGCGGACTCGGCGGTGCCGGGAACCGGTTCGGCGCTCCGAGTCCCGCGCAGCAGTATGTCCTCGTACACGGACCGCAGTTCGGGTCCGGGGGCTATGCCGAGCTGTTCGTCCAGATGGGTGCGGACCGCGTGATAGGCCTGCAGCGCCTCCGCCTGCCGACCGGTGGCGGCGAGCGTCTGCACCAGTTGCGCCTGGAGCATCTCGTCCAACGGGTGCTGGACGGCCGCCGGTTGGAGCACGTCGAGGACGGCGCCGGGCTCGCCCAGCCGCCCGGCGATCACCGCGGCCTCCTTCACGGCTGTCAGGTACTCGCCGTCCACGGCGACGAAGTACGGGTGCTGCGCCACGTGCGAGAGGATCCCCGAGGCGATCGGTCCCCGGGACAGCCGCAGCGCGCGCGTGAGCAGACGGACGCTCTCGCGCATCGCCCCTTTTCCGGCCAGCACCCGTGCCTGGCCCGTCAGTTGGCGGAAACTGAGCAGGTCGAGCGTGACCGGGCTGGCGTCCAGCCGGTATCCGCCGGACACCCGCACCACACGCGCGGCCGGCCGGCCCGCGCTCTGGTCACCGGTCTCCAGCAGACGGCGGATCGCGGCCGTGTGGCGGTAGACGACGTTGGCGGCGCTGCTCGGCGGATCCTGCCCCCACAGCACGTCGATGATCGTGGCGAGGCTGGTCGGCTGCCCCGTCCGGACCAGCAACAAGGCCAGCAGGGCCTGGCGTTTGGCGGGACCGAGATCGAGCTCCACCTCGTCCTGCCAGGCCCGCAGGGGCCCAAGTACGGTCAACCACACGCGTTCGAGGGTAAACCAGTTCGAATCAAATGCGTGGGTCATACAGCGGTGCGGCCGGATTCCATACGTGATTTTCACCCCGGTGAACTGGCCGGAAACCGTCCCATCGGTGGAGCGCTCTCAAGGCGCGTCACATTTTCGGCACAACCGGTGTTCTACGATCGCATTCAAGTGCCGGACGGGGGGCGGATCTTGGAGGTCCGGTATCGGTGCGTTCGCTCGTGTGAGCTGGGCGGACGCGCTGGTCCCGACGGGGGAGGTGAACGGCTGCAGAAGAATTCGTGGCGGAACAGACACCGGACGTCTTCACATCCGGCCGAATTCTTTCGGAAGCGGTGGCGATCCGGTTGGCCCTTCTGACCCTTTTCTTGCTGCGGTTCGTGCAGTTCGTGTGTGGCGCTCCGACCGGGTGCCACGCGATATTCCCCGAGCGCCTCCCTGTGGACGAAGGAAGTGTATGGCTGAAGTGTTCGAGCGCGCGATCCTGGAACAGGCGAGCGCGATGAGCCCCACGCCGACCACGGCCGGGCGGACCACGGGCAGAGAGGAGGAAAACCACCCCGCCGCATGGGAGTTACGGGTGTTCGGCTCGCTGACCGCGCTGCGGGCCGGACAGGCACTGCCGCTCGGGCCGTTGCGCCACCGCGCGTTGCTCGGGTTGCTGTTGGTGCGCCTGGGAAACGTTGTCGCGGTGGGTCAGCTGGTCGACGAACTCTGGGGCCCGCGTCCGCCCCGGCACCCCGTCGCCACCCTCCAGACATACGTCTCCCATCTGCGCCGGGCCCTGGCGAAGGCCAGGGAACAGGGCGGGGCCCACGCCCGGCTGCGCCACCTCTCCCCGGGCTATGTCCTCGACCTCGACCCCGAACTCGTCGACGCCTACCGATTCGAACGGCTGATTGAGCAGGGGCGGCAGTTCCTCGCCGACGGCCGCTACGACCAGGCCCGCGACGCGCTGACCCGGGCACTGGGGCTCTGGCGCGCCCAGCCCTACCTCGAACTCGTCTCCTACCGCCCCATCGCCGACGAGAACGAGCGGCTCGGACAGCTGCGCCTGACCGCGCTGGAGGCCCAGGCCGACGCCTGCCTGGCCCTCGGCGACGCCGACCGCGTGGTGCGGGCACTGTATCCGGAAGTCCAGCACAACCCCACCCACGAACGTCTTGTCGGCCATCTGATGACCGGCCTGTACCGGGTGGGCCGGCAGGCCGAGGCGCTGCGTCTGTACGAACAGACCCGCCGCCATCTGGCCGAGGAGCTCGGCGTCGACCCCGGCACCGAACTCCAGGGCGTCCACACCGGCATCCTCCACCAACGCCTGACCCTCCCCGACCCCCCGAAACGCCCCCGGCCGGACACCGCCGACACCGCCGCAGCGGCCGAGCGAGGCATGGGGGAGCCGACGGGGCGGGTGGGCGCGGCGAGTTCGGCCGGTTCGGCGGGGCCGGGGGCGTCGGTGGCGGCGGGTGTCGCCGACGACGGGGTCCCCGTAGGCTCCGCGCACGCCCAGGAGCGGCCGACGCCCGGTAGTCCGGCCCTGGCCGGCGGCACACGGACACCCACCGCCGCGTCACCACCCGCTGATTCACAGGGGGCACCCGCAGCTGCCGCTTCGCCGACGCCTGCCGTTTCGTACACGCCTCCCGTCGCGCCGACACCTGCCGGCTCGCCCGCGCCGGCCTCTGCGTCGACACCTGCCGACGCGAACCCGCCCGCCGCCGCGCCGGAGTCCTCCGCCTCGCACCCGCCGACCCCGCTGACCTCTTCGTCTTCTTCCCCCGTCTCGTCCGATCCCGGCGGACCGTCCCCGGCTCCCGTCCCGAACGAGCCGATCGCGCACGTGCCCGCTTCCGACGCGCCCGCCGCATACGCACCGTCGACGCACGCTGCCCCCGCCCCGCACGCGGCCCCCCACCCGCCTGCTGTCGGCCCGCCCCCGACGCTTCCTCCGTCCTCCGCCCCCTCCTCGTCCCCCACTCTCCACATGCTTCCGCAGCACGCCCCGGCCGCCCCGGGACCGGCGTCTCCCACTCCAGCCGGCTACGCCCTGGGCGACCTCCCCCGTGTCCGGGGTCTGTTCGTCGGCCGGGGCCGGGAGCGTGGCGTGCTCGGTGGGCATGTGCTGGACGCGCTGAACGGCGGCAGCCATCTCACCGCCGTGCTCGGGGAGATGGGCGTCGGCAAGACCGAACTGGTCGCGGAGGTCGGTGCGCACCTCAACGACCTGCTGCAGGAGGTGGTGTGGGGCTGCTGCACCTCCTGGGACGGCGTACCGGACTACTGGGTGTGGTCCCAGATCTTCCGGCAGCTCGCCGTCTCCCGCCCCGAACCGTTCCGCCGCGCCGAGGCCCGTTTCGGCCGGCTGCTGGCCCCGTTGATGCTCGACCCGCAGGCGGTGGGCCGGTTCCTGGCCGCCGAGGAGCAACCGCCCCTGGCCCGGTTCCTCGTCCAGGACGCGATGTGCGAGACGCTGCTCGCGCTGGCCGCCGAGGAGCCGCTGGTCGTCGTCCTGGAGGATCTGGACCAGGCCGACGGACGCTCCCTGGAACTACTGACCCTGCTGCGCAGCCGGCTGCGCAGCGAACCGCTCGGTGTCGTCGTGATCGCGGAGGACACGGGGGTCGCCGCGGACTTCATGCACGGCGGCGCGGTCACCGACGTCCTCAGCGACCCGCGCACCCGCAGCCTGCGGCTGACCGGCCTGTCCCGGGCCGAGACCGCCGAACTCGTCGCGGTGCAGACGGGGATCGAGGTGCCCGACGACGTCCTGCGGGTGCTGCACGAACGCAGCCGCGGCAACCCGTACTTCCTGCACCAGTTCCTGGCCGGCGTCGGCGACCCCGAACCGCTCCAGGACCGTACGGCGGTACAGGCCGCGCTGGCCGACGTACCGCTGGGCGTACGGCAGGCGCTGGGCCGGCGGCTCGCGGCCATGCCCGAGCCGGTGCTGGAGGTGCTGCGCTGTTGTTCGGCGCTGGGTGCCGCCTTCGACCTGGCGCTGGTCCAGGAGGCGGTGCCGCGGGGCAGCGACCCGGAGGCGGCCCTGGAGGAGGCCGTGCGCTGCGGGCTGCTGCGCCGGGAGAGCCGGTCGCCGTTCCGGCTGGCGTTCCGGGACGCGCTGACGCAGGAGGTGCTGCTCGCCGAGCTGAGCGGCACGGACCGCACCCGGCTGCGCAAGCGCGCCGTACGCGCGGTGCAGGAGCAGCAGGGGGCACACGGCACCGGCCGGGGCCCGCGGCGCCCGCTGTCGCACCGGACGCCACCGGTCCCGTCGAACGGCGCCACCGGCACCCATCGGGTCTGATCAGGGGGCCGGTCCCGCGCGGACCGGCCGCCCGCAAGGAAGCCGCAAGCGGTGTGCAAGGCCCCGGCAGGGAACTGATCCCATGCTCGGCGGTGCGTCGGGACGCGACCGCCCGCCGCGTGCCGTCCCCGACGGCCCGCGGGTGCGGTCCCCGTTCCGGTACGGCCCGGCGCGCGCCGACCACCTCGGCGCGCGTGCCGTTTCCCCGAGGAGGAGACCCTGGTGACCACCGCGGCCCGGCGGTTCGACACCGCCGACATTTCGTCCATCGACTTCTGGTCGCAGCCCCCGGCGGCCTGGGACGACACCTTCCGCGTCCTGCGCGACGAACGACCGGTCTCCTGGCACAAGGCGCCCGAGGGAAGCCTCCTGCCCACACCTCCGGACGACGGCTTCTGGGCGGTCGTACGGCACGCCGACATCGTGGCCGTCAGCAGTCAGCCGGATCTCTACATCTCCCGCAAGGGCGTGCAGTTCGAGGAGCTGCCCGAGGACATCCTGCAGGCCACCCAGTCCATCGTCGCCATGGACGCGCCCCGCCACCTGAAGGTCCGCAGCCTGGTCACCGCCGCCTTCAGCCCCGCCCGGATGGAGCAGATGCGCGGGTCGATGGAGGACGAGGTCCGCCGGATCGTCGAGGACTTCGCGACCGCCGGCGAGTGTGACTTCGTCGCCAAGGTCTCGATGCCGATGGCCCGTTGGACGATGACGTACATGCTCGGTCTGGACGCGGCGGAGCTGGACCGCTTCACCGAGGCCATCACCGTCATGCTGGCCAGCCGGGACGAGGCGGAGAAGCTCGGCCGGGACCGCGCCGACATCGTGAACGAGGTCGTCGGACTGGTCTCGCAGAAGGCCGTCACGATCGCCCAGGCGCGGCGCGCCGACCCGCAGGACGACGTGATGACCGACCTGGTGCAGGCCCGCGTCGACGGCGAGGGCCTGACCGACGCCGAGATCAGCGCCTTCTTCCTGCTGCTGATCGGCGCCGGCTTCGACACCCCGCGCCAGACCATCAGCCACGCCGGCAAGGCGCTCTCCGACTTCCCCGGGCAACGCGCCTTCCTCGCCGCCGACTTCGACGCCCGCTCCGGCAAGGCCATCGAGGAGCTGCTGCGCTGGTCCACCCCGGTGCTCACGCTGCGCCGTACCGCCGCCCGGGACACCGAACTGGGCGGGCGGCACATCAGCGAGGGCGACAAGGTGGCCCTGTTCTACCCCTCGGGCAACCGCGACGAGCGGGTCTTCACCGACCCGCACCTCCTGGACCTGGCCCGCACCCCCAACCGGCACATCAGCTTCGGCGGCGGCGGCCCCCACCACTGCCTCGGCAACGTCCTCGCCCGGATGGAGCTGCGCGTCCTGCTCAAGGAACTCCTGCGCCGCGTACCGGACTTCGAGATCGGCGAGCCGGTCCGCGTCACCAGCAACTTCGTCAGCGCCATCACCCGGATGCCGGCGGTGGCCCGTGGCTGAGCTGGGCCGCAGACAGCTGTTCGGATACGCGATGGCGGGAGCAACCGTGGCAGCAGGCACCACCGCGGGCCCGGCCCGGGCCGCCGAGACGACGACCGCGCCGATCGTCGTCACCCCGGACGAGGCCCGCTACGACGACATGACCAGCGGCTACAACAAGCGCTGGATCGGCACCCCGGACCAGATCCGGGTGATCCGCTCCACCGCCGAGGCGGTCGCCGCCGTCCAGGAGATGGTCGACACCGGCAAGCGGTTCTCGGTGCGCAGCGGCGGCGGCTGCTTCGAGAACTTCGTCTACAACCCGGAGATCGAGGTCGTCCTCGACCTGTCCACCCTGGACGAGGTGAGCTACGACGCGAAGCGCCGTGCCTTCTCCGTCCAGCCCGGTGCCATCCTCCTGAACGTCTACGACACCCTGCTGCACGAGTGGGGCGTCACCCTCCCGGCCGGCCTGTGCTACTCGGTCGGCATGGGCGGCCACGCCTGCGGCGGCGGCTACGGCCTGCTGTCCCGTCAGTTCGGGCTGGTCGTCGACCACTTGTACGCGGTGGAGGTCGTCGTCGTGAACTCCGCGGGCAAGGCCCGCGCGGTCGTCGCGACGGCCGACCCCGACGACCCCAACCACGACCTGTGGTGGGCGCACACCGGCGGGGGCGGCGGCAACTTCGGCGTCGTCACCAAGTACTGGTTCCGCACCCCGGGCGCCACCGGCGACGACCCGCGCACCCTGCTGCCCCAGCCGCCGTCGCACGTCCTGCTCAACATCGCCGCCATCCCGTGGAGCGCCATCGACGAGGCCGACTTCGGCCGGCTGCTCACCAACTTCATCGCCTGGCTGGGCGACCACAGCGCCCTCGGCGCCAAGGAGAACGCGCTGTCCAGCCTGTTCGGGCTGAACCACGTCTCCACCGGCGTGCTCACCCTGATCACCCAGGTCGACGCGACCGTGGACGGCGCGGCCGACATGCTCGCCGACCACCTGGCCGCGATCGGCGAGGGCACCTCCGACGGCATCCGCCAGGCCCTGGCCGCCGCGCCCACCAAGGCCACCTGGGGCCAGGTCACCCGGTTCGTCTCCACCTCGAACTACGCGGCCCCCGCGGTCCGGGTCAAGGCCAAGTCGGCCTATCTCAAGACCAACTTCACGGCCGAGCAGGCGGCGACCATCCACCGCCACCTGACCGCGACGGACTACAGCAACCCGGGCGCCTCCCTGATCATCTTCCCGTACGGCGGGCAGATCGCCACCGTCGCCCCGGACGCCACCGCCATCCCGCAGCGCGACTCGCTGGTCAAGATGCAGTACCAGGCGTGGTGGACCAACCCGGCCGAGGACGACAAGCACCTGGCCTGGGTGCGCGGCATGTACAAGGAGGTCTACGCCGCCACCGGCGGGGTGCCCGTGCCCGACGGCACCTGGGACGGCTGCTACATCAACTACGTCGACGCCGATCTCGCCGACCCCGCCCACAACGACTCGGGCGTGCCCTGGTCGACCTTCTACTACAAGGACAACTACCCCAGGCTCCAGCGGACCAAGGCGCAGTGGGACCCGCGCAACGTCTTCCACCACGCGCTGTCCATAGAACCGCCCACCGGCGAATGAGGTACCCATGTCCCTGACCGACGCCGTGCTGTCCGGGGCCGCCCCGGACGAGCTCGCCCGCGCCGAACTGCCCGACCGCTTCACCGCCGCGCACCTGCGCGTCGAGGACGAGGGCATCTTCGCCGAGGCCACCGACAAGGACGTCCGCCGTACCCTGCACGTCGGCGAGGTCCCGATGCCCGAACTCGCCCCGGACGAGGTGCTGGTCGCCGTCATGGCCAGCTCCGTCAACTACAACACCGTCTGGTCGGCGAAGTTCGAGCCGCTGTCCACCTTCCGGTTCCTGCGCTCCTACGCGAGGCAGGGCGGCTGGGCGGCCCGCCACGACCAGCCCTTCCACGTGCTCGGCTCCGACGGCAGCGGTGTCGTGGTGCGGGTCGGCTCGGGCGTACGGCGCTGGCGCGTCGGCGATCACGTCGTCGTCAGCCCCGCTCACGTCGACGACCAGGAGCCGGCCACCCAGACCGACGGCATGCTCAGCGAGGCCCAGCTCGCCTGGGGCTTCGAGACCAACTACGGCGGCCTCGCCCAGTACGCGGTGGCCCGCGCCAGCCAGCTCATCCCGAAGCCGGCGCACCTGAGCTGGGAGGAGGCCGCGAGCATCCCCGTCTGCGGCGGCACGGCCTACCGGATGCTGGTCAGCGACCGGGGCGCCCGGATGAAGCAGGGCGACATCGTGCTGATCTGGGGCGCCTCCGGCGGCCTCGGCGCCTACGCCGCGCAACTGGTCCGCAACGGCGGCGGGGTGGCCGTCGGCGTGGTCGGCTCCGAGGCCAAGGAGGCCGTCGCCCGGAAGCTGGGCTGCCAGGTGGTGATCAACCGCGAGGAGATCGGCATCGGCGACGACACCGGCGACGACCCCGAACTGGCCATCAAGGCAGGCAAACGGCTCGGCGCGATCGTCCGCCGGGAGGTGGGGGAGGACCCGCACATCGTCTTCGAGCACGTCGGCCGCGCCACCTTCGGCATCTCCGTGTTCGTCGTGCGGCGGGGCGGCGTGGTGGTCACCTGCGGTTCCAGCACCGGGTACCACCACACCTTCGACAACCGGTACCTGTGGATGAAGCTCAAGCGGATCGTCGGCAGCCACATCGCCAACCTCCAGGAGATGACCGAGTTCGCCCGCCTCTTCGGGCAGGGCAGCATCGTCCCGGTGATCTCCAGGGTCTACCCGCTGGCGGACGTCGGCGAGGCGACCCGCCTGGTGCAGCTCAACCAGCACGTCGGCAAGGTCGGCGTCCTCTGCCTCGCCCCCGAGCCCGGCCTCGGCGTCACCGCGCCCGAACTGCGCGCCCGCATCGGCGAGGAGACCCTCACCCCGCTGCGGTCCGTCACCGCGGCCGTCGCGGGCTGACCGGGCCGTCGGACACCCGAAGGGAAACGAACATGACAGCGGACCTGTCGGCCGGCGGCATCGGCATCCTCGCGACCGGCTCCTACCTGCCCGAACGGGTGGTCACCAACGCCGATGTGGTGGCGATGGTGCCCGGCACCAGTGAGGAGTGGATCGAACGCAAGACGAAGATCGTCTCGCGTCGGTTCGCCGCCCCCGACGAGGCGGCCTCCGACCTCGCCGTACACGCGGCCCGCTCCGCCCTGGACGCGGCCGGACTCGGCGCCGACGACATCGACTACCTCATCGTCTCCACCACCACCGGCGACGCCCCCATCCCGGCCACCGCGACCCTGGTGCAGGACGCGCTCGGCGCCCACCGCGCGGGCTGCTTCGACGTCAACATCGCCTGCTCCGGCTTCGTGACCTCGCTCGCCCTGGCCCGCGCCCTGATCAGCCTGCGGCCCGCCGCCCGGGCCCTGGTCATCGGCACCGACGTCTACTCCCGGTTCGTCGACTTCGACGACCGGGCCACCAGCGTCCTGTTCGGCGACGGCGCAGGAGCCGCCGTGGTCGCCGCCGTCGACGACGGCTCCGGCTTCCTGGACCTCGACATGATCGGCGGCGGCGCCGCCCACCGGCTGATCGAGATCCCCGGCGGCGGCAGCCGCCGCCCCGCGTCCGCGGAGACGGTGACAGGCCGCGGCCATGTCCTGCACATGCGCGGCCGGGAGGTCCGCGACTACGTCATGGACAACGTGCCCGGCATCATCGACGCCCTGCTCGAACGCTGCGACCACAAGGCGGCCGACGTCGACCACTTCGTCCCCCACCAGGCGAACGGCATGATGGTCACCGAACTCGTCGACGCCTGCGGCCTGACCGACGCCGTCACCCATCTGCCGCTCGACCACTCCGGCAACACCGGCAGCGCCTCCGTCGCCATCGCCCTGGACGAGGCCAACCGCTCCGGCGCCCTGCGCCCCGGCGACCTCGTGCTGCTCGCCGGGTTCGGCGCCGGCATGGCGGTCGCCGCGGGACTGCTGCGCTGGTCGGCGCCGGCCGAGCGGAGCGCGGCATGAGCGCCCGCCGGGTCGGCGTCGTCGGCGGCGGCACGATGGGCGCCGGCATCGCCGCCGAATGCCTGCGGGCCGGACTGGACGTGCGGATCCTGGGCTCCGGCCCGGCCTCCGCCGACCGCGCCCGCACCCGCGTCCTGCGCCTGCTCGACCGGGCGCACGCGAAGGGCCGTATCGACGACGCCCAGCGCGCCGAGGCCGAGGAGCGGGCGGTGTTCGGCGCCGACCCCGACGCCCTCGCCGACCGGGACTTCGTCATCGAGGCGGTCCCGGAGGAACGGGAGACCAAGCTGCGGCTGTTCACCGTGCTCGGCAAGACCGTCGAGGACCCGGAGGCGGTCCTCGCCTCCACCACCTCGTCCTTCGCCATCGCCGACCTGGCGGCCGCCACCGACCGCCCCGGCGACGTGATCGGCCTGCACTTCTTCAACCCGGTGCCGACCATGCCGCTGGTGGAGGTCATCCGGTCCGCGCACACCGCCGAACGCACCGCCGCCCGCGCCGAGGGCCTGGTCACCGGCGCGCTCGGCAAGGAGATCGTGCGCGCCGAGGACCGCTGCGGCTTCGTCGTCAACGCGCTCCTCATCCCGTACCTGATGGCCGCCGTCCGGATGTACGAGTCCGGCATCGCCACGGCCGAGGACATCGACCGCGGTATGACCCTCGGCTGCGGCCACCCCATGGGCCCGCTCGCGGTCCTGGACCTGATCGGCCTCGACGTCATCGCCGACGTGGCCCGCAGCATGGAGGACGGCACCGGCGACGCCGTGCACGCCGTACCGCCGCTGCTGGACCGGCTGATCGACGAGGGCCGGCTGGGCCGCAAGACCGGCCAGGGCTTCCACCGCTACGACGCCGTGCGCGCCGCCTCATGAGCGGCGACGCCCAGGGCACCCTGTGGATCCGCCGCTTCGAACCCCGCCCGGCGGCCCCGGTCCGCCTGGTCTGCCTGCCCCACGCGGGCGGTTCGGCCACGTTCTTCGCCGGGCTGCCCGCACTCCTCGGCGACGGCGTGGACGTGCTCGCCGTCCAGTACCCCGGCCGCCAGGACCGCCGCGGTGAACCCTGCGCGCCGAGCATCGACGTGCTGGCCCGCCAGGTGACCGCCGAGCTGCTCCCGTGGACCGACCGCCCCCTGGCCGTCTTCGGACACAGCCTCGGCGCCGTCCTCGGCTTCGAGGTGGCCCGCGGTCTGCAGGCGGCCGGCCGCACCCCGGTCGCGCTGTTCGCCTCGGGCCGCCGGGCCCCGTCACGGCACCGGCCCGAGGCCGCCCACCGGCTCGACGACGAGGGCCTGCTGCGGGAGATCCGCGCGCTCAGCGGCACCGACTCACGGGTCTTCGCCGACGAGGAACTCGTCCGCATGGTCCTGCCGGCGATCCGCGCCGACTACCGCATCGTCGAGAGCCACCAAGCTGCCCTCGACCCTCCCCTGGACTGCCCCATCACCGCCCTGACCGGCATTGACGACCCCAAGGTGACCCCTGAGGAGGCGCGGGCCTGGCGGGAGCACACCACGGCTGCCTTCGACCTGGTCGCCTTCCCGGGCGGACATTTCTACCTCACCGCGCAGGCGGCCGAGGTGGCGCGGGTGATCAGCACCGCCCTGGCGCCGCCGCCCGCCACTCCCGGGACCCCGCCTCCTCCTGAACTGATAGGCAGACCATGACCGTTGACGTGAACAAGGACGTCTGCATCGGTGCGGGCCAGTGCGCCCTCACCGCACCCGGAGCCTTCTTCCAGGACGACGACGGCTTCGGCACCGTCCGCGACCCCGCCGACCCCCTCGTACCGGAAGCCGCCCGCGCCTGCCCGGTCGGCGCCATCAGCGTCGGTGACCTCGGCTGAGGTCAGGGAGCGACTCAACGGCCGTCAGGGAGCGACGAACAGGGCGGGGAAGCGCGGCGCGAGCCAGGGCCTGCGCCCGTAGGCGAGCACCTGCCCCCGGGCCATGGCCGGCCAGGGACTGATGCGGCCGAGGGCGATCAGCAGGAAGACGACGGGATCGATGAGGATCGTGCAGTCCGGGCGGTCCTGCGGATCCGGCGTCACCCGCACGGCACCGTCGGCGACCGAGACCCCGAAGGCGTCGCCGCCACCGCGCAGCCGGATCGTGTACCGGGCGGTCGTCCCGGCGGTGGCCGAGCCGTTTGCCACGGCCGGCATCACCGCGTGCATGAACGGCATGCACAGCTCGACCCGTTGGGCGTCGATCATGTGCGGGCGCCGCAGCGCACGGGCCAGGTCGTAGCCGTGGCCCAGCATGTGGGTGAGCAGGTAGGAGGCGAGTTCCGGCCGCTTCAGCACACCGAGCGGGGTGACCGGCGCCGGACCGTCGGCCACCCCGGCCAGCGCGTCGACGCACCGCCCGGCCTGCTCGGTGATCATCGCCGCCAGCGGCTCGGCCCGCCGCTCGCCGAACACGGTCAGCGACTCGGCGTTGGCCGCCGCCAGGCTCTGCGGTGTGCCGTCCCCGTACGGGCGTTCCCGGCCCTCCGCGAGGTCGGCCATCAGTTCGTTGGCCAGCGCCAGATGGGCCGCCGCCTCGCCGACCGTCCACGCCGAACCCGGCACCGCGGCACCCGTGTCGGGCGCGCTCCGCACCAACGCGGCGATCTCGTCGGCGGTCCGCCCTATCGCCCGCCCGAGCCCTTCGGGCAGCGTCCCTCGAACGCCCTGTTCAGCGGCCTGATCCACGTCGGTCGCCCCCGTTCTGTCGCGCCGTACCCAATCAGACGCACGGGCGCGCGACAACCCCCTGCGGCGGTCACCGCGGGCCGAGCCCCCGCAGGAAGCTGTCCACGACCACATCGGCGGCCCGCGCCGCGCTGAGCTCGGGCAGCTGCTGCGACGCCAGATGCATGAGCTGCGGCAGCAGTGAACTCGCCCAGGCGACGGGGAGATCCGCGCGCAGCAGGCCCTCGTCGGTGGCGCGCCGCAGGAAGTCCTCGACCTCGCCGATCAGGGCGTCCCGCCGCTCCCGGATCGCGTCGTCGGCACGCAGCCGGGTGAGCTCCACGGGCCAGGTGCGGTTGACCTCGATGATCTCCTCGACATACCGGTGCAGCGCCACCGCCACGGGAGCCTCACGCAGCCTGGCGCGGTCCACGGCCCGCTGGACCGCGTCGTACCGCGCCTCGTAGATCGCCGCGAGCAGCTCTTCGCGGGACGCGAGCAGCAGCGTGTGCGTGAGTACATCGAACTCGGCATCATGGAGGGGGCCCGGCTCGTCACCGGCGGCCCCGGGATCGCGCCGGGGCTGGAGAGCGGGAACTACGTCACCCGACCGTGTTCGCCGACGTCGACAACTCCATGCGGATCGCCCAGGAGGAGATCTTCGGCCCGGTCCTCGTGGTCGTCGCGTACGACGACGAGGACGACGCCGTACGGATCGCGAACGACTCGGAGTACGGCCTCCCGGCCGGCGTCTGGTCCGCCGACGAGGACCACGCCCTCGCGGTCGCCCGCCGCCTGCGGACCGGCACGGTCACCGTGAACGGCGCGGCCATCTCCTTCGACGGCCCCTTCGGCGGCTACAAGGCCGGCGGGATCGGCCGCGAGTACGGGGCCGCCGGGCTCGCCCAGTACGTCGAGCTCAAGACCGTGACCGTGTGATCGGGCGCGTACGCGGACCGAGGAGGCTTCACGTGATCGACAGGCGCACCTTCAACGCGGCGATGGGGACCGGCGCGGCGGCGGTCTCGATGGGAGGACTGCACGGGGCCCCGTCCGCCACGGCCGCTCCTCATGACCCCTCCGCCGCGCCGGGAGACGCCGGTTCCTTCGCGCGGGTGAAGCTGATCAGGGCCGGACTGCTCGACGTCGGCTACGCGGAGGCGGGCCCGGCCCACGGTCCCGTGGTCGTCTGTCTGCACGGCTGGCCGTACGACATCCACAGCTACGTCGGCGTCGCCCCGCTGCTGGCCGACCAGGGCTACCGGGTGATCGTCCCCAACCTGCGCGGTCACGGCACGACACGGTTCCTGTCCGAGCGGACCTTCCGCAACGCCCAGCAGTCGGCCGTCGCCCTGGACATCGTGGCCCTGATGGACGCCCTCAAGATCGAGCGGGCCGTGCTGGCCGGCTACGACTGGGGTTCGCGCACCGCCGACATCATCGCCGCGCTCTGGCCGGAGCGGTGCCGGGCACTGGTGTCGGCGAGCGGGTACCTCATCACCGACGTGAAGGCCAATCTGGAGCCGGCGCCGGCGAAGGTCGAGTACACCTGGTGGTACCAGTACTACTTCGCCACCGAGCGCGGCCGGAAGGCCATGGAGGACCGGGACCGGCGCCGCGACCTGACCCGGCTCGTCTGGCAACAGGCCTCGCCGACCTGGGACTTCGACGACGCCACCTTCGACCGCACGGCGACCGCCTTCGACAACCCCGACTACGCGGCCATCGTCATCCACAACTACCGCTGGCGGCTCGGCATCGCGGACGGCCAGCGCCGCTACGACGGCCTGGAGAAGCAGTTCGCCGCACGGCCGCCCATCGCCGTCCCCACCGTCACTCTCGACGCGGAGCGCGACCCGTTCACGGCCCCGGGCGACGGCAGCTCCTACCGGACAGGTTCACCGGCCCCTACGAGCACCGCACCCTGGCGGGCGTCGGCCACAACGTCCCCCAGGAGGCGCCCGAGGCGTTCGCGCGGGCGGTGACGGACGCGGCGCGCCTCACGACCGCGTCTGCGTCCTGACCGGACCCCGATGCGTGAATGAATGATCCCGAAAGCGGTTGACTTTCGGTTGGATGAGCCACAGGATTCCCGGGGTGACCCTCCCCGAGCACGGCCCCGGCGACCTGCCCGAGACCCTGGACGAGGCCGCGCATCGCTGCCTGGTCGCCGGGTTCGACGGTACGACGACCGTCCCCGACACCCTGAAACGGCTCATCGACCGCGGCCTGGGCGGTGTCATCCTCTTCACCCGCAACATCCGCGACGCCGACCAGGTCCGCGAACTCACCGGGACACTGCGGGAGTTGCGGCCCGACCTACTGGTGGCCATCGACAACGAGGGCGGCGGCATCGGCCACCTGGTCGGCGCGGGCGCGCCGGAGGTGCCCGGCTCCTGGGCCCTCGGCGTCACCGACGACCCCGCGCTGACGGCCGCCTGCGCCGACTCCCTCGCCGGGCACCTGGCCACGCTCGGCATCACCGTGTCCTACGCCCCGGTCGCCGACGTCCAGCACCGCCCCGAGAACCCGATCGTCCGCACCCGTTCCTTCGGCGCCGATCCCGACCTGGTCGCGCGCCACCTGCGCGCCTGGATCGCCGCCACCGAAGGCCGCGGTGTCGCCTCCTGCGCCAAGCACTTCCCCGGCCACGGCGGCACCGTCACCGACAGCCACCACGAGACGGCGGCCGACCCGAGGCCGTACCACCGGCTCGACCTCGCCCCCTTCCGGGCCGCGATCGCCGCCGGTGTGCCCATGCTCATGAGCGCCCATGTCGTCTTCCCGGCCCTGGACCCCGACCGCCCCGCCACCCTCAGCCCCCGCATCCTCGGCGACCTGCTGCGCGGCGAACTCGGCTTCGACGGCGTGCTGGTGAGCGACGCACTGGAGATGAAGGCCATCGCCGACCGGTACGGCGAGGCCGCCGGCGCCCGGATCGCCCTCGCGGCCGGAGCCGACCAGGTCATCGTCGCCGTACCGCACCTGGAGACCACCCTCGCCTGCCGTGACGCCGTCCTCGACGCGCTGCGCTCGGGGGAGCTGGCGCGGGAGCGGGTCGAGGAGGCGGCGGCGCGGGTACGACGGCTCGCCCGACGGTACGCCACGCCACCGGAGGCGGTGGCTCCGTGGGACGCGGGGGCCGGACTGGAGGCGGCGCGACGGGCTGTACGGAGCAGGGGCGTGGTGCTCCCGCCCGTGCCGGGCGCCTACGTCGCCGATCTGTTCCCGCCGCCGCATCCCGCCCTCAACTGGGGCGGCGAGGACCTGCTCACCGAGGTGCGGGCCCTGGATCCGACGGCCACGGGGACGGCCCTCACGGACGAGCCGGACCCGGCCGCCGTGGGGGAGCTGCTGCGGGCGGCGGCCGGACGGCCGCTCGTGGTCGCCGTCTGCGACGCCGGACTGTATCCCTGGCAGAAGCGGGTGCGTGCGGCACTGCTGGCCGCCCGGCCGGACGCCGTGCGGGTGTCGACCGGGCTGCCGGAGGACACGGGGCTGTGTTCCTTCGGGCGGGGGCGGGTCAACCTCCGTGCGGTGGCGGAGGTGTTGGCCGGATCAGCTCCCTGATGCCCCGGGCCGCGAGATGACGCCCGTCGGCCGCCCGCTCCGCCAGGACGACGGCCGGCCGGACTCCCTCCGCGCGCGCCCTCATCCACGCCTCGAAGAACGCCCCGCCCGGACCCGAGACCGAGCGCGTGGCCGGGGTGCAGTCCAGGACCAGTGCGGTTCGCGGGACTGTCACGGCACGCTTCTCGCGCAGCTCCGCCACCGTCTCCGCGAGCGCGTGGGCGATCGGTTTGGGGCGGCCCGCCGAGTCGAACAGGCCCAAGGTGTATTCGAGTTCGGGGAAGTCCAGCAGGGCCCGGTCCACGTCGTGGGAGCACCACCAGGTGACGCCCCACAGCTGGGTGCAGTCCGCCGCGTTGAGCAGCGTCGCGCGGGCGAAGTCCGGGGCGTAGGCGGCCGGGATGTGCGGCTCGGGCGCGCCGGTCTCCTGGACCCAGACGGGGCGGGCGGGGTCGGTGGCGTAGGCCTTGGCGAGTTCGGTGCCGTACTCGGCGAGATGCCGTACCTGGGGGGAGCGGGGGCCGTAGCGGCGGGCGCAGTCGCCGGAGAACACCCAGGGATGGACGGTGGTCAGGTCGCCCTTGCGGGCCGAGGCCTCCGGGGTGAACGGGTGGTCGTCGCCGTACCAGGCCGCGTCGTAGGCGGAGTGGGTGACCAGTCCGGCACCCGTGCCCAGCCCCTCCCGGGCCGCCGCCAGCAGGGTGTCCAGGTAGTGGTCCACCTCGGCCGCCGTCACCGGGTTGTGCTCGACCAGGTTGTTGAGCTCGTTGCCCAGTTGCAGGCCGATGAGGTTCGGGCGGCCGGTGAGGGCGCGGCCCAGGGTGCGCAGGAGGGTGGCCTGGGCCTCGATGGCGTCGGGGTCGGTGAAGACGTTGCGGTGGTGCCAGCTGCGCGTCCACTCCGGGTAGAAGTCGAAGCTCGACAGGTGGCCCTGGATACCGTCCACGAGCACGTCGAGGCCGCACTCGGCGGCCAGGTCGACCAGTTGGGCGAGCCGGTCCACCGCGGCGGGGCGGATCAGGGCGCGGTTGGGCTGCAGCAGCGGCCACAGCGGGAAGACCCGGATGTGGTCCAGGCCCAGTCCGGCGATCTGGGCCAGATCCTCGCGGGCGTGCTCCGGATCGCCGTCGTGCCATGCGTGGAACCAGCCACGACGTGGGGTGTAGTTGACGCCGAAGCGGAGTTCAGGGGCGGGCGGGGGCGTGCTGATGGCGTCCTCCTCGGGGCCTGGGATGCTCCTCGGGCCTTGTCTGCTGCGAATGTATCAACCACCATGGGTGCCAATGAATAGTGATTTGAACCAGAGATCGGGTTGGGTCGTCGGGATCGACGCCGGCGGCACCCGTACCCGGGCGGTCCTCGCGGACGCGCGGGACGGGCGGCCGCGCGGGGAGGGCACGGCCGGACCGGGCAACGCGCTGACCGTTCCCGGGCCGCGGCTCGCCGATCAGCTGGCGGAGGCGGTCGCCTCGGCCGTGCCGGAGGCGGAGCGCGGACGCGTGGTCGCGGTGGTCGGAGGATTCGCCGGAGCCGCCCGGGCTCCCGAGGAGGAGCCGGGCCGGGTGCGGGCAAGGACCGCCCTCACCGCCGCGCTGACCCGGCTGGGGATCGCCACCGGAGCCGTCGAGGTCTACAGCGACATCGAGGCGGCCTTCGCCGGGGCGCCCGGGCAACCCGCCGACGGACTCGCCCTGGTGGCCGGGACCGGCGCGGTCGCCGCCCGGATCGAGGGCCGGGTGCTGGTCGCGACCTCCGGCGGGGACGGCTGGCTGCTCGGGGACGACGGCAGCGGGTTCTGGATCGGGCGCGAAGCCGCGCGGGCCGCCCTGCGAGCGGCGGACGGGCGGGGCGAACCGACGGCGCTCACCGGCACGGTCGGCCGGGCCCTGGGGCTTGCGGCGAGCGTGCTGCCCCCGGCCGCAGAGGAGACCTGGCCGTCGGCGCGGCGGGCCGCCTACCGGGCGCGGCTGCTGCCCGCCGTGCTGGACCGGCCGCCGGTGCGGCTGGCCGACCTCGCACCCCTGGTGCCGGACGCGGCGGCGGAGAAGGACGCGGTCGCCGAGGAGATCCTCCGGGCGGCGGCCGCCCATCTCGCCGGGACCGTGGCCGCGTTGCGACCCCGACCGGGCGAGCCACTGGTCGTCACGGGCGGCCTGGTCGCTCCGGAGGGCCCCCTGCTGAGCCCGCTCGCCGAACGGTTCGCCGGCCTGGGCCTGCGGATCACCCCGGTGCCGGACGGCTGCGCGGGGGCCGTGGCCCTGGCACGGCTCACCGCGACCGGCCACCGGCCCGCGGAGGACACGTGACCACCCCCGTCTACCGCACCCCCACCGCTCCCCTCGACGCCCGCGTCTGCGACCTCCTCTCCCGGATGACCCTCCGCGAGAAGGTGGGCCAGCTCAACCAGTGCATGTACGGCTGGGACGCCTACCGCCGCACCCCCGACGGCCGCTTCGCACTCACCGACGCGCTGCGCGCCGAGACCGAGCGCTTCGCCGGACTCGGCGCCCTCTACGGCCTGCTGCGCGCCGACGCCTGGTCCGGAGTGGAGCACGGCACCGGCCCCGGCGCCGCCGACAGCGCCGAACTCGCCGACCTGGTCCAGCGCCACGTCCTCGACAGCAGCCGGCTGGGCATCCCCGCCCTGTTCGTCGAGGAGGTCCCGCACGGGCACATGGCGCTCGACGGCACGGTCCTCCCGGTCAACCTCGCCGTCGGCGCCGGCTGGGACCCCGACCTGCACGAGCGCGCCGCCGCCCACGCCGCCGCCGAACTCCGCGCCCGAGGCGGCCATGTCGCCCTGGCCCCGGCCCTGGACATCGCCCACGACCCCCGCTGGGGCCGTACCGAGGAGTGCTTCGGCGAGGACCCGTACCTCGCGGCCCGCCTCACGGAAGCGCTGGTGCGCGGCATGCAGGGAGAACCCGCAGAGTACTTCGCCGCCGACAAGGCCCCCGTCGTCCTTAAGCACTTCGCCGGTCAGGGCGCCACCGTCGGCGGCCGCAACTCCGCCGAGTCCGCACTCGGACTCCGTGAACTCCACGAGATCCACCTCCCGGCGGCCCGGGCGGGCATCCGCGCCGGAGCGGCCGCCGTCATGGCCGCGTACAACGAGGTCGACGGCCTGCCGTGTGCGGGCAACCGGGCCCTGCTCACCGGGATTCTGCGCGAGAGCTGGGGGTTCGACGGGTTGGTGATGGCCGACGGCCTTGCCGTGGACCGGCTGGCCCGGATCACCGGCGACAAGATCTCCGCGGGCGCCCTCGCCCTCCACTCCGGGGTGGACCTGAGCCTCTGGGACGAGGGGTTCACGCACCTGGAAGAGGCCGTGGAGCGCGGTCTCGTCGAGGAGACGGTCCTGGACGCGGCCGTGGCCCGGGTCCTGCGGCTCAAGTTCCGCCTCGGTCTCTTCGAGCGGCCGTACACCCGGCGGACACCGCTGCCCGGCGGCGGGCGTGAGCTGAGCACCGCACTCGCCCGCCGCTGCGTCACCCTCCTCCACGACCGCGCGGGACTCCTGCCGATCGGACCCGCCGTCCGCCGCATCGCCGTCCTCGGCACGCACGCCTCCACCACCGCCCACCAGCTCGGCGACTACACCGCCCCGCAGTGCCCCGGCACCGGGGCCACGGTCCTGGACGCCCTGCGCGCACTCGCCCCGCCCGGCGTCCTGATCCACGAGGGGGAGACGGCGGCCGACCTCGCCGTGCTGGTGCTGGGCGGCAGCAGCGCCCGTACCGCCGACGCGGAGTTCGACGCCAACGGGGCGGCCCGGACGGCCGTCGCCGAGATGACCTGCGGCGAGGGTGTCGACCTCGCCGGACTCCGGCTGCCGGCCGACCAGCGGGCCCTGTTCGACGCGGTCACCGCCACCGGCACCCCCACCGTCGTCGTCCTCGTCCAGGGCCGCCCGCACGCCGTCCCCGAACTCGCCGAACGCGCGGGAGCCCTGCTCACCGCCTGGTACCCGGGCCCGTGGGGCGGCGAGGCGATCGCCGAGGTCCTCCTCGGACACACCGAACCCACCGGCCGGCTCCCCGTCTCGGTGCCGCGCTCCGCCGCCCAGCTCCCCGTCCACTACAACCACAAGGACACCGAGTACGGCGGCTACGCCGACGAGAGCGCCGAGCCGCAGTTCGCCTTCGGCCACGGGCTGTCGTACACGAGTTTCGCGTACGGGCCGCCACGGCTGTCCGGGCACACCGTGGAGGTCGACGTCACCAACACGGGCGAGCGCCCCGGCCGTACCGTCGCCCAGCTCTACATACGACGGCTGCGCACCCCCGTATGGCCGCGCACCCTCGAACTGCGCGCCTTCCAGGGCGTCGACCTCGTCCCCGGGGAGCGCCGCACGGTCACCTTCCACCTCGACGCCGCACAGCTCGCCCAGGTCGGGCCCGACCTGACGACGGCCGTGCTGCCCGGGACGCTGGAGATCCGCGTCGCGCAGTCCTCCGCCGCCGCGCTGACGGCCGTACCCGCCCTGCTCCGGGTCGAGGGGTGAGCGGGAGGTCTCAGAGCTTCACGGCCCCCGCCGAGACGCCCTTGTAGAACCACCGCTGGGTGATCACGAACAGCACCAGCACCGGGATCACGGAGATCACCGAACCGGCCATCACCACCCGCTGGTCGTAGCCGAACGACGAGCTCTGCAGCCGGGACAGCCCCAGGGTCAGCGTCATGTGGTTCTCGGAGCGCAGCACGATCAGCGGCCACAGGAAGTCGTCCCAGGCACTGATGAAGGTGTTCACGACCACGACCATGATCGCGCCCCAGGCGGAGGGGAGGTACAGATACCGGAAGCGCTGCCACTCGCCCGCGCCGTCGAGCATCGCCGAGTCCTCGATCTCGCGCGGGACGGCCAGGAACGCACCCCGCATCAGCAGGACGTTGATGGCCCCGACGAACCCGGGCAGCCACACCCCCGCGAGGCTGTCGACCAGGCCCAGGTCACGGATGCTCAGGAACAGCGACACCATGATCGACTCGAAGGGGAACATCATGGAGGCGACCAGCACCACCCAGACCGCCCTGCGGCCCTTCCAGCCGGGCTTGGAGAGCATGTAACCGGCGGTGGTGGAGAACACCAGCTGGCTGGTGATCGAGAGGACGACCACGGTCAGGCTGTTCCTGATGTACGTGGCCACCGGCACCTGCTCGAAGACCTCCCGGTAGGCCCGCAGGGTCGGGTGGCGCGGCAGGAGGGTGGCGTCCGCGCCGAAGACGTCCTCGCCGGTGCTCTTGAGGGAGGCCAGGAGCTGCCAGAGCAGCGGGCCGACGGTGAGGCCGAGGACGAGGAGCAACAGCAGGTAGCGGACGACGAGTTCGCGGGGGCGGCCGTACTCCCGCCAGCGGGGCAGGAGACGCCGGGCCCTGGGCACTGCGGTGGTCATGCCTCGTCCTCCTTGGTCAGGCGCTGTGCCAGCAGGGTCAGGCCGAGGGTCAGCACGAACAGGGCCACACTGACCGCCGAGCCGTAACCGGCGTTCCCGGTGAGCGGGTCCAGGCCGACGTCCCGGATGTAGAAGGGCAGGGTGCGGTCGGCGCCGCCGGGACCACCCGTGGAGCCGCCCAGCATGTAGATCTCGGTGAAGACCCGCAGCGAGCCGATGCCGGTGAGGGTGCCGACCAGCATCATGGCCTGCCGTACGCCCGGCACGGTGATGTGCCAGAAGCGGCGGACCGCGCCGGCCCCGTCCATGGCCGCGGCCTCGTGCAGTTCCCTGGGCACGTTCCCGAGCGCGGCCAGGTAGAAGACCATGTACCAGCCGAGGCCCTTCCACAGCGTCAGACCCATCGCACAGAGCAGGATCAGCCAGGAGTCGGAGAGGAAGGGGATGGCCGACCTGATCAGATGGGCCTTCTGCAGCCAGGTGTTGACGAGCCCGTCGTCGGCCAGCAGCCACTGCCAGCTCAGGCCCACCACCACGCTGGAGGCGAGCACCGGGGTGTAGAAGGCCGAACGGAAGAAGCCGATGCCGGGGAGGTTCTTCTCCACCAGTACCGCCAGCAGCAGCGGCAGCAGCACCATCAGCGGGACGACGATCACCGCGTACAGGACGCTGTTGCGGGTGGCGAGCCAGAAGTCGGAATCGCCCAACATCCGGGTGTAGTTGTCCAGGCCGACGAAGCTCGCGGCGCCGCCCAGCGGCTTGGCGTTCGTGAACGACAGCAGCACGGTGTTGAAGAAGGGGAACACCCCGAAGACGACGGCACAGCCGATCGCGGGCGCGGTCCACAGCCACGGCAGCCACCAACGGCGGTACAGTGCGGCCCCGTTGGCGCCCGGAGCGGGGCCCGGCAGCAGCCGTCGCAGACGGGACGGGGCCGCGCCCGGTGCGGCGGCGGTGCGCTGCGCACCGGGCACGGAGACGGTCTCGGCGGTCTCGGTCGCCACCATCAACCCGCCTGCTTCAGCAGCTCGTCGGCCTTCTCCTGGGCGTCCTTCACGGCCTGCTCGGCGCTCTTCTTGCCCTGCATGGCCAGCTGCACCTGGGCCACGATCGCGTTCTGCACGGCCGGGGAGAGGTTGGTCTGGTTGGCGTCGGCCGTCTTGAGCTGCTCGGCCACCAGTTTGCGGGCCTGGGCGAAGGGGTCGTCGCCGGTGACGTTCTGGAAGAACGGATCGTCCAGCGAGGCCGAGGTGGTCGGGAAGATCACCACGTCCGGGTCCTTGCACCAGGCCGTCTGGTTCTCGGCGTTGGTGAGGTACTCGGCGAACGCCAGCGCGACCGGCGCGTGCTTGCTGGTCGCGGCGACCGAGATGTACTGCGGGGCGCCGGTGGAGGCGTGGCCCAGCGCGTCGTAGGGCTGCTGGCTCACGCCCGTCTCGGCGTAGACCGAGGGGCTGTTCTGCTTCACGAACCGCACGAAGCTCGGGTTCGTCGAGCCGTACGCCACCTTGCCCTGGCTGTAGAGCGTGGACGGGTCGTTGCTGGAGGACAGCGAGTCCTGCGGCATCGCGCCCTCCCTGTACAGCTTCGCCATCCAGGCGACCCACTGGACAGTCCTCGGATCATTGGCGAAGACGGCCGACTTGCCGTCGGCGGAGAGGGTCTTGATGTTCATCTGGTCCCAGTCGGCCGGGATCCGCCAGATCGGGTTGGCCATCGTCGCGAAGTACTTGCCCTTGGCCGCTTTGGCGACCTTCTCGTAGTCCGCGAACAGATCGAAGACGCTCGTCGGCGCCTTCGTCGTGTCGACGCCGGCCTTCGCCAACAGGCCCTTGTTGTAGGTGATCAGGACACCGCCCGTGTACCAGGGCAGGGCGGTGTGGACCGACGTGCCCGAGGCGTTCTCGAAGGTGCTCGACTTCCAGAACGCCGGGACGAAGGGCTTGCCGACGTACGGGTCCTTCGTGCCCACGTCGAGCAGGTAGCCGGCCTTGGTGAGCGCGGTCGCCGTCGGGGCGTTGAGGTTGATGACGTCCGGCAACGTACACGCCTGGGCGTCGGCCACCGTGCGCGAGGTGAAGGTGTTGTCGCCCGGGTCGTCGATCCACTTGACCTTCGCGCCGGGGTGGGCCTTCTCGAAGGCCTTGATGACGCCGTTGAAGAAGTCGCCGAAGTCCTTCTTCAGGTTCGTCGTCTGGAAGGTGATCTGGCCCTTGACGTCACCTGTCAGCTTCCCGGAACCGACGTTGCCCTGGTCGACCTTGCAGCCGCCGGCCGTCGCGTCCCCGTCCCCGGAGCCGCCCGACAGGCCGCATCCCGCGGCCGTCAGGGCGAGGACGAGGACGCCTGTCATGGATCCGGTCAGTCTCTTCGCACGCATGGTTGCCCTCCTGCGGCCGGTCGGATGCCCGTGTGGCTGGCTCCGGCTGGTTCAAATCACCAACTTGGAGTTCGATTGATGAAAAGGTGGACCAGAATTCATCGGAGGTCAATGGTTTGCGTGTTGCGTTTGGGTTCCGTGCGTGAAGACGCAGGCTCAGTGCCGGTGTTCGTGGTCCGGATGCGCCGGGTCACCGGGATGCTCGTGCCCGGCCGGGTACGCGACGCCCTCGCGAGCCCGGTCCAGCCAGTCGAAGAACGCCTGCCGTCCCCGCGCCCGCCGCAACTCCCGTGCCACGTCGTCCCGTACGCGCTCGTACGGCCGGAAGTCGTCGGCCGTCGCCGTCGCGAAGGGGTCCACACCGCGTCGTAGCGCGTCCTTGGTGAGGAAGCGGTCCAGGTTGCGGACGTAGTACTCCCGCACGGCCTCCTCCGGCACCCGCTGTTCGGCCTCCAGAGCGGCCAACAGGGCGCGCGCGGCGGGGGAGTGGGCGAGCGCCACCGCCACGATGCTGCCCAGGTCGGCGACATCGGTCCCGGACACGGCGAGCACCCGCTCCGGGGACACCTCCCGCGGCGGTGCGAGGCCACGCTCCGCACAGGCCCGCCGGGCGAGTTCGTCCGTGACGACCACCTGGGTCGCCCACCGTCTGCGCTGCCGCTCGGCCCGCGCGAGGGCCTCCGTGCGGGCCGTTTCCCGGTCCCGGGCCGTTTCCCGGTCCCGCGCGGGAACGGCCGCCAGCAGCGCGTCCACCCGCTCCACCGGCACCGGCTCCCCGGCCACCACGGCCGCGTGCTCGCTCACGGCGTCACCTCCAGCACGACCGCCTCCGTGTAGGCGACGGATCCATGCCCGGCGACCTTCGCCAGCAGCCAGTACGACCCCGGCTCCACCGCCGAGCCGTCCACCTCGATCCCGCACTGCAGCGTCTGCCCGGCACCCACCGTGAAACCCTGGCAGCCCGGGGCGACGCCGCCCCAGGTGCCCCACGGCGACACCGCCCACAGCGTTCCGCCGACCGGCCCCCGGGTCGTGTTCCGCAGCACGACCGGTACCGTCGCCCGCTCCCCCCGGCGCACCCGGACCCGCTCGGCTCCCAGACGGGCCGTGAGAGTCCGCCCGTCCGGCTCGCCCTCCGGCACGGCGCCCGGCACATCGACGGCGACCACGTCCTCGTACGCCTGCCCGTCGTGGGTCAGCCGCGCGCCCAGCCAGTACCGGCCCGGCGGTGTGTCCGGCGGCGGGGTGACCGTCACCTCGGTGAGGGTGAAGCCGCCGGGGCCCAACGCGTAGGGCAGTTCGGTGGGTTCGGCCGTCCAGCCGGGCGGTCTGCGGAACCGGACGGTGCCCGACACCGGGGCGTCGGTGAGCTCGGAGGAGATCCGCACCGTCACGGTGACCGCTCCCGAGGCGGTGAGCAGGCCCGGCGAGAGAAAGACGGCGACCGGCAGGTTGCCGCGCGGCGCGGGCCCCGAGTTGTGCAGCCAGTAGCGGGTGGCGACCGGCTGGGCGGGCTCGTGCGCGGCGACACCGGGACCTTCCGCGTACCGCGCGTTCTGGGGAGTCGCCCGGACGGTGGCCACCTCGAAGCCGCCGAGGTCGAGATCGAGCGCGCCGCCGGCGGGGGCCAGCGGCTCCCCGGGCCTCTCCAGTACGTCGGCCCGCGCCCCCTGCGTCCAGGGGAGCGGACCGGTCACCCGGGCCCGCACCGGACGCCCGTCCACCTCGTGCAGCCGTACGACGACACCCCGCGCCGGATGCGCGGATGCCGCACTGCCGCGCGCGAGGGGCGAGCCGCTCGGCTTCAACGCGTCCAGCACCACCCGGCCCTCGGGCTCCAGGGACAGCAGGGTCCCCGTGCGCGGCAGCCGGCCGGCCTGTCCGGCGGGCGGTCTGATCCGGGCGGTGAGCGGGTGGTTGTAGGCATGCCCGGCCCGGGGCAGCCCCAACTCCCGCCAGTCGCCCGCCCCCGCCACCACCGCGTACTCGAACGTGTGGGACCAGCGCTGGAGTTGGAACCCCGACCCGTCGGGCGCGGTACGGCGGGGTGGGTCCACCCAGATGCCGGACGGCCAGCCGGTGCAGGACCGCATCAGGGACATCCACAGGTCGCCGGAGGAGGTGACCACACAGCCCGGCGTGCCCCGGTTGAGCACGGCGAAGCTCCGCCCGTCCCAGGCGTCACCCGGCGGCAGCGCCTCCCCGCGCCCGGCCGCCGTGGCCCGCACGACCGCGTCGTCCAGGTCGGCGACGAGCGCGTCGACCGCGTTCGCGTCGTCCTCGGGCCGGGCGCCCGCCACCACCAGCAGCGGCAGCCGCTCCAGATCGCGCAGGTCGGCGCCGGGCACCCACTCCTCGCGCAGCGAGGCACGCGGGGCCACCCAGATCGCGGCGAGCCCGTCCGCGGCCAGCTGCCGGTGCAGCTCCCGGGCCGCCGCCGGGTCCCAGCCCAGCGCCTCGGCGACCACGGGATTGCGGTCCGGGCCGCCGACGGCGATCCGGATGTCGGGCAGATTGGAGTCCACCTCCAGATCGCCGTAGCGCGGACCGCCCGCGATCGTGGACGTGGCCGTGACACCCGCCCGGACCAGCGCCGCCGCCAGCGGGGTGCCCAGCTCACCGGCGGTGTCCCAGTCGGCGTAGACGAGTTCGGCGACCCCGATCGCCCGGTGCCCGAGCAGCCGCCCGGTGTCGTCGTGCACCGCGACCCGGGCCGTCGAACCGAGTCCGAACCATGTGTTGGCAGGGTTGTCCAGCGTCCACGGGAACCGCTCGCTGTCCACGTCCACGAAGCCGAAGCCGCGCCCGATGACGGCGTCCGCGACCTCGTGCACGGGCAGCCCGCCCCGCACGTCCGAGGGCCAGCGCACCCGGATCAGCCGGTCGGCGCCGTCGTACCCGTCGACGGTCGTCGTCACGTCGAGCCGGTCGACGCCCGCCCAGAGCGTGAGTTGCTGGGTGTACCGGAAGAGCCCCAGGTCGCCGCGGACGGTGATCCGCGACCCGGCGGGGGAGCGCTCGACCTCGACGTCCGCGGTGACGTCCCGGCTCCGGGCGGCCGTCGTCCCGGTCGGGGTCAGGTGCCAGGGTCCTTCGCCGAAGCGCGGATGCCGTGGGTACTCCTCCTGGACGACCAGTTCGTTGCCGAGGTCGCCGGTCCGCAGCAACTCCCGGGCGCCCTCGGTGAGTCTGCGCAGAGCGCACACGCCGCCACCGCGTGCCGGGTCGACCGTGACCTCGTAGAACTCGTTGCGGACGGTGAGCCCCTCGCCCGGTGTCCAGCCGGGCACCGGACCCTCCGCGAGCGAGAGCGCCTTGAGACCCATGCCGGGTACGTCGGGTACGACGACCCGGAGCCGGCCATCCTCGCGCACCGCTGGCAGCGGCAGACCGGTGAGATCCAGCGGGACCAGCCCGCCCGGATCGTCGACGGTGAGCACGTCCCGCCGCTGCCAGGTCGCGGCGTTGAACACGACCAGGTCCGGTGCGCCGCCCGGGAGTTGGGCCACCTCGTGGGCGAGCGCGTCGGTGGCGTCGGCATGGACCGTCCGGGCGAGGTCGTGCAACTCCCGCCAGCCGGTGAGGAGATCGATGTAGACCTGGTCCGACTCCGAGCCGGTGATGGCGTCGTGGTGGGCGCCGTAGATCAACTGCCGCCAGGCCTTGTCCAGGGCCGCGTCCGGGTACGGATGCCCGGTGACGAGGGAGGCGAGGGTCGCCCACGCCTCCGCGTCGGCGAGCAGCGTTTCGCCGTACCGCTGGGCCTGCTTGGTGTCGATGTAGGAGACGTCCTTGCCGGTGTAGACCGGGTTCATGTCGCGGGTCTGCGGGGACGCCCTGCGTCCCTCGGCCGCCAACTCGGCGCGCACGGCGGCGAAGAAGTCCCGGGGGAGGGCGCTGACGAAGCGCGGCCAGACGTACCGCTCGTTCCAGTCGCGGTGGATGCCCATGACCCAGCGGCACGGCGGCGCGTAGTCCCCGCCGACCGGCAGCAGCACGTTCCTGGTGAGCGCGACCTTCTTGAGTCCCTGGAACAGCTTGAAGGCGGCGGCCTCCGCCGCGGGCAGGGTGGCGGCATTGTCGATCGCCCAGCCGGCGCCGTAGTGGTTGACCATGTAGGCCGTCAGCAGTCCGCGCCCCGACGGCGCGATCCAGCTGAACTCGGCCGGGAACTGCATCCGTCCGGGGTCGCGCGGTTCCTCGCCGAAGACGGAGAGCGTCGGCCCCCACTGGTGGAACGGCCCGCGCGCCCAGGAACTGGAGGAGATCCCGGCGTCCGCCATCAGTCCCGGGAACTGCGGATCGTGCCCGAACGCGTCCAGTTGCCAGGCGGTCTCGGGCGCCGCCCCCATGATCCGGCGCTGGAAGCCGTCGCCGTACAGGGCGTTGCGTACGGTGGCCTCGGCGCCGGTGAGGTTGGTGTTCGGCTCGTTGTAGGTGCCGCCCATGATCTCGACGCGGCCGGAGCGGATCAGCTGGCGCAGAAAGGCCCGTTCCTCGGGGAACGCGTCCCAGTAGGGCTTGAGGTAGTCGACCTCGGCGAGCACGAAGGTGTACGCCGGGTCTCGCCGGGCCAGGTCGCAGTGGGCGCGCACCAGGCTCATCCCGGACTGGCCGCGCGAGTCGAAGGTGCGGGCGGGCAGACCGGTGACGGCCGGTTCGTCGGCGTGGTCCCAGGTCTCGGTGTAGGCGGCCTGGGTGTTCCACCAGACGGGGTCGTAGTGGAAGTGGCTGACCATGAACATGGTCCAGCCGGGCTCGGCGGCCGTGAACTCGGCCGAGTGGTGCAGGAGCAGGCCCGCGTCGGCGTCCTCGACGGTGACGGTGATCCCGCGCCGGTCGCCGGGCGCGAGCGACTCGGCCGTCACGGGTATCTCCGCGCGTAGGGTCCCGTCCTCGCCGGTCGTGGCGCGGTTCTCGCCGACGCTGCGGACCCCGGGCCCCGCCACGGTCAGCAGCACCGGGCGGCCCGGGAGGTGCTCGACCTCGACGGCCACGACCTGGTGCGGCCGGTGCGCGGTGCCGGTGAAGAGCTCGGTCGACTCGACAGAGGTGACGCGCATGGGGCTCCTACGAGTGCTCGGCGGAGCCCCATCCTGGCATCGAGGGGTGGTTCAATCAACCATGAACATTGTTCATTGATGGTTCATCCATGCAGAACGGTTGGTGCTCAGCGAGACCGCCGCGCCTTCGCCGCATGCTGTCCGGCGATGTGGTCGGTCAGCGCCAGCGAGGCGCTGGTGCGCTGGTAGGTGAGCTGGGCGACCCGGACGTAGAGGCAGTCGATGAGGAGCAGTACCGAGTGGCGGGCACCGATGATGCCGGTCGGGAAGCTGGTCTCCGAGGTGGAGGAGATGAGCCGGATGTCGGCGGCGCGGGCGAGCGGGGAGCGCGGGTCGGAGGTCAGGGCGACGGTGGTCGCGCCGCGCTCCCCGGCGGTCTCGAACGGCTCGATCGTCTCGCGGGTCGCCCCCGAGTGGGAGATCCCGATCGCGACGTCGGCGGGCGTGAGCAGCGCGGCGGAGGTGGCCGCCGCGTGCACCTCGGTCCAGCCGCGCACCGAGCAGCCGACCCGGAACAGCCGGGTCTCGGTCTCCTGGGCGACGGCCCCGCTGCCGCCCACGCCGTAGACGTCGATCCTGCGGGCCCGGGCCATGGCCTGCGCGGCCCGCTCGACCGCGTCCAGGTCGATCCGGTCCACGGTCTGCTGGATGGCCCGCAGGTCCGCGGTGCCGACCACCTTCACGACCCGCTCCAGGCTGTCGTCCGGGGAGATGTCCGGCCCGATCTCGGCCGTGCCCCAGTCGGACACCTCGCCGCGGCCCCGCTCCTGGGCCAGCGCGATCAGCAGATGCTGGTAGGAGTCGAGTCCTACGGCCCGGCAGAAACGGGTCACGGTTGCCTGGGAGGTGCCGGTGCGGCGGCCCAGCTCCGCGGCCGAACAGTGGGTGACGGCGGCCGGATCCTCCAGGATCAGCTCACCGACCTTCCGCAGGGAGCCGGCCAGGCGCGGCAACTCGGTTCGGATCAGTGTGGTGACGTCGGTCGAGGGCATGAGGAGAAGGTATCAGCCACCCTATATGGGGCGAGTTGAATACCAGGACCGGATCGGCGAGGCATTGCACTGCATACCGGGCGCATGATTTATTGATTCATCGATAGGCGCGAATATTGGGTGGTTCAATCCATCAGTGGGGAGTGCGTACGTGTCCGTCGAGTCCGCCAACGAGTCCGGGACCGAGCCGGTGAACGCCGAACGCTTCGCCCGCGAGGGCCTCGCCGCGCTGCACCGCCTCACCGAGTCGGCAAACGCCGACGTGTCCCGGGCCGCCGCGCTCATCGCCGACTGCCTCCGCGCCGACGGGGTGATCCAGGCCTTCGGCACCGGCCACTCCCAGGCCATGGTCCTCGAAGTCGCGGGCCGCGCGGGCGGGTTGGTGCCCACCAACCGGATCAGCATCGCCGACCTCGTGCTCTACGGCGGCGAGCACCCCAGTGTCCTCGACGACCCCCTCCTGGAGCGCGAGCCCGGCATCGCCGCCCGCCTCTACGAGCTCGCCGCCCCGCGCCCGCAGGACCTGTTCGTCATCATCTCCAACTCCGGTGTGAACAACGTGATCGTGGAGATGGCCCTGCACGCCAAGGAGCGCGGACACCGCCTCCTCGCCGTCACCTCCCTCGCCCACACCCGGGCGGTCCCGGCGGGCCACCCCAGCGGCGGCAAACTCGCCGACCTGGCCGACGTGGTCCTCGACAACGCGGCCCCGCGCGGCGACGCGCTCCTCGAACTCCCCGGCGGCGGCGCGGTCTGCGCACTGTCCACACTCACCGGCGTCATGCTCGTACAGATGGCGGTGGCCGAGGCGGCCGGCCTGCTCCTCGCCGCCGGCGACCGCCCGCCGGTCTACGTCTCGGCCAACGTGCCCGGCGGCTTCGAGGGCAACCTCGACCTGGAGAAGCGGTACGCCGGCCGGATCCGGCGCACCGCGAGCTGACCCCGCCGGGCCCGGGTCCTCAGCCGACGGGCGGGCGGCGACCGCTCCAGGGCAGGGCGAGTTCCAGGGCGCGCGCCACCTGGAGCAGCAGGTCCTCCCGCCAGGGCGCGGCGACGATCTGGACGCCGACCGGCAGCCCGGTGGCCGCGTCGTGGTGGAGGGGCAGCGAGATCGCGGGCTGACCGGTCACATTGAACACCGAGGTGAACACACCCATCGGATAGCTGTTCAGGACCGCGGCCAGAGGATGGTTCTCGATGCCCGCCCGCCAGGCGCCGACGCGCGGCGGGAGGCACGCCATCGTCGGGGTGACCAGAAGGTCGAAGCCCGCGACGAAGCCCTCCACGATCTGCCGGGAGAACCGCTGGGTCCGCTGCACGGCCTCCGCGTAGGCCCAGGAGTCGATCGACCGCGCCGCCTCGCGCAGCGCCCGGTTGTGCGGCTCGATCCGCTCCGGGTCCGCGAGGTCCACCCCGGCGGCCCCGATGTTCCAGATCGTCGTGAACGCGGCGACCAACTCCTCCGCCGGAGGCAGCGGAAGCGGAGCGTCGACGACGTGGTGGCCGGCCGCTTCCAGTGCCCGCAGCGTGACCTCGACGGCCGTCACGCACGCCGGGTCCACGTCGATCCCGTCGACCGGAGAAGCGGTGAGCGCACCGACGCGCAGCCCGGCCGGCGGGTCCGCCTCCACCGCGGCGGCGAACGACCCGCGCGGAGACGGCGGCGACCACCAGGCACCCGGATCGTGGCGCGCCAGGACATCGACGACGGCCGCGGTGTCCGCCACCGTGCGCGTGACCGCACCGCCGGCGGCGAGCCCCTCCACGAGGACGGTCTCGCCGCCGATCAGCCCGCGGGTGCACTTGAGGCCGACAAGACCGGTGCAGGAGGCGGGAATGCGGATCGATCCACCGCCGTCCTCGGCGTGCGCGAGAGGCGCCATCCCGGCGGCGACGGCCACCCCCGCACCGCTCGACGACCCGCCCGGCGTGCGGTCCGGGTCCCACGGATTGCGCGAGATGCCCAGAGCCTCGCTCTCGGTGAACGGCAGGGCCCCGAACTCGGAGGTGGTGGTCTTGCCGAGCGGCACGAACCCGGCCTCCACGAACCGCCGTATGATCCGGTCCGAAGCCTCCGCCGGTGCCTTGCGGGCGCCCGCGGAACCGTAGGTGGTGGGCCAACCGGCCACGTCGACAAGGTCCTTGACCGGCAGCGGAACACCGTGGAAGGGCGGCAGGTCAGCGGGTGACGCGGCCCGTACCACCGCGTCCGCCGCCACGGCCGCAGCCTTGCGGACGTCGTCGTCGGCCCGATGACAGAAGGCGTTCAGCCGGGGATCCAGCTCGTTCATCCGCCGCAGACAGGCCTCGGCCACCTCCACCGGGCTCACCTCCTTCCGGCGGATGGCCGCGGCCAGTTCGACGGCCGGTGTGAACAGATCGATCGACTCCATCGGCGAGCGCATCACGAGCGGTCCTCTCAACTCCGGGACGCTTGCGGGAACGCCGTCAGTCTCGGCGCGCCCCGCCCCGCTCCGTCTTGGACGAATGTCCCCTACGCTGACGCCATGCGTTCCGCCCGGCCGGCCCAGGAGGCCGCGCAGATCTGGGACATCGCGACCCCGGCAGGGCCCGGTCGGCTGCCGGGGGTGAGCATGGCCGGTTTCCGCGCGCGGACCGCGGACGCCGTCGAACTGGGCGTGGTGCCCTTCCCGGCGGTCACGGTGGTCGTCGACCTCGGCGACCGCTCACTCGCCGTCGACGACCTCGACGGCCGACGCCATCACGGCGTCATCGTCGCCGGACTCGCGGCCAACGGCCTGCGCGGCAGTGGCCGTTGCGTCGAGTGCCTCCAGATACGGCTGTCACCCGTCGTCGCCCACGCGGTGTTCGGCGCCTCCTCGGAACTGGGCGGCACGGTGGTCTCCCTAGACGACCTCTGGGGCCGCGAGGCGGTACGCGTCCAGGAACGGCTGCGGGCCGCCGGATCCTGGGCAGAACGGTTCGCGCTCGCCGAGGCCGCGCTCGCCCGCCGCCGGCAGACAGGCCGCCCCGTCGACCCCGAGATCGCCTTCGTCTGGCAGCGGATGGCGACACACCTGGGCGCGGTCCGGGTCGAGCCGCTGGCGGCCGAGGCCGGCTGGAGCCGCAAACGACTCTGGTCCCGCTTCCGCTCCCAGACCGGCCTCACCCCCAAGCACGCGGCCCGCCTCATCCGCTTCGACCACGCGGCCCATCGCCTCGCCGCCGGGCACAGCCCCGCCCTGGTGGCCGCCGAAGCGGGCTACACCGACCAGTCCCACCTCCACCGCGACGTCAGAGCGTTCACCGGTGCGACCCCCACAGCGGTCTCCACCGCACCCTGGCTCGCCGTGGACGACGTCGCGTGGGCCGCACCCGGTTACCTGGGCGGCACACCGCCGCGAGCACGGGCCGGGCGGTGATGTGGTGCCCCGGCTCGGGTGGGTGGCCGGAGCCGTTGCGGGTGGTCGGCGGAAAGCGGTGCGCTGAGGGTCCCGGGTGGGTGTCGGGAGGGCCCCTCCGAACGTCCGCCCCACCGCCTCACCGGCTGAGCTGCTCCAGGCCGTCACCGCTTGTGGCGGGCTGCTCAGCAGTGCCTTGGCCACAGCCGGCCCGACCCTGCGCGCCTGGCCCCGGCAAACCTTCCCGGTCACAGCACCGGGGGACCCGCGCCTTACCGTGCGGGTGCGGAGCGGGCCGCCGAGTCGACGTCCGCGGTGGTGACGAGGCGGTCCTGCTGGTTGCGGCATTCGGCGTGCCGGAGGCGGACGACGGCGTCGAGCCCGCCGCCGGGTGCTGCCTCCAGGGTGACCTCGCCCCCTCCTGCGCGGGTGAGGTGCCGGACCAACGGCAGACCTAGGCCGGTGCCGTCGTGGTCGGCGTGGGGAGCGCGCCAGAAGCGGTCGAAGGCCCTGTGCCGTTCGGTCTCTGTCATGCCGGGGCCCTGGTCGATCACATGCAGCTCGGCCATGGACGGGGTGCGGGTGCCTTGGGCGGGGGTGGTGACGACGGCCAGTGTGACGGAGGTTCCCGGTGCGGACACGCGGAGGGCGTTGGAGAGCAGGTTGTCGATGATCTGTTCCAGCGCGCCGGGGACTGCCAGCACCGGAACGGACGTGCCTCCGGACACGATGATGTCGACCTGCTGTTCGTCGGCGAAGGCTGTCCAGATGTCCACGCGATCGGCGACCACCGCATTGAGGTCGGCTGTCTCCGCACGGATCTCGGCGTTTTCCAGCCGTGCGAGAGCCAGCAGCCCCTGCACCATGCGGCTGAGCCGCTCCAGCTCCCCGAGTGCCTTGTCGAGGCTGTCCTGGGAGCAGGGGGCGAGGTGCGGCTCGAAGTTCTCCAGGCGCAGGCGTAGCGAGGTCAGTGGTGTCTTGAGCTGGTGTGACACGTCGGAGGCGAACGCCTGTTGAGCCTGGAGCAGGTGCTGAAGCCGGGTCGCGGTGCGCGTGAACGACGCTGCGAGCCTGCGCAGTTCCGGTGGCCCGTGGTCGGTGGCCGGTGGATCGGTGATCCGGCCTTCGGCGAGTTGAGCGGTGGCGCGTTCCAGGGCCTGCACGGGGCGGGTGATCGAGCGCGCGAGAGCGAATCCGATCAGGGAGGCGGCGGCGAGGACTCCGAGACCGACGGCGGCGAGGACTACCCAGGTGGTGCGCACCCTGGCCTTGAGCGGGCCCAGCGCGTACACCGTTCGCACCACACAGGCGACGGCGGGATTGGACCCGCCTGGGACGGTGACGAAGAGGAGTTCACCGTCTGCGGGCGGGGCCCTGCGCGTGCCGACGGTGGGGCGATCGTGCAGGGCCGTGGAGATGTCCGGCTCGGCGGACAGGTCCTCGCCGACCACGGCGTGGGCAGCGGTGTCGGTGAGGACGACACCCCGTCGGTCGGCGACCAGCACGGTACCCCCGGTCCGCCGCCCGTACGCGAGGGCGAGGTCCGGCAGGTCGGTTGTCAGTCCGTGCTCCATCTTGTCCTCGCAGACCTCGGCGAGCGTCATCGCCCCTTGCTCCGCCGTGCGGGAGAAGCGGGCCAGCTCGCTGCGGGCGTAGAAGACGCCGAAGGGCACTTCGAGCGCGAGCAGGACGAGCAGTATCAGGCTCAGGTGGCTGAGCAGGAGGCGACGGGTCACCGGATCTGTCCGCCGTGCGCCTGCACCGCGGCGGACGGGGCGTCGGGATGTGCCGGGGGAACGAGGCGGAAGCCGATTCCGCGGATGTTCTCGATCCAGGACGCGTCGCCGAGTTTGCGGCGCAGGGCGGCGATGTGGACGTCCAGGGTCTTGGTGGGTCCGAAGAAGTTCGGTTCCCAGACCGTGTCGAGGATCTGCTGGCGGGAGCAGACGGCGCCGGGGTCCTCGGCGAGGCAGGTGAGCAGGTCGAACTCCTTGGGCGCGAGGGCGATGGACGACTGGTGCAGGCGTACTTGCCGGGTGCGGCGGTCGACGGTCAGCGGGCCGATCCGCTGGATGTCGGGCGTCCCGGGATGACCGAGGCCGTCGGAGGGGTTCGCAGATCCACACGGGGGGTCCGGAACCGCTGGGCGGGCGCGGCGGGTGACGGCACGGATCCGGGCGACGAGCTCCCGTACGCCGAAGGGCTTGGAGACGTAGTCGTCCGCACCCAGTTCGAGCCCGAGGACACGGTCCACCTCGTCGTCCCTGGCCGTGATCATGATGATCGGTACGGACGAACGGGCTCTCAGCGCCCGGCAGACGTCGATGCCGTCCATGTCGGGCAGCCCCAGGTCCAGCAGCACCATCGCCGCCTCCGGCGCGGCGAGGCCCTCGGCCCCCGTTCCGGCGTGTTCCACGGTGAACCCGAAACGGCGCAGCCCCTCCATCAACGGCCCGGCCACCCGGTCGTCGTCCTCGATCAGCAAGACACGCATGTCGAAAGGCTCACAGACGCTGGCCACGGCGCGTGGCGCAAACGCCGTAAGCTCCCCCGAGCCAGTGATCTTCCACGGTCGGCTCATTCGCTGTGGCGCGGCTTCTTGACGACATCAAGGGCCTGGCCAGCGTGGCGTAAGCCAAGAGTTAAGACGTCGGACGCCGGCACTCGGGCTCCCAGATGACAGTCGGAAGCTGATCCAAGGTCAGTCCGCGGGCCCCGGAGTCCTCCTCGGCCGGTTCGGCCGGAACCGCGTAGGACGAAACGTTGTTCCGGGGGCGTCCGCGACCTCCCGCTGTATTTGCTCTGGCAATTCCCTTGATCGTCTTCCCGTAGCGTCGGTCGGGCGGTCGGTGCCACCGGAGCACCACCGGACAACCCGCCACCGCAAGAACCAGGGACACCGCATGCCCATTGACGAACTGCGCCGCATCCGCCCGGATCTGGTGGAGCCCTTCGTGACCGCGCTCCCGGGAGCACGCGCCACCGTGCTGTCCCGGCTGTGGGGCGCTTTCGCACGAGAACCCCTGCCCGGTGTGACGACGCGTCGCCGTGAGTCCGGATCCTTGGTTGTCGAACTGCAACGGGGCGGTTCGCTCTCGGCGGCCGAGGCGGGCGCGCGACCGTTCGCCGACGTTCCGCAGGACTTCGCCGTGTCGGGGCCGGAGGGGCCGATCAGCGACCCGGCCCGGCTGCTGGCACAGCTGGGCCTGCGTACTCCTGCGGCGGAGCGGCTGGCGGCCGAACTGGACAACAGCGTCGTCAACCTGGCCCTGGCCAGAGCCGCGAACGCGGACCGGAAGGTCTCTCCGGCCGACTCGGCGGATGCCGAGCAGGCGGTCGTCGACGGCCACCCGCAGCACCCCTGCTGCCGGACGCGCACCGGCATGTCCGTCGCCGAGGTGCTCGCCTACGCTCCCGAGCACCACCCGGTCGTCCGGCTGGCCCTGGTCCGGGTCCCGGCCGACCGCTGGCAGGGTGCCGGCGACTGGCCGCGGACACTGCGCGACGGCGACGCCTACCTGCTGCCGGTGCATCCCTGGCAGCGGGACCACGTGCTCGGGCACCACTGCGACCTGGCCGTCGTGGAGGAGACGATCCCGGCCCGCCCGCTGCTGTCGCTGCGTACCCTCGCACCGCTGGGCGCCCTGCCCGGCTGCCACGTCAAGACCGCGCTCGACGTCCAGGTCACCAACTACCGGCGCACCATCTCCCCGGCCGAGGTCGCCGACGGGCCCCCACTGTCCGACCTGGTCGCGGCCGTCATCGACAAGGCCGGACACAGCGACAGCCTGCGCGTCCTGCGAGAGCTGGGCGGCGGCTCGGTGTGCGTCGACGGACAGCCCTCCGCAAGCCTCACCACCATGATCCGCGAATCGACCGAGTGCCATCTCGACGCCGGAGATATCGCCGTTCCGCTCACGGCCGTGCACGCGACCGGAGCCGCCATGGTGTCGGGGGACCCGGTGCGCTGGCTCCGGGACCTCGCCGGCCTCGTCCTTCCGCCGGCCCTGACGCTGCTGTCCATGGGGGTGGCGCTGGAGGCACACGGCCAGAACACGCTGGTCGTCCTGCGCAACGGGCGGCCGGTGCGGGTGCTGTACCGGGACCTGGACGGCGTACGGGTCAGCCCGCGCCGCCTGGCCCGGTGCGGGTTCACGCTGCCGCCGCTGCTCGGCACCCGCGCCGGCGACGACATCGGCGCGCTGCGCACCAAGCTCTTCGGCGGCCTGGTCAGCGGGGTCTTCAGCGAGCTGGTCGACATCCTCGGCCGGACCCGGGCGGCTGAGCCACGGGCGCTGTGGGGCACGGTCGCCGAGGCCGGACGCCGCGTCTTCGCCGCCCTGCCGGACCAGGAGGACGCGGCAGCGTTCTTCGGGGACACGATGCCGCTCAAGGCGACCGTCGCCATGCGCCTGTCCGAGGACCCGGGCGCCGCGCAATGGACGTCCGTGCCCAACCCCCTGGCGCTCTTCCGTTGACCTCCGACACCGACCGCTGTCCCACTGGAGCGACCACATGACCACCGGCACGGCCCCCCACACCGATAGCGCCACCACCGTCCCTTCCCCGACCGCAGAGCCGTCGCGGACAGCCGACCTCGTCACGACCCACACACTGCTCAACTGCCTGATCCGCGAGGTGTCCGCCCCCGAGCACCAGGTGACGGTCGTCGACGACCACCTCCTGCTACGACTGCCCCGCGGGGGCCTGCTGCTGCGTGCCGCCCTGCGTCGGACCTCGTTGATCGGAGCGCATCGCTTCGAGGGCTCGGTACAGCGGCTCGACGGCAATTCCTGGGTGACCGTGGACTGGCGCGAGCTGGCCGGCTGCATCCAGGAGGAACTGGAACAGCGCACGGGCCTGGCCAACGAGGAGTTCCTGGGCCAGGTGGCGGACAGCCGGGAGACGATCCGCTTCGTACTGGAGGAGCGGGCGGGCGTCCGGGCGGCCGCGGACCCGTACGTGGCCTCGGAGCAGTCCCTGGTGTTCGGCCACCGTTTCCACCCCACGCCCAAGGCCCGTACCGGCGACCCGGCGGACTGGCTGGCGTACGGCCCGGAGACCGGCACCCGCTTCCGCCTGCACTATCTTGCCGTGCGCCGCCACCTCGTACGGGAGGAGGGCGAGCCGCACGCGCTGGACGCGCTGCACCCGGTGGCCGACCCGGAGTTCGCCGTACTCCCCGTGCACCCCTGGCAGTACCGGCTGCTGAAGGACCACGACCGGCTGCGTGAGGCGGTCGCCGCCGGGGATGTCGTGAACACCGGCACGGGCGGCCCGGAGCTGGTGCCGACCGCATCGGTGCGGACGCTGTACGCCCCTGAAACCGACGCGTTCCTGAAGTTCAGCCTCAACGTCCGCCTCACCAACTGCGTCCGCAGGCACGCGAGTTACGAGCTGTCCGGGGCCGTCGCCCTCAACCGACTGTTGCAGCCCGTCTTCGCCCGGCTCGCCGACCGCTTCCCGGGCTGCGCGCTCCTGGCCGAGCCCGGCTACCGCACCCTCGACACGGCCGGCGACACCGCGCTCCTGGAGGGCTTCGGTGTCATCGTCCGCTCCGGCCTGCGCCACCATCTGCGTCCCGGGGTCACCCCCCTGCTCGCCGCCGCGGTGGCGGACGAGTACCCGACCGGCGCGGCCCATGTCTCCCACCTGCTCGCTCGCGGCGACGGGGACATCCTGGCCTGGTGGGACGCGTACCTCGGGCTGTTGCTGCCGCCGGTACTGGCCGCCTACTTCGAACACGGCGTCGTGCTCGAACCCCACCTGCAGAACGTCGTCGTCGGCGTCGAGGCCGACGGCACGCCCGCGCAGATGTTCTTCCGCGACCTGGAGGGCACCAAGCTCCTGCCCGGCCGCCACCGGCAGGCCCTCGACGAGCTCCCGGACGACGTGCGCGGTCCCCTCACCCACGATCCCGAACACGGCTGGAACCGGGTCGCGTACTGCCTCCTGGTCAACCACACCGCGGAACTCCTCAGCGCGCTGGCCGACCTCGACCCGGCGCTGGAACCCGCCCTGTGGGGCCTGGTCCGCGACCACCTCGCCGCCTACGCCCGCACCGCCGCCGAACCACCGCGCCTGCGCGCCCTGCTGTCCGGCGTACCGCTGCCGGCCAAGGCCAACCTCCTGCTGCGCTGGTCCCGCAAGGCCGACCGCCACGCGACCTACGTGCCCCTGCCCAGCCCGCTCGGCGCGGACTTCCCCCGCGAGGTGGTCCGGTGAGGCCCGAGACGTACGACCTCGTCGCAGCCCTCCCCGACGACGCTCTGCCCGCCTACGTCTACGACCTGCCAGACCTGCGCGAACACGTACGCATGATCCGGGCCGCACTGCCGGACCGCGTCGAGCTGCTGTACGCGGCCAAGGCCAACTCCGACCCCCGGATCCTGCGCACCCTCGCCGCACACGTCCACGGCTTCGAGGTGGCCTCCGGCGGCGAACTGGACCACGTCCGCGCCACCGTCCCGGGCGCACCGATCGCCTTCGGCGGCCCGGGGAAGACCCAGCAGGAGCTGGCCCGCGCACTGGACGCGGGAGCCGAGCGCCTGCACGTCGAGAGCGAACACGAACTCCGCCTGCTCGCCACCCTGCTGGGCGACCGGACCGTGGACGTCCTGCTGCGCGTCAACCTGCCCGTCGACGTGGGCCGAGTCGCCCTGGCCATGAGCGGCGGGCCGTTCGGCATGGATCCCGTACAACTGGACCGCTGCCTGCAGGTGATGGATTCGGTCCCGGGCATCCGACTGCGCGGCCTCCACTTCCACCTTGCCAGCGGCCTCCAGGCCCAGCCCCATCTCCTGCTCGTCGACAAGGTCCTCGCCTGGGCCGAGAGCTGGGCCCGCGGTCGCGGAGTGGACCTGCGCGAAGTCAACGTGGGCGGCGGCATGGGCGTCGACTACACGCATCCGCCCAGAGTGTTCGACTGGCCCGCCCTCGGCGCCGGACTGCGCCGGATCCTCGCCCGCCACCCCCACCTCACCCTGCGGATCGAGCCCGGCCGCTCGGTCACGGCGTACTGCGGCCGGTACGTCACCCAGGTCCTGGACATCAAGTTCAGCCGGGGGCACGCCTTCGCCGTACTGCGCGGAGGCACCCACCACCTGCGCACCCCGGCCGCGAAACAGCACGACCAGCCCTTCGAGGTGATCCCCGACGACACCTGGCCGCGACCCTGGAACCGCCCGGAGGTCCGGGACGAGCCGGTGACGCTGGTCGGACAGCTGTGCACGCCCAAGGACGTACTGGCAAGCCGGATCATGATCGAACGGCTGCGCGTCGGCGACCGCGTCGCCTTCGCCATGGCCGGCGCCTATGCGTGGAACATCTCCCACCACGCGTTCCTCATGCACCCCCACCCGACCTTCCACCACCTCGACGACACCGGCGTGCCCGTCGCAGGCGACACGTATGCCCGCCAGACGTGATGAGCGCCGTCTTCCGCCTGCCGGTGGCGCACGCACTCGCCGTCCGGAACTTCCGGCGCTACCTGCTCGGACAGCTGGTCTCCAACATCGGCACGTGGATGCAGCGCGCCGCCCAGGACCTGCTCGTCCTGCACACCACCGGCAACAGCGGCAGCGCGGTCGGCGTCGTGACCGCGCTGCAGTTCCTGCCGCAGACCTTGCTCGGCCTCATCGGAGGCGTGCTGGCCGACCGGTACCCCAAGCGACGGACGCTGCTCCTGACCCAGACGGCGATGGCCGCCCAGTCGCTCCTGCTGGGACTGCTCACGGTGACCGGAGCGGTGAACCTGCCGTCCCTCTACGCGCTGGCCTTCGCCCTCGGCACCGCCACCGCCGTGGACAGTCCCGCCCGCAACGCCTACATCGGCGAACTCGTGTCCCACGAGCAGGCGGCCGGCGCGGTCAGCCTGAACGCCGCCCAGTTCAACGTGGCCCGCGCCATCGGCCCGGCCCTCGCCGGCCTGACCGTCGCGGCCTTCGGCACCGGCCCGGTGTTCCTCCTGAACACCGCGTCGTACCTGGCCGTCCTCTACGGCCTGATCACCATCCGTACCGGCACGACGGACGCCCCTGTCCGCGCGCGACCGGGCCCCACCCGAGCGCGCGAGGCACTCCGCCACATCGCCACCACCCCGGAACTGCTCCTGCCGGTCAGCCTCATCGCCTTCGTCGGCACCTTCGGCCTCAACTTCCAGGTCACCGTCTCGCTCGTCGCCGTCACGGTGTTCCACACGGGCGCGGCCTCCTTCGGCTGCCTCTCCGCCGCCTACGCCTCGGGCGGCCTCCTCGGCGCGATCTACTGGGCCCACCACGGAAAGCCCCCCACCGCACGCCGGCTGACCTCCGCCACGATCGGCTTCGGCGCACTGGAAGTCGCGCAGGGCCTCATGCCGAGCTACGGCTCGTTCCTGGTCCTGCTGTTCCTCACCGGCTGTGGCGCGGTGACCGTGACGACCACCGCCAACGCGCTGATCCAGCTCCATGCCGACCCACCGCTGCGGGGCCGCGTCCTGTCCGTGTACTTCCTCGTCCTCCTCGGCGGCACCCCCGTCGGCGCACCGCTGGTCGGCCTGGTGTCCGACGCTCTCGGGGCCCGCTTCACCCTGGTCCTGGGCGGCGTCATCTCGCTCGTCACCGCGCTCGCGCTCTCCGTCCTGTTCGCGAGCCGAAACCGGCGGCGGGTGCGGGTCGAAGGTCTGCGGGCAGGCACCGAGACCGGAGCCGCGGCTTCCGAAGTTGGCCCGCTACCGCCTCTGGCCAGGGGGCGGCCGCATGCGTAGTGCGGGCACGCCTTAGTCTTACAACATGTAGGAGATGTTGGGGGCGGGGCGCTGACTGAGGAGTGGCGAGAATGAGCGAACACCGGCGTCGATCGTCGGGGAGGACCGCACCGTCCGGCTCCGACGGTATGCCCGACGGCGGCCGGGCCGCGGCGCGCAGGGCTGCGCAGTCCCGGGGCGCGCGCGCCCGCCGCGCGGAGCGCACGCGACGAACGGACGCCGGACGTTCCGGCCGGCGCCGCCTGATCGACTACCCGCGGACGGGCAGACGCGGCCTCCGCCGGTGGCTGCCGTCGTGGAAGCTGGTGTCCGGCACCTTCCTGCTGTTCGTCGCCGGCCTGCTGGGCCTGTTCGGCTACGCCTACGCCACGACGACCATTCCCAGCGCGAACCCCAGCACCCAGGCGCAGAGCAACACCTACTACTGGTCGGACGGCTCGGTCATGACCACCCAGGGGGCGACCAACCGGCAGAACGTCGACCTCGCCCAGGTGCCCAAGCTGGTGCAGTGGGACTTCCTCGCAGCAGAGAACGCCACCTTCTACTCCGATCCGGGCGTCGACACACAGGGCATGCTGCGCGCCGTCTACCACATGGCCACGGGCGGTGACGTCCAGTCCGGGTCCACCATCACCCAGCAGTTCGTGAAGAACACCTACCTGAGCCAGGACCAGTCGGTCACCCGCAAGCTGAGGGAGATCATGATCTCCCTGAAGATCGGCGGCCAGCTGTCCAAGCAGCAGATACTGCAGGGCTACCTCAACACCTGCTACTACGGCCGGGACGCCTACGGCATCGAGGCCGCGGCCCGCACCTACTACCACGTGCACGCCTTCCAGCTGAACGTCAGCCAGGGAGCCTTCATCGCCGCCACGGTCAACGAGCCGAGCCTGCTGATGCACGCCGACACCGACCCGCAGGCCAAGGCCCAGGCCAAGGCGCGCTGGACGTACGTGCTGGACCGGATGGCCAAGATCCACAAGATCACCGCGGCCCAGGAACAGCAGTACCTGGCAGCAGGGTTCCCCACGCCCAAGCCGTACGCGCCGTCGGCGGGCATGGCCGGGCAGACCGGATACCTGGTGCAGACCGCGGAGAAATACGTCGAGGCCCACACGTCCCTCACGGACCAGCAGCTGGGCCACGGCGGCTACCAGATCTACACCACCTTCGACAAGAAGAAGGTCGGCGCCCTGTCGGCGTCCGTCACGGCGATGGAGCGGAAGCATCTCGATCCGCAGCACCGCACGGCCGACAAGGACGTCCAGGTCGGCGCGGCGTCGATCGATCCGGCCACCGGCGCGATCGTCGCGCTGTACGGCGGGCCCGGCTGGAACAAGGGGCACTGGACGGACAACGCGGACGCGACGGGCGTGCCGGTCGGCTCCACCTTCAAACCCCTCGACCTGGCCGCCGCTCTCGACCACGGCGCCGTCCTCTCGCCCGGGCAGCCTGCCTCGCCCATCACCCCGGACTCGAAGTTCAACGGTGACGACGGCATCACCATCAAGAACCAGCAAGGCCAGGAGCTGCCGGATGCGAAGGACCCCACGGGACTCCTGCACCAGCGCAACGACGTCTCCACGAAGTGGGGCTACATCACCCTGCGCAAGGCCATGGAGCAGTCGGTCAACACCCCCTACGTCCAGCTCGGCGAGTACGTCGGCTACGACAACGTGGAAGGCGAGGCACTGAAGGCGGGGCTCCTGCGCACGAGCCTGCAGTACGACACCCCGGGCTTCTACATCGGTACGTCCACCCCGTCGGCGATCCGGATGGCGGACGCGTACGCCACCTTCGACGACGGCGGAGTCCAGCACGAGCCGTACTCGGTGACCAAGGTCGTCGCCGATGGCCGGCAGCTGACCGGCTTCGACAAGCCCAAGGGCACGATGGCCATGCCCGCCTCGACCGCCGACACCGTCACCGACGTCCTGCGAGGCGTCGTCAAGAACGGCACCGGTACCAACGCCCTGGCCCTGGGCCGCCCGGCGGCCGGCAAGACGGGTACGACCGACGACTACAAGTCCGCCTGGTTCATCGGCTACACCCCGCAACTGACCACGGCCGTGAGCATGTTCAAGGAGGACCCGAAGAACGCCGGCCTCCAGTCCATGCAGGGTGTCGGCGGCTACGCCAAGGTCTTCGGCGCCGACATGCCCACCGAGGTATGGACCGGCTACATGACCGCCGCCCTCCAGGGACAGCCCGTCCAGCAGTTCCCGCCCGCACCCGCGCTGGGCCGGTCCACGGACGAATACGGCGCGCCCTCGCCCACGCCCTCCGCCACCGCGGCCCCGAGCACACCCCCGGCCACCCCGACCGTGCCGGCCACCCCGACCCCCACCACCGCACCGTGCCGCGGACACGGGAGGCACTGTGTCAGCCCGAGTCCGACCGACACCGCAGGAACCACCGGCGGTAACGGCGGCGGCCTCCTCGGCGGCACGACCGGCGGCAACACCTCGCCCACACCCACGCCGACGAGCAGCACATCGGCGCCGACAGGCGTCCGCGGGCGGCCCTGAGCCGTCGCATCATCCGAGGCCGAGAGTGTGGCTCAGGGAGCGTTCACCCGCGGGGCAGGCCGGGGACACCGTGTTCACGCAGGGGGCCGACCTGCCAGCCGCGTTCCTGGCAGGTGTCGAGGATGCGCGGCAGGGCGGCGAGGGTGGTGCGCCAGGAGCCGGTGGCGGAGGTGCAGTCGGAGTCGTGCAGCAGGATGGTGCCGCCACCGCGCAGGTCCGTCAGGACGGTGCGCTCGACGGACTGCGGGGTGGCCCGCCTGCGCCAGTCCTCGCCCCAGCAGGTCCACAGCACCGGGGTCAGACCGAGGCGCCGGCACGCCAGATGGGCGGCGAAGCTCATCACCCCGTACGGCGGCCGGAAGAGCACGGGTGGTCTGCCGGTGACGTCGGCCACGACGTCGCGGGCGCGGGCGAGGTCGTCGTGGGCGGCACGGGGACCGCGGAGCAGCAGCGGGCGGTGGTGCCAGCCGTGGACGGCGATCTCGTGCCCCGCCGCGGCCATCTCCTTGGCCAGCCCCGGTGAGCGGGCCAGCATGGAGCCGAGCAGGAAGAAGGTGACCCGCAACCCGCGTGCGTCGAGGAAGTCGAGGAAGCGCGGGGTGGACAGGTGGTCGGGGCCGTCGTCGAAGGTGAGCGCGACGTGATCCGGCCGGCCGCGGCCGGCCAGGTGCGGCATGGCCGCGTTGCGCAGCGGCCCGAACGTGGAGATCACGGGTGCCGCGTGCAGTGCCGCGAGCGTGGGCACCGCCGCGGCCGAGGCGAGCGCCGTGGCACGGACAAGACGGGCCGGGGTCATCGACCGTCTCCGTCCAGGTAATGGGCGACGGCCGTGAAGCGGGCCGGCGTCTCGTTGTAGGCGTAGGCCAGGGGGGCGGCGACGCCCAGGCAGGCCGTGGCCGCCACGGTGACGGCCGTCAGGGTGATCCGTCGACGGCCGGCGAAGCGCCGCACCTCGGGCTGTGCGTCCGGCGCGGGGTGCGGCCCGGTTCTGGCGGCAATGGCGGTCACCGGTCCGGGGGCCAGGCGGTGCAGGTCGAGTCCCACCGCACGCTGGGCCCGGCCACGCGGTCCATGGAGGAGCTCGGCCAGCACCGGGCCGAGGTCCGCCGGTTCGCGGATCCAGGCCGCCAGGCCCGCCTCGTCCAGGGCGGCCGCGTTGGTCTGGCCGTGACCGGGTATGCAGCGGTAGCTGGCCACCGGCAGCCCGGCGGCGAACGCCTCCAGCGAGGTCAGCCCGCCCGCGTTCTGCACCAGGACGTCGCAGGCGTGCATCAGCCCGGCCATGTCGTCCACCCAGCCGAAAGTGTGCGCGATGCCGTCCCCGCGCAACTCCTCCGCGAGGGCCTGGTTGCGGCCGCACACCACCACGGGCACCGCGACCCCGGTCTCCCGTATCTCGGTGGCGGCCCGTCGCACCGGTCCGACCCCCCACGACCCGGCGACCAGCAGGGCCAGGGGAGCGTCCGCGGGCAGGGCGAACCGCTCGCGGGCGGCGGTCCGTTGCCCGGCGGTAGCGGGGGTGAAGCGTGCATCGGTGAGCGGACCGACGACGGTGGCGGCGGCCGCGCCCTGTACGTGAGCCTGGGCCGCGGGCACCGGGTGCACGGCCAGGTGGGCGTCGATGCCGGGGGCGACCCAGAGGGCGTGGACGGAGAAGTCGGTGAGGTAGGTGAAGGCCGGCACCGTCAGCTTGCCGCGCCGGCGCAGTGCGCCGAGGACCTGGCTGGCGCCGGGGTAGGTCGAGACGACCGCGCGGGTGTCCGGCGCGAGTGCCCGCAGGGTGCGCTGCTCGGCCGCGCGGAACAGTGCCCGCCACACCGCGCCGGGGCGTGCGGCGCGGTCGGTGGCCGCGTACAGGCGTTGGTAGCCGTCCGGCATCCAGGTCAGCATGCGGTGGTAGGTGCCGCACAGCAGTCGGCCCGCACCGGTGGGCAGCAGGTCGAGGAAGTCGTGCCGGTCCACCAGGTACCCGTGCTCGGCCAGCCGCTCGGCCAGCCCCGCGGCCGCACCGTCGTGTCCCGCGCCGACACCGGCCGAGATGATCGCGATCCGCCCGGCACCGCCCCGCGGCTGCGCGGCGGACGGCGGGGGCGCCGACTCCGGCACCAGATCGTCACGGTGGACCACGGTGGATCGCCTCCTGATGGGCTACGGGGCACGCCGGGCATGCCCCGGCCCAGACGGCGCTGCGGGCAGACCGAGGCCACGCCTGCGCGCGGGCCAGGGCCACGACTCGACCGCTGTGGTGCCGAGAAGGGAAGCTACTACATGATGTAGAACTTAGGAAACGATCGCCGCGTGATGGGAGGTCCGGAGGCGGTTCGGGCACCGGCATCCCTGCTGGTGCCGGTCAAATTACTACGAGATGTAGAGCAGTGATGGTTCGCCGGGGGGAGGGGCGCCGATGGCGTCAGGTCTCATCGCCATTGCGGCAGCGGCGGATCCGTCCCGATCCGGCCTGGCGGATGCCGCGCTGTGCGGCGAACGGCCCCTCCTCCTCGCATCTACAAGATGTAGTAGATTAGCCGGGTGGTCACTCTGACGCCGCCGCCATGACATTCAGGCGTCACCTCACAAGCGTGAGGCCACCGGTGACAGAGCCCGAGCCCCATTGCCGCTCGCTCATCCCGTGAGCACTCGACGCATTCGCACGGACGGAAGGACCTCTCCCTATGGCCGCGGCCGCCACCGCGCAACTGGCCCTCGACGGATCCGGCATCGACGGCTCGTTGTTCACCTCGGTCACCGACTTCGCCCGTGACACCAAGTGGCTCAACACGCCCATGGAGGTGTGGACCAACCTTGGTCTCGGGGTCTTCGCCATCCTCATGATCGCGGGCTGGTGGACCGCACGGCGCCGTGGCCCTCGGGCGATGACCGTCGCGCTGGCAGCGCCGGTCGCCGTCCTGACGGCCTTCGCCGCCACCGAGGTCGTCAAGAAGCTCGTTGCGGAGGTGCGGCCCTGCCGGTCAATGCCCCACGCCTACCTGGTCGACACCTGCCCGGCACCTTCGGACTACGCCTTCCCCAGCGGGCACGCCACCGTGGCCGCCGCGACCGTGGCAGCGCTCTTCCTGCTCGACCGCCGGCTGAGCGCCGTCGCCGCCGTGTTCGCCGTACTGGAGGGCTTCAGCCGGGTCTACGTCGGCGCCCACTACCCCCACGACGTCCTCGGCTCCGCCGCCGTTGCCCTCCCGGTCGCCTTCCTCGTCAGCTTGGCCCTGCGCCGCTGGGCCACCCCGCTGGTCGGCTCCCTGAGCCATGGGCCGCTGCGCCCCTTGCTGGCGACCGAGCTCATCGCCACCACAGCACCGGCCCGGCAAACCGTTTCGGCCGGGGATCCACTGTGACCGCCCGTCCGACGGCGCGGCCTCTCGACATCGTGCGGCGTGCCGGTACGGCCGAGACCGGGGGCGGCACCAGGGTCGGCAAGCTGGCGGTCGGCACCGAGTCGGCCGCGTGCCCGCGGGACCTTGGGGGAGTGGCGCGCGTATGCCGGCCCGTTCCGACGGATCCGGAGCCGGCCCCAGGCGTAGCCCTGCCGCTTGCCGCCGTCGGCAGTGACGCGGACTCGGCGTAGACGAGCCGGACGCCGGCATGGGCTCACGCTCGCCCGTGAACCGGCCTTGTCGCTCGGCGGTCGGCACGCCTTGGTGGGAGCCGTGCACCGCGCATGTTCGTCGTGCTCCTGCCGGTCCGCCCGGGCGACCGTGCGACGGGGGTGAGGACCGGCGCCTGGCAGGTCAGAAGTGCCGCTCTCCGTGCTCCGGACGATCAGGGGCGGCACGGCAGCCGTCCGGTCCGTGCCCAGGGGCGGTGTCGTGGTCGGTCGGCGCGGCGGCGGTGGCGGTATTGGCATGTGCCCTGCACAGGGCCCACTGCGCGCTGTCCAGCATGCGGTCGCTGTCCGAGGCGGCGTTCGCCAGGCTCGCGCAGCAGACGGCCAGCAGCAGACCGCCCGCCAGCAAGGGCAGGCTGCGACGGGCGGGCGGCGGGGCCAGCAGGGCCCGTACCCGCTGGGGCACCACCCCGCCGGTCGCGGCCAGCGCGGCGGGACGGGACGCACCGGCGGACGCCAGGGCGGCGCGGCCCACGGCGTGGGCGACGACCGTACGGTCGCCGACCCGCTCGGCGGCCTCCTCGTCGGCCCAGCGCTCCAGGACGAAGTTGCCCGCGACGGCCACCGGCCGCAGCAGCGGGTTCAGGGCGGCCGTGAGCCGCCACACGCTCTGGAACACGTGGTGACGTCCCCGCAGATGCGCCCGCTCGTGGGCGAGGAGTGCCTCGCGCTCGGCGTCGCCGAGACGGCACAGCATCCCCCGGGAGACGACGATCCGGCCCGGTGACCCAGGCAGTGCGAAGGCCAGCGGGACGTCGTCGTCGAGTACGGCAAGCTCCGTGTGTCCGGGCAGGTCGGCGCACTCCCGCCGGGCCCGGAGCAGGTGGCGGCCCTGCCGGACGGCGGCCACGCCGAGAGAGACGACACACACCGCGAGCACCAGGGTGCTGACGGCCGCGACCACGGCATAGACGGGATCCTGGGAGCGCAGCGCGGACACGGACCAGCGGCCCTCCTCCGCGATCTGCGGGACCTGCGCCACTCCGGTGAAAGCCAGCAGGGCGAGGGATCCCGCCCATCCGGCCGCCGTCACCAGCGCGGCGCAGGCCAGCGCCAGGGCCGCCGGGCGCGGGGGCAGCCGGTGCGCCACGGGCGGTGCGAGCACCGCGAGTGCCGCCGTGACGAGGAACGGGATGTAGACGCTGATCAGCACCGGCTCACCGCTTCCCGGGCGAACGTCGGCTCTCGGGGAGCACGTCGTCGTGCCCGGACAGCAGCTGCTGCAGCAGGTGCTCGTCCTGTTCGGACAGCTCCGAGACGAAGCGGGCCAGCACCGCCTGACGGTCGGAGCCACCCGTCAGCAGGGAGTGCATGCGCTGGGCGGTGTGCGACGCCTCGTCGCGGGCCGGCTCGTAGGCATAGCCACGGCCCTCGCGGTGCCGTACCAGCATGCCCTTGTCATGCAGCCGGGACAGGATGGTGAGTACGGTCGTGTAGGCGAGGTCGCCCGGCAGCTGTTCCCGGACTTCCCGCGCGGTCCGTGGCCCGTCCGCCGCCCAGAGCGCGGCGAGTACGTCGCTCTCCAGTTGGCCGCGAGCCCGCCTCCCGGATGCCTCGTGGGCTTCCTCGTCTCCTTGGTCCGTCACCTCGCCGTCCGCCTTCCCTCGCCGTCGTGGCGTACAGGCTACCCGCCCATGTCCTACTTGTTGTAGGACGTGTCCTTGCGGGAGACCGCCAGGTAGCCGACGAAGCAGGCGATGGCGACCGTCCAGGTGAGAGTGACCGGACCGAGTCCGAACCCGAGGCCGCCAGGAGTGTGCCCGAGTGCCATCCAGTCGGCGAGGGATGCGCCCAGGGGGCGGGTGATGACGTACGCCGTACAGAAGGCGGGCACGGCGGCCAGGGTGCCGAAGCGGTGGGCGAGTGCGGGTACGCAGATCGCCACGGCGAAGAGGACGGCCGAGCCGAGGTAGCCGAGTCCGGCGGTCGCGGTGAGGTCGCCGGCGGCGGTGCCGAGGGCGAAGGTGGCCAGGACGGCGGCCCAGTAGAAGAGCTCCCGGCTGCGCGTGGTGATGCTGTGGATGGACAGGGTGCGCTCGACGGCGTACCAGAGGGCGAAGACCGCGGCCAGTGTGGCGAGGAAGAGCGGAGTGGACACGATGTACGGCACGCCGAGGCCGACGTGCAGCACGTCGGTCGCCATCGTGCCGAAGACGCTGACCATGACGACGGCCGTCCAGTAGGTCCAGGCGACGTAACGGCGCACGGCGAACTGCACGGCCAGGGAGAGCGCCAGGGCGAGGCCTCCGAGACCGACCGCCGGCACCGGGCCGAGGACCTTGGCCAGCAGGTCCGACGCGGTCTCGGTTGGACGCGCGGTAGTGAAATTCATGCACCGGAAGTCCCCAAGCGACGGTAAAGGGGCCGGGGGAAGCGGGAGACGGCCATGTCATCGTGCGCACCATGACCACAGACCGTCTCCTCGACGACCGCCCCCTCACCTCCTTGCGCACCATGGCGAACAAGGTGCCGGAAGTGACCGCCTACTTCTGGATCATCAAGGTTCTCACCACCGGGATGGGCGAGACGACCACAACCTGACTGCCCCGCCGAAGCGCCTGGTCACGGTGGTGACGAGGATGATATGGCCGGCGCGGGCCGTCGTGATCGTCGTCGGGTGCCCGGCGATATGTGAGATTCCGGACGATTCCCGAACGGCTACTACATCACGTAGAGGTAGGGCGTACGGTGGGGGTGTCGCGGGAACCGGGCGGTCATCCGGTCTGTGCCGACCTTCTCTCGTCGGCTGCCGGGGTGACGGACGGGAGCGGGTGCTCCCGAGGGGTGTCTCCGGGCTCCCGAAGATGTCCACAAGGCTGTAGGCGGCTGGTTTCCTGCCTGAACTCATGCATCCGAAAGGACCCTGCCCATGACGGCACCGATTGCGGCGGCGTCCCAGTTGGCTGTGAACGTGCTCGACGCCCACTCCCTGCTGGCCGCCTTCGGTGTGCTGGGCGTCGCGGTGGTGATGTTCGCCGAGACGGGACTGCTGGTCGGATTCTTCCTGCCGGGCGACTCCCTGCTGTTCACCGCCGGCCTGCTGTGCACGGGCTCGGCCCAGGGAAGCCTGCATCTGTCTCTCGGGCCCTTGCTCGTGGCGGCGGCGGCAGGCGCGCTGGCCGGGGCTCAGTGCGGATACCTGCTGGGGCGGAAGGCCGGCGGAGCGCTGCTGGCTCGCAGCCGCTCCCCGCGACTGCACGAAGGGGCGAAGCGCGCCGAGGAACTCCTGGAGCGCTACGGGTATGCCAAGGCCATCGTGCTGGCCCGTTTCGTGCCCGTGGTGCGCACGGTCCTCAATCCGGTGGCGGGCGCGCTGGAGGTGCCGGTACGGACATTCACCCTGTGGCAGGTCGTCGGCGGTCTCGTGTGGAGCGTCGGCCTCACCCTCGCGGGGTACGCGCTCGGCTCGTCGATCCCGAACGTCGACCGCTATCTGCTCCCGTTGGTGGCGCTGATCGTCGTCGTGTCTCTGGTCCCCCTCGTCGCCGAGGTGTACCGCGGGCGCCGGGCGGCACGGGCGGCTCTCGCGCACCACCAGCGCGCTGGCCAGGGAGAATAGAGAACCGTTGGCGGAGTACCTAGGGTCAGCCTGTGGCTTTTATTGTGGTGTGTGAGGATGATGCGGCGGTCCGTGACGTGCTCAAGCGTGCACTTGAGCACGACGGCCATACGGTCGCGGTCGCTTCCACTGCGGACAGCCTGCTGCGGCAGCTCGAGCCGGTGCCTCACCTGGTCGTTCTGGATCTGGGACTCCCGGACGCCGACGGCCGCGATGTCTGCCTCGCGCTGCGGGCCCGTGGCGTCGATGCCCCGGTGCTGATGCTCACCGCTCTGGACGGCATGCATCACAAGGTGGGCGGCTTCGAGGCGGGAGCCGACGACTACATGACGAAACCGTTCGACATCCCGGAGCTGCTGGTGAGGGTCCGCGCCCTGCTGCGCAGAACAACCGCGACGACCCCACCGACGGGCGTCGTTCTCGATCCGGCGAAGCATGTCGTGATCCACGGTTCGACGAGCGAGAGCCTGACGCCGACCGAGTTCCGGTTGCTGGGCAGGCTCATCGCCTCACAGGGCGACGCGGTACGCCGCCATGCCCTGGTCGCCGCGGGCTGGCCGCATGGCGCGCAGGTCAGCGACAACACCCTTGACTCCTATGTTCGCCGGCTGCGGACCAAGCTCGGTTCGCTGGGCGTGGCCGACCGCCTGGCGACGGTCCGCGGGGTGGGCTATCGATGGGAGTGACAGGCTTCCGCGGGAGGGTCGTCGCCCTTGCGGTTCTGATCGCGACTGCGGTGGTCGCCGTGCTGGTGGTGGTCTCGCACGTGTTGCTGAGCCAGGTGACCGACGCCGACGCGAACGCTCTGGCACATACACGTGCGGAGGCGGTGGCGGCGAACGTGGCCGTACGCGGTGGCCACGTCGTGCTGATCGAGGGCGGCAACGAAGCGCTGGACACGGTCTCGTGGGTGTACGCCGACGGGCACCTCATTGACGGAATCGTGCCGGGCAGCTTCCTTGAACGTGTCGACGCTCTCGTCGGCTCCGGGCGGTCCCAGACCACCACGGTCGGCAGTCATCTTCTCTATGCTCAGCCGATCCGCCTGGAAGGCCACCACGTCATGGTGGTCGTGAAGGTGGATCTGACGCCGTACGAGACGTCGGAGCAGCACAGCCTGACGATGTCGCTGATTCTGGGCGGCATCTCGATCGTGCTCGCAGGCGTCGTCGCGCACCTCGTGGTGGGTCGCGCGTTGCGGGTGGTCCACGAAATGGCGGCTCTCGCCGACGAATGGGGCGATCACGAACCCGGGCGCCGATTCGACCTCGGCGTTCCTCGCGACGAGTTCGGGGAGCTCGGGCGAACTCTCGATCGCCTGCTCGACCGCGTGGACAACGCGCTCGCGGACGAGCGCCGGCTCACCGACGAGATCGCCCACGAGTTGCGGACCCCTCTGACGGCCCTGCGGGGCGAGGCACAGTTGGCGCAGCTCTCCGGTCAGCATGTGGCTCCGGAGGCCGTTCTGACCGAGGTCGACCGCCTGAACACGGCGATCACCACGATTCTCGGTGCCGCCCGGACACGGATCCCCGGCGGTACCCGCTGCGATCTCAGGGCGGCGGCGCGACAGGCGATCGCCGGTCGCTCCATCGAACTCGCCATCCCGGCCGACGTCGATGTCGCCGTGGCGACCGAACTCGTGGTGGCTGTGTTGTCACCCCTGCTGGAGAACGGCCTGCGGCATGCGAGTTCGCGCGTCTGGGTCACGGCGCGCGTCCAGCCCCAGGGGGTCGTGATCGATGTCCTCGACGACGGTCCCGGGTTCGACCCGGCGGAGGTCGACCGGGTCTTCGAAGCGGGCGTGACCAGCGGCGACGGGCACGGGTTGGGGCTGGCGGTGGTAAAACGTCTCGCCGTGTCCGCGGGAGTGGCAGTCCGTGCGATCGCGGATGGTCACGGCCGCGTCGAGGTGACCTTCCCCACGGCAGAGGCGATCGCGTAGTCAGGTTGTGTGCAGGTTGGCCACACCAACCTCATTGCATGACAACGACAAGCGAAGCTCGCACGCGCCGCAGTGGGCGGCTGATGCTGAACAAGGTTCCCGAGGTCACCATCTGGTTCTGGGTGATCAAGATCCTTTGCACGACCGTCGGTGAGAGCTTCGCCGACTGGATCAACATGAAGCTGGGCGTCGGCCTGGTGAACACGGCCTGGATCTTCACCGCGGTGTTCGTCGTGGTCCTGGGCGTCCAGCTGCGGCTGAAGCGGTACGTCCCGTTCCCGTACTGGCTGACCGTGGTCGTCGTCAGCGTCACGGGCACGCTGTACACCGACATCCTGACCGACCAGCTCAACGTGCCGCTGTGGATCAGCACCACGGTCTTCTCGGTCCTGCTCGCCGTGGTCTTCGGCGCGTGGTGGCTGCGCGAGCGCACCCTCTCGATCCACTCGGTCAACACGCTGCCGCGTGAGTCGTTCTACTGGCTCACCGTGCTCGTCACCTTCGCGCTCGGCACCGCGACCGGCGACTGGACCCTCGAACTCACGGGCTGGAGCCCGGGAGTCTCGGTCCTGCTGCCGCTCGGCCTCATCGCGGCGATCATGCTGCTGTGGAAGTTCGGCGCGAACCCGGTGCTGTCCTTCTGGCTCGCCTACATCCTGACCCGCCCGCTGGGCGCCAACATCGGCGACTGGCTCGCCTCCCCGAAGGTCGCCCAGCCGGGCGAGCCGACCGGCCTCGCACTGGGCACCTTCACCACCAGCCTGATCTTCCTCGGCCTCATCCTGGCGACCGTCATCTACCTGACGGTGACGCGCTCCGATGTGACCGAGACCTACGACGCCACGCACACCCCGCAGATCACCGCGAACCCGCGCAGGGAGCGCACCGCGCTGGCGGGCTTCGGCCTCCTCGCCGTCGCCACCGCGGGCCTGCTGGTCTGGGCGCACAGCCAGCCGCACGTCGGCCCGGCGCCGGAGGAGGACGCCACCTCCACCGTTCACCTCGCCCCTGGCCAGGCCGTGAAGAAGTTCCCGGCCACGAAGGTCGACGCGCTGAGGACCCTCGCATCGACCTCGCTCAGGGACGTACAGTCCGGGAACGCTACCGGGGCCCACACAGCTGCCCAGTCGCTGCGAGACCTCTGGGACGCCGACCAGGCTTCGTTGCAGCCGCTGGACAACACCGGATGGACGTTCCTCGACGCCCAGATGGACCAGGTCCTGAAGACCTTCGGCATCGACCACTCGAACCCGCCGATGTCGCAGGCCCACCAGGAGGCCGAACTCCGCACCCTCCTCACGGACATGCGCTGACGGACCTGATCGGGCGAGGGCGGCGGGGCGGCGAATCCGGCATCGCAGTCAGGATGTGTTCAGTCAGTCAGGTGTGTTCAGGTATGTGGCGGTGACCCGGAAGGACGTCACGCAGCCGCAGCAAGCCGCGCGCCACGCCGCCTGAACAGGGACGGGGCAGGTGTTCGGGAGATGTTCAGGTTGCCGCTGCCAAGGTCGTTGATCGCGATCGCCTCACCGCGGTCGCCCCTGTGGCAAGGTGCTCGCCCCCCATGACCGGGCGAGCACCTTGACCTGCGACCACACAAGGAGCCCCCACCTTGCAGCAGCCGAACGACACCGATCTCGACGTCGCGAGCACGACGAAATCGGTGATGAAGAAACTGCCCGAGGTCACCCTCGCCTTCTGGATCATGAAGATCGCGGCGACGACCCTGGGCGAGACGGCCGGTGACCTCTTCTCCCAGACCCTGAAGCTGGGTTATTTCCTCACCACCATCGCGCTGTTCCTGATCTTCGTGGTGACCCTCGTCGTCCAGCTCCGGTCCCGCCGCTACAACCCGTTCTTCTACTGGACGGTCATCCTGTCGACCAGCATGGCCGGCACCACGATGTCCGACTTCATGAACCGCGACGCCAGCACCAAGTACCTGTCCGGCGGCGCCACGTCACTCGGCTGGGGACCCCAGGGCCTCGGCCTCGGCTACCCGGCCGGCGCGGCGATCCTCATCTCGATCCTGCTGGTCGTCTTCGCCGTCTGGCGGCTGAGCGGAATGACGTTTCAGATCCGCGACATCGTCGCCTTCCGCGGTGAGGCCCTGTTCTGGTCGGCGATCCTCGTCTCCAACACCTTGGGCACCTCCATGGGTGACTTCCTGTCCGACAGCTCCGGGCTCGGTTACGCGGGCGGTGCGCTGCTGGTGACCGGGCTGCTCGCTGTACTGGTCGCCCTGATGGAGGTGCCCGTGGTGCCGAACGTCCTGCTGTTCTGGATCGCGTTCGTCCTCACCCGCCCGCTCGGCGCCACCGCGGGCGACTTCCTGACCAAGCCGGTCGCCAAGGGCGGTCTCGATCTCGGTACCCCCGGCTCTTCCGCGGTCCTGCTGGCCGTCCTGCTCGGCCTCATGGCCTACGCGCACGTCCAGGAAGGCAGGACCCGTAGCGAGCGGGCGTAGCCACCCAACCCAGGGCAGGCCGCGGAGGCAGGCTGCGTCCGTGCGCGCGGCAAGTGAGGGGGGGAAGCCCTCCGGAGCCGACGGAACCGGTGTGCCGTGAAGCCCCCGGCGGTCATGATCCGCACGATGGCACGCCGAACCTGAACGTGACCTGAACCGTGAGACCAGAGGCGCAGTGGCGCGTAGTACCGCGGTACGACCCGAAGGGAGTGGATCAGTCCGCGGTACCACCGAATCGGGGTGTTGCGCCTCCTAGCGTTGTCGGTGAGGCGTCGAGGGGCGACAGACGGGCGCCGGTTCCGACAGGGAGAGGCGCGCGCATGATCGACGCTCAGCAGCTGACCAAGAGGTACGGGGAGAAGACGGCCGTCGACGGCCTGGACTTCGTCGTGCGGCCGGGTATGGTGACCGGCTTCCTGGGGCCCAACGGCGCAGGGAAGTCGACGACCATGCGCATGATCGTCGGACTCGACGCGCCGACCAGCGGCTCCGTCACGGTGAACGGACGCCGCTACGCCGGCCACCAGGCGCCGTTGCAGGAGGTGGGGGCGCTGCTGGAGGCGAAGTCGATCCACCCGGGCCGCTCGGCCTACAACCACCTGCTGGCGCTCGCGCTGACCCACGGGATTCCCCGGCGCCGGGTCGACGAGGTCGTCGAAATGGCGGGGCTGGGCAGCGTGGCGAAGAAGCGGGCCGGTGCGTTCTCCCTCGGCATGGGGCAGCGGCTCGGTATCGCGGCGGCGCTGCTGGGCGATCCGCAGACGGTGATGCTGGACGAGCCGGTCAACGGGCTCGACCCTGAGGGCGTCCTGTGGATCCGCAACCTGCTCAAGGCCCTCGCCGACGAGGGCCGTACCGTGTTCGTGTCCTCGCACCTGATGAGCGAGATGGCCCTGGTCGCGGACCACCTGATCATCGTGGGGCGCGGGCGGCTGCTCGCCGACACCACCGTGGCCGACCTCGTCCGGGAGGCGGGCGGCGACACGGTGCAGGTGGCCACCCAGGAGCCGGCCCGGCTGCGGGAGGCACTGGCCGGACCGGGGGTCGACATCACCGGCCGGGCCGGCTCCGAGGAGCTCCAGGTGTCCGGGCTGAGTGCCCGGGAGATCGGCCTGAAGGCGGCCGAGCACGGGATCGCGCTGTTCGAGCTGACGGCCAGGGCGGTGTCCTTGGAGGAGGCGTTCATGAACCTGACCAGGGATGCCGTGGAGTACCACGGCTCCACGACCGTCGACACCCTTGAGACCGTCGGGAGGTCCGCATGAGCACCACCCTCACCACGACTGCCGAGGCGTCCCCGGCGGCCCCGCCGCGCCCCGCCTACCGGGTGACCGGACGGCGCGTCCTGGCCTCGGAGTGGACCAAGCTGTGGTCGCTGCGCTCGACCTGGATCACCCTGGGCCTCGGCCTGCTCTTCCTCGTCGCCTTCGGGCTCATCGCCGCGAACCACTACAAGTCGGGCGTCGGCTCCCCGCACCAGGACCGTGACTTCGCCACCGCGACGGCCGTGAGCCTCTCCCTCTTCGGCACCAACTTCGCGCAGCTTGCCCTCGGCGTGCTCGGCGTGCTGGTGACGGCGGGGGAGTATTCCACCGGGATGATCCGCTCGACGCTCGCGGCCGTGCCGCGCCGGCTGCCCGTGCTGTGGTCGAAGGCGGCCGTGTTCGGGCTGGTCGCGCTGGTGGTCGCCACCGTCGGCGCGTTCGTCGCCTTCGGGTTCGGCAGCGGCATCGTCTCCGGGACCCCGGCCGCCATGGGCTTCACGCATGCGGGCGTCGTACGCAGCCTGCTGGGCGCGGGTCTCTACCTCGGGCTGGTCGGCGTCATCGGCACCGCTCTGGGCGCCCTGCTGCGGTCGGTGGCCGGCGGCATCTCGGTCCTGGTCGCCTCCCTGATGCTGGTCCCGGGCCTGATTTCCCTGCTGCCCAGCTCCTGGCAGGACGACATCAGCCCCTACCTGCCGAGCAACGCGGGCGAGTCGATGTTCGCCCTGACCCACGACAGCACCACCCTGTCGCCCACCGCAGGGCTGCTGGTCTTCCTCGGCTGGACGGTGCTCGCGCTCGCGGGCGCGGCGTACCGGCTGGTGCGCAGCGACGTCTGACCGCCTGCACCATGGGCAGGTGACAACCTTGACCACCAGCATGATCACTGACGACGTCAGCGGGATGGGGCCGCTGGTCGCCCGGTTCGCCCGGGCCGGCCAGCGGCTCCGCCAGGCGGACCGCGCCCGCCCCTGGGTCCTGGACACGGCGGTGGTGGTGCTGGTCGTTCTCATGTTCTGCCTGCCGGACCTGCTGCACCACGGCCGGGTGGGGGACGGGGACGGGGACGACCGGCACAGGTTCCAGTTCGTCTTCACCCAGCTCCCCCTGGCGGCCGTGCTGGCCCTGCAGGCCGGTTTGGTGCTGCCGCTGCTGTGGCGGCGGCGCCGGCCCATGGGGGCCTTCGTCACCATCGCCGCGGTCTTCGTCCTGCAGTGGTCGCTGGACGCCGTGCTGCGCGCGGACGTAGCCCTCTTCGTCGCCCTGTACAGCCTGGCCCTGCACGGGCGGCTGCGCCGGCTGCCGTGGGCCTGCGCGGTCATGGCGGCGGGGATGGTGCTGGTCGCGGTGCGGGTCTCGCCGGCCATGTCCGTCTGGGACGCCCTGTTCTTCCTGCTGAGCACGGCGACCGCGGCGCTGGCCGTCGGCCTGATGGTGCGGACCCGGCGGGCCCAGCTTGCGGGGCTGCGGGAGCGGGCGGCGCGGCTGGAGACGGAACGCGACCAGCGCATCAGGCTCGCGACCGCCACGGAACGTGCCCGGGTGGCCCGTGAGATGCACGACATCGTCGGCCACAACCTGTCCGTCATCATCACCCTCGCCGACGCCGGGGCGTACGCCACCGACACCGCTCCCGAACGCGGCAAGGAGGCCCTTCAGCTCATCGGCGACACCGGCCGCACCGCCCTCGGCGAGCTGCGCCGGGTGCTCGGGGTCCTGCGCGAGGCGTCGGACGGCGCCCGTCAGGCACCCGAACTCAGCCCCCAGCCCGGCCTCGCGGACATCGAGACGCTGTGCGACGGCGTACGCACCGCCGGCCTGGAGATCGTCTACCGCACCGTCGGCGAGGTGGACGCCCTCGACCGGGGAATGCAGCTGACGGTCTACCGGATCGTCCAGGAAGCCCTGACGAACACCCTGAAGCACGCCGGTGCCGGCACCCAGGTGCACCTGACGGTGGTCGTCGGGGACGAGCGGCTCGTCATCCGGATCCGGGACGACGGCCCGGCCGGACCCGCCGGACCATGGAACGAGGAAGGACACGGACTGGTGGGCATGCGCGAACGAGCGGCGCTGTACGGAGGGACCGTGAGCGCCGGGCCCGCGGCCGACGGGGGGTGGGCCGTGGAGGCCGCCCTCGACCTGACACCGCAGGGAGGCACCCGGTGACCACGGTGCTCGTCGTCGACGATCAGCAGTTGCAGCGCTACGGCTTCCGGGTGCTGCTCGACTCCATGCCCGAGACGGAGGTGGTCGGCGAGGCCGCGAACGGCGCCGAGGCCGTCCGCAGGACCGCCGAACTCCGTCCCGACGTCGTGCTGATGGACGTGCGGATGCCCGGCATGGACGGCATCGAGGCGACCCGCCGGATCGCCGAGGCCGGGGGGCGGTCCCGGGTCCTCGTGCTGACCACCTTCGACGTCGACGAGTACGTGCATGCCGCCCTGCGCGCCGGAGCCAGCGGCTTCCTCCTCAAGGACGCGCGCCCCGACGAACTCCTCGCCGGGATCCGCGCGGTCGCCGGGGGCGACGCGGTGATCGCGCCGGCCCTCACCCGCCGCATCCTGGACGAGTACGCCCGGCACGTGCCCGCCAGAAGGGGCGACCCGGGCGAGGACCCGCGCCTGGCCTCCCTGACCGAACGCGAGCGTGAGATCCTCGTCGCCATCGGCAAGGGCTGGACCAACGGCGAGATCGCCGCCCGCTTCGTCGTGGCCGAGTCCACCGTGAAGACGCACGTGGGCCGCGTCCTGGCCAAGATCGGCGCCCGTGACCGCGTTCAGGCCGTGATCTTCGCGTACGACCAGGGAATCGCCCGCCCCGGCGCCGGCTGAAGGGAACGCGCGGTCCGAAGGGAACGGGCGTCTTCTCACCCGCCTCTCACCCTACGAGCCGTAGGGTGGGATGTCCTCCTACGGCCTGTAGGAGGTTCCGGTTCGGTGGCCGGTTCGGTGGCGTGCGACGACGAGAGGCAAACGATGACCGAGGGCTCGAACGCCACGACGACCGGCGTCCCCCGCATCGGCCTTCCGGCGCGGGCCGTCCGGCTCCGGCGCGCGCGGGGTGAGCCCCGGCTCGCGGCGGTCGCGGCCGCCTTCACGCTCGCCCAGCTCGTCCTCGTACGGCCCGGTCTCGGCCTCGGCTGGGACGAGACCGTCTACGTCGGCCAGGTCAGCGGTCACGTTCCCGCCGCCTACTTCAGCGCGCCGCGCTCCCGCGGCATCTCGCTCCTCGTCGCTCCGATCGCGTCGTGGTCCGACTCCACGTTCCTGCTCCGTGTCTACCTGGCCGTCCTCTCCGGCCTTGCCCTCTACCTCACCCTGCGTGTCTGGCGAGGCCACCTCGGGCCCGGCGTCCTGGCCCTGGCGGGCGCCCTGTTCGCCTCGCTGTGGGTGACGCTGTTCTACGGCTCCGAGGCCATGCCCAACTACTGGGTCGCCATCGGCGCCCTGGCCTGCGTCGGCGGCTTCCTGCGCGCCCGCGCGAACGCACGCGACAGGGCGGCCTGGTGGGGGCTGTTCGCGGGCGCCGCGCTGATGGCGTTGATGCGCCCGATGGACGCGGTCTACGTCGTGCTGCCCTTGCTCGCCCTCTCCGTGCGCCGCCCGCGTCTTCTCACCGTGCTGGCCGCGGGGCTGGTGGCGGGGGCCGGCGAGTGGGTGATCGAGGCGTACACGAGCTACGGCGGCCTCGCGCGGCGCCTGTCCGCCGCGTCCGCCATCCAGGGCGGCCTCGGCTGGCACCTCGCGGTGGTCGACCAGTTGCACAGTCTCGGCGGGCGCACCCTGTGCCGCCCCTGCACCGGAGCGGCCCCCAACCCGGCGGTGACCCTGTGGTGGTTCGCGCTGCCGCTCCTCGCCGTCCTCGGCGCGGTGGTCGCCGTCCGCGCCCGGCGCGCGCTGCCCGTGCTGCTTCCACTGGCCTGCGCTGTCACGGCCGCGGTCCCTTACCTGTTCCTCATCGGCTACGCGGCTCCCCGCTTCCTGCTGCCCGCCTACGCCCTGCTCGCCCTGCCCGTCGCCCACGGCCTCGTCCACCTGGTCACGGCGCCGATCGGCCGGATGGCGCGCACCGTCGCCCTCAGCCTGGTGGTGCTCGGTGTGGCGGGTCACCTGGCCGTGCAGTACGTCATCCTGGAGCACACCGTGCACAGCTCCGCCGCCTCCCGTGCCGAATGGGCCCGCACCGCCGCCGCCCTCCGCACGCTCGGTGTCCGGCGGCCCTGCCTGCTCAGCGGCTACGACGCCGTGCCGATCGCCTTCTACACCGGCTGCGGCTCCGCCCAGACGAAGGGGCACGACGCCAGCACCACCGTGGCGGAACTGAAGCGCGCCGCTCATCGCACGTCCTTCGCCGTGCTCGCTCCACCGAAGGGGCATCCGCCCGCGTACGCGCGCACCTGGACCGCAGAACGGGCCGGCGGTCTTCGGGCGTACCTGGCACCCGGTCCACGGCAGGGAGGGGGAGCGCCGTGACCGCGACCGAGGGCCTGCCGATCACTGTGGGCAGGCGGCCGTACTTCCAGCTGGGCATCACCCTGACTGTGCTCGCCGCCGCCGGTTGGGTGCTCGCCGCGCACCGGGCCACGCTGGACAGCGGCACCGACCGGCTGGCCGCCGCCGACCGGGAGTGGCTGGTGCTCGCCTGCGTCGCCGCGATGGGCACCTGGGTGTGCGCGGCCGTGGCACAGCAGGGGGCGGTGGTCGAACGGCTGCCCAGGGGGCGGCTGGTGGCGGCACAGTTCGCGGCCGGCGCCGCCAACCACCTCCTGCCGGCGGGTGCCGGAGCGACGGTGGTCAACCTGCGGTTCCTGACGCGGTGCGGGCTGTCCACCCGGCGCTCGGCGACCGCGCTGGCGGTGAAGGCGGCCGTCGGCGGATTGGTGCGGTGTGCGCTGGGGGTGGCTCTGCTGGTCGCCTCGCCCGGCACGGTCCCTCTCTCCGCGCGGGTCCCGCAGTTCCTGGTCCTGCTGCCGGTGGCGGCCGCAGTCGTCGTCCTGGCGGTTGTGATCAGCGGCCGCCTCAGACGACTGGTGGCCCGGGCCTTCGCCGACGTGCGGGACGTGCACCGGTGCCCGGGGCGGGCCTGTGCGCTGTGGGGCGGGTCGGTCGCGTTCGCCCTGCTGCATGCCGGGGTGGTCCTTGCCGTGATCCATGCGATCGGCCTCGGCCTCCCCGCGAACCGCGTGGTCATGGCCTACCTGGTAGCCAGCGGCGCGGCAGCGCTGCTGCCGACACCGGGCGGGCTGGGGTCTCTGGACGCCGCGCTCGCTCTCGCGCTCACGGCGGCGGGCGCGCCGGGAGCAGCGGCGGTGACGACGGTCCTCGGCTACCGCCTGCTGACCGGATGGCTGCCGATGGCCCCCGGGCTGCTGGTCCTGGCGCTGCTGGCCCGCCGCTCGGCCCTGTGAGCCGGCGAGGTGTGCGGCATACCGGGGGCACTCCGCGCGCGCCGTCAATCCGGTGGATCAGGCTGCCGTTCCAGGCGGTATCCGTGCCCCCGCAACGTGGTGATCCGCGGCAGCCGGGCCGGCCGCCAGCCCGTCTGCGCCGCCTCGGTGAGTCTGCGGCGCAGGCCCGCCAACGTCACGTCGAGGGTCTTGGTGGAGCCGAACCAGTTCTCGTCCCACACCTCGGCCATCAGCGTCTCGCGCGAGACCGCCTCGCCGGCCCGCGTGGCCAGCACCGCGAGCAGGTCGAACTCCTTGGCCCGCAGCGGGACGTCGACGCCGAGCAGCGCGCAGCGACGGGCCGTCACGTCGACGACCAGATCGCCCAGCCGCACCGGCTCCCGGGCGGGCACGGCCACCACGTGCCGTCTGAGGTGGGCCCGCAGCCGGGCGAGCAGCACGGTCAGGCTGAACGGCTTGACCAGGTAGTCGTCGGCGCCGGCGTCCAGCCCGGCGATGATGTCGATGTCGTCGGTCCGTGCCGTCAGCACGACGATCAGCAGGTCCGGGAGGCGGGCGCGCAGCTGCCGGGCGACGTCCAGGCCGTCCATGTCCGGCAGCCCCAGGTCCAGCAGCAGTACCTCGTACGGTGCCTGCTGGGCCTCCGCCAGTGCGCCCGCTCCGGTGCGGCACCACGTCGGGGCGTAGTCGTGGCCGCGCAGGCCGGTTTCCAGGTGGCGGCCGATGGTGTCGTCGTCCTCGACGACGAGGACGCGCAGTCGGCTGCGATCCGGTGCGGCGGGCGTGCGCATGGTCGACAGCCTAGGAGTCGCCGGGACGAGGGGCTCGTCATGGGTGCGCGCCGGGTTCACAGGTCGCGGAGCTCCTCCACGGCGGGGCGGTGGCTGCCGCGGATGCCGTTGAGGGCCGCTGCCAGGATGGCGGCGACGGCGGCTGCCCCGGTGAGTGCCAGGTAGGCACCGGGGACCGACAGGGCCGCGGGTGGCGGATCGAAGACGCCGGTCAGGACCTTGACCAGCATCTCCGACAGGGCCCAGCCGATGAGAGCGCCTCCGGCCAGGCCGGCGACGGCCAGGAGCAGGGCCTCGGAGAGGACCATGCCGCGCAGGTGGCGTGGTCGCGCGCCGAGAACGGTGGCGATGGCGAAGGTCCGGCGGCGTTCGGCGAGTCCGAGGGCGAGGACCAGGCCGCCGGCCCCTGCGGCGAGCAGGACGGCGAAGGCGAGCTCGATGCGGGTGAGGCCGGCCAGGTCGACGGAGGTCAGGCTGGTGCCGACGGTGCCGCGGGTCTGGGTGAGATCGGTGACGGTGGCCCGGGTACCGAGCTGTCCCCGCAGGTGGGCGGCGATCTGCTGCTGGTTCGTGCCGCCGGTGTCGAGGAGGAAGGCGCCGACCGAGTCGTCACCGGTGGCCTTGGCGATGTAGGCGGCGTTGGCGACGAAGAAGCTGTCCTTGGGGGCGGTGGGGAACTCCTTGGCGATGCCGGCGTAGTGGAAGGGGACCGTGCGCAGGGACTTGGTGCGCGCGTCCTGGATGCGCAGGTTGACGGTGTCGCCGGGGGAGAGCTGGAAGTCGTTGACGGTCTCGACGCTGACGAGGAGGTTGTCCGGGCGCTGGGCGAGACGGCGCATCAGCTGGTCGGCGGTGCCGCCGGCGAAGTAGGCGTCCTGGAGCGAGGTGGCCCTGGCGACGCTGTCCGGTCGGACACCGTAGAGGTCCTGCAGGTCGGAGCCGACGTAGGCGAAGCGGTGCTGGAGGGGTTCGACGTGCCGTACGCCGGAGACCTTCAGCGCTGCTCCGGCTGCGGGCGGGACCCGGGCACCGGGTGGTTCCGTGACGGTGACGTCGGCGCCGTTGGTCAGCCGGGCGTCGACCTCGGCCTGCTGGTGGTACGTGGCGTTGAAGACGGCGGTGGATACCGCGAAGGAGACGGCGAGGGCGAGCAGGACCACCGACCGGGCGAACGGGCGGCGGCGCCGGGCCAGGACGGCGGCGGTGGTGCCGGCCAGGGTCGCGGTCAGCGGCCGGACCAGCCGGGCCACGGCGGGCCGGCCGTGGGTGAGGGCGAGCAGAATGAGACGCCACAGCAGCAGGGCCGCGCCGGTCCACAGCAGGGCAGGGCCGAGAAAGGCCCAGTACGACACGGAGATGCTGGGGACGCCCTCCGGGGCGAGGACGAGTGCGTACTGGTTGCCGGAGGAGGCACGGAAGACGAGCCACGAGCCGACCAGGAGGGCGAAGTCCAGGCCGTGGCGCATCCACCAGGGCGACCGGGAGCCTCGTCCGTCCTCCTGCTTGCGGGTGTCGGCGACGGTCACCGTGCGCAGGTCCCGCAGGGCCGGGACGAGGACCGCACCCGCGGCCACCGTGGCCCCGAGCACGAAGGCGACGGCGTACCAGACGGACCAGGTGCCCGCGCTCGCCCCGAAGGAGGCCGTGCCGAAGGCGAGACGGCCGGTGAGGGCGGCGATGCCCAGTCCGGCCAGACCCCCCGCGAGGCCGATCAGGGCGGCCTCCAGACCGGCGAGTGCGGTGATCTGACGAGGCCGCAGACCGCGCAGCCGCAGCAGCCCCTGTTCCTGACGGCGCCGTTCGCCGCCGGCCGAGGCGACCGCCGCCGTCAGCGTGGCGGCCAGCACCGCGCCCGGCACACCGAGGAAGAGGAAGAGGATCTGGGCGTACAGGGCGTCCTGGCGGGCCGAGTCGAGAGCCGCGCCGATGTTGTTGCCGACCAGGGCCGTACCGGCGGAGCGGGCTTCGAGGTTGTGGGCGGCTCCGGTGACGGCGGAGTAGGCGGCGGCCGGGTCGGAGGGCAACCGGGCGTTGTCGCGGGCGCTGTGGATCTGGGTGGTGACACCGGTGACGCCGCGAGTGAGGGCGGCGAACTGGGTGGCGGGCAGGAGCACGACGTTGTCCGGGGGCGCGGTCGGCTGGGACTGGCTGGGGGCTCCGACGGTCTGGAAGAGGGAGTCGGCCTGCGGCAGGTCGACCACGCCGTCCACCTTCACCTGGCGCAGACCGGCACCCGGAAGCTGGATGCCGATGGTGTCGCCGGGTGCCGCGTGCAGGTTGGAGGCGGTCTGCTGGGCCAGCAGGACACCGCTGGACGAACCGGAGAGCGTGCGGACGGCGTCGGGGAAGCGGGCGCGGTAGCCGTCGGGCAGGCCGAGGGCCATGCCGGGGCCGGTGGCCTGGGTGCTTCCCTGCACGCGGGCGGTGAAGCCGCTGGTGTGCGCGAAGCCGACGGGCAGGGCGGTGCGGGTGCCCGGGGTCCTGGCCACCAGGGACAGGACCGTACGCGGGTCGGCGCCGGGCTGCACCTGGACCTGCCAGTCCACGGCGACCGAGCGCACGGCACGCTGGGTCATCGTCGCCTTCGACGCGGTGAGGAAGGAGCCGAGCGCGGCGACCAGGGCGACCGCGAGCGCGACGCCGGTCAGGGCGGCCAGCAGCCGTCCGGTGCGGTGGCGGGCCAGTCCGTTCGCCCACGTGGTGATCACGGAACCTCCTCGGGTGCGAGCAGGCGTCCGTCGCGCATGCTCCGGCGGACGGTGAGCCGGGCGGCGACGGCCGGGTCGTGGGTGGTGACGACGAGGGCCGCGCCGGTGTGGTCGGCGGCCGTCAGCAGCGCGTCCAGGACATGGGCGCCGGTGGCGTGGTCGAGGCGCCCGGTGGGTTCGTCGGCGAGGATCAGACGTGGCGCCTGGGCCAGGACCCGGGCGACGGCCACCCGCTGGGCCTGGCCGCCGGAGATCTCCTCGGGGAGCCGGTCGGCCAGGTCGGCGGCGTCCACCAGGGCGAGTGCCGCGAGCGCGCACAGTCGCGCCTCGCCCTCCGGACGATCGGTGAGGACCAGGGGCAGAGCGGTGTTCTCTGCCACGTTCAGGGCTGGTATCAGGCTATCGCCCTGGAAGACCAGACCGATGTCGTACGGCCCGAGCGCGGCGGCCCGGGTGACAGTGCCGCTGGTGGGCTGTTCCAGCCCGGCGAGCAGGTGCAGCAGTGAGCTCTTGCCCGAACCCGAGGGGCCGACGACCGCGAGCCGGTCCCCGGCCCGGATCTCCAGGTCGGCCCCGTGCACGGCCACGACCGCCTGAGGCCCACGGCCGAAGGTCAGGGCCGCGTCCGCGCAGCTGACAAGGACCTCATCCGACGGCATCGGGTGCCTCCTCGTGGTCCTGCCGCCGGGCATCGGTTGCCTTCCCGTCCGTCAGGGTGATCACCCGGTCCGCGATACGGACTGCTTCCCGGCTGTGCGTGACGATCAGCACCGCGCACCCCTCCGCGGCCCGCTCCCGCAGCATCGACAGGACCAACTGCTCGGTCTCGCCGTCGAGTTCACCGGTCGGTTCGTCGGCGAGCAGGACGGCGGGCGAGTTGGCCAGCGCCACGGCGAGCCCGGCCCGCGCCAGCTCTCCGCCGGACAACTGGCGCGGCAGGGCGTGCGCCCGGTCGGCGAGCCCCACCCGAGCCAGTAGTTCGCCGGCCGGGACGACGGCTCTGCGGCCCTGGGCCCGCTGCGGCAGGCGGACGTTGTCGCGCACGCTGAGGTGCGGCAGCAGGTTGCGGGTCTGCAGCAGGACGCCGATGTGCCGGGCCCGCAGCCGGGCGCGCTCGGTCTCGGGCCGATGGCTGATCCGTACGCCGTCGACGCGGACCTCGCCGCCGGAGGGCTCGTCGAGTCCGGCCAGGCACGCCAGCAGGGTCGACTTGCCGGCCCCGGACGGACCCACGACCGCGACCGTCTCGCCACGCCCCACCCTCAGCGACACCCCGCGCAGCGCGAGCGTCTCCTCCTCGCCGGCCCGGTAGAAGCGGTACAGCTCACGTGCCGTGAGGGCGTCGCCTGCGACACCGCCGCTCCGTGTGCCGTCGGACATGATGCTCACCGCCAGGTGAAGGAGTCGCTGACGATGCGCCACGGATCGACGTTGTCGGCCTTGACCGGCCCGGACAGGGTCAGATCCACCTCGTGCCCCGCGCGGTGGAACGCGTACCGCTCGAAGGCGTCCCGCACCACCTTGCCGGTGACCGGGTCCTTCGCCGAGTCGCCCTGATAGGTCAGCAGGACCACCCGGCCGGCGTGCCGGGTCACCTCACCCACCTTGGGCGAGGAGAACTTCGGTACCTGGGAGCGGAGTTGGGGCACAACCGTGTTGGAGACCGAGCCGACCGTGGGCGCGCCGGAGGCGGAAACGGCGGTGATCTTCACGGTGTTGAGCTTGTCGGTGAACGCGGTGGTGGAGCCCTGGCTCGTGCGGGCCCAGCCCTCGGGCACCTTCACGGTGAAGCCGGTGAAGGTAGCGCCGGTGGGCCGGTAGGAGACGTACACCTGGTTGTCGGGGATGTCGCCGGGCGGGTTGGACTCCGTGGGTGCCGGCTGCTTCTGCCCGCTGACGGTGGTCGCCCCGGACGCCGGGCTGCCGGAGCCGGCGCCCGACCCGGATCCCGAGCAGCCGGCGGTCACCGCCGCCGCGAGGGTCAGCCCGACGACCGCGTACGTCCTTGTGTGTGCTGCCATGGCCACTGCCCTCCAGGGGAGTCCTCGGACCGGACGCTCATGGCACCGACGCTAGGAAGTGGCCGGTTAACGCCCCGCTCGCAGCGGGTTAGACGACGGCAAAAGCGTGTGGCGCAATGCATCCGCCCAGGTGAGCGGCCCGCATGATGAGGACATGAGACTTCGCGTGGTGCGAGTCGCCCTGACCGCCGCTCTGGTCGCCGTCGTCCTCCTCGCCGTCCCGCTGGCCCTGGCGATCAGGTCGTCCCTGTACGCCGACCAGCGCGACACCCTGGAACGGTCGGCCCTGGCCGCGGCCGTACGGGTTAGCCCGGACTTCGTGACCGGCGACCCGGTGGAACTGCCCGCGCCCCCGGTCGGCGGGCGTCTGGGCCTGTACGACGCGCAACTGCGCCTGCGCGCGGGCAGCGGCCCACGGCCCGGCGACACCCCGGTCCGGCAGGCCCTGGGCGGTGCGGCGGTACGGGGCCGGGCGGGCGCCGACCTGGTGGTGGCCGTGCCCGTCTCCCACGCCGAGAAGGTGATCGGCGTCGTACGGGCCTCCACCCCCTCCGCCGCCGTGCGCGACCGGGTGGTCGCAGCCTGGACGCTGCTGCTCGGCGTCGCCGCCCTCGCGCTGACCGTCGCCGTGCTCGTCGCCCGCCGCCAGGCCCGGGCGCTGGCCGCGCCGCTGGAGGACCTCTCCCGCCACTGCCGGGCGGTGACCGAGGGCGACCTGAACGCACGGGCCGCCCCCAGCGACGTCGCCGAGATCGACCAGGTCGCCCGCACCCACAACGAGATGCTGCACAGCCTCTCCGAACTCCTGCGCCACGAACGCGACTTCACAACCAATGCCTCCCACCAGCTGCGCACCCCGCTCACCGGCCTGCAACTCGCTCTGGAAGCGGGCCTCGCCCAGGACGACGACGCCCGGCTGCGGCCCGTGCTGACCGAGGCGCTGGCCACCACGGAGCGCCTGCACCACACAGTGGAGGAGGTGCTGCGGCTGTCCCGCTCCCGGGAGACGGCTCGCCCCACCGCCGGGACCGTCGCCGTACGACAGTTGCTGCGGGAGACGGAGGAACGGTGGCACGGCCTCTTCGCCCAGGACGGCAGACGCCTGGAGTGCACCGGCCAGGACGCACCGGCCGACGTCCGCGTTCCCGGCGGGCCCGTGTCGGAAGTGCTCGGGATCCTGCTGGACAACGCCCGGGCGCACGGGCGCGGCACGGTCCGCGTGGCGGTGCGGGACCTGGACGACGCCCTCGCCTTCGACGTGAGCGACGAGGGTGCCGTGACGGGCGAACCGTCCCGGCTCTTCGACCGCGGCCGCACCGGGGACGGGCACGGCACGGGCATCGGCCTGGCCCTCGCGCGTGACCTGGCCGTCTCGCTCGGCGGCAGGCTCTCCCTGACCGGTCGGCACCCTGCCACGTTCACCCTGCTTCTTCCTGTCGGTCAGGACGAGACGCAAGAGACGGGGACGGTTGGGTGAGCATGCCGCGGAGGCCGCCCGGGTGGCTGTCACCTGGGCGGCCCCGGGTCCGGTGGGGATCAGCCGGTCGGTCCGGCCGGCGTCGTGGTGGTCTTGAAGCCCTCCGTCTTGTTGGCCTGGACGGCGAAGTCGTTGGTGAAGGTCTTGCTGAGGTCCACCGAGCCCTTCACGTTGCCGACGAGCTGCTCCGTGGCCAGGGAGGTCTTCGGACCGCCGGCCGGCATGATGCCGTCCGGGAGGAACTGGCCCTTGTCCTCGGTCAGGGCGGTGATGTAGTCGGCCTTGGTCACCAGCTGGTTCGACACGAACGACGCCGGCAGCTTGTTCGCTATGTCGGCCGCGCTGTGCGTGTTGATCCAGTGCATGGTGGCGACGAGCGCGTCGACGACCTTCTGCACGGTGTCCTTGTGCGCGTTCACCCAGTCGGTGCGGGCGAGCACACTGGCCGCGGGGAAGGCGCCGCCCATCGCCGCCGTGGCGCCCTGCGTGGTGGCCAGGTCGATCGCGGAGGTGCCGACACCCTTCTTCTCGATCGCGGCGACCGTCGGCTGCGTCGTCATCACGCAGTCGACCTTGCCGTTCTGCAGCGCGGCGATGGCGGTGGAGCCCGCCCCGACCCCGATCCGGTGGAACTGGCTGGTCTTGACGCCCTTCTTGGCCGCCAGGAACTGGGTGAGCGTGTCGGTGCCCGAGCCCAGGTCGGTGACGCCGAGGGTCTTGCCCTTGAAGTCGGCGCCCGAGGTGACGCCCGACTTCTTGGTGCACATCTCCCGCTCGCCCGGCGCACCGGAGAGCTGGACGACGTCCTCGACCGCCTTGCCCTTGGCCTGGAACTCGATCGTGTGGTTGTACCAGGCGCCGGCCATGTCCACCTGCCCGGAGGCCATGGCTTCCTCGGCGCCGACACCGCCGTCCTGCTCGGTGCTGAGCTGGACGTCGACGCCGTACTTCTTGTAGAAGCCGAGGTTCTGGGCGAGCTGGTAGGGCAGGTAGATCTGCTTGTCTATGCCGCCGACCATGAGCTTGACCGTCGGCGTGGAGCCGGAGCCGCTGGTCGCGGTGGTGCTGCCGGAGTTGCTGGAACAGGCGCTGACCGAGCCGAGGGCGAGAACGGCGAGGAGCGACGCGGCGACGGTGGCGGGTCGTCTGGACATGGCTGGCCACATTCCTTTTCTGAGGTCGAACAGGGAAGAGCGGGGAAGGGGAGGGGAGGGGGAGCGGAGGGGCTGGTTCAGAGGGCGTTGGACGCCTCGGAGGGGGCCGGCGGTCGCCAGGACAGCAGCCGGTGTTCCAGCTTGCCGATCACCCACTCGGCGCCGAGCACGATGACCGAGATGACGAGCATCGTGGCGAACACGCCGTTGGGGTCGAAGTTGTTCTGCGCGGTCTTGATGACCAGGCCCAGGCCGCTCTGCGCGCCGAGCACCTCGCCGACCAGTGCGCCGACGATGGCGAAGCCGAAGGCGCTGTGCAGGCTGGCGATGATCCACGTGAGCGCGGACGGCACGGTGACGTGCCGGATGATCTGCAGCTGGGAGGCGCCGAGCACCCTGGCGTTGGCGAGGATGTTGCGGTCGACCTCGCGCACGCCCTGGAAGGCGTTGAAGAAGACGATGAAGAACACCAGCACCGCGGCGAGCAGGATCTTCGGCAGCACGCCGATGCCGAACGCGACGATGAAGATCGAGCCGAGGACGATCCGCGGGATCGCGTTGACCATTTTGATGTAGGGGCCCAGAACGTCGGCGAGGAAGCGGCTCTGGCCCAGCGCGACACCGACGACCACGCCGGCCGCGGCCCCGACGGCGAAGCCGACCAGCGCCTCCTGGATCGTCGTCCAGATGTTCGCGTAGAAGGACCCGAACTCGGTGCCGTGCTGGAAGAGGTCGACCAGCCGCTTGGCGATACCGGAGGGCTGCCCGAAGAAGAACGGGTCGACGATTCCCCAGGTGGTGAACGCCTGCCAGCCGCCGATGACCAGGACCGCGAGGCCGACGCGGCCGGCCCAGACCAGGGCGACGCGGCGCCGACGAGCGCGTTTGACGGCGGCTCCGGCCGAGAGAGGGGCGCCACCCTTGACGGGAGCGGGGGAAACTGCGGACGCCGTGCTCATGCGGTACCTCCTGCGGTGCGTGCGTAGGCGCGCTCCACCTCCTCGCGCAGCGAGTCCCAGATCTGGTGCTGAAGTTCGATGAAGCGGGGCTGGAAGCGGATCTCCTGGACCGAGCCGCGCGGGCGGGGCAGGTCGATGTCGAAGACCGCCTTGACCGAGCCGGGGCTGGACGTCATGACGACGACCCGGTCCGCGAGCGCCACGGCCTCGTCGAGGTCGTGGGTGATGAAGATGACCGACGGCCGGATCTGCTCCCACAGGCCGAGCAGTTCGGTCGACATGATCGCCTTGGTCTGCACGTCCAGGGCGCCGAACGGCTCGTCCATGATCAGGATCCGGGGCTCGTTGATCAGTGCCGCGGCCATCGCCACGCGCTTGCGCATACCGCCGGAGAGCTGGTGCGGGTAGCGGTCCTCGAACCCCGCGAGGCCCACCCGGCGCAGCCAGTCGCGTGCCGATGCCTGGGCCTGCTGCTTGGGTACTCTGCGGAAGACCGGGCCCATCAGGACGTTGCCGAGCACGGTCTTCCAGGGCAGCAGGGCGTCGGCCTGGAACATGAAGCTGACGCCGTCGGTGACGCCGTCCACCTGACGGCCGCCGACCTTCACCGAGCCCTCGCTGGGCCGGTCGAGCCCGGACACCATGCTCAGCGTCGTCGACTTGCCGCAGCCGGTCGGGCCCACCACCGCGCAGAACTGGCCGGGCTCCACGGTGAACGAGACATCCTGCAGCGCCGTGAACACCTCACCGGCAGGAGTCAGAAATCGTTTGGTGAGCCCGGAGATCTCGACTCGTGCGCTGTCCTGGCCGGCTTTCCCGGCGACCGGACTCACTGCGGCATCGTTTCGCAAAGCCATCTGAGGTTGTCTCCTTCCTGACCTCGGGGGGTCGGACCTCGGGGGTCGAGGAAGGCAGACGCTAGGGGCCGCCGGGTGTTACGTCGCTGTTTCATCCGTATCCCGCGTAAGCCGTGTTAGCCGGACTTCTGCTCGTTCTGCTCAGCGATCCGGGGCTGGGCAGAGGGCCGAGGGCGGGGGCACAATCACGCCACCACGGGTACGGCGCAGGGGCCGGGCCCGGTAGCCGTACGACAGGCGAGAGACGCGAGGGACGCTGGTGAAACCCATCCGTATCCCGGTCGGACGTGGCGGGAAGGGGCGGCTCTCCGCGCGCATTCTGGCCAACCAGCTGGCCATCCTGGCGCTGACCGGGCTGATCGGTTTCGTGCTGTTCGCCTTCGCACAGCGGGGCGAGATCGACCGCACCTACGAGCAGCGGGCGCTGGACATCGCGCAGACCACGGCCGCCGAACCGCAGATCCGGCACGCCATGCAGTACGGGGGCGGCGGCGACGACGTGGTGCAGACCGTGGCCGAACGGATCCGCAAGGCGTCGGGGGCGTCGTACGTGGTCGTGCTCGACCTCCGCGGCATCCGCCATTCCCATCCCGACCCGGCCCTGGTCGGCGACCCGACGGGCGATCCGATCGTGGTGCTGGACGGCAGGCCCCACGTCGGTACCGACCAGGGCGCGACCGGGCGGTCCGCCAACGGCAAGGCTCCGTTGTACGGGCCCACCGGCAAGCTGGTCGGTGAGGTGTCCGCCGGCATTCCCGAGCACTATGTGCTGGGCGAGTTGTGGCGCGAGCTGCCGACCTTCGGCCTGTACAGCGCCAGCGCCGTCGCGCTCGGCTCGGCGGCCGCCCTCCTGCTGGCCAGACGGCTCAAGCGGACGACGTTCGGGCTGGAGCTGGAGGAGATCGCCGGTTTGCTGCAGGACCGGGAGGCGATGCTCCACGGTATCCGTGAGGGAGTCGTCGCCTTCGACCCCGACGGCCGGATCACGGTGGTCAACGACGAGGCTCGCGACCTGCTCGGCCTCGGCACCGCGCTCGGCAGAACGCTGGCCGAGGTCCTGCCGGACGGGCGGCTGCGCCGCGCCCTGGACGGCACCCTGACCGGGAGTGACATCAGTGTGCTCACCGACGACCACTGCCTGGTCGTCAACCGGATGCCGGTGGCCCTGCACGGCCGTGAACTGGGCGCCGTGGTCACCGTGCGCGACCGCACCGAGCTCATCGGGCTGCTGCGCGAACTGGACTCGGTGCGCGGGCTCACCGACGCGCTGCGCGCCCAGCAGCACGAGTTCACCAACCGGATGCACACGGTGGCCGGTCTGCTGGACATCGGCGACCACGACGCCGCCTACGAGTTCGCCGTCGAGACGGCCGGCGCCGAGCAGGCGCTGACCGAGTCCGTACGGGAACGGATCGGCAACCCGCTGCTCGTGGGACTGATCGTCGCCAAGACCACGGTGGCCGCGGAACGCGGGGTGCGGATCGTCCTCAGCGACGACTCCGCCCTGGGCGAGGACCCGCCGCATCTGCGCCGGCTGCTGACCATCGTCGGCAACCTGCTGGACAACGCGATCGACGCGTCGACGACAGCGTCGGCGCGGCCGGGCGGCTGCGAGGTGCGGCTGTCGCTGATCGAGGCCGTCGACGTCGTGCGGGTGGAGGTGGCCGACACCGGGCCGGGCATTCCGCCGGGCGCCACCGAGTCGATCTTCGAGGACGGCTGGTCGACCCGTCCGGACCGGGGCACCGCCAGGCGCGGCCTCGGACTCGCCCTCGTCCACCGGCTCGTGCAGCGGCACGGCGGCACGATCACCGTCAGCGAGGGGCCGGGCGCGGTCTTCACCGTGACGCTGCCCCTGCCCGACACCGCCCCGGCCCCGCAGGGCGCCCTGTTCACAGCGGTTCCGCCGGTGCCGGTCGGCGCGCCGGTCGGCACCGCGGGAGGTGACCGCTGGTGATCCGGACCCTGGTGGTGGACGACGACTTCCGGGTCAGCCGCATTCACTGCGACTACGCCTCCCGCGTCAGGGGCTTCGAGGTGGTCGGCCAGGCCGCGACCGTGGACGCGGCGCTGGACGCGGTGCGCACCCTCCACCCTGACCTGCTGCTGCTCGACATCTTCCTGCCCGACGGCAGCGGACTCGACGTGCTGCGCCGGCTGAGCGGGGACGAAGGCGGCGACCGCCCCGACGCCATCATGATCACCGCCGACCGGGACATCACCTCGGTGCGGACCGCGATGAAACTCGGCGCCGTCGGCTACCTGGTCAAACCCTTCGGTGCGCCCGACCTCGCCGAACGGCTCACCGCCTACCGCGAGCTCCAGCACCGCATGGACGCTCTCGGTACCGTCCCGGAGACCGACCAGGCCGACGTGGACGCACTGTTCAGCGCCGCCCGTCCGCCGGCCGTGCCCCGCGTCCCCGCCAAGGGCCACTCCGCGCCGACTCTCGCCCTGCTGCACCAGACCCTGCGCACCACGCACGACGCCCTGTCGGCCGCGGAGGCCGCCGAACGCACCGGGGTCTCCCGTGCCACGGCCCAGCGCTATCTCTCCTACCTGGTCAAGGAGGGCATGGTCCGGCTCGAACTGCGCTACGGAGCCACCGGACGCCCCGAGCACCGCTACCGCGCCGCGCACTGAGCCGGATCAGGGCGCGGCGAGGACCGCCGTGGCGCCGAAGCCGACGCCGACACCGAGCGGCTTGCCCATGCCGAGCCAGCCGGCGAGTGAGGCGCCGAGGGGGCGGGTGAGGACGTACGAGGCCCAGAACGCGGCGATGGCGTTCAGCCCGGCGCAGCGGAGCAGTAGCCACGGCACGAGGATCGCCGCGGTGCCCAGGGCGAAGGTGAGCAGCACGGTGAGCCAGTAGAAGACCTCGCGACCGAGCGGACGGTGTGGATCGACACCGTCCGCTCGGTGGCGCACCAGGCGGCGAAGCACCCGGCCAGGGCGATCGCGTACCCGGTCGTCGTGACCGGCAGGGGCACGTGCAGTCCGCTCCAGCTCCGGGACCGGGTGCAGGTCGTGATCTTCGCCTACTAGCACCGACTGCGCCCGCACGGAGCCGGACCGCTCACGCCCGCGCGCCGGCGGTAAGAGACGGGTGTCTTACCGGTGGGTGGTTTCACGCGAACCGCTTACCGACTACATCCTTGTAGACGTCAGGTGAACTGGAGATGATCGAAACGGGGCGTCCATTCGCCCCTGCCCTGAACGGCGAGAGCGTGAACTCCGTGCCGGGGCGGTCGGACGAGCCTCCGGCGCGGCGGCACCGGCCGGTCCAACACCTGCGGTTGCCGCCCTGCGGGGGGCGAGGCAGAGGAGGCAGTCCTTGGCTGACACCCATCCTGGCGGAGTGGGCGTCGAGACCCGTCGTCGTGCCGCGCCGCACCTGGCGGCGCCGCCCCCGACCCGCACGCTGGCCCGAGGCGTCCCGGACGCCGGACCCCAACAGTGGCACCGGGGTATGACCCTGATGGCCACGATCAGCCTCTTCATCGGCACGCGCGCCGCCTGGACGACCGCGATGGCCTCGCGTCCGCCGGTCGCCGCCGTCATCTCCGTCTGCTACGCCTCGATCCTCGTCTGCGCCGTCCTCGCCCTCCTCGTACGGAGCCGCCGGGCACTGATCAGGGTCGACGCGGCGGTACTGGTCACCGCCGTCGCACTGGTGATCTGCGGCTACCTGCTCGACCACGCGGGCACGGACGAAGCCGCGCTGACCGCCCAGGCCGCGAACCAGATCCTGCACGGCCGTCCGGTCTACGGCCAAGCGTGGCCCTGGTTGTTCGACACGCACGGCGTCGGGGTCACCAAGACCATGTCCGGCGGCGCCGACTACACGTACGGCTATCCCCCGCTGACCGCCCTGCTGGCCGCACCGGTGCACGCCGTCCTCCACTCGACGGCAGCCGCGACCCTGGTCCCCACCGTCGCGCTGCTGGCCTCCTCGGTCCTGCTGTGGTTCCTGCTGCCGGCGCCCTGGCGATCCGCCGGTACGGCCGTCTGCCTCGGCTTCGGTCTGCTGCCCCACTATGCCTACGCCGGCTATCCGGCCGTCACGGCCCTTGCCCTGCTCGTCCCCGTCGTGGTCCGCTGGCCCGGCACGGGCGAGGGCGGCAACCTCGGACCAGGGGGCGTCCTGCGGGCTGCCTGCCTGGGTGCCGCCTGCGCCGCCCAGCAACTCGCCTGGTTCCTCGCCCCGTTCCTCCTGATCGGCCTGTACGCCGTCCGGCGAGGCGAACTCGGCCCCCGGCGCGCCCTCGCGGTCACCGCCCGCTATACGGCCACCGCCGCTCTCACCTGGGCCGCGGCCAACGCGTACTTCGCCGTCCAGGACTTTCCCGGCTGGCTGCACGGCATCCTGCTGCCACTCGACCAGAAGGCGATCCTGCACGGCCAGGGCGTGATGGGCATCTCCTACTACTTCACCGACGGCAGCAGCCGCCTCGACTTCTACTCGTACGGCAGTCAGCTGCTCCTGCTCGGCCTGCTCGCGGCCACGCTGCTGTTCGTCCGGCGGCTCGGCCCGGCTCTCACCGTCCTGCCGTGGCTCGCGTTCTACCTCGCCACCCGCTCCCAGGACGGCTACTTCCTGATGATGACCCCGCTGTGGCTGGCGGCCGCCGCCACCGTCCCGGCCGCCGCGTTCGCCACCGCCTGGCAGCCGCGCCTGCCTCGCTTCGCCAACCGCCGCGCCAAGGCCGTCGTCGCGGCCGGGTTGCTCGTCCCCGCTCTCGCATGCGTGGTCATCGCCGCCGCGAGCCCGCCGCCCCTGCACATGAGCCTCACGGCGCACTTCGCCAAGCATGGGTCGCGTGTCGGTGTCACCACCATCGACGTCCGGGCCGTCAACACCACAGGCACGGCGCTTGAACCCCACTTCGCGAGCCGAACCGGCCAGGGCGCCTCCAACTGGTGGACCATCGCCTCGGGTCCGGCCGTGCTGGCCCCGCACGCCTCCGCCGACTACCGAGTGGAGCCCGAGGGGGGTTTCCGCGCGATGCCCGGCGGCCACGGGCCGCGGAGCTGTCTCATCGCCGTCACCGGCACCCCGATGACGATCACCTCCGCCCCCATCCCGGTCGGTTCCGCAGTCCGGTGAGAGGGTGGGCCGGGCAGGTCGCGCTCTACCGGCCGGCACGATCAGGCCGAACGCCCGGCACGTCTCCATGAACGCACCCATCGGTACTCCACCTCATCGTCGTCGCGTCCTCCTCCGCGCAGGTCCCGCGGCCAACTGTTCGTGTCTCCCCTGCACTCAGCGGGTGCGGCCCTTGCGGGTCCAGCTGTGGTGGGCGCGGGCCTGGGCTCGGGCGGCGTCGGCGAGGCCTGGTTGGAGGCGGCGGGCGGCGTCGACGTGGTCGTCGGTCCAGATGACCCGGACGGCGACGGGGGTGGCGCGGCCCTGAGCGTCGCTGAGTTCGGTACGCACGGAGTCGACGAGTCGCGCGGCGCCCTCGGGCCACAGCGGGACGACGTCGGGGACGGTCGAGCGGCCGCCGAGGCTGGCGGCGAACTCGTGGTACCAGCCCGTGACCTGGGCCGCCGCCCCGAGGACGGCACGGTGGGCGTCGGCCCGGACCGCCTGGACCCGGGCCAGGTCCTCGCCCTGCCACAGGGAGACGACCGCGTCGCCGGCCAGGCGCAGCCCGACGACGCCGGTGACCAGGGTGGTCGTACAGGCCAGTGAGAGCGGCTTGGCGCCGCGTTCGGCCAGGTAGCTGCGGAACGCGTCGTCGAGACGGCGGGCGGAGGCCGCCGCCTCGCGGCCCTGCGGATCGGGGTCGACGGGACGGTGGTGGCCGAGGGCGTAGTCGACGGCGCCGCCGAGGTAACCCGCGCTGTCGTGGTAAGCGTCGGCGAGCGCCTTGTGGACGGCGGCCCGGGCGCCGCGCGGCCAGAAGAACACGGCGACGAGGATGCTGACCGCGCACCCCAGCGCGATGTCCTGGACGCGCAGCAGGGCGATGTGCCAGTTGGGGTCCTGGCCGATGTTGAACAGCACCACGAGCGTCACGGTGAACGCGGCCTGCCCGGCGGCGAAGGAGACGGCGGCGGGCGCGATGCCGGCGACGAGGACAGCCACGGGGAGCACGAACCAGAGCGCGGTGCCGTGGTGGCCGATCAGATGCAGCAGTGCGGCACCGACCACGGAGCCGGCCACCGTCCCCAGCACCGCGCGGACGGCGTTCTGCCCGGTGCTGAGCGCGTTGGAGCGCAGCACGGACAGGGTGCCCAGCAGGACCCAGAAGGAGTGCCCCACGCCGGTCACCCCGGCCAGGTACACGGCGATGCCCAGGCCGACGGCGCCGCGCAGACTGTTGTGCAGCCACACCGAGTCGGGACGGAGATGGGTGGCGGCCCGTTCCCGGGCGGCGGCCAGCGGCGCGGCGAGGGCGCCCGGCTCACGGCCGAGGAGCCGCTCGGGCCAGCTGCGCTGCCAGGCGGTGGCCGCCGTGTCGACGTTGGCGGCGATCTGCAGCACGGCGAAGCCGACCTCCTGGGCGCGGAAGGAGACGTCGAGCGTGGCGATGAACCCGTAGACCTCCGCCGTGCTGGTGCCGCCCGGGTGCTCGGCGGGCACCTGGACGGTGGAGCTGTGCTCCATCCCGGCCAGCGCCGCCCGCAGCCCCTTGACGTTGGCCCGCAGCGGGCCGGGGTCGCCGTTCAGGTCCGTCAGCAGGTCGCAGGCCGCCTCCAGGACGCGGGCGGCGGCGCGGCGCACGGTGTGCGCGGCCGGATCACAGCCCGGGGGCTCGTCCGTGTAGTCGGACCGGTCGACGAGGACGGCGCACAGCCAGGTGAGCTCGTCCACCAGCCGGACCAGGGCACGGGAGCTCGCGGACAGGCCGGTGGGGCGATAGGGGGTGGCGTCGAAGACGCCCCGCAGGTCCGCGCGGCTGTCGGCGGTACGCTCCGCCGCCGCCCGGCACCGGTCGGCGTCGGACACCGGCCCGTCCGGGCCCGGCAGGGAGGCCCGGGCGCGCAGATACCCGGCGGCGGCACGGCAGACGGCCGCCGCCGGGGCGCTGAGCGGGTCGGCGACGGGACGCGGCCACAGCAGGGCGACGGCGGGAAGCGCCACCGCCGCCGCCAGGCCCGCGCCCGCGAGACGTTCGGGCAGCTGGGAAAGGGGCACCGGTGCGCTGACGGGCAGCACGAAGGCCAGCAGCAGCGCCGTCGAGCTGCCCGCCAGTACCGAGCTGACCACGCCCGCGAAGAGGATCGCGAAACCCACCAGGACCGTGCTCAGCACGGCGAGCCACAGCTGTCCGGCCGCCAGCGTCCCGGCACAGATCAGCACCAGCCAGGCCACCGCGAGAGCAGCCTGGGCTCGCAGCCGTTCCACCATCGGGCCGGAGTAGTCGACCAGCAGCAGCATCGAGAACGACCCGAACGCGGCATAGCCCGCCATCGTCGGGGAGCGGAGCACCTCGGTGCACAGGGCGAACAGGGCGGGCATCACCAGCGCCGTACGCGCCGCCCGCCGGGTCGCCGCCAGGTCCGGGTCCCTGTCGCGCAGCCACGTCACCCAGCGTGCTGCCCGCCCCGACATGCACACCTCCAGCTGGGCCCAGGGCAGCCGGCCCCGCCGCCGCGCCGCGCACACCACCCATATGCGGCCACGGCCGGGCCGTCCGCAACATTTGCCGGGGGCGGGCGGCGCCCGGGCGGGAGGCGTGCCCCGCGCTCAGCGCACCGGGAAGCCGAAGGAGTAACCCTGCTCCTTCAGCCACGGCAGCACCTCGCGCAGTGCGGCCACGGTCTCGGAGCGGTCGCCGCCGGCGTCGTGGAAGAGGACGGTCGGGCCGTTGGACATCTCGTCCTTGACGGTGGCGACGACGGCCTCCGTGCCGGGGCGTTCGAAGTCCTTCGAGTCGACGTTCCAGCCCAGCGGGCGCATGCCGTGGGAGGCGGCGAGCTTGCGGCTGTACGGGGTGAAGGCGCCGCCCGGAGCCCGGTAGTAGAGCGGTCGTACGCCCCCGGACGCCTTGGTGATCATGCGTTCCGCGTCGAGGATCTGCTGGGACTGGTAGGCCTCGGACTTCTTGTCCATGGTGACGTCGTGCGACACCGTGTGGTCGCAGAGCCGGTGCCCGGCCGCCACCACCGCCTTGACCAGGTCCGGGTGCGCCTCGGCCTGCGGGCCGATCATGCAGAACGTGGCCTTGACGCCGTACTCCTTGAGGACCTGGAGCACCTGGGGCGTCCAGACCGGGTCCGGTCCGTCGTCGATGGTGATGTTCACGCCCCGGGCGCCCTGATCCGAGGCGTGCGCGATCTCCACCGACACCGGGGCCGCCTTCGGGGCGGTGCGGTGCGCCGAAGTCCCGGCTCCCGACCGGGTGTCGACGGGACCGGCCTGCGCGGTCCACAGCGAGGCGGCCACGGCCACCCCCGTGACCCCGAGCGCCGCCGCGGCCACCTGGCCGTACCATCCCCGTCCGCCGTGCCGCGCCATGTCCGCCCCGATCCTTCTCGTTCAGTCGATCTCGTGCACCCGTCAGGACGGGTGACAGCGGCTGTCGGCTCCGTCCGTTACCGATCACGGACAATTCCGCGAGAGTTCTGCGACAGACGCTCCGCGTGACCTCTAACGCGGCGCGGGGCGATCGGTGTTGGCGGTGACGGAAGAACACGGATCGACTCGGACGGCCCCGCCCCCAGCGCGCCCGCGGTGAGGCTGCCAAGCAGCAGCGCGAGCGGGAGATCCTCGATGCCGCCCGCAGGCTCGGCACCGAGCGCAGCGTGCGCGAGGTCACGCTCACCGACATCGCCGCCGCCGTGGGCATGCACAAGTCCGCGGTGCTGTGCTACTTCGAGACCCGGGAGCAGATCTTCCTCACGCTCACCGGCGAGGGCTGGCGGGAGTGGTCGACGGCGCTGCGCGCACGGCTGGACGAGCTGACCGGCGCCGGCCACGAGGAGATCGCGGCCGCCGTCGCCGAGTCGCTCGTCGCCCGACGGTTCTTCTGCGACCTGCTCGCCCAGGCGCCGCTGAACCTGGAACGCAACGTGTCGCTCGACTCCGCGTACGAGTTCAAGACCGTCGCGCTCGGCGAGGTCACCGCGATCGCGACCGTGTTGCGCGGGTTGCTCGGGATCGACGAGAGCGCGGCCGTGGACGTGATCTCCACGGCCACCGGCATGGCCGGCGCGCTGTGGCAGATGGCCGCACCCGGCACCCACCTGCGCGAACTCTACGAAAGCCACCCTGAGTTGGCGCACGCCGTGATCGACGTCGAACCACGGCTGACCCGCATCCTGACCGCCCTGCTGGACGGGCTGCGCGGCACGGCGACGGACTCCTGACGCGCCCCTCCCGGCGCGGTGCCGACGATCGATGAAACCGGCGACCTCAGGGTCACAGCCCGCAACCACCCGTCGCGTCGATCACCCGCCCCGGTCACCCGGCGCGCGTCGTCCGAGGCGAGGAAGGCCACCACGCCGGCCACGTCCTCCGGCTGCCCAGCCCATCCCATCCCGGCGCTGCCACCGGGCGCCGGGAAACCGAGGAACCCTCAGGCGCCCTCGGCCCGGCCCAGTTCGTGGACCAGTTCGATCGCCCGGCCCAGCGTGTTCAGCCGCTCCCGCGGTGTCTCCCCGGCCGGGTAGAGGCGGACGGTGTCCACGCCCGCGTCGTGCCAGACGGCGAGTCGCTCGCGCACCATGGCCTCGGTGCCGATCAGCGTCGTACCGAGCACCATGTCGTCGGTGACCAGGGCGGCGGCGCCGTCCCGGTCGCCGGACTGCCAGCGATCGCGTACCTCGGCGGCGACCTCGGCCCAGCCCTGGCGGCTGTAGGCGTTGTTGTAGAAGTTGGTGGACGCCGAACCCATCCCGCCGAGGCTGAAGGCCAGTTCCTTCTTGCGTCCGGCGACCATCGCGCCGAGCGCCTCCTCGTCGGCGGCGAAGGCGACCTCGGCGCCCTGGCAGACGTCCAGGTCCGCGCGGGTACGACCGCTGCGGGCGAGGCCCTCGTCGAGGTGCGCGAAGTAGGCGTCGGCGGCGCCCTCGGGCACGAAGCTGGTGCCCAGCCAGCCGTCGGCGACCGCACCGGTCAGCCGGAGCATCGCGGGGGAGAGGGCGGCCAGGTAGACGGGGATCTCGTGCTCGGCGCGCATCGACAGCCGCATCGGGACGGCCTCGCCGCCCGGCAGCGGCAGAGTGAACTCCTCGCCGGAGTAAGTGAGTCGGCCACCCTCGACCACCCGCCGCACGATCTCCACCGTCTCGCGCATGCGCCGCAGCGGCCGGGCGAAGGAGACACCGTGCAGCCCCTCGATCACCTGCGGGCCGGAGGCGCCGAGACCGAGCAGGAACCGCCCGCCGGACAGGTTGGAGAGCGTGACGGCCGTCTGGGCCACGGCCGTCGGGGTCCGGGTGCCCAGTTGCATGACGCCCGAGCCGAGCAGCATCCGGTCGGTGAGCGCCGCGTAGTACCCGAGCGCCGAGGGCGCGTCCGAGCCCCAGGCCTCGGCGACCCAGCAGACGTCCAGGCCCAGCTTCTCCGCCTCGACGACGAAGTCGGCCTGCTGGGACCAGTGTTCGCCGCCCGAGGCCTCGATCGTGGTGGCCGTCCGCATCACGCCTCCGCCCGCTGCTTGATCTGCGCCAGAGTGGCGGTGATGCTCCGTTCGAACTCCCGCAGCCGTACGAACACGATCTTCTGTTCCTTCTCCGGCATCCGGTCGATCGCCACCGACAGCCCCGAGCGCCCCGGACCCAGCTGCATCCACTGCGCCAGTTCGGTCCCGCCGTCCCGGGGCCGCAGCCGGAACCGCCAGACCGCGGAGGGCTCGGCGGGGTCCTGCACGGCCCAGGCGAGGACCGTCTCCGGCACGTACTCGATCACCTGGGAGGTGGTCTCCCACGTGCCGAACGCCTCGTGCTCGCTGCGTCCGACGAACCTGGCCCCCACCGCCGGCCCCGCGGCCCCGTCCAGCCAGGCGACGGACCGGAGTTCCTCGCTCATGTCCGGCATCAGCTCGATGTCGCTGACCAGCGCCCACACCGTGGCCGGTGGGGCGTCGATCCAGGTCCGTACCTCGACCGTCGGTCTGTCCGCGTAGCACGCGCCCGTCCACTCCAAGGCTGCCGGCCTCCTTGCCGTCAGGGATCTGACCTCCAGAGTTGCTATATGAGACTCACCCTGTCAAGAGGCCGTGCCCCGCTCAGTCGGTGCCGAAGCGTCGCCGCACGTCCGGCCGCAGCTTGAGCCGCTCGGGGTAGCCGGGCCCCATCCGCATCGAGGTCTCCTCGGACCGCAACGGCGTCCGGCACTGGGCGCAGACGACCTCGGGCGTGGTGTCGTGGTCGCAGGCCTCGTGATGGAAGACCACCGGGACGCCCTGCTCCCCGGCCAGCCACCGGTCGCCCCACGCGGACATCGCGGCGAGCACCGCGAACAGGTCCCGCCCCTTCTCCGTGAGGACATAGTCGTAGCGCGGCGGCTCGGCCTCGTACAGCCGCTTCTCCAGGATCCGGTCGTCCACCAGCCGGCGCAGCCGGTCGGTCAACGTGTTGCGGGCGATGCCCAGTTCATGCTGGAACTCGTCGAAGCGACGGATCCCGTAGAACGCTTCCCGCACCACCAGCGGCGTCCAGTGGTCACCCAGCAGATCGACGGTCCGTGCGATGGAGCACGGCCACTTGGCGAACGACATCCGTTTCATAGCCCTAGGATAGCGAGTCTCAGTATGAGACCCAGCTGACGGCGGCCTTCCCGTAGCGCCCCGCCGGGGTCACATGGACATCGATGCTCGGCGCGCTTTCACTGGTCATGACGGGTTCCTTCGCAGCGGTGGAACGAGGTGTCCGACCATGAAGATCGAGGGATCGGTCGCGCTGGTGACCGGAGCGAACCGGGGGATCGGGCTGGCGTTCTCGCGCGCCCTGCTGGCCCGGGGCGCCGCCAAGGTGTACGCGGGCGTCCGCCGGCCGGAGGACTTCGCCGAGCCGGGAGTGGAACCGCTGCGCCTCGACGTCACCGACCACGACCAGATCGCGGCCGCCGCCCGGACGGCGTCCGACGCGACCATCGTGATCAACAACGCGGGCATCCAGGCCGGGCCCGGCCTCCTGGAGGGGCCGCTGGACGGCGCCCGGCGTGAGCTGGAGGTCAACTACCTGGGCACCTGGGCCGTCTCGCGGGCCTTCGCGCCGGTACTCGCCGGCCACGGCGGCGGCGCCCTGGTGAACATGCTGTCCGTGGCGTCGTGGCGCTCCACCGAGCGGTTCCCCAGCTACGCCGCGTCCAAGTCGGCGCAGTGGTCGCTGACCAACGCGCTGCGGGTCGCCCTGCGGGAGCAGGGCACGCTGGTCGTCGGCGTGCACGTCGGCTGGGTGGAGACCGACGCCACCGTGCGGGTCGACGAGCCGAAGACGGATCCCGCCGAGGTGGCCGCGCGGACCATGGACGCGATCGAGCACGACGAGCCGGAGGTGCTCGTCGACGAGACGGCCCGCCGGGTGCGTGCCGCGCTGTCCGGGCCGCTGGATCTCCTCTACCCGACCGCCTGATCGCCTGATCGTGCGACGGTGGAGTGAGCAGATCGACCCGACACCACGGTGAGGTGGAGACATGCACACCGATTTCGACGTCGCCGTCCTGGGCGCCGGGCCGGGCGGCTATGTGGCCGCGGTCCGCGCCGCCCAGCTGGGCCTGCGCACCGCGATCGTGGAGGGCCGTTTCTGGGGCGGTGTCTGCCTGAACATCGGCTGCATCCCGGCGAAGGCACTGCTGCGCAACGCCGAGGTGGCCCAGCTGATCCTGCACGACGCGGAGAAGTTCGGCGTGAAGATCAGCGGAGAGGTGAGCCTGGACTACCGCGCCGCCTACGAGCGCAGCCGGGTGGTGGCCGACGGACGCGTCAAGGGCGTCGGCTATCTCATGCGCAAGAACAAGATCGAGCAGTTCGAGGGGCTGGGCACCTTCCTCGACCCGAACACCCTGCAGGTGCGCATGCGGGACGGCGAGACGACGCTCTCCTTCCGCTCCTGCATCATCGCGACCGGCTCCACGGTGAAGCTGCTGCCCGGGACGGCACTCGGCCGGCGTGTGGTCACCTACGAGGAGCAGATCCTCTCCGACAGCCTCCCGGCGAGCCTGGTCATCGCGGGCGCGGGCGCGATCGGCGTCGAGTTCGCCTATCTGCTGCGGTCCTACGGTGTCGACGTCACCCTGGTGGAGTTCCTGGACCGGATCGCACCACTGGAGGACGAGGAGGTCTCGGCCGAACTCACCCGGCGCTTCAAACGGCAGGGCATCAAGATCCTGACCTCCACCGCCGTGCAGTCCATCGAGGAGACCCCGGACAACGTCCGCGTGACCGTACGGCAGGGCGACACCGAGCAGGTCCTGGAGGCGGAGAAGGTCCTGCAGGCCACCGGCTTCCAGCCGCGCACCGCCGGTTACGGGCTCAGCAGCACCGGGGTCCGGCTCACCGAACGCGGTGCGATCGACGTCGACGGGCACTGCCGCACCAGCCAGCCGCACATCTATGCCATCGGCGATGTCACGGCGAAGCTGATGCTCGCGCACACCGCCGAGGCGATGGGCATCGTCGCCGCCGAGTCCATCGCGGGCGCGGAGACCATGGAACTCGACTACCGGATGATCCCGCGCGCCACGTTCTGCCAGCCGCAGATCGCCAGCTTCGGCTGGACCGAGGCCGAGGCGCGCGCCCAGGGCTTCGACGTCCGCGTGGCGAAGTTCCCCTTCACGGCCAACGCCAAGGCGCACGGCCTCGGCGACACCGTCGGGTTCGTGAAACTCCTCAGCGACGCGCGGCACGGCGAACTCATCGGCGGCCACATGATCGGACCGGACGTGACCGAACTGCTCCCCGAGCTGACGCTGGCGCAGCAGTGGGATCTCACGGCGTACGAACTCGCCAGGAACGTCCACGCCCATCCGACGCTGAGCGAGGCGGTCCAGGACGCCCTGCACGGACTCGCCGGACACATGATCAACCTCTGACGCGCGCTTGTGCGGGGACTGAGGCCCGCGCCGTCGTACGAGGACGAGGACGCGGGCCCGGGGAACCGCTAGGGGCGGACGTAGGGCCGGGTCATGATCTCCATGTTGTGGCCGTCGGGGTCCTCGAAGTAGGCGCCGCGACCGCCGAACAGGCCGTTGGTGCGGCCGGGTTCGGTGTGATGGGGGTCCGCGTAGTAGGTGACGCCGGCCGCCTCCAGCCGGGCGATCATCCCGTCGAACCCCTCCTCCGGGACAAGGAAGGCGTAGTGCTGGGACTGGATCGGCTCGTCCTGCTTCTCGTAGTAGTCGAGCGTGACGCCGTTGCCGAGGTCGACGGGGAGGAAGGGCCCGAACGGGGTGCCGACCCGCAGGCCCAGGACGGCGGCGAGGAACTCGGCCGACCGGTGCCGGTCGGTGGCGTAGATGTTGGTGTGGTCGAGCCGGACGGCGGCCGACGGCCGCTCGGATGCGGGCAGGTGTGACTGAGCAGTGGGCAAAGGTGTCTCCGGTCTCGGGATGCGCGGGAAGAGGGCGCCGCTTGCGGGCGCCGGGGCGAGGACGCGGAGGGAACGGCGGACCCCTGGCCCGCCTCGTGCTCACGCCGAGGCCGGGAACCTCACTCGTGCGTGGCCCATGGCCGACCCGGCAGTCACCCGGCCGACCCTAGTGCCGACTGCCCACCGGGGCAACGGAGTTGTCCGGCGTTCCGCGCACCGCGCTGCCGGTGCGCGCGTCGACCACGACCGGCCCGGCATCGCACCCTCCCGACCTGCCGAGGTGCGACCGCACTACGGTGGCGTCATCGTCACCGCCGGGATCGACGGCGAGTACGACAAGACCGGCCGCCCGACCCCCGCCGAAGCAGCGCCTCCTGGAGGAACCGTGCCCACCGCCGACGAGCTGATCAGCCCGGACAGCATCCGCCGTCTGGCCGTCGTCCTCCGGGAGGCCGCTCCCGGAGCGTCACGCTGGCAGACCGTCGCGGACAGCGTGGCCGTCCTCGGCCCGCTGGGCCTCAGCGAGCGGGCGCGGACGGTCGGCGACGCCCTCCTCGCCGACTGCGGCCAGGACTACGAGCTACTGGCCCGGTCGGTACGACAGGCCCTGGCCCGCGCCGATCTGGCGGGCTGGATGATCTGGCCGGTCACCGAAGCCGTCGCCACCGGCGCCACCACGTCCGGCGTCCGCCGGCACTTCGACGACGGTCTGGACCTGCTCGCCCGGCTGACGCCCCGCCTCACCGGCGAGTTCGCGCTCCGCACCTTCCTCAACGCGGATCTGGACCGCACCCTGGCGACGGCGCTCGCCTGGACCGAGTCCCCGGACCCGGCCGTCCGGCGGCTGGCGAGCGAGGGCAGCCGCCCCAAACTCCCCTGGGCGCGGCAGGTCCCCGAGCTCAACCGCAACCCCGGAGCCACGATTCCGGTGCTGGACATGCTGCACACCGACCTCTCGCAGGACGTGCGCCGATCGGTGGCGAACCACCTCAACGACCTCTCCCGCCTCGATGCCGCACTGGCCGCCGGAACCGCCGCGCGCTGGCTGCGGAACCCGGAGCCGACCACCCCGGCCCTGGTGCGTCACGCGATGCGCACCCTCGTCAAGCAGGGCGAGCCGGCCGCCCTGGAGCTGGTCGGATTCCATGGCGGCCGGGAGGACCTGGAGGTGGTGGGGCCGCTGCTGACGGAGACCGACGTCCCGATGGGCGGCGACCTCGTCTTCACCGGGCGCATCACGAACGTCTCGGACCGGCCGGTCTCCCTGGCCGTCGACTACGTCGTCCACCACCTCAAGGCGAACGGGAGACTGGCGCCCAAGGTGTTCAAGCTAGCCAAGCGCGAACTGGCCCCCGGCGCCTCCGCCGACGTGACGCGCAGCCATTCCTTCCGCCCGGTCACCACGCGCGTCTACTACCCGGGGGCGCACGCCCTGCAGCTCCAGGTCAACGGCCACCGCTTCGGCATGACGGACTTCCGGCTCGGCTGACCGGAACCGCGCCGCGGGGAATGATCTTGGGGTGGGCGGTGGTTTCGATGGCGGTCGTACTATGACGTGACCGTCCATGAGCCGCCCCGAGGAGTCGCCGTGGCCCGCCCCCGCACCAGCACCCGCACCGTGGAGCACCCCGAGCTGTCGGAGGTCTCGGTCCAGCAGGTACTGGAGGCGCTGGTGGATCCGGTACGGCGGCGGGTGACGGCGCAGCTCGCCCGTGCCGGGGAGGACATGAGCTGCGGGACGTTCGACGCGCCGGTGTCGAACTCCACCCTGACGCACCACTTCAACGTGTTGCGCGAGGCCGGCGTGATCCGGCAGTACTACGTCGGGACGACCAAGATGAACACCCTCCGCGCCGACGAGCTGGAGCAGCGGTTTCCCGGCCTGCTGCCGGCCGTGCTGGCCGCCTCGGCCGCGGAGGAAGAGGCGAGCGCGGTCTGAGCCGGAGGGCGGACATCTATTTCGATGATGCTCGAAGTTTGACGCCCGTCGAAGTTTGGGGCAGGGTGGGTGCCACCACCGAGGCGATTCGGTGTGTTTCCCCTGGATCCCCCCGGATTCCTGCCTTCAGGACGGATGCACCATGGCACGAGTTGTACAGTTCGACCGGACCGGCGGCCCCGAGGTCCTGACCCTCCGCGACGTCGAGGTCGGCCCGCCCGGCGCGGGCGAGGCCCGGATCCGCGTCGACGCCATCGGTCTGAACCGCGCCGAGATCATGTACCGCGAGGGCGGCTACTTCTACGAGCCGGTCTTCCCCTCCCTGCTCGGCTACGAGGCCGCCGGCGTCGTCGAGGCCGTCGGCCAGGGCGTGACGGGCCTCGCCGAGGGCGACCCGGTCGCGGTCGTACCGCAGTTCCTGCAGACCGACTACGGCACCTACGGCGACCAGGTCATCGTCCCCGCCTCGGCGGTCGTGCCCCGCCCCGCGGAGGTCGACCCGGTCCTGGCGGCGGCCGTGTGGATGGCCTATGTCACCGCGTACGGCCCGCTCGTCGAGAGCGGCCGGGTGCGGCCCGATGACCATGTCCTGATCACGGCCGCCTCCAGCAGCGTCGGGCTCGCCGCCATCCAGATCGCCCGCCACATCGGCGCGATCCCGATCGCCACCACGCGCGGCGCCGGCAAGAAGCAGCGCCTCCTGGACACGGGCGCCGCCGAGGTGATCGTCACCGACGAGGAGGACCTGCCCGCCCGCCTCAAGGAGATCACCGGCGGCGAGGGCGTCCGCCTGGCCTTCGACCCGGTCGCGGGGCCCGGCGTGGAGACCCTCGCGCAGGGCATCGCCCCGGGCGGCTTCCTGGTGGTCTACGGCGCCCTCGACCCGCGCCCCACCCCGCTGCCCAACGCCCAGTCCTTCCCGGCGCTGAACAGCAGCACGTACACCCTCTTCGAGATCACCACGGACCCCGAGCGCCTGCGCCGCGCGGTCGCCTTCGTCAACGCGGGGCTCGCCTCCGGCGCCTTCGCACCGGTCGTCGACCGCACCTTCGACCTCACGGACATCGTCGAGGCGCACCGCTACATGGCGGCCAACGAGCAGGTCGGCAAGATCGTCGTCACCGTCACCCGCGGCGACACCGCCTCCTGACCGGGCGGTGGGTCGCGTGCGGGGCGGGGGCGTGACGGTCGTCAGCGCCCCGCGGGCGGAGCCAGCCGGGCGGCGGCGTCGTAGATGAGCCGGGCGTGCAGTTCGAACAGGGTCACCAGGTCGACGGAGTCGCCGTTGACCTCCCGGTGCACGAACAGGCCGTCGGCGCCGGCCACCGCGTAGGTGGTCAGGGTCTGCACGTCGTCCTCGGCCAGGGTGGGGAAGAGGTCGGTGACGACCTCGGCGACCCGCTGCTGGGCGACTGCGCGGACCTGGAGGTAGACCGCACGGCCGCGGGGCTCGGCGGGCCGGCGCTCCAGCGCGAGCATCAGTCCGAGACGCAGGAAGTCCGGCTCGGCGACGAGGGACCTGGCCACGTTCGCCGCCATCAGGGCGACGCGTTCCTGTGGGGTCCCGGCCTCCTCGCCCGGCAGGGTGACGGCCGCGAGCCAGGTCTCGAAGCTGCGCTCGATGACGGCGGCGATCAGGTCGTCCTTGTCCTTGAAGTGCCAGTAGATCGAGCTGGCGGGCAGCCCGCACTTGGCGCTGACGGCCGCGATCGAGGTGCCGTCGTAGCCGCGCTCACCGGCGATCTCCACCGCGGCGTCGAGGATGCGCCGGCGCGACTCCACCCCGTTCGCCCGCTTCCTGCGTGCCGTCTGCGGCCCGGTCATCTCTGGTGTGCCTCTCGGGGATCACGGCGGCCTGAGCGCAGACCGCCTCCGAAGCGTCCACTCTAATTGGAACACCTCCTACAGGAGGAGTCCCGATCAGCCCTGCCCCACGCGCGACTCCATGGCCTCCACCAGCCGGTGCAGCGCCCTGGTCACCCCCTCCCGGTCCTCGCCCAGACCGGCCAGCAGGCTCACCTCGACGGAGAGCTGCCGGGGAAAGAGCCCGTCGACCGCCGCCGCGCCGGCCTCGGTGATGGTGACCAGGGCGGCGCGCCGGTCGGCCGGGTTGGGGGTACGGGTGATGAAGCCGCGTTTCTCCAGCTTGCCCAGGGTCTTGCTGACGCCGGCCCGGGACAGGCCCAGCCGCTCGGCGAGGCTGCGGGCGATGAACGGCTCGGTCGCGTGCCGGAGCGGGATCAGCATGTCGACCTCGGGCGCGGTGAGGGCGGCGCCGGCGTAGAGGTGTTCCACGGCGCGGTTGAGCAGACCCGTGGCGTGCTTGAGCAGGCCGACCAGCTCCATGGGGCTGGTGTCCAGGCCCGGGTTGTGGGCGGCCCACTGGGTGCCGACGTCGGAGGCCGAGGGGCTGGCGGAGGCGGGGGAGGGCATGCGGCTCGTCTTCTCGCACTTCGTGTTTGTTAGCTGGTGAACTATCGGTTACCTTTATTTCATGGTAGCTCCGTCATCCTCGCGCAACCGCGCCGACGCCGTCCCCGACACTGCCGGACCTGCGCCTTCGGGCCGTGCGGCCACCACCCTCATCGCCGTGCTCGGCGCGCTGACCGCCGTCGCCCCGCTCGCGACGGACATGTACGTCCCCGGCTTCCCCGCGCTGGGGGAGGCGCTCGGGGCGAGCAGCTCGGCCGTACAGCTGACCATGACGGCGTTCCTCGCCGGACTCGTCGTCGGCCAGCTGGTCATCGGCCCGCTCAGCGACGGGCTCGGCCGGCGCCGGCTGCTGACGGCCGGGTCGGCCGGGTTCGTCCTCTTCTCCGTCGCCTGCGCCGCCGCTCCCGGCATCGCCGCCCTGACCGGCGCCCGCTTCCTGCAGGGTGTGGCCGGTGCGGCGGGCATGGTGCTGGCCAGGGCGGTCCTGACCGACCGCTTCCACGGACCCGAACTGCCCCGCTTCTTCGCGGTGCTGTCCCAGGTGATCGGCGTGGCGCCGGTCACCGCGCCGGTGCTCGGCGGGGCCGTGCTGTCCCTGTCCACCTGGCGGACGGTGTTCGCCGTGCTGGCCGTGCTCGGGGTGCTGCTCCTGCTCGCCGTGGTGCGGGCGGTGCCCGAGTCGCTGCCGCCCGAGCGGCGGCACGGCGGTGGGCTCGGCAGCAGCTTCCGGGCCATGGGCACCCTGCTCGCCGACCGCATCTTCATGGGATACGTCCTGGTCGTCGCCCTCGTCTCGGCGGCGCTGTTCTCCTACATCAGCGGCTCCAGCTTCGTCTTCGAGAACCTCCACGGAGTCTCCTCGACGACGTACTCCCTCATCTTCGCCACCAACGCCGTCGCCATGCTGGCCGGCGGGGCGGCCTTCGCCCGCCTGGCCGGACGAGGCGTCCGCCTCAACACCCTGCTCTCGGCCGGGGTGGGCACCGCCCTGCTGGGCGCACTGGCGCAGGTGCTGCTGGTGACGACCGCGGGCGAGACCCTCGCGGGCACCTGGGCCACCCTGTTCGTGACCGCCGTCGGTATCGGCCTGGTCTTCCCGAGCGCGATGAGCATCGGCCAGGCGGTGGGCCGCACGGCACCGGGTGCGGCCTCCGCGCTCCTCGGCGGCTTCCAGTTCCTCTTCGGGGCCCTGGCCGCACCCCTGGTGGGGGTGTTCGGCGAGGACAGCTCCCTGCCGATGGCGGCCGTCATGCTGATCGCGCTGGTGGGGGCGGGGCTGGCGCTGGTGGGCCTGGCCAGGCCCTGGAAGGGGCACGGCGAACCGCTCGCGGCGGTGCCCGCGCCGCGGGAGGTGCGCGGCTGACGGATCGCCGGGGATGCTGTCCCCCTGGCCGCCTTGCCGACGGGCGGGCGAGATCGGCCGGCCCTACCCTGTTGAAGGACTCCGGCCTCGCGGTTCCGCCTTCCGTCCCGCACCCCCGTCGGACTCGCTAGGCCCGTTGTGTGAGCCCCGATTAGACGGGACAGGGCGCTCGGATGCGAGTTCCTGTGCATGAGTGCGCGTCGGCCTTGCCGGGCCCCTCGCCGACCGGGAACATCTCCGGACATCACACTCTCCGGGGGAGGAATCGCCATGGCAGGCCCGCAACAGACACCCACCGCCCGAGCCGTGCGGCTGATCTTCGAGTACGAGGGCGACTCGGTGACCCTCGTCTCCCAGCAGCCGGTCGACGCGGTCATCAGCGGCTTCGACGCCCATCCCGAGGTACGGCCGGGCAACTTCGTGGAGACGCGGGACGAGAAGGGGCAGCGCCTCGCCCGCGTTCCCGCGCGCGGCGCCTTCCGGGAGAGCGCGGAGGTCTTTCCGGAGGACCACTCGCAGCCCATCACCCGGGTCGACGTGGAGGCGCGCGGTGCCTTCACCGTGCTGCTTCCCGCACCGGACGAGGCCGTCCAGGTCGCCGTGGTCCGCGCCGCACCGGCCGCCCCCGACGCCCGGCTGGCTCCCGGAGGCGCGACCAGTCCGCCTCCCGGGGCGACGGAGGACGTCGACCTCGCCACCTTCCGGCTCGAGCGGTAGGGGGCCGGGATGACCACGTCCGACGGGACGGTCCAGGGCCGTACCCAGATCTTCGGATCCGCGCCGCGCAACCGGGCCTTCACCATCGTGCTGCTGGGCGACGGATTCACCGCCGCGCAGCAGACCGACTTCGACACCGCCTGCAAGGACTTCGTCAACGCACTGACCGCCACCGCGCCCTACGACGAACTCGGGCCGGCGATCAACATCTGGCGGGTCAACGTCACCTCCACCGACTCGGGCGCCGACGACCCGGTCGCCGCGGGCGGCACCGGCGCGACGGCCCGCACCTACTTCGACTCGACGTTCGGCGCGAACGGCATCAGGCGGCTGCTCGTGTGCAACAGCTCGACGGTGCTCCAGACGGCCGCGGCCCAGGTACCGGAGTTCTCCGCCGCGATCGTCGTGGTCAACTCCACGGTCTACGGCGGCAGCGGCGGCTCGGTCGGCACGTACTCCCTCGCGAGCGGCGCGACGGAGATCGCCATCCACGAGGCCGGGCACACCGCGTACGGGCTCGCGGACGAGTACCCCTACTACGCCGGCGGCAACGAGACCGGGCACGACCACCACCCGGCGGGGGAGCCCGGCGAGCCGAACGTCACGCTGAACACCAACCGCACCACCCTGAAGTGGGGTTGGGCGGTCGCCGCGAGCACCGCCCTGCCCACGATGAGCAACCCGAACTGCTCGACGGTCGATTCGCGGGCCAGCACGGTGCCCGCCGGGACCGTCGGCGCCTTCGAGGGCGCGCACTACTACCACTGTGGTGCCTACCGGCCCGAATACACGTGCAAGATGCGCGAGTTGGGCGTCCCGTTCTGCCGGGTGTGCCGGCAGGTGATCTGGAACCGGATCGGCCCGCTCGCGACGCTTCCGGCCCGCGACCGCACGCCGATCAGCGTCGTCGCCCGCTACCCGGAGCACCTCGACGTCTTCGCCGCGGCGGCGGACGGACGCACCATGTCCAACTGGTGGGACGCGAGCAGCGGTTGGGCCGGATGGTTCCAGGTCTCCGGGGGCTTCGCCTCTCCCGGCGGCACGGGCGCTCCGATCACCTCGGTCGCACGGTACGCCGGTCACCTCGACCTGTTCGTCGTCGGCACCGACAACCGGATCTGGAGCACCTGGTGGGACCGGTCGACCGGCTGGGCGGGCTGGTTCCGGGTCGGCAGCCTGGTCGCGCGTCCCGGTTCGACGGTCAACGTCGTCAGCCGGTACGCCGACCATCTGGACCTGTTCACCACGGCGTCCGACGGCCGGACCATGTCCACGTGGTGGGACGCCCGTACCGGCTGGGCGGCCGACTGGTTCCAGATCGGCGGCGGGGTCGCGGCGAACGGCGCCACGGTCACGGCCGTGGCCCGCTACCCCTTCCACCTGGACGTCTTCACGGTGGGCACGGACAACCGGGTCTACAGCGCCTGGTGGGACGAGCGCACCGGCTGGTCGGCGTGGTTCCCGCTGCCGGGCATCAGCTGCCGGCCCGACTCCACCGTGACAGCCGTCTCCCGCCACCGTGACCACCTGGACCTGTTCACCACGGCCTCCGACGGCAAGATCATGTCGACGTGGTGGGACGCACGCGGCGGCTGGGCGAGCTGGTTCCAGGTGTCCGGGGGTGTCGCGTCGGCGGGTTCGCCGGTCACCGCCGTGGTGCGCTACACGAACCACATGGACCTGTTCGTCGTCGGCACCGACAACCGGATCTACTCGACGTGGTGGCACGACACCACGGGCTGGGCCGGCTGGTTCAACGTGTCCGGCGGACTCGCCAAGCCCGGCAGCCAGATCGCGGCACTGACCCGGATCACCGAACACCTGGACCTGTTCGCGGTCGGCACGGACGGAACCGTGTACAGCACCTGGTGGGACGCGACCGGCGGCTGGGCCGGATGGTTCCAGCTCGGCATCACCTGACCCGCCGCGGGGTGTCAGCCGGTGTGGCCGGTCACCTCGCCGATCCAGGTGATGAAGTCGGCCGGGTCCTCGTCGGCGCCGTGGGCGGCGTCCCAGTACACGAGGGCGTTGACGTCGTCCCCGAGGTGTCGGTGTCCTTGGTGCCGGTGCGGATCCACCAGTGCTTGGCCCGGTCGTCGTTGCCGTCGCCGATGAAGTACATCGGGTTCATCAGTTCGAGCTTGGCGGGGAGGTCGCTGTCGAGTGACGTGCCGCCGCTGCCCGAGGTGTCGTTGGCCAGGCTGTAGTCGGTGAAGTGCCGGGCCTCGGTGGTGCCGACGCCGAACTCGTTGTTCTCGCCCGCCGACAGGTCGAAGGCGTCGAAGGCGGGCGCGTCCTTGCCGCGGGACCCGACGTGGTCGAGGTAGTCGGACCAGGAGAACGTGGCCGACGAACCGTCCCAGGTGATGAAGGTGTTGGAGGACAGGCAGGTGGTCCGGTCGTCGTCCGACAGCTCCGCCAGGTAGCTGGTGGCGGCCGGCTCAAGGTAGGTCGCCAGGAGGTAGTCGTCGAGGTTGTCGGCCGTGATGGTGCCGTAGTCGTCCGCCGTCAGGCCGAGCCCGGACTGGTACGTCTCGAACAGGGCTCTCAGGTCCGCTGACACGTCCTGGTCGACCTCCTCGCCGCTGCTGCAGAGTTTCACCGTCAACCCATCGAGGGCGTCCCCAAGCCTGAGATTCCTGAAGGCCCCCGCCTTGGAGGAATTGCAAAACTTAGCAATTGGTTAGATGCTGTGTTCGTTGTGTCTGCAGGTGTCCGTGGACACCGCCTTGTGCGTCCGCCTCCCGGGTGGGCCTGTAGGGGAATCCGAGAGGCCGATGACCACCGCATTCGGCCGGGCGTGGGTCCGGTTCGTCTCGCTGCTGCCCGGTCCGGCCGACCTCGCCGGGGCCCGGCGAGACCCGCGCCGGAACCTGCTCGCCGGTCTCACCGTGGCGATCGTCGCGCTGCCGCTCGCGCTCGGCTTCGGGGTCTCCTCGGGGCTGGGCGCCGAGGCGGGGCTGGCGACGGCCGTGGTCGCGGGCGCCGTCGCCGCGGTGTTCGGCGGGTCAGACCTGCAGGCGTCCGGCCCGACCGGTGCCATGACCGTCGTCCTGGTGCCGATCGTGGGCCGGTACGGGCCGACCGGGGTACTCACCGTCGGGCTGATGGCGGGTGTGATGCTCGTCGGCCTGGCGGTGCTGCGGGCCGGGAAGTACATGCAGTACGTGCCCGCCCCGGTCGTCGAAGGCTTCACCCTCGGCATCGCCTGTGTGATCGGCCTCCAGCAGATCCCGAACGCGCTCGGTGTGCCCAAGCCCGAGGGCGACCGCGTGCTGGTGGTGACCTGGCGTGCCGTCGAGGAGTTCGCGCAGCACCCGAACTGGACGGCGGCCGGACTCGCGGTCGCGGTGGCCGCGGTCATGCTGGTGGGGGCGCGGTGGCGGCCGGCCGTGCCGTTCTCGATCGTCGCCGTGGTCGCGGCGACGATCGTGGCACAGCTGGCCCACCTGGACGCGGCGAGGCCGATCGGCGAGTTGCCGGCCGGACTGCCCGCGCCGTCGCTCTCCTTCCTCGACCCCGGCTCGCTCGGCACCCTCCTCGCGCCCGCCGTGGCGGTCGCCGCGCTCGCCGCGCTGGAGTCCCTGCTGTCCGCCTCGGTCGCCGACGGCATGACGGTCGGGCAACGGCACGACCCCGACCGGGAGTTGTTCGGCCAGGGCCTCGCAAACATCGCCGCCCCGTTGTTCGGAGGGGTCCCGGCCACCGGCGCGATCGCCCGCACCGCGGTCAACGTCCGCACCGGCGCGAACTCCCGGCTCGCCGCCCTCGCCCACGCCGCCGTCCTCGCAGTGATCGTCTTCGCGGCGGCGCCCGTCGTCTCACGGATCCCGCTGGCCGCCCTCGCCGGCGTCCTGCTGGCCACCGCGATCCGCATGGTGGAGGTCGGCTCGCTGAGGGCCATGGTCAAGGCCACCCGCTCGGACGCCCTCATCCTCGTCCTGACCGCGGTGGCGACGCTGGCCCTGGACCTCGTGTACGCGGTGATCATCGGGCTCGTCGTCGCGGGCGCCCTCGCGCTGCGCGCCGTGGCCAAGCAGGCCCGTTTCGACCAGGTGCCGCTCGACCGGGGCGACCACAGCGCGGAGGAGCACGCGCTGCTGGCCGAGCACATCGTGGCCTACCGCATCGACGGACCGCTGTTCTTCGCCGCCGCCCACCGCTTCCTGCTGGAACTCACCGAGATCGCCGACGTCCGGGTCGTCATCCTGCGCATGTCCCGGGTGTCGACCATGGACGCCACCGGCGCCCTCGTGCTCAAGGACGCGGTGGACAAGCTGCACCGCCGCGGCATCCTCGTGCTGGCCTCCGGCATCCGACCCGGCCAGCGCCGGGTCCTCGACTCCCTCGGCGCACTCGACCTGCTGTGCCACGAGGGCCGGGAGTACCCCACCACCCCCGACGCGATCCGGGCCGCCCGCGACCACCTGGAGACAGCCGGCCTCCTGCCGGTCCGCAAGCCCCGGACCTCCGGCGAAGAGGCCCTGCGACCCGCACAGGGAAGTTCCTCACCCTGACCATCGACCGGTAGCCGGACCTCAGTAATTGCTAACATCGGCAATTACTGAGGTCATCACCGGAGGATTCGGTGGTCCGCTGCTCGGGTGTGGTTTCGGCTCGGACGGTGCCGCGGGTGAGGATGGGCCCCATGTTCTCGACGAGTGGGTGGATGCGATGCGCCGAGGCCCGGCCGGTCGTGCCGTGCTGCGGTCCGGGGGAGGGGGCGGTCAGGTGAGTACGCCGCTGTACCAGCTGAAGGCCGAGTTCTTCAAAACCCTCGGGCACCCGGCCCGCATCAGGGTCCTGGAACTGCTGAGCGAGCGCGAGCACGCGGTCGCGGAGATGCTCCCCGAGGTGGGCATCGAGGCGGCGCACCTCTCGCAGCAGCTGGCCGTGCTGCGGCGGGCGAACCTGGTGCGGACCCGCAAGGAGGGGTCCAACGTGTACTACTCGCTGGCCAGCCCGGAGCTGGCGGAACTGCTGCGGGTGGCCCGCTCGATCCTGTCGGGCGTGCTGGCGGGGCAGGCGGAGCTGCTCGCCGACCTGAAGGCGGCCCAGCCGGAGGTCAGGCCGCCGTCCTAGCGACCGCCGTCAGCCTTTTCGGCCCAGGTAGAAGAGCAGCATCACCCATCCGGCGACGAGGTGCGTCCCGAAGATGTAGAAGCCCGCGCGGATCATCACACCGCGCTCGATCTGCCACTCCCTGTCCTTCTTCTTCGCCTTCCGTTTCCGCTTCTCGACCGCCGACCCGTCGGAGACCTGTTCGCTCACCGCGACATTCCCCCCTTCCTTCCTGGAATGTCCATAACTGTCCACCGATGTTCCCGTGCTCACGACGGCATGCCGAACCGCACGAAGACGACCTTGCCGTCGTGATCCGCGGCGGGCCTCGCGCCGACCTCGCCGTCGTGGTCCGCCGCCACCTCGGCCACCAGACGCAGCCCCGCGCCCATGCCCGCGTCGCTGAGATCCGGCAGTCCCGGTTCGGTGTCCGCGACGCTGACGACCAGCTGCCCGGCGGCGACCGTGATCCCCACCTCCATCACGGGTGAACGCGGCGCGTGCCGCAGTACGTTGGCGACCAGTTCGCTGGTCACGAACAGCACGGCGTCCGCGAACGCGGAGGCGGGCGGGACGCCGACCGCGGGGAGGCAGTCGGTCACCGCCTCCCGGGCCCGCCGCACCGTCTCGGGACCCGGCGTGAACGAGGAGACGTGCCGCTGCGCCGGCGGCAGCGCCTGCTCGGCCGTCGGGGCCGGCCCGCCGTGCCGGCGCGGCAGCCCGGACCCGCCGTCGGTCACCGTGAGGCCTCCGTCTCCCGCAGCTCCTCCAGGAGGCCCTGCCGGCCGGTCAGCAGGTTGGCCAGGATCCGCCGCGCCGCGGCGAGCAACTCGGCCACATCGCCCCCGGCCAGCTCGTACATCACCGTCGAACCGGTACGGGTCGCGGTCACGATGCCGGAGCGGCGCAACACCGCGAGCTGCTGGGACAGGCTCGACGGCTCGACCTCGATCGCCGCGAGCAGCTCGCGCACCGGCTTGGGGCCGTCCTGCAGCAGCTCGAGCACACGGATACGCACCGGGTGCCCGAGCATCCGGAAGAACTCGGCCTTCGCCTCGTACAGCGGAACCGGCATCCCGATCACCCCTCGTCCGTCCCTGTCGCCTCGGTGTCCACCCCGTGCCGCCGCGCCAGCCGTATCGCGTCGTCCAGCTCGTCCTCGGCCACCGCCACCGCGTACGCGTCCGCGGCACTCAGGGCGGCCGCCAGAGCGGCACGCGCCGCGCGCACCCGGGCCAGCAGCGCCTCGGCGACCTCGTTCACGGGAACCTCCGGTCGGTGGATGGGAGTCAGGGACTGTGGCAACTAACCAATTGAAGAAGTCTTCAACTTGATTGTAGGGGGGGTCGGCCACGGCAGACCACGCGGACCGCGGCCTGAGGCATGGTTCCCGGCCCGGAACTCGTCTCCTACGGTCCGTAGGAGACGTCCGGGTACGCTGGGCGCGACGACGGCGAAGGAAGGCGGACGGTGGCGGACCGAGGCGGCGACGAAGCCCAGGAAGCATCCGGCAGGCGGGCACGCGGCGAACTGGAGGGCGATGTCCTCGCCGCGCTCTGGGCCGCGGACGGCCCGCAGACCGCACGCGAGGTCCGCGAACGGCTGCCGGGCGATCTGGCCTACACCACCGTCCTGACCATCCTGTCCCGGCTGTACGACAAGGGCCTGCTCGTCCGGCACCGGGAGGGCCGCGGCTACGCCTACGAACCGACCCGGGACGAGGCGTCCCACACCGCCCGGCGGATGCACACCCTGCTGGAGGGCGGCTCCGACCGCGAGGCGGTGCTGGCCCGCTTCGTCTCGGAACTGTCCGCGCAGGACGAGAACGTGCTGCAGCAGCTGCTGTCCGGGCACGACGAGCCCGAGAACAAGCGCGGCCACGGGAAGCGGTGAGCCGGTGCGGATCAGCGTCTACGTTCCGCTCCTCGTGAGCGTCGCGCTCGCGGTCCTCGCGCCCGGCGTGGCGCGCAGGCTGCCCCCGCGCCCGGCCGCCTGGGCGCTGGCCTGTGCCGCGCTGGTCACGGCCGTCGGCTGGACGGGGTCGCTGGCCCTGCTGGCCTTCTCCGGAGTGGCGCTGATTCCCGAAGTGGCCGAGGAGGGCCGCTGGTCGGTGACGGCACTGCGGGCCGAGGACCCGGTGTACTTCGTCGTCGCGGCCGGCAGCGCGCTGATGCTGGCCACGGGTGTCGTCGCGCTGGGCGTGGCCGCCGTACGGCAGATCCGGCACCTGGCCTGGGCGCGGGCGGAGTGCGCGCGACTGGACGGAGACCTGGAGCTGGCCGTGATCGACGATGCGGTCCCGGCGGCCTTCGCGCTGCCCGGGGCCCCGGGCCGGATCGTGGTCTCCCGGGGCATGCTGCGCTGCCTCGGCGACCGTGAGCGGGAGGCCCTGCTGGCCCATGAGCGGGCGCATCTGCGCGGCCGTCACCATGTCTTCCAGAGCCTGTGGCGGCTCACGGCCGCACTGAACCCCCTGCTGCGGCGCATGGCCGTCGCCGGTGGTTTCGTCCTCGAACGCTGGGCCGACGAGGAAGCCGCACAGCGGGTCGGCGACCGCCGTATCGTCGCCCACGCCGTCGGCCGCGCCGCTCTCGCGTCCGCCGGGTCACCCCGCCCCGCCGCACTCGCGGTGACCGGCGGAGCGGTGCCGCAGCGGGTGCGGGCCCTGCTGGCCCCACCGCCCGCCCGCAGGAGCCTCCCCCTGGTGCTGGGCGGCCTGCTGCTGGCCCTGTGCTGCGCGAGCCTGGCCAATGCCGCATCCGACAGCGACCGGATGCTGGACAGCGCGCAGCGGGCGCAGTGCGCGGCGCACGCCGACATCGTGGGCATGCCACCGGCGGCCGATCACGGGCATGAGCCGGGTCCCTGCTGTACCGGTCACGGCCACCCCTAGACGATCGGTTCCGCCCATGGGAATGGTCGAAAGGCTCTGGGAGGCGGGGGAGATGCCGTCTCGGGACGGCCTGTACCGGCCGGACGACACGGGCCTGGAGTGGCATGTCGAGGGTCCGGGCGCGTACCACCCGGATGCCGGGCAGCCGGTCCCCTTCCGCGTCGGCGGACCCTTCGATGTGGCCCGGGCCATCGAGGAGCACGGCGTCGACGGGGTCGACACCTACTTCGAGAGCCCGCTGCCGGACGGATCGGGGTGGGTGACCGGCGGGGGTGGCGGCGGGATGGGCAACATCGGCCACCTGGCCCGTCTCGACGCCGACCGCTCGTTGAGGTGGGTCGCCGTGATGTTCCACTCCAACCCGTTCGTCGGAGTGCGCTACGAGGGCACGAGCGCCGTCTTCACCAACGACTGGGGAAACCGGATGGCGCTCGACCTCACGAGCCCGGTCCTCGGCTGACACCCGTTGAAGCCGCTCAGTCCGCGTGGGGGCGGGCCAGGCCGTGGTCGTAGGCGAAGATCACGGCCTGGATGCGGTCGCGGGCGCCGATCTTGGCGAGTACACGGCCGACGTGTGTCTTCACCGGCGACTCGGAAAGGACGAAGTGCGCGGCGATCTCGCCGTTGTTCCAGCCCTTGCCGATGGCGACGAGGATCTCGCGCTCGCGTTCGGTGAGGGAGCTCAGGCCGGGGCTTTCGGCGGGGTCGCCCGCGGGGGGTGGCACGAGATGGGCGAACTCGTGCAGGAGACGGCGGGTCAGGGCAGGCGCGATCACGGCGTCGCCGCCGGCGACGGCGCGGATACCGGCGAGGAGTTCGTCGGGGCGGGCGTCCTTGAGGAGGAAGCCGCTGGCCCCGGCGCGCAGGGCGGCGTGCACGTACTCGTCGAGGTCGAAGGTGGTCAGCACGAGGACGCGGGAGCGGTCGCCCGCGGCGGTGATGCGGCGGGTGGCCTCGATGCCGTCCATGCCGGGCATGCGGACGTCCATGAGGACGACGTCGGGGCGGAGTTCGGCGGTTTTGCGGACGGCCTCCGTGCCGTGGGCGGCCTCGCCGACGACGTCCGTCTCGGGGACCGAGTCGAGGAGCAGGTGGAACGCGTACCGCTGCAGGGGCTGGTCGTCGACGATGAGGACGGTCGTCATCGGGCACCACCGTCCTGGGGCGTGAGGTCGAGGACGGCCTCGATGGTCCATCCGCCGCCGGCGGGGCCGGCGCTGAGGCTCCCGCCGTAGAGAGCGGCCCGTTCGCGCATTCCCATCAGACCGTGTCCTTCCTCGTTCGCCGGGCCGTCCCGCCGGGACGTACCGGCCGGACCGGTGTCCTGGACGGTGACGGTCAGCCGCGTCTCCTTCACGACGATCGTGAGGGTCACGCGGGTGTCGGCGCCGGCGTGCTTGAGCGTGTTCGTCAGGGCTTCCTGGACGATGCGGTAGATCGTGAGCTGGACGCCGCTGTCGAGGGAGTCGACGTCGCCGGCGGTCCGGTAGGCGACCTCCATGCCCGCGGTGCGCACGCCCTCGCAGAGCGTGCCGATGTCGGTGAGGCCGGGCTGCGGGCTGAGTTCCGGTTCGTCACGCGGGCCGTCCGAGGCCTCCCGCAGGACGCCGAGCACGCGTCTCAGCTCGCCGAGGGCCTGGCGGCCGGTGTCACCGATCAGGTGGAGGGCTTCCCGGCCGCGTTCCGGAGTGACGGCGGTGGCGTAGGCCCCGGCGTCGGCCAGGGTGATGATGACGGCCAGGTTGTGGCCGACGATGTCGTGCATCTCGCGGGCCACCCGGGCCCGTTCGGCCGCGGTGGCGAGTCGGCTGCGCTGGTCGCGTTCTATCTCCAGGCGGGCCGCCCGGTCCCGCAGCCCCGCGAGCTGGGCCCGCCGGATGCGGACCACCAGGCCGAGCGCGAGGGCCGCGGTCGCCGCACTGAGCAGGAAGAACAGCGCGTCCCCGATGGTCACCGCGACCGATGCCCGCACCGCGACCAGCGCCATGGCGCCCAGCATGACCACGCAGGCCCAGGGCAGCTGTCGTAGCCGCCCGTGCAGGACGAGGCTGTACAGGGCGATGAACAGGGCAACGTCCGCGCGCAGCGCCGCCCCCAGCGACCACTGGAGCACGTACACGGCCGCGACCGCCCCGAAGGCGACCGCGGGACGGCGCCGCCGCCACAGCAGGGGAAGCACGAGTCCGGCCTGGAACGCGAGCATCCCCGCGACCGGCAGCTGGGTGAACACCAGCCGGAAGTGGCGCGGCTCGTCGCCGTCCCGGCCACCGCCGCGCGCGTGCAGCACGTCGGGGAGGCAGAACAACAGGACGACCAGGACCACCACCGCGGTGTCCAGCACCCAGGGGTGCGCCCGGTCGGCCTTGCGCAGCCGCTGGCCGGCCCGGGAGAACCGGGCGACCAGCGGCCCCATCCCGCCGAGATCCTCGACGGGACGGGTGGGCGCGATGACCTCGGAGATCACAGGGGGCACGGGGATCACCCGCTCATCATGCAGGGCGTCACACGTCGCTGCGCAGCAGCCGGTAGGCCGCCCCGGCGAGGGCGAGCGCGGTCCAGCCGAGGAAGACCAGCAGACCGGCACCGGGGGACAGACTGGTGGTGTCGTGGGTCAGGGCGAACATCGACTCGCCCGCGTTGCTGGGCAGATAGGGGCTGATGTCGTCCCGCCAGGAGCTGGGCAGCAAGGAGATCAGCCCGGGGATCAGCATCAGCGTGGCGACCAGTACCGAGATGCCGCCGGCCACCGACCGCAGCAGCGCGCCGAGCGCGGTGCCGATCACGCCGACCAGGCCGAGGTAGAGACCGGCGCCCAGCAGGCTCCGTACGACCCCGGCGTGCGAGAAGTCCATCGCCGCGGGCGTGCCGGAGACGATCCGGCTGCCGAAGAAGAAGGCGACGAACACACCGACCGTGGAGACGGCCAGGGCGACCAGGCCGAACACGGTGGCCTTGGACCACAGCACCGGCAGCCGGCGCGGCACCGCCGCCAGGGTGGAGCGGATCATCCCGGTCGAGTACTCGCCGGCCGTGACCAGCACGCCGAGGACGCCCAACGCCAGCTGCGCGAAGTTCGTACCGAACAACGACAGGCTCACGGCGGTCGAGCGGGCGAAGTCCGGGTCCATGTGGGCGGAGCCGATGCCGGACTTGTACCGGCTCGACGCGATCAGCCCGAACGCGACCAGGAACAGCAGCCCCAGTCCGAGGGTGATCCAGGTGGACCGCAGGGTCCAGAGCTTGGCCCACTCCGAGGCCAGCACCCGCCGGCCGGTCACCCGGTAGGCGGGGCGGGCGGCCGCGGCGACCGGCGCGTCGGGGGCGGTGGCGGTGAGGGTGCTCATGCGGTGCTCCCGACAGGCTCGGCGCTCTCGGCGGTCTCGGTCGCGGTCGTGGCGCCGTGGTACTCCACGGCATCCTTGGTCAGGTCCATGAAGGCCTGCTCCAGCGACATCTGGCGGGTGCTCAGCTGGAACAGGGCGATCCCGTGCTCGGCCGCCTTCAGCCCGATCTCCCGCGCGCTCAGCCCGGTCACCTGAAGCTCCTCCGAACCGATGCGCCCCTCGATCCCGACCTCCGGACCGGCCAGGACGTCCCGCAGCCGCGCCGGTTCCTGCGTGGCCACGTGCACGGTGTCACCGCCCGCCTCGCGCACCAGGTCGCCCACGGTCGTGTCGGCGAGCAGCCGGCCCCGGCCGACGACGATCAGATGGTCCGCCACCAGCGCCATCTCGCTCATCAGGTGCGACGACACGAACACCGTGCGCCCTTCCTCGGCGAGCGAGGTCAGCAGGTTGCGGATCCAGAGCACGCCCTCGGGGTCCAGCCCGTTGACGGGCTCGTCCAGCATCACGGTCTGCGGGTCGCCCAGCAGGGCCGCGGCGATCCCGAGCCGCTGGCCCATGCCGAGCGAGAAGGCACCGGCCCGCTTCTTCGCCACACTGCCCAGCCCGGCGAGCTCGATGACCTCCTCGACCCGGCGGCGCGGAATGCCGTGGGTGAGCGCCAGCGCCCTGAGGTGGTGGTAGGCCGAACGGCCCGGATGGATCGACTTGGCCTCCAGCAGGGCACCGACCTCCTGCAGCGGGGCCCGGTGCCGGGCATAGCGCCGGCCGTTCACCGTGACGGAACCGCTCGTGGGGGCGTCCAGGCCGACGATCATGCGCATCGTCGTGGACTTCCCCGCGCCGTTGGGGCCCAGGAAGCCGGTCACCGTACCGGGCTTCACGACGAATTCCAGGCCTTCGACGGCCGTCTTCTCGCCGTATCTCTTGGTCAGCTGCCGTGCGTCGATCATCGGAGCTCTTTCTCTCGGGCTCGGCGTCCCTCACAACTGACGCCTCTGAGCCACGCTAAGTCCGTGATCGGCCCGAACCGGTCGTACCGGGGGCTGAACGGGGCCCCACCCGTGGTACCGGGGTACTACGCGATTCCGAGCACGGGCTCAGTACGCGTGGTGGACCTGCCAGAAGGCCCAGGCCTGGCAGGGGCTGCCGTACGTGGTGTTCATGTAGTTCAGGCCCCACTTGATCTGGGTGGCCGGGTTGGTCTGCCAGTCGGCGGCGACGGAGGCCATCTTGGAGCCGGGCAGGGCCTGGACCAGGCCGTACGCGCCGGAGGAGGGGTTGACCGCCAGGTAGTTCCAGGTGGACTCGTGGTCCACGATGTTGCTGAAGCACTGGAACTGGCCGGTGCCCACGATCTGCGCGGCCATCGCCTTGAGCTGCGCCACGGTGTAGGAGCTCCGCACCGGGAAACTGGCCGAGGGATCGCCGGCCGCGGCCTTGGCCTCCGCGCGTTCCTTGGCATCGGCCATTCTCGCCTCGGCGGTTCTGGCCGCCGCCACCCGGGCCGCCTGCTCGGCGTCCTTCCTGGCGCTCGCGTCCGCCCGCACGGCCATGGTGTCGGCCTGGTGCGTGAGGGAGGCGGTCTGTACCCGGGCCTGGTGGCCCACGGGTATGTCCGCGAGGAGGGGGGTGTCGGGAGCCGTCGCCTGCGCGTCGTTGTCCTGCGTGCTGCTGGCCGAGGCGACCCCGGCCACGCTTCCGACCGCGGTGACCGCGGTGGCCGAGACGACCGCGAGTCCCCGCACCGACATCCGGCTCACGCGCTTGCCTTCCTCTGGAAGCATCCCGCTTGCTGGGTACGACAGTCGGCATACTCTTGCGCACCCGCCCGGCCGACGCAATCGTCCGCAGCCGTGACAAGAGTCAAGCAGCAACTGATTGCTCGATTGTTGTCGGGCTGCTCCCGGCTGCCCGGGAGCCCCTGACAAGCGTCGCTAGGCGGCGTCGCCCGCGGATCTGCGGGTCGCCGTGCGGCGGCCGGACGTCCGCGCGGTGTTGCCGGAGCCGGCGCGGGCGGCCGTACTCGCGGTGGACCGGCGGGTGGAGCTCCGGCCGCCCGCCGCGGGGGTGCCGCCCGTCGCCTTGGCGGATCCGGCCCGGCGGGCGGCGCCGCGCTCGCCCGTCGCCGGGGTGCCGCCGGAAGCCTTCGCCCCGGCCGTGGACCGGCGGGCGGAGCCCTCACCGCCCGTCCTGGAGGCGCCGCCCGACGGCGTCTGGGCCTCACCGCCGCCGTTGCGGCGCCGGCGGGCGGGCCGTCCGCCGGTCTTGGCGGTGCCGCTCTTGCGGGCCGGGCGGGACTCCGCCGGTGGCGTCGGCTGCGGGACCTCGATGATGACGGCCACACCGGACGGCTCGCGGGCGCCGGTGATGGTGGCCAGTTCCGCGTCGCCGGAGGTGACGCGGGCGGTCCTGGGGCGGATACCCGCGTCCGACATGAGCCGGGTGACGTCCCGCTTCTGCTCGGGCAGGACCAGCGTGACCACACTGCCGGAGCCGCCGGCGCGGGCCGTGCGGCCGCCCCGGTGGAGGTAGTCCTTGTGGTCGGCGGGCGGATCGACGTTCACGACCAGGTCGAGGTCGTCGACGTGTATGCCGCGGGCCGCGACGTTCGTCGCCACCAGCGCGGTGACCTGGCCGTTCTTGAACTGTTCCAGGGTGCGGTTGCGCTGCGGCTGGGAGCGGCCTCCGTGCAGGGCCGCCGCGCGGACCCCGACGGCCAGCAGCCGCTTGGTGAGCCGGTCGGCGGACCGCTTGGTGTCGAGGAAGAGGATGACCCGGCCGTCACGGGCCGCGATGCGCGTGGTGACGGCCTTCTTGTCGGTCTCGTCCTGCACGTGCAGCACGTGGTGCTCCATGGTGGTCACCGCGCCCGCCGACGGGTCCACGGAGTGCACCACGGGGTCGGTCAGGAACCGCTGCACCAGACGGTCGATGTTGCGGTCCAGGGTGGCCGAGAAGAGCATGCGCTGCCCGTCGGGCCGTACCTTCTCGATCAGCTTGGTGATCTGCGGCAGGAACCCCATGTCGGTCATCTGGTCGGCTTCGTCCAGCACCGTGATGCGGACGTCGTCGAGCACGCAGTCCCCGCGTTCCACGAGGTCGTTGAGGCGGCCGGGGCTCGCCACGACCACCTCGGCTCCGCGCCGGAGGGTGGCGGCCTGCTTGGTGATGGACAGCCCGCCGACCACGGTGGCAAGGCGGAGGTTCACCGCCGTCGCGTAGGGGGTGAGCGCGTCCGTCACCTGCTGGGCGAGCTCACGGGTGGGCACCAGCACCAGGGCGAGGGGCGCCTTGGGCTGTGCGCGCAGTCCGGCCGTGCGCGCCAGCAGCGCCAGCCCGAACGCGAGGGTCTTGCCGGAGCCGGTACGTCCCCGCCCGAGCAGGTCGCGCCCGGCGAGCGAGTTCGGCAGGGTGGCGGCCTGGATGGGGAAGGGCGTGGTCACGCCCTGCGCGGTGAGGGTCTTCAACAGCCCGGCGGGCATGTCCAGACCGGCGAAGTCCTCGACGGGGGGAAGCGCGGGGGTCGTGCCTTCCGGGAGCCGGAACTCCCTCGGCGCCGACGGGGACGGCGAGGGCGACGAGGCGCGCCGGTTGGACTTCTGGGGCCTGCGGGACATGCGGTGGTCTGCCTTCCTGGAAACAGCACAAACCGGGGTCCGCACCATGACGGTGCGGACCCCGGCCAGCGGATACGCGTCCGGCGATCAGGCGGGGACGATGTTCTCCGCCTGCGGGCCCTTCTGGCCCTGCGTGACGTCGAAGGAGACCCGCTGGCCCTCCTGGAGCTCACGGAAACCCTGGGTCGCGATGTTCGAGTAGTGGGCGAAGACGTCCGGACCGCCGCCGTCCTGCTCGATGAAGCCGAAGCCCTTTTCCGAGTTGAACCACTTCACAGTGCCCTGTGCCATGACAGTCTCTCCTTCTGTAGGCAATGGCCCCATCCGGAGATGCCGGAAAAACAATGCGCCTGAAGGAGAAACATTCCCGTCAGGCGCACATAGGTTCATGGGTACCACAACTGCAACGCGTAAAAGCCTAACACAGCCCGGCTGTCCGAACGTCTATGCCTGGTGGCCGGTGCTGGTGAAGCGCCTGCGGTAGTGGGACGGGGTCGTGCCCAGGTGGCGGGCGAAAGCGCGGCGGAGGGTCTCGTCGGTGCCCAGGCCGCTGTGCCGGGCGGCGGAGGTGACGCTGTGGCCCTCCAGGAGCAGCTGCTGGGCGTGGTCCAGACGGACCCGCTCGACCCAGCGCGCGGGCGTGGTGCCCGGCTCGGCGGTGAACAGCCGGGTCAGATGCCGGGCGCTGACGGCGGCGGACGCGGCCAGGGCGGGCAGGCTGTGGTCGGCGGTCGGGTCGGCGAGCACGGACGCGATCAGCGTGCGCAGGAGGTCGGTGCGGGCCGGAGGCGTGGTGACGGCCGTGGAGAACTGCGACTGCCCGCCCGGGCGTTGCAGGAAGACGACCAGCTCGCGGGCGATGTCCCGGGTCACGTCGGCCCCGTGGCCGTCCTCCACCAGGGCGAGGGTCAGATCCATGCCGCGCTGATGCCCGCCGAGGTGATGTACCGCCCGTCGCGGATGTGGATGGCGTCCGGCTCGACTCGCACCCGGGGGTAGCGGCGGGCGAACACGGCCGCGTGCCACCTTCGGCAACGTCAAGGCCGATGTGCTGGCCCACTACGTCCCGGGATTCCGGCGCGGTGACTTCGTCGAGGTCGTCCAGGGCTCCGCCTGGCCCGAGTGACCGGCGGGGGTCAGTCCGGCTGCGGGCCGAGCAGGCCGTCCACGACGTCGAGGAGCGGGCCCAGCAGGTCCTCGGGTGTCGCGTCGGCGAGCGGCCGCAGGCCCACCGCGGACCGTACGACGGCGACCCCCACCCCCAGGGCGACCAGGAGTTCCGCCCGCAGCAGGGCGTCGGGCGCCGCCGGGGCACCCGACGCCTCCAGCACCTGCCGGCCGAACTCCTCCAGGGCCCGCCGGCGCAGTCCGGCCACCTGCTCGTCGCCGGAGTCCCGCAGCAGCATCAGCACCGGATGCTCGCCGAACTCCGCCCACGCCCCGGCCGCCAGCTGACGGCTGAGCGCCTCGGCGAGGGCGGTGCGGCCGTGCGGGAACTCCGCCTCACCCCCCAGGAACCTCGGCGTCGAGGCCAGTGCCGCCTTGAACAGGCCCTCCTTGGAGCCGAAGTACCGCTTGATCAGCGCCAGGTTCACCCCCGCGTCGGCGGCCACGTCCCGCAGCGTCGTGCGGTCGTACCCCAGCCGGGTGAACCGGGTGCGGGCGGCCAGCAGCAGGGCCCGGCGCGTCGCCGCGGCGTCCCGGCGCCGAGGCCCGTCGGCGTCCTGCTCGGTTGTGTCCCGCTCGGTCGTGTCCTTCGACGACACAGCGGCTCCTCTCGTGCACACCACCGTGGACCCTTCGGCGGGCCGAGGCCCCACCACCAAGTCATCGTTCGTTGACATTGTCCCCGAGCGGGGCTACGTTGCCAAGTAATCGCTTGATGACTAACGGGGTCGTGTGGAAGGAACAGAGCCGGTGCCTCAGCAAGCCCTTCTCGTCATGGATGTCCAGCAGGTCGTCGTCGACCGCTTCCCCGACCCCGACTACCTCCCACGGCTGGGCAAGGCGATCGAGGCCGCGCGCGCGGGCGGTGTCCCGGTGATCTATGCGGTCGTCGGATTCCGCCCGGGATACCCGGAGGTCAGCCCCCGCAACAAGATGTTCCGGGGGCTGGTGGGCGCCGCGACCCGCAAGGCCGGTGACGACCGTGCCACGCAGGTCCATCCGGACGTGGCGCCCGCGCCCGGCGAGACCGTGGTCACCAAGCGGCGGGTCAGTGCCTTCGCCGGCAGCGACCTCGACATGGTGCTGCGGGCCGGCGGGATCGACCATCTCGTCCTCACCGGCATCGCCACCAGCGGGGTGGTGCTGTCCACCCTGCGCCAGGCCGCCGACCTCGACTTCGAGCTCACCGTCCTGTCCGACGGCTGCCTCGACTTCGACCCGGAGGTGCACCGGGTGCTCACGGAGAAGGTGTTCCCGATGCAGGCCGAGGTCACGACCGTGGACGCGTGGGTGGGGGCCTTGTGATCCCCTCCGTCAGGCGAGGGTGACCTCGACCGGCAGCTTCTTGATGCCGTTGACGAAGTTGGAGCGCACGCGCGGGACTTCGCCGGTCAGGCGGATGTCGGCGAGGCGCGGGATCAGTTCCTCGAACATGATGCGGATCTCGGTGCGGGCGAGCAGGTTGCCCAGGCACAGGTGCGGGCTGCCCTTGCCGAAGGTGACGTGGTCGTTGTCGGTGCGGGCGACGTCGAAGTCGTACGGGTTCCCGAAGACCTCCTCGTCACGGTTGCCCGAGGCGTACCACATGACGACCTTGTCGCCCTCCTTGATGTTCCTGCCGCCGAGTTCGACGTCGCGGGTCGCCGTGCGCCGGAAGTGGTAGACGGGGGACGCCCAGCGCAGGAACTCCTCGACCGCCGTGGGGATGAGGGACGGGTCGTCCTTGAGGCGGGCCAGCTGCTCGGGGTGCTGGAGGAGGGCCAGCATGGAGTGGGTGATGGTGTGCCGGGTGGTCTCGTTGCCGGCCACCACCAGGAGCAGGAAGTAGTTGTCGAAGTCCTGTGCGGACAGCGGGACTCCGTCGCGCGGGGTGGTGTTGACCAGCTTGGAGACCAGGTCCGTGCCCGCGCCGCCGCGCCGCTGCCGGGCCAGCTCCCGTCCGTACTCGAAGACTTCGAGCGAGGCGGGGGAGCGGAAGGGCAGGTCGCGGTACTTCTCGCTCTCCGCGCTGTGCAGGAGGACGTCCGCGTAGTCGGGGTCGGTGTTGCCGATGATGCGGTTGCCCCAGTCGATGAGCTGCTGGTTGTCCTCCGGCGGTACGTCGAGGAGCCGGGCGAGGACGTTGATGGGGAAGTCCGCGGAGACCTCCTTCACGAAGTCGAAGGTGCCCTTGGCCAGCGCCGCGTCCAGGGTCTTCGCCGTCAGCCCGCGCAGGAAGTCGGTGTAGCTGTTGATGACACCGGCGCCGAACTGCCGCTGGATCACGCTGCGCAGTGCCCGGTGGCGGACGCCGTCCAGCTCCAGGATCGAGGCGCGCTTCTTGATCTGGTCCTCGTCGACCTCCTCCAGGTTCACGAACCTCGTGGAGGTGAAGGTCTCGGCGTCCCGGTCGACCCGTGCGATGTCGGCGTGCCGGGTGACCGCCCAGAAGCCGGAGTTGGGCGCCTCCTCGGGCTGCCAGTGCACCGGGTCCTCGCGGCGCAGGGTGTGGAACATCCGCCAGGGGGTCACCCCGTCGGTGAAGTTGTCCAGGTTCGCGAGGTCGACGTCGGCGAGGCGCATGGCCTCGACGCCGGTGGCTGTGGTCATCGGTGATCCTTCACAGGTGGTAGGCGTACTCGGTGAACTCCCAGTCGGTGACATGCCGTTGGAAGCGTTCGACCTCGTTGCGCTTGTAGCAGAGGTAGGAGTCGGTGAAGTCCTTGCCGAGCAGTTCGGTGAGCGCGGTGTCCGCCTCCAGGGCGTCCAGCGCGGCGGACAGGTCCATCGGCAGCACGGTCGCCTTCGCGGTGTCGTAGCCGTAGCCCTCCAACGGCGCGGGCGGCTCCTCGCCGGCCAGCACGCCGAGCAGGGCGGCGGCCGCGGTCGCGGCGATCGCCAGGTAGGGGTTGGCGCTCGCGTCGCCGAGGCGCAGTTCGAGCCGGGACCCGGCACCGCGCTCCGGCGGGACGCGGACCATCGCGCTGCGGTTGTCCAGACCCCAGTCGATCAGCCAGGGGGCGAGGGTGTCGGGGCCGAAGCGTTTGTACGAGTTGACGGTCGGGTTGAGCAGCGCGGCCAGGGCGGGGGCGTGGGCCAGAACACCGGCGATCGCGTGCCGGGCGGTGGCGGACAGGCCGTAGGCGCCGGACGGGTCGTCGAAGGCGTTGCGCCCCTCGGCGTCCGACCTGTCGGTGCAGGAGAGGTGCAGATGGAAGCCCGAGCCGCCCGCGTCGTTGAAGGGCTTCGCCATGAACGTGGCGAGCCGGCCCTCGCGCCGGGCCAGCTCCTTGATCGCGGCCTTGAAGCGGAACGCCCGGTCGGCGGCGGAGAGGGCCTCGGAGTGCAGCAGGTTGATCTCGAACTGTCCGCCGTCGAACTCGTGGTTCCCGCTCAGCACCCCGATCCCGAGGTCGCGCACCTGCCGCAGGGTGCGCAGCAGGTGGTTGTCGGGGTCGGCGCGCAGCCCGGCCGTGTAGACGACGCCGGGGTTGCCGCCGTAGCGCCGCCAGCCGCCGCCCGGTTCCGGCTCGCACAGGAAGTACTCCAGCTCGGGGCCGACGACCGGGCTCAGCCCGTGCTCCCGGCACCGGTCGAGGACCGACCGCAGCAGGTCGCGCGGCGACTCGGGGGCCGGTGCCCCGGTGGCAGGGTCGACGACGCCGGCGAGACAGGCGGCCACGCCCGGCTCCCAGGGCAGGGCGACCAGCGTGCCGAGGTCCGGCCGTACGGAGATGTCCGGCAGGCCCGCGTCCAGACCGCCGCTGACCGGGACCACGTCGCCCTGCGGGCTGGTGTGGTAGACGGCCCGGCAGAAGGCCAGCCCGTGCTCCAGGGCGCGGGGCAGCTCCTCCACCAGCACATCCCGGGCCCGGTCGGTGCCGATGAGGTCGGGATACGTCACCCGGACGACATCGATGCCGTCCGCGGTGAGCCGGTCCAGGTGCCGGCGGACTTCTGACAGGTCTTGATCGCTCACCGTTGTCTCCTCGGGCGGACGGACGTCGGGGCACCGCCTCCGGGACCTGTGATCCGGGGTCCGGGAGGCGGGTGGCGTGGGGAGTGACAGCCGGGGCGCGTGGTCGAGGGTGGCTCTCCGGCCTGCTGTTTGAAGCCAAACGGTAGGCAGGTGCGCACCTTGCCGCAAGGGGGCGACGGAAAGAATTTATCCAGACGGATAGGTATTGACCAGGGGGTGGCGCCTGTTTACCTTGTTTGAAGCCAAACGAGTTCGGGTCGCGGTCCGCCGCAACCCGTTGGCAGGGCCCGGTCGGCACGGCCGGCCGGGCCCGTTCCCTCCCCTCCCTTCGCTTCCGCTCCCTCAGGAGGACCGGCCATGAAGGTCGTCGTCGACATGAACAAGTGCCAGGACCACGGCCAGTGCGTCTTCGCGGCCCCCGACGTCTTCTCGATGGACGACGACGGCCACTTGGCCTACGTGTCCGACCCGGACGACGCACTGCGCGACGAGGTCGAGGAAGCGGCCGACGTCTGCCCGCTCCAGGCCATCCGGATCGAGGCCTGACCGTGGACGCGCGCATCGTCGTGGCCGGCGCCTCCATGGCCGGCCTGCGCGCCGCCGAACAGCTGCGCGCGGCGGGCTGGACCGGTGCGATCACCCTCGTCGGCGACGAACCGCACATGCCCTACAACCGGCCGCCCCTGTCCAAGGAGGTCCTGGCCGGCAAGGCCCCCTTCGACTCCCTCGCCTTCCGGCCGCGCGCGAGCGTGTCGGACGTCGAGTGGCGGCTCGGCAGGAAGGTCGTCTCCGCCGACCTCGACGAGCGGACGGTACGGCTCGACGACGGCGGTGCGCTCGCGTACGACGGCCTGGTCGTCGCCACCGGCATGCGCCCCCGGCGGCTGGCCTGCCCCGGCCCCTCCGCCGGCCGGCACACCGTCCGCACCCTCGACGACGCCCAGGGCCTGCGCGAGGCGCTGACCCGGCCCGGCGCCCGGGTCGTCGTGGTCGGCGCGGGATTCATCGGCTGCGAGGTCGCCGCGACCGCGGTGGGCCTGGGCGTCGCCGAGGTGACGGTCGTCGATCCGCTGCCGCTGCCGATGGTCGGCCCGCTCGGGGAACTGCTGGGACGTTCCCTGCAGCAGCGGCACGAGGACCGCGGGGTGCGCTTCGCGCTGGGGACCGGGGTGGCCGGGTTCGCCGGCGACGTGGGGGCACCTCCCAGCGGTAGCCGGGGGAGGGTCACCGGCGTGGTGCTGGGCGACGGCTCCGTGCTGCCCGCGGACGTGGTCGTCGAGTCGGTCGGGTCGGTCGCCAACACCGAGTGGCTCGACGGCAACGGGCTCGATCTGCGCGACGGCGTGCTGACCGACGAGCTGCTGCGGGTCGGTGGCCGGCCGGAGGTCGTGGCGGTCGGTGACGTGGCCCGGTTCCCCAACGCCCGCTACGACGGCGTACCGCGCCGGGTCGAGCACTGGTCGATCCCGACCGACACCGCCAAGCACGCGGCGAAGGTCCTCGTCCGTCATCTCTCCGGAGGCCAGGAGGAGTTGGCGCCGTTCGCGCCGCTGCCCACCTTCTGGAGCGACCAGCACGACTTCCGGCTCCAGTCCTTCGGCGCACCGGTGCTCGGCAAGGACGACGTCCGGATCCTCGACGGCGATCCGGGTGGGGACGTTCTCGTCGGCTACCACCGCGACGGCCGACTCGTCGGTGTCGTCGCGCTCGGCGGGCAGGCCGTCGCCGCGTCCGCCGCCCGTTACCGTGCCGAGCTGCTCCGGCAGCCCGCCCTCACTGTTTAAGGAGCCCCAAGTGGCCAGTCTCCGTGGTTACTTCCATCCGAAGACGGCGAGCGGTGCCTCGTCGCTGATTCCCTCGCCGCCGTGGCGGTACTCCGGCGATCTGCTGACCGTCGAGTACCGGACGGATCCCGCGTGGGTGCGTGAACTGCTGCCTGAGCCGTTGGAGTTGGCCGACGAGGATCCCGGTGCGGTCGCGCTGATCTGGGCCGACTGGCAGTCCTGCTCGGCGTCGGGGGAGGAACTGCTGGATCCGGTGCTCTCGCAGTACAAGGAGGCGTTCGCGGTCGTCCGCTGCACGTACCGGGGGCAGACGTACTCGCGGTGCGTCTACATCTGGGTCGACAAGGACTTCGCGATCGCCCGTGGGCTGCACCAGGGGTACCCGAAGAAGCTCGGGTCGATCCACCAGACGCGGCCGCATCCCTACGGGCCCGCTCCGCGGATCGAGGCGGGGGCGCGGTTCGGGGCGACGCTGGCGGCGGCGGACCGGCGGTTGGCGCAGGCGGTGGTGACGCTGCGGGAGCCGTCCGCGACGAACGGGTTCGTCAACGGGCATCCGATGGCTCATCACCGGTGGCTGCCGTCGATCGAGAAGGGCAAGGGCCTGGCTTTGGACGAGTTGATCGAGTCGGGTGCGGCGTCCTTCGAGGGCGGTCAGGCGTGGGTGGGGGACGCGGAGTTGGAGTTGTTCGAGGCGCCTACGGAGGAGCTGGCGCGGCTGGAGATCCGGGAGCCGATCGCCGCGTATTACCGGCAGGTCGGGGTGGTCTGGGATGGGGGGCGCTTGTTGGAGAGCGGGATGTCCGGAGTGGTTGCCGGGTGAGGTGCGTGGGCGGGTGCGGCTGCGTTGCGGCTGGTCGCGCCCACGCGGCGGTAGCCGCACATTCAACACAGCCCCGCGCCCCTGAGGTACGTGGCAGGTCCCTTCGTATGAATGGAAACCCTTCTCATGGCTGACAAGATCGTCGTTGCCGGAGTGTCCGTCGACACCCGGCACTGGATCGGTGGCGAGCGGGTCGCTTCCGCCGAGACGTTCACCGACCACTCGCCCATCGACGGGCAGCCGGTCGGCGAGATCGCCCGCGGCGGACCCGCCGAGGCCCGTGCCGCCATTGCCGCTGCCAAGGCGGCCTTCCCCGGCTGGGCCGCCACCCCCCGTGCCGAGCGGGCCCGTCTCCTGCACGCGATCGCCGACGGTGTGGAGAAGCGGATCGAAGAGCTCGGGATCGTCGAGACCACGGACAACGGGGCGCTGCTGCGTTCCCACCGCCGTGGTGTGATGCCTCGTGTCGCGCACAACTTCCGGTTCTTCGCGGACTGGCTGCTGAGACTGGAGCACGAGGACTTCGAGACCCGGGGACACGCGAATCACGTGAGCTGGGACCCCTCCGGGCCCTGTGTGCTGATCACGCCGTGGAACGCCCCGCTGATGATGGCCAGCTGGAAGGTCGCCCCCGCGCTCGCCGCCGGGAACACCGTGGTCCTCAAGCCCGCCGAGTGGTCCCCGCTCACCGCCTCGCTGCTCGCGGACATCGCCGCCGAGGCGGGGCTGCCGGCCGGTGTCCTCAATGTCGTGCAGGGTTACGGCGCGGAGATCGGCGACGCGCTCACCTCGCACCCGGACGTGCGGCGGATCAGCTTCACCGGATCGGTACCCACGGCCCGGCGGATCGCCGCCTCGGCCGCCACCAACCTGACGCCCCTGAGTCTCGAACTCGGCGGCAAGTCGCCGCTGTTGGTGTTCGCCGACGCCGATCTCGACCTCGCCGTGGACCTCGCGGTGGAGCAGTACGACAACGCCGGGCAGGTCTGCCTGGCGGGCACCCGGCTGCTCGTCGAGGAAGCCGTCGCCGAGGAGTTCACCCGCCGGTTCGCCGAGAAGGCGAACGCGCTCGTGCAGGGCGACCCGCGTGACGAGGCGACCGACGTCGGCCCGAACATCCACCCCCGTCAGCTGGAGAAGATCGACGCGTTCGTGCAGCGGGCGATCGCCGACGGGGCTCGTGCGGTGATCGGCGGGCAGCGCCTGGACGGGCAGTTCTACGCGCCGACGCTCCTCACCGATGTCGCGCAGGAGAGCGAGATCGTCCAGGAGGAGGTCTTCGGGCCCGTCCTGACCCTGCAGACCTTCACCGACGAGGACGAAGCCGTCCGTCTCGCCAACGACACCCGGTTCGGGCTGGCTGCCACCCTGGCCACCGGCGACCGGGAGCGTGCCGAGCGTGTCACCGCACAGCTGGTCGCGGGCACCGTGTGGGTCAACTGCTTCTTCGTCCGCGACCTCCAGGCACCCTTCGGCGGCTCCCGCCTGTCCGGCGTCGGACGCGAGGGCGGCACCTGGAGCTTCGACTTCTACTGCGACCTGAAGAACACCGTCACCGCACCCGGAGGGTGGAAGGACCATGGGTGAGATCGTCGGGGCGGGGCTCCTCGCCCACGTCCCCACCATCGTGCTGCCGGAGGCCGACCGGCTGGAACTCAACGAGGGCAAGGAGATCACCCTCGTCACCGGACTGCGCCAGCTGCGCCGGGAGGTGTTCGAGCGGGACGACTACGACACCGTCGTCGTACTGGATTCGCACTGGGCGACCACCGTCGAGTTCGTGGTCACCGCCCAGGAGCGGCGGGCCGGGCTGTTCACCTCCGAAGAACTGCCGCGCGGGATGTGCCGGATGCCCTACGACTTCCCCGGCGACCCGGAACTCGCCCGCAATGTGGAGAAGTTCGCCGACAAGCACGGCACCTGGATCACCGCGATCGACGACGACTACCTGCCGATCTACTACGCCACCATCAACCTCTGGAAGTACCTCGGCGAGGGCCTGCCCGACAAACGGTGGGTGACCATCGGCGTCTGCCAGACCGGCGACATGGAGGACCACCTGCGGCTCGGCCGTGCCCTCGCGGACGGGATCGCCGCCACCCCGGGGCGTCGGGTGCTGCTCATCGCCTCCGGCGCCCTCTCGCACACCTTCTGGCCGCTGCGTGAACTGCGCGACCACGAGGCCAGCGACCCCGTCCACATCTTCACGCCCGAGGCCCGCGAGGCGGACTTTGAGCGCATCGCCTGGTTCAAGGAGGGCCGTCACGGCAAGGTCCTGGACACCATGGACGCGTTCTGGAAGTTCAGGCCCGAGGCGAAGTTCTTCCACTACCTGATGATGGCCGGCGCCCTCGGCGAGCAGGCCTGCACCGCCCGGGCCCGCCAGTACGGCGAGTACGAGAACTCGATCGGCACCGGCCAGGTCCACCTCTGGTTCGACCGGCCCGCCGACGGCTGGACCGGCACCGGAACACCCGCCCCGCGCACCCCCCACAGCCGTATCTGAGGAGCCCCGACATGCCCGAGTACCGCCGCATCCTCCTCGACGGCGCCGCCGCCCAGGTCACCCTCGACGGGGACGAACTCGTCGCCGGGGACGGCCGGCGCGTGAAAATCGCTGACGCCCCGCATCTGCCGCCGGTCGTGCCGTCGAAGGTGATCGCCGTCCATCTCAACCACCGCAGCCGGGTGGACGAGTTCCAGATCGACCTGCCCGACACACCGACCTACTTCCACAAGCCGACCTCCTCCCTCAACTCCCACAAGGGCGCCATCGTCCGCCCCGAGGGCTGCAAATGGCTCAACTACGAGGGCGAGGTCGCCATCGTCATCGGGAAGACCGCGCGGAACGTCTCGCCGGCCGAGGCGGGGGAGTACATCGCCGGGTACACCATCGCCAACGACTACGGGCTGCACGACTTCCGGGACACCGACGCCGGGTCCATGCTGCGGGTGAAGGGGTCGGACACGCTGTGCCCGCTCGGCCCGGGACTGGTCACGGACTGGGACTTCCACGGCAAGCGGCTGCGGACGTACGTCAACGGCGAGGTCGTCCAGGACGGTTCGACCGACGAGATGAAGTGGGACATGCACTACCTCGTCGCCGACATCGCCCGGACCATCACCCTGTACCCCGGTGACGTCCTGCTGTCCGGGACCCCGGCCAACTCACGGCCGGTCCAGCCGGGTGATGTCGTCGAGGTGGAGGTGGAGGGGCTCGGGCGGCTGACCAACCACATCGTCACCGGACCCACCCCGATCCGTGACGACGTCGGCGCGCAGCCCACCGAGTCCGAGGAAGTACTCTCCACCGCGCTCGGCGGCGACTGGGAGTTCCGTGGCGTCCGCCCACCCCGCAGGTAGGCGTCACGACAGGCGCCGGGACCCGGCGGGTAGGGTCGCGACCATGACCGAATCCGCCGGGACCCCGCAGCCGTCCGAGGCCCGGTCGCGCAAGCGGCTGGGGTACGGGGAGGGCCGCGAGGCGCTGCTCAAGGCCGCGGTCAGGGTCGTCGGGCGACGGGGGCTGCGCCACCTCACCTACCGTGCGGTGGCCGAGGAGGCTGGGGTCACCCATGGTCTGGTCGTCCACCACTTCGGCTCCCGGGACGCGCTGATCGAGGAGTCCCTCGCCTACGCGGTGCGGCTCAGCCTCAGCAGCAGCCTGCTGGAGCCCGGCACCGGGAAGCCCGAGGACTTCGTGACCGGTCTGACGGACATGGTCGAGGACGACGCGGACGTGCAGGCGTACCAGTACGAACTGCTGCTGGAGGCCCGCCGCCGCCCCGAGCTGCTGGCGCAGGTCCGGGAGCTGTACGACGAGTACTTCGGCGCCTCCCGGCGCGAGCTGGCCCGGATACTGCCCGACGACGCGAGCCCGGCGTTCAACCGGCTGGTCTTCGCGGCGCTGGACGGACTGGTGCTGCACCAGCTCACGGGCATCGGAGACCGCGCGGACACCGAGGCCGCCCTCGCCGAGCTGCGTGCGCTGCTGCACACCCTGGGTGAGCGGCCGCCGGAGAAGCGCGACTGAGCGTGCCCGACACGGAACCCCCCGTCGCGGTCGCGCCGGGGGGTTCGTCATGCCCTGGGCAGGGCGGTTTCCCCGGCGTAAATTCCCCTCCCCACCCCCTTGCCGGATGGATAGTTCTGGCCCACCATGAGGCAACTCGTTTGGCTCAAAACGAAAACTCCTCCCTTCCCCTCAGCAGGTGATCCGAGTGGACAGTCAGACGGTCGACGCCTCTCCGCAGACCGGGGAGGGCCGCCCCGCGGCCGCCCTCAAACGCAACGCCCTGGGTGTCCTGGGCATCCTCTTCTTCGTCCTGTCCGCCCAGGCGCCGCTCACCGGTATCGCGGGCGCCGTCCCGATCGCCGTGGCGGTCGGCAACGGCGCCGGGGCTCCGGCCGCCTACGCCATCGCCGGAGCGGTGATCCTGCTGTTCTCGGTGGGCTTCGTGGCGATGGGCCGGCACGTCGTGAACGCCGGCGCCTTCTACACGTACATCGGCAAGGGCCTGGGCCGGACGACCGGCAGCGGCAGCGCGGCCGTGGCGCTGTTCGCCTACTGCACGGTCCAGGCCGCCATGTACGGCCTCTACGGGTTCACCGTCAGCGGGCTGGTCGAGCACTACTCCGGCGCGCACATCGCCTGGTGGGTGTGGGCCCTGGTGACCATGGGCGTCGTCCAGGTGCTGGGCGCCGCCGGGATCGAGCTGGGCGCCAAGGTGCTCGCCGTGTTCGTGCTCGCCGAGTTCAGCATCCTGCTCGTCTTCGCCCTGGTCACCCTCGTCAAGGGCGGCGGTCCCGAGGGACTCGACTTCGGCGGCACCTTCTCCCCGAGCGCGGTGCTCCAGGGCGCGCCCGGTGTGGCCCTGATGTTCGCCGTCGCCTCCATGTTCGGCTTCGAGGCCACGGCCATCTACGGCGAGGAGGCCCGCGAGCCCCACAAGACCGTCCCCCGGGCCACCTACCTGTCGGTCGCCGTGGTCACCGGCTTCTTCGCCTTCGTGTCATGGATGCTGGTCTCCTCCTACGGCCCCTCGAAGGTCACCGCGGCCGCGGGCAAGGCGCTCGCCGGCGGCGACTCCACGGTCTTCGTCTTCGCGCCCATCGCCGCCCAGTTCGGCGGCTGGGTCAACGACGTGCTGCCGATCCTGCTGGCCACCTCGCTCTTCGCCGGCATCCTCGCCTTCCACAACTCCGCCAACCGCTACCTGTTCTCGCTGAGCCGCGAGGGCCTGCTGCCGGGCCGCCTGCGCACCCTCAACCACCGGCACTCGCCGTGGATCGCGGGCCTGGTCCAGACGGCGCTCGCCGTCCTCCTGGTGATGCCCTTCGCCCTCGCCGGCAAGGACCCGGTCCTCACCCTCTTCTCCTGGTTCAGCGGCGTCGGCGTGCTGGCCTGCATGCTGCTGTACTTCCTGACCTCGGTCTCGGTGATCGTCTTCTTCCGCCGCGAGCGCCTGGACACCCGGCGCTGGCACACGCTGATCGCCCCCGCCCTCGGCGCGCTGGGTATCGCCGCCGTGATCTGGGTGGTCCTCACCAACTTCACGACCCTCATCGGCGGCGACGCCACCACGGCCCTCCGGCTGGTCCTGGCGGTCCCCGCGGTGCTGCTGCTCGGGGCGGGGAGCGCACGGTTCGTCCACGGTCGCTGACCCACCCTCGCCGGGTCCGGCCGCCCCGCGGCCGGACCCCCGACCCCTCGACGGGACCACCATGCTGGATCTCACCCACGACGAACTCCTCGGCCGCGCCAAGGCCCTCGACCTGCCCGCACACCACCACATCGACGGCACCGACGAACCCGGCGGCGGTGCCGCCTTCGCCGTGGTCTCGCCCCGCGACGGGCAGCTCCTCACCCGGGTCGCCGACGCCGGGCAGGCCGAGGTCGACCTCGCCGTGGCCGCCGCCCGCCGCGCCTTCGACTCCGGCCCCTGGCCGCACCTGGCTCCCGCCGAACGCGGCCGGATCCTGCTCCGCATGGCCGAACTCCTCGAGGAACACCGGGAACGGCTCGCCCTCACCATCACCCTGGAGATGGGCAAGCCGATCACCGAGTCGTACGCCATCGAACTGCGCGCGGCGATCAACACCTTCCGCTGGTACGGGCAGCTGGCCGACAAGCTCACCGACGAGTCCCCGCACACCGCGTCCGACGCCCTCGCCCTGGTCACCCGCGAGCCGACCGGGGTCGTCGGCGCGGTGGTCCCCTGGAACTTCCCGCTCACCCTGGCCGGCTGGAAGGTCGCCCCGGCGCTCGCGGCCGGCTGCACCGTCGTACTGAAGCCGTCCGAGTCCTCCCCGCTCTCCGCCCTGCTGCTCGGCCGGATCGGCACCGAGGCCGGACTCCCGCCGGGCGTGCTGAACGTCGTCACCGGCGACGGGCCCACCGCCGGGCGGGCCCTCGGCCTCCACCCGGACGTCGACGTGCTGGCCTTCACCGGCTCCACCGCCGTCGGACGGCACTTCCTGCGCTACTCCGCCGACTCCAACCTCAAGCGGGTCTGGCTGGAGCTGGGCGGCAAGTCGCCCAACATCATCCTTCCCGACGCCCCCGACCTGGACGCGGCTGCCGCCACCGCCGCCTGGGGCATCTTCTTCAACCAGGGCGAGATGTGCACCGCCCCCTCCCGGCTGCTGGTGCACTCCTCCGTCGCCGAGCGCGTGACGGACGCGATCGTCAGCCGGGCCGAGGAACTGCGGATCGGCGACCCGCTCGACCCGGCGACCGAGATGGGCGCGCTGGTCGGGGAGGCCCACCTGGGACGGGTACGGGACCACATCGCCGTCGGTCGCGAGCAGGGCGCCCGGCTGCGCACGGGAGGCGAGCGGGCGCTCGCGGAGACGGGCGGCAGCTACCTGCGGCCGACCGTCTTCGACCGCGTCGAACCCGGGATGCGCCTCGCCCGCGAGGAGATCTTCGGCCCGGTGCTGTCCGTCCTCGCCTTCGACGACGTCACCGAGGCGGTCCGGCTCGCCAACGCCACCGAGTACGGGCTCGCGGCCGGCCTGTGGACCTCCGACCTGTCCACCGCCCACCAGGTCTCCCGCGCCCTGAAGGCCGGCACGGTCTGGGTGAACTGCTACGAGGAGGGCGACCTCACCGTGCCCTTCGGCGGCATGAAGCAGTCCGGCAACGGGCGGGACAAGTCCGCGCACGCGATCGACAAGTACACCGAACTCAAGACGACCTGGATCCAGCTGTGACCCGTCCGCACCGTCAGCTCCGTCCGCTCATCGCCGTACCCGCCCGGTTCTCCGCCACCACCTCCGCCCTGCGCTACGCCGCCGAGGTCAACGCCCGCGCGCTGATCGAGGCCGTCTGGCGGGCCGGCGGCGAACCCGCGAGCATCCACCCCGCCGACACCGACGTGGCCGGCCGGCTCGCCCGCTTCGACGGGGTGCTGCTGCCCGGCGGCGGCGACCTCGCGCCGTACCGCTACGGCGCCACCGACACCCACGACAGCGTCTACGACGTCGACGACCTCCAGGACGCCTTCGACCTCGAAGTCGCGCGCCACGCGCTGGAGTCGGGGCTGCCGCTGCTGGCGATCTGCCGGGGGCTCCAGGCCGTGAACGTGGCACTCGGCGGCACCCTGGAGCAGGACATGGGCGGCCCGGACCGCACCCACCGGCACCTGCGCCACCCGGTGACCGTCCGAGCCGGCTCCCGCGTCGCCCGGGCGCTGGGGGAGGAGAAGGCGGACGCCTCCTGCTACCACCACCAGCGGGTGGACCGCCTCGGCCAGGGGCTCACCGTCACCGCGACCGCCGCGGACGGCACGGTCGAGGGCCTGGAACTCCCCGGCGCCCGAGGCTGGTTCACCGCCGTGCAGTGGCATCCGGAGGACACCGCGCACGAGGACCCCGTCCAGCAGCGGCTGTTCGACGCGCTGGTACGGGCCGCCGCCTGATTCAGGCCTTCGGGCGGCGCCCGCTGCGGCGGGGCGCGGGCTCGGCCCCGTCCAGCAGCTCCCGGCGCCGCTCCTCACCGTGCTCCTCCACCTGGAGCACGACCCGCCGCAGCCCCTCCGCGAGGCTGCGGCACTCGGCGTCGCTGAGACCGGTGGTCACGAAGGCCTCCTCCTCGTTGAACGCCGGGAACACCCGCCGCATCAGCTCCTCGCCCTTGTCGGTGAGGCTGAGCAGCACCAGCCGGCCGTCGCTCGGATGCCCGGCCCGGGCGAGCAGCCCCCGCGACTCCAGGGTGCGGACCACCCCGGTGAGCGTGCCCTTGGAGATCCCGGCCTCCTCCGCCACGTGCCGGGTCTCCGACTCGCCCCACACCCACACCACCCACAGCACCACGAACGCGGTCCAGGTGAGGTCCGAGCCGCGCAGCACGGAGTTCTCCAGGTGCTGCCGCACCGCGGAGGCAGCCCGGTAGATGTTCGCCACGGCCGCCATTTGGTCCCGGCGGATCGGAGTACCGCCGAGCTTCGCCGAGGCGAGCTTCTCGGCTTCGGTGATGGACCGCTGACCGGGCACGGGTGGCTCCTTCGTGACGTTCGTTCGGCCTCAAATTGTACGGAACGCAGCGCGCCCTCAGCGGGCGGCCGGGTGGGGCAGGTCGTGGGCCTCCAGACTGATCAGCTGCTCCGGCGTCGGAGCGGCGAGCTCGGCGACGCGCTGGGCCTGGCGTTCGGTCGTCTCCTGGAAGATCTGCCGGGCCGAGCGGCCGTTGCCGAAGCCCTCGCCCCGGGGCATGGCCTCGAAGAGACCGACGAGCTCGCTGCGGGCCGTGGGCGTGAGCTCGTAGCGGTGCTGTCCGGCCTGGTACTCGACGATCGACACCAGCTCGGCCGGCTCGTAGTCCTCGAAGAGGAGGGTGCGGCCGAAGCGGGAGGCCAGACCGGGGTTCGAGCCGATGAAGCGGTGCATGTCGCCGGGGTAGCCGGCGGCGATGACCACGACGTCGTCGCGGTGGTCCTCCATCAGCTTCACCAGCGTCGCCACGGCCTCGGTGCCGAAGTCGTTGCCCGCGAAGGCCGGGGCCAGCGAGTAGGCCTCGTCGATGAAGAGCACCCCGCCGAGCGCCCGGTTGAAGGCGGCCGTGGTCTTCGGGCCGGTGTGGCCGACGTACTCACCCACCAGCGCGGTCCGGTCGACCTCGACCAGATGGCCCCGGCGGAGCAGACCGAGGGCCTTGAGGAGGCGGCCGTAGAGGCGGGCGACGGTGGTCTTGCCGGTGCCGGGGTTGCCGGCGAAGACCAGGTGGCGGCTGAGCGGCGGGGCGGGCAGCCCGGCCTCCTCGCGGCGCCGGACCGTCTGCATGAGCTTGACCAGGGAGCCGACGTCCTGCTTCACCCGGTCCAGGCCGACCAGTTCGTGCAGCTCGCCGAGCAGGTCCTCCAGGTTCTCCTCCTCCGGCTCGTCGGAGTCGTCGACGGCCTTGGCGGTGGACGCGGAGGGCGAGGCCGCACCGGGTCTGCCGTTCGCCGGAGCCGCGGCCGGGGTGCCGAAGGCGAGCGGGGTGCCGTCGGCCGTGCAGTCCTCCAGGACCGGCTCGGCGCCCTCGTCGGTGCCCAGCGCCTCCGCGCAGTCCCGGATCCGGCAGTGCCGGAAGAGCGGGTCGGCGCCCTTGGCCACATGCAGGGCGGGGAAGCCCGCGCGGGTGACCTCGACCGCGGTGAACGTGCCGCCCGCGCCCTCCGCCAGGAACACCCCGTTCTTGCCCGGGCGGTCGATGTGCAGGCCGGTCACCTCCGGGCGGGCGCCGGTCCACACGACCGCGCCGGAGCCCGCGCAGTCCTCGACCCGGCCGCCGACCACCGTCGCCTCGGCGCCCTCGTCGACCACCAGCCCGGCCGCCCCCGCGCCGCTGATCCGGATCCCGGCGAGGGCGGCGGCGGCGCCCTTGGCGACCTGCACACCGATCTCCTTGGTCCCGGTCACCGTGGTGTCGGCGACCGTGCTGCCGGCCGGCGAACCGATGCCGATCCCGGCGGCTGACCCGGCGACCCGGCAGCCGGTGAGCGTGGCCACCGCCCGCTCCAGGACACTCACCCCGGTCATGGCGACGTCGACGATCCCGCAGTCGGTGAGTTCGACCCGGGCCTCGCCGGTGGCGTGCACCCCGTGCTCGGAGCCGCCCCGCACCCGGCAGTCGGCGAGCCGCCCGACGGCCGTACCGGCCAGATGCACGGCGCTGAAGGCGCTGCGGTCGATCCTGCAGTCGGCCAGGTCCGCCTCCGCCGAGCCGGTGACCAGCAGCCCGTTGGCCCCCGCGTCGGCGACCGAGCAGCCCGAGGCGCTCAGCCGGGCCGTCTCCTGCACGACCAGACCGCTGGCGGCCGCCCCACGGATCCGGCAGTCGGTCAGCTCCGCACGGGCCGAGCCGGTCAGATGCACCCCCGCCGCGCCGGGCGTCTCGATACGCGACTCCCCGGCCGTGGCCTCGGTCGCGTCCTCCAGGAGCAGTCCCGCCCGGCCGCTGCCCGCCAGCACCGAGTCGGTCAGCCGCAGCCGGGACCGGCCGCGCAGCCGCACCCCGGACCCGGTCGTCCGCTCCAGGCGCAGCCGTACGGCGTCCAGGCTCGCGGTGCCGGACAGCACCACGCCCGTGCCGTCGACGCCGGTCACCGCGGTGTCCTCCAGCCGGGCCCGGACACCGCCCGCCAGATGCAGTCCGGCCAGCCGGGCCCCCTCCAGACGGCAGCGGCGCAGCACGACCGCCGTCGTACCGCCCTCCTCGTCCTCCGGGCCCTTGACCTGCACCCGGCCGCCCTCCACCGAGCACTCTTCCAGGACCAGCCCGGCGCCGGGCGACACGCTCACGGCGGGCAGGCCCGCGTCGGACCCCCACACGGTGATGTTGTGCAGGGCGCAGTCCGGGCCGTCCACGGTCACCGCGGCCGCCTCACCGGGCGGCGCCGCGATCACCACACTGCCCCGGCCGTGCTCCGCCGTGAGCACGACCTCGCGGTCCAGCACCAGGTTCTCGGTCCAGGTGCCCGGGGCGATCACCACCAGATCGCCGGGCGAGGCGGCCCGTACCGCCTCGCCGATGGTCCGGTACGCGCCCCGGCCGCCCTGCCCCTTGGGCGCCACGGTGTGACGGGTGGTCATCTGTGTTCCTCAGTCCTCGGTGATCGCCGCTGCGTTGATCAAGGTGCCTGGTAATAGGTGGGATTGATGCTCGCACGATAGGCACTGGTCAGGTACAGCGACTGGATCGACTTCTCGAAGATCTTGAAGGGTAGCTGGATCCAGAACTCGGCGAAGCCCTGGCGGTGGAAGAGCCGGCTGCCCGCGCTCATCACGAACACGTTCTTGACCAGTCCGGTGGTGGCGGCCGTGGTCACGGAGGCGGCGGCGTTGATCCCGCCCTCCCAGACCGCGTCCCCGCCGTGCAGCTTCACGGTCTGCCCGTCGGCGTTGGTCACGCCCCAGACAGCCGCGTTCATACTGCCGTTGACCCAGCCGGACAGCGCGCTGCTGAGGACGCCGAACGAGAAGTCGTAGGTGCCGCCGCGCCAGCGGGTCGGCGTCTCGTTGCCCGCCCACTCGTTGACCCAGGTCTTGTCGTGGTTGAGCGGCCGCCGGGTCCACGGCTTGCCGCCGTCGATGTTGGCGATACCGGCCTTGAACTGGCCGAGCTTCTCGAAGCCGAGGGCCCGGTTCTCGTGGACCGCCGTGCTCAGCCCGGTCTTGATGCCCGCGCCGACCGCCGCGTTGGCGAAGGACTTCAGCGCGTCCTTGCCGGTGAACGGCTTGTTCTGGACGGCCGCCACGATCCCGTTCACGGCGAGGTTCGCGCCGAACTCCAGGATGAACTCCTGGCCGAACTCCAGCGCCGCCTTCTTCGCCACGCTCTGCCAGTACGGCTCGTAACGCGCCTCGCGCAGCGCCGCGTTGCCGTCCGGCAGGACGGTGCCCGACCAGGGCATGCGCTGCGCCTCACGGGTCGTACGGCCCCAGCCGCGGATCTCGGTCAGCGCCCCGCGGAAGTCGTACTCGTTCCCGGTCAGCTCCATCCGGCCGAAGCTGTCCCGCTCGAACACCAGCCCGTTGTCGGTGCGTTGGGCGATCAGATCGCCCCGGTCGTCGTAACGGTTCCACTGGCCGCGCCAGGAGTCGGTCTCCAGGAACCCGGTGCCCTGCGGCTTGCGTTCGCGGACCACGCTGCCGTGGTCGTACTCCTTCCAGACCGAACCCGGCGTGGCGGCTTGGGTGTCGTACGTCCGCACCCGCACCGGACCGCCGCCGCGCACCGGGGTCTCGCGGAGCACGGTGGGTGCGCCCTGGCCGGTCCCGGGCAGCGAGTCGCGGAAGTGGCGGGCGCCGGGCGCCCATTGGTCCTGCCAGGCGCCGCCGTGCCACCAGCGGCGGGCCTGGTCGGCCAGGGCCGGGTCGAGGGGCGTGCCGTCCCGGTTGAAGACGTTGGCCGACCACCGGCCGTTGTTGTCGCGCCAGGCGTCCACGTACCGGCCCGAGTCGAGCATCCGGCGCTCGCGGACCAGCCGCCCGTCGGCGTCGAAGTCCCGGTAGGAGTCGTCCCAGGGCAGCCGGGAGTCGGTGGAGCCACGGAAGAACTCCCGCTCGCCAGAGGCCACCTGGGCGTCGTTCGCGTCCAGCTCCCGCCAGGTCCAGCGGCCGGAGTCGGCGCGCCCGGAACCCTGGATCACACGACCCGGGTCGTTCGGCTTGGGATGACTCTGGCCGACGAGGTTGCCGTGCGGGTCCCGGTCCACCCAGGTGCGGTCACCGGTGAACTCCCGCACGACCCCGTTCGGACGGCCTTCGCGGGCGGTCCGGGTCACGCCGCCGGCGTCCTGGTAGACGTCCTGCCAGAGCCTGCCGTCCGGGTCGTTCGTCAGGGGTTCGCGGTAGCCCCGGACGTTGCCGGCCTGCCAGGGGTGGTCGGTCGGGTTGGCCGGAGCATGGGCGGGGCGGCCGGCGTGGTCGCCGACCTTCAGGGAGGTGCCGTCGTGCAGCTTCCCGCTGAACCGGGCGAAGCCGCCGTCGGCGGCCAGGTCGAGGGCGCTGCCGTCCATGCCGACGTACCGCACACCGGAGGCGGCGACCGTACCGTCGCCCGCCTCCCTGCTCCAGGTGAACAACTGGTAGGTGTCGTCGCCCCGGACATGGGCGAACGGCGGCTGCGCGTGCTCGGCGCCGGCCAGCCAGCGGGTGCGCACCCAGGTGGGCGGACGCTGCTCGCGCCAGCGGTCGGTGGTGAGGAAACCGTCGCCGAACACCTCGTGCTTACCGACCTCCTTGCCGTGCGGGGAGTGCCGCTCCCAGGTGCCGGTCAGGCTGCCGTCGGCGGCCATCGCGTGCTCCTGGTACTGCCCGGCCCGCTCCGGCCACTCGGCCATGCCCCACTGCCGCTGGGCGAGGTCACCGCCCGCGGTGCGGTCGGTCCAGCCGCTGCCGACGTGCTCACGGGTGCGCGGACCCGAGGCGATCTCCCGGCCCGCGCCGTCGTAACGGTGCCAGGTCCAGGCGCCGTTGCCGTTGTCGACGCCCAGGGTGTGGCCGGTCCGGCCGTTGAACTTCTGCAGCCCGTCGCGGTGTTCGCGCACCGTGCGGCCCCAGCCGTCGGTGTCGCGCCAGCCGGTGCCCGCCGTGTCGTAGTGCCGGCTTCCGGTGCCCACCGGGGTCCCGGACCCGTCCCAACGCACCCAGTGTGTACGGGGGTTGGTGCGTGCGAAGGCGATCGTGTCGGTGCGCCGGAAGGAGTCGACCACGTCACCGGAGGCACCGGGCAGCACCCGGCGCTCGAAGACCGGCACCTGCTTCTTGGTCGAGCTGAGCAGCTGGACGTGCCCGTGGGCCGCGCCGGAGAGGTCGGCGGTGCCGCGATGGAAGGATCCCGGGGCCGTGGGCGCCCCGGCCCGGGTGGTCCGCTCCCAGGTGCCGGCGGTGTGGTCGACGACGTACCGGAAGTCCGTGCGCCGCCCCTCGTCCAGCACGTTGAAGCCCTGTCGGGTCACGGTGCCGTGGGCGTCCAGGTGCAGGAACTCGCCGCGTCGTGGGCTGTCCGGTGCGCCGAACTCGATCCGCGTAGTGCCGTCGGGCCGCCTGACGACGTCCCAGTGCGCGAGCCTGGCGCCCGCCGCGTCCTCCAGCCAGGCGCCGGGGTGCGCGGCGGTCGGCGGCGCCACGACGACGAGGCGTCCGCCGTGGCCCGCGGGCAGCGGGGTGCCGGTGGCCGTGACGGCGTTCTGGCCGTCGTAGCGGGTGAACGACCGGTCGGCGAGGGTGGTCTGGTGGCCGCCGCCGGGCAGCGGGACCGTCTCCTGGACGAAACCGCCGGTGTTCTGGTCGAAGATCTGGTGGCCGCCGCCGGGCCGGGCGATCTCGATGCGGCCGCCTCCGTCGAGGGCGACCGCGCGCGCCGGGTCAGGCGCGAAGGTGTCGTCCAGCCAGCGGGGCGCTCCGACGAGTGGCCGGTCGAGGTGCCCGGCGGGCGCGCCGTCGCGTCCGGTCAGCCGCAGTCCGTCGCCCGCGAAGTCGCCGTTCGGACCGAAGGTGTGGTGTCCGGTGCCCTGGACCGTGCGGAAACCGGCGTTGCCCGGGAGCGCGGTCACGGTGTCGGGCAGCGCCGTGCCGTCGGCGTCGGTGAGGCGGTGACCGCCGGCCCCGTCGGGCTCGGCGAAGCGTGCGCCGCGCCGGCCGCCCGCCGGGTCGGCCAGCGCGGTCGACGTGCCCGTCGGGTGCCCCTGGGCGTCGTGCAGCACGGAGGCGCCGGTGGTGTCGTCGATCGTGCGCAGCCGGGCGTCGCCGACCTCGACGACCCGCTGCGGAAGCGGCTGTCCGGCGATGTCGGTGAGCCGGTGGCCGCCGGTGCCGTCCGGCACGGCGACCCGGCCGTCGCGGGCGTTCGTCGCCGGGTCGAACAATGCCCGGCCGGTGTCCTGGAAGGTGCCGTCGGCCGCGTACCGGGTGGTCGTGCCGGTCGCGTCGTCGGTCACCCGGAATCCGGTGGTGCCGGGCAGCGTGGTCACCGTCTCGGCCTGCCGGGTGCCGGCCGCGTCGGTCAGGAAGCGGCCCGTGCCGTCGTCGGCGACGAACCGCTGTCCGCGTGTGCCCTGTGCGTCGGTGAGCGAGACACCGGCCTCCTGGAGCCGGCCCCGGGCGTCGTAGCGGTCGGAGACACCCGTCACGTCCTCGGTGACCCGCACCCCGTTCCCGTCGCCCAGGTCCTGGACCCGCAGGTCCAGGCGGTTGCCCGCGAGATCGGTGACATGGACCTCCGTGCCGTCGGTGACCCGCACCCGGTCGGTCCCGGTGGGGACCCCGTCCCGGCCGGTGAGCTGGAGGCCTTCGTCGAGTCGGTGTCCCAGGGCGTCGACGCGGTGGGTGACACCGGTGTCGAGGTGGGTGATCCGCGTCGCGTCCCCGGGCAGGACGAACGCGGCCAGCCGGTCCCCGCCGGGGCCGTCGACCCTCGGGGTCTGCCGGCGGCCGTGGCCGTCGATGTCCGTGTGCAGCCGCGTTCCCGTCGGCTGCCCGGCGCCGTCGTACAGCGGGATGTCGTCGGCGATCCGGTCGCCGTTCGCCGTGTACGTCGTGACGACGTCCGACGCCGTGTGCCGGACGTCGAAATGTCCGTCCACCGCACGGAGCGTGACCGTGCGTGCCGGGTCCGGGTGCAGCTGCCCGTCCAGTACCCGGAGCGTCACCGTGTTGTCGGCGGCCACGGTGCGCTCGATGATCAGGCCGTTCGGCCCGGAGACACCCGAGTTGTTCAGCCCGATCTGCTGGACGGAGGCCGGGACCGTGTCGGGCACGGTGTCGAGCTTGCCCGCGCCCAGCGTCGCGCCGCGCCGGGTGGCCGCGGACTCGATCTCCTGCATCCGGGCGTCGATGTCGGCCGGGTGGACGCCGATGTCCTCCAGGTTCCGGTAGGCGGTGTCGAACCTGTCCCGGGCGTGCAGCAGTTCGTTGGTGAGCTGGACGTCGTACGCGCTGACGCCCTGCGAGGTGCTGGCTCCGCCCGGTCCACGGCGCAGCTCCTCCACCCGGCTCAGCTCCTGCCGGGCGGACGTCAGCTGGGACCACGCCTCGCGCAGCGGGCGGCCCTCGCCGCCGAGGAGGTCGGTGACCGCCGCCGATTCCGCCGCCCACGGCGTGGCGCCCGGCTGCCGGACGGGTGCCTTGCCGTGGTCCTGCCGGACGGGCGGGGCGGTGTCCAGCAGGTCCAGGGCGTCGGTCTGCTGTCGGGTCAGCCGGGTCCGGTCCAGCTCGTCGAGCATGGTCTGGAGCCTGGTGTGGGTCCCCGGGCCCGTGCCGCCGGCCGAGAGGGCGGTACGGGTGCGGTCGGCGAGGCCGTCCGGTGCACCGCCCGGCCGGCGGAAGTCGTCCAGCAGGCGGTACGCGTTCGCCTCGGCACGCGCCTGGTTCAGCAACCGCTCCACGCCGGTCCGGCGGACCGACTCCGGCCGGACCTGGAGGAAGCGCTCGGCGGCGTGGGCCAGGTCGTCGAGAGCGGTGGCCCGCTGCCCCAGCTGGTCGGCGGGCACGCGGAGGAAGTCGTCCAGCGCCCGGTCGACGTGCAGGATCTGCGAACGGGCCCGGATGCCGTGCGCACGGTACGTGCTCTGCCGGAACGCGGCCCGGTCGAGGAGATCGGGCGTGGCCGGGTGACCGCCGCCGGGCGCCGCCGTGTCCGGCGCGGTGTCGGGGTTCCGCCGGGGCGGCGGCCGGAGCATGTCGTCCAGCACGGAGTCACCGAGCGGCCGGGCCGACCGGCCGCCATCGAGCCGCGCGCTGTCCGCCGGGGGTGTCGGCGTGGTGTGCCCGGTGTCGGCGCGGTGGGGCGCGGGGGTGGTGGTGTCGGTGTCCAGGCGGTGGGGTGTCGGGGCGTCGGTGTCGGCGAGGTGCGGTGTCGCCGTCTCGGTGTCCGCGGGGCGCGGGGTGGTGGTGTCGGTGTCCGCGAGACGAGTTGCGGTGGTGTCGGTGTCGAGCGGGTGCGGCTGGAAGGAGTCCGTGTCCGTGAGGCGGGACGGTGTGGTGGTGTCGGTGTCCTTGGCGAGCGGTGGGGTCGTGTCGGTGTCCAGGCGGTGGGGTGTCGGGGCGTCGGTGTCGACGGGGTGCGGGGCGGGGACGTCGGTGTTCAGGCCGTGGGGCGGGGTGCTGTCCGTCGTCAGTGTGGGCGGCTTGGTCTCGGGGCCCGGCTGGGTGTGGGGGAGTTGTGGTTCGGCGCGGACGGGCGTCGTGTGGACGTCGGTCGCGGTGGTGGACAGGGCAGGCGCCGGTGTCTTCGTCTCCGCGCTCGGCGGCAGTTGCAGCAGCGCGCGGCCCTCGTCGGTGAGGTGGAGACCGGCCGGGTTCCCGTAGACCAGGTTCGCCTTGCGCATGTTCTGGAACGCGACATCGAACTCGCTCACGCCGAGTCCGACCGCGCCCTTGGTGTGGGAGGCCCTGCCGGAGTTCTTGAGCGCGCGGAAGCCGTCCGAGTGGCCGAGCGCCCGCGCCATCTGCTTCATGTCAGCGGTGATGCCCGGAATCGAGTCCAGTGCCTGCTCGACCTGGTGCGGCAGCGCGCCCAGGTCGGCCGTGCCCGCGCCGGGGCCCGCCGTCGAGGTCCCGGCGGCCGGGGTCTTGACGGCCGGGGCCTTGGCCGGCTTCGGGGTGGTCTTGAGCGCCCCGATCCGCGCGTTGATGTCGTCCAGGCGGTGAACGCGTTCGTCGAGCAGCGTCTTCGCCAGGTCCTTGCGGGCGCCGTCCGCGACGTCGTGGAACTGCCGCGTCAGCTCGACCGACTGCTCGGCGTGCGGCCGTGCCTTGTTGAGGTTGTAGCGGACCCCCTTGGCGTTGCCGCTCTTGACGGCGTTGTCCGCCTGGCGCACCCGGTCGGACGCCTCGTCGAACGCCTTGCCGGCGGCCCGTGCGGCCGGGTCGACCGTGCCGTCGGCCAGATAGCGTCCGTCGCCGTCCGCGTCGTGCACCGCGAGCGGCCTCGGCCACTCGGTGTCGACATGGCTCCCGAGCGGGTTGACGGGCAGCCCGGAGCCGAACTTCGCCTCGGGCCGGTACAGCTTGGAGATGACCGAGCCCAGCTCCTCCGGGTGGCCGCCCTCGGCGAGGAGCCGGAAGACGTCGTCCTTGAAACCGCCGCCGATGAGGTGCACCTCGCGGACCACCGACAGGGCGAGCGCCTCGCGCACGTGCGCCCCGTGGAAGACCTCCTGCTCGAAGGAGACGTGCCGGGTGCTGTGGTCGGGGTACTCGTACGTCCAGCGACCGCGCTTGCCGACCTCGTCGAAGCCTTCGTCGTACTTGGCGCTGCGGACGACGTCGTCGCCGAACGTCAGCCGGCTCATCGTGTCGCGGTCCAGCGGGTGCAGCTGGTCGTGGAGCGAGACCCAACCGCCCTTCTCCTCCAGGACCTTGGCGTCGAAGACGAGTGTGGTCGGACCGTACCGGGTGGCCATCGGCCTGTCGCCGACGTCCATGCGGAAGAACACGAAGTCGTCGTTGCCCAGGTTGGAGGTGTTCTTCGCCGAACTCTTGCCGGAGGCGAGGAACTTGACGCCGCGCCGGGTCAGGTCGCCCTGGGAGGACATGACGCCGCTGTTGGCGATGGCGTGATAGGCCGGGGTGGCGTGCTTGATCCGGTAGGGCAGGTTCTGGAGCGTGTCCCGCAGCTGCTCGAAGCGGGCGCGTTCCGCGGACGGCAGGTCGTTGAGCATCCTGTCGACGTCGGCCCGCAGGTCGGCGATGTTCCGCTCGGACAGTGTGCGGACGAAGTCGTGCTGCTGGGACCGCGAGAGCTTGTCGAAGCCCTTGAAGTCCTCGAACACCTTCTGCCACTGGGCCTCGGTCCCGGGCAGCACCGCCTCCCACTGCCGCCCGGTGTGCACGTCGCCGAACGCCTGGTTCTCGCGGTAGCGGCGGACGAGGGCCGGCAGATCGCGCCGGACCTGGGCCACCGAGGCGTCGATACCGTGGAAGCCCTTGAGGACGACCAAGTCGCCCGGCTTCGCGGCCTGGACGGCGTCGTCCACCAGCTTGGAGAGGTGATGGGCCACGGCGGCGACGGGACCGTGCTCGTTGCGCAGGGTGTAGGTGCCGCCGAACCGGGCGGCGTCGATGACGTGCCCCTGGAGGGACACGTCGAGCTCCTTGGCGGCCGTTTCGAGCTCGGCGGCCAGTTCCTTGAGGGCCGCCGGGGACGCGGTGCCCGTCTCGACGAGGCCTTCGAGATCCCTCGCGAGCTGCTGCACGGTGTGCGACTGGCCCTGGATCTCCTCGCCCGTCCGGATGAACTGGTCCGGGCGGCCGGCACCGTCGGCCCCGCCGCGGGAGCGGGTGTCCAGGTCCCGCGCGTGCTGCTGCAGGGTCCGGGCCCGGTCGATCTCGCCCGCCCCCGCGAACTGGTCGACGAGCTGGTTCAGTTCACGCTGGGAGAGCAGGCTGTTGTCGAGCTCGTGCTGGAAGGCCTGCTCCAGTTCGCGGGTGGTGTCCTGGAACTTGGCGTCCGCCTCGGCCCGGTTCGCCTTCGCCTCGGCGATCTTGCCGGGGTCACTGCCGGACTGTGTCTGCTGGATCTCGGCCTGCTGAAGATCCTGGTGGGCCTTGGTGCGGTCCCCCAGGATCTCGTCCAGCCGCCGGGGAGGCGCCGCGGAGGCGGCCGCGTTCGTCTCGCCGTGCGCGGCCGGGGAGGTGACCGCGGGCGGGGGAGTGGCCTCGTTCACCGGGGTGGCGGTGCCACCGAGCAGCCGGGGGCGTTCGTTGAGGCTCAGGTTGCGCAGGACCGCGAGATCGGCTTCCATCCGGGCCGGGTCGACGCCGAGTTCGGTCAGCCGGCGGTGGGTGGCGTCGTACTGCTGCTGGGCGAGGTCGACGTTCTCGCGGGCCCGGATCTCGCTGGACGTGGGACCGCGGGAGCTGCCCGCGTGACCGTTGTGCGGCAGCAGCTCCTCGGCACGGCCCAGGTCGTAACGCGCCTGGACATGATCCCGCCAGGCCTCGCGCCTTGCCTGGCGCAGCGGATCGTCCACGTGCCCGAACAAGGTGTCGACCCGTTCGCCGTCCCGGAACCACGCCTCCCGGATCTCCGCCGGGGTGAGCCTCGTCCCACGCCCGGGCAGCTCGTTGCCTCCCGCGTGCGCCGCCGTCGTCTCCGGGGTACCCCGGGCCGGACTCGGAACGGCCGTCCCGGTGTCCAGGGGGGTGTGGTGGGTCGTGGTGGGGAGCGCCGTGTCCGGATGGAGTGTGGTGTGGGTCGTGCTCGGCAGCGTCGTGTCGGTCCCGGGCGTGGTGTGGGGCATGCCCGGGGCGGCCGTCTCCGTGTGCGGGGTGGCGCGGGCCGGGCTTGGGGCGGCCCGGTCCCAGGACGTCGGCGTCGGCAGCGAGCTGAGCAGTTCGTTGTTGTGGAGGACGTGGCCGCGCAGGTCGGCGGCGAGGTCGTTGAAGCCGGTGCCGCTCCACTCCCTGCTGAAGGTGCGGTCGCCGCCGGTGATCGTGACGGAGACGGCGTCGTCGTCCACCTTGTGGGTGACGGTGATGGTCATCTCGTCCGCGTAGCCGGGCCGGCCGACGGTGAACGTCCTGACGTTCGGGCCGTCACCGCTCTCCCGTACGATCGCGTCGCCGAGGCCCTCCCAGCGGCGCATCGCGTCCTGCCCGAAGGCACGGCCGAAGTCCTCGAACGCCTCGCCCGAGGGCAGCCCGGACCACTTGGCGTTGATGAGGTCGCCGAGCTGGGCATCCGGGATCTGCTCGGCGCGCACCGGCACGACCGTGATGCCGTCCTCGACCCGGGCCGGCCCGGTCCGCACCAGCCGGGTCGGCGAGAGAGTGACCTCCCACTGGTCCTGGTTGAGCGCGAGGGCGTCGTCGGCGGCCTTGGTGTACCCCGGCGGGTAGGCCATGGCGAGCTTGCCGTGGTCGGCGGGGACGTCGATCTCGAACACGACGCGGTTGCTGTTGACGCCGTTCTTCGCCCACTCCGCCTGGAAGGCGCGGTTGTTGGAGGTCGAGGCGGGCAACCGCTCCACGAACACGTCGGCCTGTGCCGCCCGCGGGTCCATCGACACGCCCCGCCACACCGTCATGCGCTGGTTGGGACCCTCGAACATCAGGTCATCGGCGACCTTGTTGAACTGCTCGACCTTGCCGACCAGGCCCGGATTGCCCTCCAGGACACTGGGCTTGACGAAGCCGCCGTACCCCTTCTTCGAGGTGAAGGCGCCGCCGATGACGCCCTGCATGAACAGCTTGACCTCGTTGTCGGTCGCGGCCTTGCCCATGTGGCCGCGGGCCGCGTGGGCGGCCGCGTCCCAGCTGTCGGCGGCCTGGCCGGTGAGGCCGGCCGGGCGCGGGGGCAGGGTGACGTCCGGGGTGGCCGAGCGGAGGAGCTGACCGGTGGCCCCGCTGTAGACATGGCTGCCGGAGGCCGAGGCGATGACGATCTCACCGTCGGCGCCCAGCTTCGCGGGCCACCGGGCGGCGTCGTCGGCCGGCACGGCCGACTTGTCGGTGACCTTGACCGTCACGCCGCTGAACGGGCCGTCCGCGAGGCGCACGCTCTGGTCGGCGAGCCCGATCCGCATGCCCACGCGCCGGAAGTTCCAGGTGTGGACGACGACGGTGCCGCCCACGGCCTCCAGCTGCCGTACGACGAAGCCCGTCGGGCCGTTCTTCTCCACGGTGAACAGGCCCGACCGGGCCGCGTCGCCGTGGAGTTCGGGCTGTTCCCCGCGGGGGGCCCGGACCGCGAGTTCGTGATCGCCGGGGACCTTGACGACGTTGCGGTCCTTGAGGAGCTCGTCGAAGGGGACGCCGCCGTCGCCGGTGGTGTGGGGCGCGGGCGCCGGGGTGTGCTGCGCGGGCAGCGGGGTGTGGGTCTGCGGCGGAGTGGGCGCGGGGTGCGCCGCCAGGTTCTCCGGGGCGTGCCCGGAGCCGCCGGAGGCCGACCCGGCCAGGCCCTTGTCGGCGTCGGTGTGGGCGGGCGCGCCGGCGAGGGCGGGGGTGTCGGTCTCGCGGGCGCTGCGGCCGGTGTCGACGAGGTCGAGGGCCGAGGGGCCGTGCTGCCCGCCCGGTCCGGGGTGCCCGGAGCCGCCGGGGCCGACGGGGCCCCGGTCGTGCGGGGCGGGGGTGGCCGTGAGCCGGTCGGGGGTCGTGGTGTTCACCGTGAGCCGGTCCGGGGCGGCGGGGCGCACGGTCGGCCGGTCCGGTGTCGCCGGGTTGACGGTGAGCCGGTCCGGGGTGCCCGGCGCCGGGTTCGGCGAGCCGTGCGGCAGCTGCTCGGGCGGGGTACCGGGGCGCGGCGAGCCCGGCTGGTGGACCAGTTCGTCGAGGTGGAGCCGGGTCTGGTTGGCGTGCAGGGCGCTGGTGGTGCGGTCGGCGAGGGCGCTGCCGGTGCCGGGGGTCACGGGGGAGTCCGGCGTGCGGTGGCCGCCGCCCGCGAGCAGGTCGAACGCCGACACATGGGCGTCGACACTCCCCGGCCCGGTGTGCCCGATGCCGGTCGGGGACGGGTGGGCGACGGTGGTGGGGCCGGTGAGCAGGCTGTTGGGGGCCGTCACGTCGTGCGGGGCGCCGGGCGAGGGCGTCGAGTTCAGCGCGGTGTGGGCGACGTTCGTGCCCGGGGTGCCGGTCAGCGTCGTGTGGACGGTGCCGAGGCCGGGGGTGCCGGGCGCGTGGACGGTGCCTACGCCCGGGTTGCCGGTGAGGGCGGAGTGCAGGGTGCCCGGCGTGGGCGTGCCCGGCGTGGACAGGTCGCCGAGCGTGGCGGCCACCGGGGGCGGCGAGGAGTGGGTGCCGGTGAGGATCGAGGTGCCCGGCGCGTGGGTGCCGTTGTGCGCCCCGCCCGGCGTCAGGACGTCACCGGCGGCGGTGACGGTGTGCGGGGTCCCGGGCAGCCCGGTGAGCGTGGTGTGGGCGCCGCCGGAGACCGCTGTGACCGGCGTGTTGGTGATGCCGTGCGTGGCGCCGGGGACACCGGCCGACGCGGGCACATGGAGGCCGGACGCGGTGGTGATGGTCGGCGTGGCACCGACGCTCACTCCGAGCTGGTCCGAACGCCCGCCCAGCGAGCCGAAGTTCCCCACGTGGACGTTGCTCAGCTGCACATGGGGCATGTCCACCAGCGCGTCCACGGTGCGCCCCGCCTGGACGCCGAAGTTGCCGCGGTGGGCGATCGCGCCCACGTCCCCCAGGTTCAGGGTCGGCGGACGCAGCGTCGAGGTGACGTCCAGATGGGTGCTGGGGATGTTCAGGTCGAGGTTGCGGATGCTGCTCTGTCCGGAACCCGCCCCGAACCGCACCTCGTTGAGCTGGATGCGCGGCATGTCGACCAGAGCGTCGACGGTGCGCGGGTCGACCGGGACCGAGCTGATCGTACGGCCGATGGTGCTGGTGATCGGGGCGCCGAAGACGTGCTGCCCGAGCACACCGCGGTCGAAGAGGCTGATGCGCAGGGCGCGCGCGAAGCCGTACTCGCCGATCTCCGCCGCGTCCACCGGCAGGAAGATCCGCAGCCACTTGGTGCCGCCGAACTCCTTGCCCACCCACTCCTTCGTGGTCTGCCAGCCCCGGGAGAAGGTCTCGGGCAGTCCACGGACGAAGCCGGGGATCGCCTTGAACCCCTGCACGATCGTCAGGCTGACCGAGTCGACTCCCTTGCTGATGATGTTGGGCAGGTTGTGGATGCCGTCCAGCACCCACAGGCCGCCCTTGTAGACCCAGGTGCTGCCGAGCCGCACCAGGTCCTTGAGGCCGAGCAGCAGGGTGGTGGGACGGAAGCCGTTGGTGAACAGGTTGCGCAGGGCCTGGAAGGTGCCCCGGGCGATGTTGGCGAAGCCCTTGGCGAAGGCGGTCGTACCGACGCCCTTGATGATCTGGAAGATCGGCAGCGCCTTGGTGGTGGGCGCCAGGATGCCGAGCCCGGCCAGGAAGAGGTCGAGGAAGCTGGCGTCACCGTTGGCGAAGTCGACGATCGTCTTGATGAAGAGGGTCAGGTTGACGCCGAGGGCGAGCAGCGCGATCGGGCCGCCGAAGATGAGGGCGGGGACGATCAGGATGATCGCCAGCCATTGGAACGCCTCCCAGAAGAGCTGGCACTTGGAGATCGGCAGCTGGATGTCGGAGACGCCGGAGATGCTGCCCGCCGCCGCGGCGGCGCCCTCGCCGTGCTCGGTGCCGGCCTGCCGGGCCGTCGAGGCGTAGGTGTCCCGGTTCGGGTCGTCCTCGGACAGTCCCCGGCCCGAGTTGAGGGCGCCGTCGGCCCGGGACTGGAGGTCGACGAGCTTGTCCGCCCAGGTGGTCAGCGCGCTCGCCGCGGTCTCGAAGGACTGCGCCACGTCCTCGATGTGCCCGCGCAGCCGGTCGTTGACCTTGTCGCGCAGCGCGTTGGCGGCCTCGCCGACGAAGACGCTGTCGCCGGCGGTGTTCATGACCGCGTCGATCGCCGTACTGATCCGCCGGGCCTCGGAGCCCAGGTGGTTGAGTTCGGTGGACAGCGTCCGGATCTGGTCGGGATCGCCCGGTGTGGGGTCGCTGTCGAGCCCGATCGCGTTCCAGTCGGTCGGGCGTGGCATACGAGTTCCTCCCGGAAGCTGCGGGGCTCGGGGCGGTCACTCCCCAACTGACCACGCCACAGCGGCCGATGCGGTTCACGTGATCTGAGTTACACCCTCCGTTTGCGGTGAACCGGCGGAGCGTGTGCGGCGTGGTCCAACTGACCGGAGTCCCGACGGGGAGGCCCAGGCATGGCCGATTCACTCAAAATCGAATACAACGTCCTGAACGATGCAAAGCGGGACTTGGAGGCCCTGGCCGGCGACATCGGTCCGCTCCTCGACAACAGCACGTTCTCCCGGCTGGGCCAGACGGACTACGACGGTTACACCTCCAGCGACGCCCTGACGGTCCTCGGCGACCAGACCCTGGCCGACGCGCTCTCGGGTTTCTACTCCAACGCCAGCAGCACCATGTCCCACGCGGACAAGGGACTCAAGGAACTGGCGGGCGCCTTCGGCTCGGTGGGCGAGGCGTTCCTGTCGTTCGACTCCGAGCTGGCCCAGGGCATGGGCATCACGGGCAGCAACCTGGGCCTGCAGAACTACTTCCGGGACAAGGACCTGTGGGACTACAAGCAGTCCCACCTCGACCAGTGCGTGCCGGGACCGGACGGCAAGATGCCGGACTTCTGCTCCGCGACCGACCCCGGGGACCCGCCGCTGGACCAGACGATCAACACCGCGCGGGGCAGCGTCCACACGCACCTCACGCTCGACGACCAGCGTCATGTGATCAAGGAGGAGTCGACCGTCACCTACGACGGCAAGACGTACACCTCGGTCACCAACTACTCCAGCGACGGCAACCACTACACCACCGACACCTCGTACCCGGACGGCAGCACCGTCCACTCGGAGACCAACCTCAACTCCGACGGCAGCGGCACGATGGTCACCACCGGCAGTGACGGCGACCGCACCGAGTACACCCGCGGCCCCAAGGACGCCAACGGCAACCAGCCGGACTGGCAGCAGGTGGGTGGCACCACCGATGACGACGACGACGGCGGGGACGACGACTACAACTCCACCCCCGCCGCCTGGTGACCACCCGCCCACCGCATCGCGACCGACAGGAACGGACAGGAACCCCATGGCCAGCTACAACGGCATCAACCTCGACTACCACAAGATCGAGGAGGTCGTGAGCCTGCTGCACGACGCCCACGAGAACCTGCTGCCGGTGCTCAGCAACCTGCGCAACCGGGTCAACACCCTCGTCGACGACGGCATGGTCTTCCAGCAGTCCAGCGAGGTCATCCGGACCACCTACAACAACTTCGACACCAGCCTGCTGGCCGCCGTGAAGGGCATCAACGACTTCTCGGAGATGTTCAACGGCATCAAGGAGAACGCGATCCAGTTCGACCAGGGCATCAGCAGCAGCCTGCAGAACAACTCGTAGGTCTCGCACACGCGGAAGGGGCCTTCCCGGACTCGCCGGGAAGGCCCCTTCCGCATGTGCCGCGGATCAGGCCCGCAGCGGGGTGAGCGGCACCTGCAGGGCCAGCAGCGCGCCACCGGGACCGGCCATCCAGGCCCGGCCCGGATGCGTCGTCGCCCGCACCACACTTGGCATCAGCCGTACGCCGACCAGGTCGCCCTCGGTGAGGTTCTTCGGCGAGAGCAGCAGACCGCGGCGGGCCCGCCGGGCCGCGAGCGTCCAGCCGCTCATCCCGCTCTGGAAGCCCTCCGCCGAGGCCGCGTAGACCAGCCCGAGACCCTGGTCCCGGCCCGAGACGGCGATCTCCTTGAGGAGCTTGTCCGCCGCCGAGTTGGTGATCAGGTCGGCGTCGTCGATCATCACGACCCGCGGCCCCGGCAGGGCGTCCAGCGCCGCCCGCACGGTGTCCGCCGACGGGTCGTTCTCGGTGAGCACGGTGGCCGTGCCGTGCCGCTCCAGGGCGCGCAGCGGCGACTCGCGCGGGGTGAGGACCACCAGCGAGGTACCGCCGGCCAGCAGCGACACGGCGATCGAGGCGAGCGCGTTGCTGCGGCCCGACCCGGCCGGGCCGAACACCCCGAACGCCGACGCGGAGCCCGCGAGGTCCGTGCCGACCGCACCGCCCTCGTCGCCGCCGACCCCGAGCAGCCCCCACATCGGCCGCCGGTCGGTCGCGGCGACCTTCTCGTAGGCCTCGGCGAACTCCACCGAGCGCGGCAGCACCGCGACCTGGAACGGCCGCCGGGCGTCCGGGACCTGGGCGTCCCGCTTGCGGGCGCTCTCGCCGATCGCCCGCAGCGCCTCGGCCTGCTCGGTGCCGCCGCCGGTCGCCAGCAGCGCCACCTGGGTCTCGGTGCCGCTGAGGACGTGCCAGCCACGGCCCGGCGGAATGTCGGCCGGGATCTTGTTCGGCATCATGCCGACGGCCTGGTAGTCACTGCGGTCGCCCTGCCGCAGCAGCAGCTTGTGGTCGTTGTGCGCGGCCATCCGCCCACCCAGCAGCGAGCGTTCGGAGGTGGCGATGACATGGATGCCGGCGGCGGCGCCCTCGCGGATGAGCCGGGTCACCTCCTGCACCAGCTGGCCGTGGTCGTGCTCGTCGATGATGACCGAGAGCGAGTCCCAGCCGTCGATGAACAGCAGGATGTGCGCGGGCCGCTCGGCCTTCGGCAGCAGCTTGCGCAGCTCGGCGATGCCGGTCGCGCTGTGCGTCTGCGCCAGGTCCTGCCGCTCGGTCAGCTCCCGGTTCAGCCGGCGCAGCATCCGGCCGAGCCGCTCCAGGTCGTGCCGGGAGACCACACCGCCGCAGTGCGGCAGCGCGCCGAGGGCGGTCAGTCCGCCGCCGCCCGCGTCGATGCCGTAGATGTGCACGTCGGCGGTGCCGGCCGCGCGGGCCGCCGAACCGGCGATGGTCCGCAGCACCTGCGTACGCCCCGAGCGCGGGGCGCCGATCACGTACAGGTGCCCGAAGGTGGCCAGGTCGGCCACGGCGACCCGGCGCTGCTGGAGCTGCGGGACGTCCTCCAGGGCGTAGGGGATGACCAGCCGGCCCTCGCGGGTGGCGCCGAGTCCGTCCAGGTCGTCCAGGGTCAGTTCGCGCTGGAGCGGAGGCAGCCAGGGGCTGGGCTGCTGGGTGAAGTCGTCGAGCAGGTCGGCGGCGGTGCGGATCTCCTCGACGAGGGCCTGGAGGTCGGTCGGGGCCGGGCCCTGGGCGGACGTGGTCGTCACCGTCCGCCGCTCGGCGGGCAGTTCGGCCGGACGGCCGAGCGCGTCCCAGCCCACGTCCACCGCACGCACCGGCTTGCGCGGGCCCGCCGCCTCCGTCTCGGCCGTCGCGGCCGGGGTCTCCCGGGGCCGCTCCGCGCCCACCCAGGCGGTCTGGAAGGGGTCCGCCTGCTTCGGTCCGCGCCGGACCAGGGCCCGGCCGGGGGTGGCGGAGGAGATGTCGACGGCGTCCTTGACGTCGATGATGTCCTGGCTCTCGGTCATGTCCGTCACCCGCAGCGCGATCCGCAGGTTCGTGTTGGCGCGGATGTCACCGGTGACCACACCCGCCGGGCGCTGCGTGGCCAGGATCAGGTGGATGCCGAGCGAGCGGCCCCGCTGGGCGATGCTGATCAACCCGGGCACGAAGTCCGGGACTTCGCGGACCAGGGTGGCGAACTCGTCGATCACCAGGAGCAGCCGGGGCAGCGGGGCCAGCGACGGATCGGCGGCCCGCTTGGCCCGGTACTCGGGGTGGTCCTTGGCGTCGGCGGCGGCCAGCACCTGCTCACGGCGGCGCAGTTCGGCGCCGAGCGACTCCAGGGCCCGCTCCACGAGGTGGGCGTCGAGGTCGGTGACCATGCCGAGGGTGTGCGGCAGGTTGGCGCACTCCTTGAAGGCGCTGCCGCCCTTGTAGTCGACCAGCACGAAGGTGAGTTCGTCGGGCCGGTTGGCGGCGGCCAGCGAGGCCACGAACGTCTGCAGCAGCTCCGACTTGCCGGAACCCGTCGTACCGGCGACCAGGCCGTGCGGTCCGTCCTGCACCAGGTCCAGGGAGAGCGGCCCGTCGAAGCCGGTGCCGATCAGGAAGGAGGTGGAGGCGGGCTCGGACCGCCAGCGCTCCCACAGCGCCTGCGCGTTGGGCGGCTCCTGCTCCAGCAGGTCGAGCAGGCGGACCCGCTGGGGGAGTCCGGCGTCGTGCTCGGGGCTGACGTCACGGATCGGGGCCAGGGCGCGGGAAAGCTGCTCGCACCACTCGGGGGAGACCCCGTCGGCGCGGACGGCGGGCAGATCCGGCGCGCCGGGCCGCCGCACGGTCAGCCGGCCGTCGGCCGCGAGGACCACACCCGTGCTCTCCTCGGGCAGCAGCCGCTCCTGCTCGTCCAGGCAGACACTGAAGATCCGCACCCGCGGGCCTTCCTTGAGCACCTGGACCATGCCCGGCACGTCGCGCAGCCGCCGCGCCCCGTCCGCGATCACCAGCACATCGGGGTCGGTGAAGACCACGTCCCGCTCATTGCCGGCCTGCCGGCGGCGCGACTGCACCTGGGAGACCAGCTCGCTGATCCGGGCGGCGGTGGACTCGGGGTCGTTGCCGATCAGCACCACCGGCCCGGCGGCCGTGCCGGGCTTGAGATGTGGCAGCCAGCGCGTCCACGCCCAGTCCGCCACCCGGTCCGGCTCGGTCAGGACCACGACCCTCAGGTCGCGCGGGCTGTGCAGCACGCCCGCCTGCGCCACCAGCCAGCGGGCCAGCGGCTGCACCTCGGCGGCCGGACCCGCGATGCCCACCACACCATGGGCGGTGATGTCGACGCCGATCGGTGTGTCGGGGATGTTCCAGCGGATCGAACGGTGGTTCTCGTCCCGCGCCGGGTCCTCCAGCTCGCGTACCGAGGGCTGGTCCACTGTGCCGAGGCGCAGCACGAGGTGGTCCGGGTCGCGGCGGCGCCGCTCCCAGAGCCGGCCGCCGGGGCCGGTCGCGATCAGCGCGACGGCGGCCGGGTCCGGGCCGGTCTTGTCCCGCACCCGCCGCTCGCCCACCACCGCGTCCCGGACCTGCTCCTCCAGGACGTCACGGCGCCGCTCGTAGGCCGCGTCCGACTCCAGGAACTGCTTGCGGGCCGCCCGCCGGCCGGTCGCCCAGTTCGACAGCATCATCATCGGGCTGAGGAACAGGAACACCAGGAAGTAGTACGACTTGAAGATGCTGACCATGAACAGACCGAGGACGATCGGGGAGATCATCATCACGGTCGGGAACGGCCGCTTCTGCGGTGGCGACGGCGGCTGCGGCAGCCGGACCCGCTCGGCGTCCAGGTGCGGGGCGATGCGCGGCGGCCGGTTGTAGTCCACGCCGTAGCCGTCGGCGGACGGCGTGACGGCGGCGTCCGGCTCGACGGGCGCGGTCATCCGCAGCAGCACCGGGCCGACGGTCAGATCCTCCCCGGCCGGCCACGGCACCGGGCCGGGCCCCGCCGGGCGTTCGCGCGGCGGCTGGGGGCGCGGCCGGCGCAGCTGGGTGATGGCGTCGTCCGGCGGCGGCGAGGCCAGCCGGGCCCGGACCGCGGCCTCGGGGTCGGCGTCGATGCGCTGCCAGGTCGCGGTGCCGTCCGCGCCGACCGTCACCCACAGCCCGGACTCGGGCACCCCGTCGGCGGGGTCGAGCCGCAGGGCGCACAGCGGGTCGGTGCCGATCTCGTGGCTGCCCGGCGCGAGCCGCCAGGTACGGCCGGCACCCGGCCCCGAGACGAGGTGCACCTCGGCGAGCACACCGTCCCGCTCGCCGTCGTCATGGACCCGGACCAGGTCGGCCGGGCGCGCCGGACCGCCGAGCCCGAGCAGCCCGCCGTCGTGGACCCCGCTGCCGGACACCGGTGCGGCGGGGTCGAGCCGGAGGTCCCCGGCGTAGAGGCCGCGCGTGCGGGGCGCGCCGGCCGTCGCCCAGTCCGCGCCGCCGGTGGCGGCGTCCTCGTCCTGGGAGAGGGCGGCGGCGAGATCGCCGACGGTGGCGTTCGAGGGCAGCCGGACCTGGTGGTCGCGGCGCTGTCCGTCCGTGGCGTCCACGGTGGTGATGGTGAGGTTCACGGCTCCCAGCCGGGCGGTCGTTCGTACGGGATCGGGGGACGGGTACGGCGGTCGGGGCGGTTACGGCGCCTGCGGCGAGGTCGCGGAGACGCCGGCCGCTTCGGGGGTGCTCGGTTCCGCGAAGTCGTCGTCGCCGTCGACGGTCACGGCCGGAGCCGGTGCGGCGGCGGGTGCGGGCTCGGGGTCCTGCCGGGTCGCGGAGACACCGGTCGGCTGGGTGGCGGGGGCCGCGCCGGCGTCGAGGTCCGGCTCGTCCGGCAGCAGGTCGGGGTCGGTGACGGGTGTGACGTCCGCCGGGCGCGCGACCTCGTCGTCCGGCAGGCCGGGACCCGGCGGCAGGACGGCCAGCGTCCGGGCGACGGCCCGGGACAGCGGCAGGACGTCGACCCGGGCGGCGGCGGGCGCGCCGTGCACGGTGAGCATCGAGTCCGGTGCGATCTCAAGCAGCCGGGTCCGGCCCCGGGCGACCCCGAGGCTCAGCAGCCGTACACCGGACGGCAGCGCGCGCTCCAACGGCTCGGCACACACCGCGACCTCGATACCGGGCTGCCCGACGGCCGCCGCGGCCGGCAGCCCCGGATGCCGCGGATGCACTCCGGCGCCGATGGCGACCCGGCCCTCGGGCAGCCGGGCGTCCAGCTGGGCCGCGAGCGCCTGGAGGACGGCACGGGCCGTACGGGCGGCGCGCGCGGGGCCGTACACCGACAGCGCGGGCGGTCCGGAGCGCACGTCGAGCAGCACGGCGTGGCCCAGGTCGTGCCCCACGCACACCAGCAGCGGTGAGGGCAACTCCTCGGCCTCGTCCGTCAGGTCGGATCGGTCGATCCACCACAGGCGCGGGTCGCTCTCGTCCGCCGCCCAGGGCTCCGGAGGCTCGCGCAGGGCCTCGCCGTCCGCCGCGACCAGCACGCCCAGCCACTCCGGTCCGGTCAGCACACCGTACGGCCGGACTCCGGGGCGGAGGGCCGCGGCCAGCGCGATGGCCCGCTCGGCGTCGGCCCACACGGCCGGGTCGCGCAGCAGCCGCACCAGCAGGCGCAGACCGCGCCGGTAGCGCAGTTCCGTGCGCACCGGTCCGGTGAACGCCCGCACGGTGAGGGTGATCTCCCGCCCGAGCCGGCGCCACAGGGCCTTCCAGCCGCCGCCGCGCCGCACCAGCCAGTGCGTGACGGCGAGCACCAGGACCAGGACGCCGACGAGGCCGAGCAGGGTGGTGATGGTGTCGGAGGTCATCGCGTCTCTTTCCGGAGATGCTCGGCCCCGGCCGGGCGGAAGCCGTGGGATTCGAGGGTGGTGCGCAGGGCGCGGATGCCGTGGTGGGTACGGGACTTGACCGTGCCCGGGGGCAGCCCGAGCCGGCGGGCCACGTCCTCGCCCGGCTGCCCGAGCAGATGGACCCGGGCGACCGCTTCGCGGTGCGCCGGCGTGAGGGTGCGCAGCGCGGAGACCAGGACCCGGCGGTCGCCGACCTGTTCGGCGTGGTCGGGCACCGGCGCGGGCATCGCCGGGCCGAAGTCCGCCGCCGTGATGCCCACCGGAACGGTCCGGTCCCGGCGTTGTCCGTCGACCACGAGGTTGCGGGCCACCCGGAACAGCCACAGGCGGATGGGCCGGTCCCGCCAGTCCAGCCGGTCGGCCGACTGCCAGGCCCGCAACAGGGTTTCCTGGACGACGTCCTCCGCGCCGTGGGGATCGCGCCCCATCAGGCCGGTCACGAAGCGGCGCAGGCTGTCGCGCTCCGCGAGAAGGAGGCCGAGCGTCCGGTCCGCGCCGTCGGCGCGGTCAGGGTCGATGAGGCTCACGGCCTCCGCCTTCCGGTGTCGGGTGGTGCTGTGGTGCTGTGGTGCCCGTGGGGGTGTGGAGCGGGGGGTGTGGGGTGTGGTGAATCGCTTCAGTGGCGAACGCTAGCGCGAAAAACGGGAGTTCCCGAAGTCGCCCTTGCTGCACACGTCAACGAATTCGTCACAGCCAACTCCGCATAGGTGGACGGAAGGTGACGTTCGGCGGGATCTTCGTGGACGGGCGGGCGGTTCGGCGCCGTCCCTTGGTTACTGTTCCTGTGCCCCCGCTTGTCCCGGGCGCTCCGAGACCTTCACGAGACCTGACAGGAGACGACGTGCCGCCCCTTCGCAAACCCCGGCCCTCGGCGGAACGGCCCGGTACCCCGGCGGGACGCTTCAGCGACACCTTCGCCCGCCGCCCCGCCACGCCCCGGCGCGGGCTCGTGCCGGGCGTGCGGGTGTGGGCGACCGTCGGCGCGGCGGCCGGACTCACCGTCGTCACCGCCCTGGCCGTACCGCTGCTGAGCCGGGTGGACCTCTTCCCCGACCCGGACTCCACGACGGCCGCCGCGGTGGCGGCGGGGGAGCCCACGACCCTGTCCGCGACCTCCGAGTCCCCGTCGGCCTCCCCGTCGTCGTCGCCGAAGCCCTCGCACACGCCGTCCCACCGGCCCGCGAAGGACACCTCCGGCGGTTCCGGGTCGGCCGGCGGCACAGGCACCGGCTCGACCGGGCAGCAGTCCGGCGGCGGGTCCGTCGGCTCGGGCTCGGGTTCGAACTCGGGCTCCACGTCCTCGGGTACGAAGTCCGGCGGTACCAAGTCCTCCTCGTCCGGGTCGTCCTCCTCCGGGGGCTCCTCGTCCAGCGGCGGCACCAAGTCCACCACCGTCGCCGGCGTGAAGCTGATCGGCACCGGATCCGGCCGGTGCGTCGACGTCACGGGCGGGGGCGGGGACGGCACCCGGCTGCAGATCGCGGACTGCTCGGGCGCCGCCCGGCAGAAGTGGGTCTTCCAGTCGGACGGCACCATCCGCTCGCTCGGCCTGTGCATGGACCTGGCCTGGGGCAACACCGCCGACGGCACCGCGATCCAGGTCGCCAACTGCAGCGGCAACCGCGCCCAGCTGTTCTACCTCAGCTCGGCCGGCGACCTGGTCAGCGCCCTCGCCGACAAGTGCGTCGACGTCACCGACAACGCCACGGCCAGCGGCACCAAGCTCCAGCTGTGGACCTGCGCCGGCACCAGCAACCAGAAGTGGCGCAAGGGCTGACCGCGGCCGGTCACCTCGTCCAGTAACGGAGGTTGCGGAAACGGGCCTCCGCCCGGCCGGAACCGTGGTTGTACACGCCGTTCTTGAAGTAGCGGGTCGCCGGGCCCCGGTCGTCCACCGTCAGGACGAGGGAGTCGTCGAAGTAGACCCGGACGGTGCCGGTCCCGGTGCTCGCCTCGTGCGCGATCTTCACGTTGAACCAGGTGTCGTACGCGCCGGTTCTGAGCACCGTGCCGTCGTACCGGCGCACGGTGCCGCCGCCGGTGTCGTACACGTTGAGCATGATGTCGGTGGCCGGGGTGCCCGACGGATGGACGCTGCGCAGGATCTGCACGAAGGACGCGCCGTCGGTGCCGGACGGCAGGTACACGTCGGCGTCCCACATGTGGCTGCCCGTGCTGTAGTCGACCTTCCAGCGCATCTCGGTACGCGGGTCGGTGTCGCTGCCCTCCTCGAACGGCTCGTCGGTGGCGTACACCCACATGCGGTGCACCCCGTCGGCATAGCTGTGCCGATCGGCGAGGTCGAGGTTCCAGGGCTTCTGCCAGCTGTAGGTGAACGAGGTCTGTGTCCAGCCGGCGGTCGGGTCGGCCGCCGCGACGGCGGTGCCCGTGGTCAGCCGGAGGGTGAACAGCGCTCCGGCGCCGGCCCGTAAGACGGATCTCCGGTCCATCGAGGGTCCTTTCCGGTGAGGAGGTGCGAGCGAAAACGCAGGCAACCTCAATACGTCGGAGGAGTCAAGAACTTGAGTGATGGTTATCGATGTGAACGCTCAGGTCAGAGGCTGATTTTGGCCCAAGTCGGCCGAATTCGCGCACTGTTGGGGTTGTTGACAGGTGTACCTCGGATCCCTAGGTTCCCCGATACACCCGATGTATCGATGATCCGTCAGGTCTGGAGGACGACGATGACCTCGCAGCCGGAAAACCGTTCACCGATGCCCCGCCGAGCCGTGCTCGGCACCGCCCTCGGCGGCGCCGCGGTCGCGGCCCTGCCCGCGACCGCCCGTGCGACACCGGCGGAACCGGCCGACGCCGTGGCCGCCGCCGGGCGCCGCCCCTGGACACTCCGTGACACCATGACCACCGACGGCGCCTGGGACCGCTTCCTGCGCGGCCAGGACCTGCTGTGGAGCAGACTTCCCACCCTCTGGTACGAGGGGCCGTTCCTCGGCGACGGGCTGCTCGGCAGCATGATCTACCAGGAACCGGGCGCCAACCAGGTCCGTTTCACCGTGCAGCACGGCCGGGTCCAGGACCACCGTCCACAGTTCGGGAGCGGCTGGGGCACCGCCCGCCTCCCGGTCGGCCACCTCACCCTCGAACCGGTCGGCACCATCACCGCCGTCGACTGGCGCCTCAGCCTCTGGAACGCCGAACTGACCGGCACCGTCACCACCACCGCCGGCACCCTCACCCTCGCCGCCCTGATCCACGACGAGGTGCTCGCCGTCCGTGCCACGGCCGACGGCGGCGAACAGGTCAGCTGGACCTTCCACCCCGAGGAGGCCATCAGCCCCCGGAAGATCCAGGAGTCACCGCCCGCCGGCTACACCGCCAACCCGCCCTGGACCACCCGGACCACGGCCGACGGCACCGAGCAGGTGCTCCAACCCCTCACCGGCGGCGGCCAGACGGCCACCTCCTACCGCCATACCGGCGACGAACTGCTCCTGAGCGTCGGCCACAGCTTCCCCTCGGACACGGCCGCCGAGGCCGACTCCCGGCGGAACCTGCGCGGTGCCGTGTCGTACAGCGCGCTCAGACGGCGTCACACCCACTGGTGGCACGCCTTCTACCGCAAGAGCTTCGTCTCCTTCCCCGACCAGCGCCTCCAGAGCTTCCACTGGATCCAGCTGTACAAGGTCGCCTCGGCCAGCCGCGCCGACGGCCCGGTCATGGCCACCCCCGGCCCCTGGCTGGAACCCACCCCCTGGCCCGCCGTCTGGTGGAACCTCAACGTCCAGCTCGAGTACTGGCTCATCCAGGCCTTCAACCACCCGGAACTGGACTCCCTCGCCACCACCCTGCGCCAGAGCCAGGAACAGCTCACCGCCAACGTGCCCGCCGCCTACCGCACGGACAGCTCCGGCATCGGCCGCAGCTCCGACATGTTCGCCAACCGCGAGGTGGGACAACCGGGAACCGGCGCCGAGACCGGCGACCTCACCTGGGCCCTGCACAACGTCTGGCTGTCGTACCGCCACTCCATGGACAAGTCACTGCTCCGCGACACGATCTACCCGCTGCTACGCCGCACGATCAATTACTACTGGCACTTCCTCACCCCGGGCAGCGACGGCAAGCTGCACCTGCCGAGCACGCTCTCGCCCGAGTACCCCGTCGTCCCGCCGCAGGACACCAACTACGACCTCGCCCTGATCCGCTGGGGCTGCCAGACCCTCCTCGACTCCGCCGAACTGCTCGGCATCGAGGACGAGTTGAAACCACGCTGGCAGGAGGTGCTGGCGCGGCTCACCCCGTACCCGGTCGACGACAACGGCTTCATGATCGGCGCCGACACCCCGTACGCGCAGTCCCACCGCCACTACTCGCACCTGCTGATGGTGTACCCGCTGTACCTCGTCAACTGGGACCAGCCCGAGAACCGCGACCTGATCACCCGGTCCGTCGTCCGCTGGCACGCGCTGACCGGCGCCCACCGCGGCTACAGCTACACCGGGGCCGCCTCGATGTACGCGATGACCGGCGACGGCGACACGGCCATCGGCTACCTGCGGAAGTTCTTCGACCCCAGCACCCGCTACCCCTGCCGGCCCAACACCCACTACACCGAGGCCGGTCCGGTCATCGAGACCCCGCTGTCCGCCTCGCAGTCCCTGCACGACATGTTCTGCCAGAGCTGGGGCGGGATCGTCCGGGTCTTCCCGGCCGTCCCCACCGCCTGGGCGGACCTCACCCTGCACAACTTCCGCACCCAGGGCGCCTTCCTGGTCAGCGCCGCCCGCAGGGGCGGGACCACCCGCTTCATCCGCGTCCGCAGTCTGGCCGGCGAACCCCTCCGGCTCCGGCACGGGCTGACCGGCCCGCTCACCGTCCTGCTCGACGACGGCTCCCCGGCCCGCACCCACGACCTGGGCGACGGCACCCTCGCCATCGACCTGCCGCGCGGCCGCGAGGTCCTCGTGCACTCCGGTTCCCGTCCCGACCTCGTCATCGCGCCGGTCGCCGTCAGCGAACCGGGCGCGGCGTGGGGACTGCCGTAACCACCGACCAGAAGGCAGGGTTCTCATGGCTGTTCCGCTCCCCAGAACCATGGTCGCCGCGCTCTGCGCCGGACTGGCGGCCACCCTCCTGACGACCGCGCCCGCACGCGCCGAGCAGCGGTCGCACACCTGGACCGTCTCCGAGGCCGCCCACGCACCCCGGGCCCGGATATCCCTCGACGACACCACCGGCACGCTGAGTCTCTCGGTGACGCGCGAGGGCCGTACGGTCGTCGAACCGTCTCCCGTCGGCATCGTCACCGAACAGGCCGATCTGTCCCAGGGGTTGCGCTTCCTGCACCGCAGGGACCGCACGGTCGACGAGCACTACCGGGCGAAGTCCGGCAAGCGGCTGGACCGCAGGGTGCACATGAACGAGACCCGGCTGTCCTTCGCCACCGCCGCCGGCGCCCGCCTCGACCTCGTCGTCCGCGCCTCCGCCGACGGCATCGCCTACCGGTACGTACTCCCCGCCGGGTACGGCGACGTCCTCGGCGAGAGCTCCGCCTTCACCCTGCCGCCGGACGCGGGCGCCTGGCTCAGCACCTACCGGGTCGACAACGAGGGCCAGTTCAACCAGTACACCGCCGCCACCGCGCCCACCGGGGCGTACTCGGACCAGGCCCTGTTCGCCACCGACGGCGGCTACACCCTGCTGGCCGAGTCCGACCTCACCGGCAGCTACTCCGGCGCCCGGCTCGCGCACACCCAGGGCACCGGCACCTACCGGATCGAGCTCGCCGACGCCCGGGTCCACACCGACGGGCCGCTCGCCACCCCCTGGCGGGCGATGATCACCGGCGATCTCGCCACCGTCACCCAATCCACCTTCACCGACGACCTCGCCCCCAGGTCGAAGGTCGCCGACACCTCCTGGATCCGCCCCGGGACGGTGCTGTGGACCTGGCTGGCCGGCGGCCGCACGGCGGGCCAGAGCCTCGCCGCGCAGAAGGCCTACGTCGACTACGCGGCCCAACACCACTGGCCCTACGAGGCGGTCGACTCCGGCTGGTACTTCAAGAAGGACGAGTGGGACGTCACCGACCCCGACTGGCAGACGAACAGCTGGATGCCCGAACTCGTCGACTACGCGCGAGCCAAGGGCGTCGGGATCGTCGTCTGGATCCACCAGCGCGACCTCGACACCCCCGAGGAACGCGCCCAGTGGCTGCCCACGCTGGAGCGCTGGGGCGTCAAGGGCGTCAAGATCGACTTCATGAACTCCGAGGCGCAGTCCATGTTCCAGTGGTACGACACCATCCTCGCGGAGACCGCCGCACACCACCTGATGGTCGACTTCCACGGCGCCACCCTGCCCAAGGGCATCCAGCGCACCTGGCCGCAGGTGATGACCATGGAGGCCGTCGGCGGCGAGGAGAAGCGCACCAACACCGCCACCCACCTCACCACCCTGCCCTTCACCCGCAACGTCATCGGCTCCATGGACTTCACCCCCGGCGGCTTCCAGCGCGTCGGGCTGCGCCCCAACTCCGACGCGGCCGAGGTCGGGCTCACCGTCGTCTACGAGTCGGGGCTCCAGATGTTCGCGGGCACCCCCGAGTCGTACGACGCCCGGCCGCTCGCCCGGGACTTCCTCGACCAGGAACCCGCGGCCTGGGACGACACCCGACTGCTGGCGGGCAGTCCCGGTCAGGAAGCCGTGCTCGCCCGCCGCAGCGGGGACCGCTGGTTCCTGGGCGGGGTGTACGCGGGCGCCGCCCGCACGGCCACGGTGCCGCTGACCCTCGGCGGCGGACGGTGGCTGGTGGAGACCGTCCGGGACGGCGCCGACGGCCTCGTCCAGGACCGCCAAGTCCTGAACGGCGGGGATGAGCTGACCGTCGATGTCGTCGCCAACGGCGGCTTCGCCGGGATCGCCTGCCGCTGGCACCCGGGCGTCACCACCTGCTACCGGTGAACGTGATTGCCGTTGCCGGGGACCGCCGCGGTCCCCGGCAACGGCGTCCGCGCGGGACGGCCCTGGAGGACGTCGAGGATGTTGTCGACGGCCAGGTCCACCATGGCCGCCCGGGTGCACTCGGTCGCCGCCCCGATGTGCGGCAGCGTCACGACGTACGGCTCGGCGGCCGGCGGGGAGGGCTCCGCGCCCATCGGCTCCCGCTCGAACACGTCCAGACCCGCCGAGTGCAGGGCCCCCGCGCGGATCGCCTTCAGCAGGGCTTCCTCGTCCACCACGCTCCCGCGCGAGGTGCTGACCAGGGTCGCCGTCGGCCGGTCAACGGCGTGCCGTCCGGGCGCCGCGCCGGGCGGCCAGCAGCACCTTGAGCGTGCCCGGCAGGGACGGCGACGCCGAGCCGCGCAGCACCCCGGCGCCGCGCGCGAGCACCGCCTCGGCGGTGAGCAGCTCGATCTCGATCAGGGCGCCGACCATCGGCCGGCCGGCGGCCGGGACCAGGTCGAGGAGGTCGCGGGCCGAGCGCAGGTCGGCCCGGGCGGCCTCGGCCTCGTGCTCCACGAGCGACCGGACGGCGGAGGACTCGTGGCCCGCCGCGAGGTCCTCCTCCGCGACCGAGAAGCGCTTGAGGGTCTCCGCCGGGATGCCCGGCCGCCCCTCCCGCAGGTCCTCGGCGAGGTCGTTGACGAAGTCCAGCCGCTGGCTGCCGTCGATGAAGGTGCGGCAGCCGGCGTGGAACGCGCCGTCGGGATCGGTCTCGGGGCCGATCAGCGCCGCGACCAGGAGGAAGGCCGGAAGCGAGTAGGCGTCCAGATAGGACTGGTAGTCGGCCTCGGTGGCGAACCCGGTGAACTCCAGGTCGACGGTGGCGGTGGCCATGAACGACTCCACGAGCCCCCGGTGCCGGGGATACGCGGCGACCGTGTGCAGCAGGGTGCGGAGCAGGGGATCATCGGTCGTCCCCGTCTCCAGGGCGGTGCGCACCTGCTGTTCCCAGGCGGTCCAGGCCGCCGCCCGCTGTGGCTTCGGGCCGGTGTCCAGGAGGTCGTCGCCGTGGTGCATCAGGGCCGTGGCGCCCAGGACATGGGGCAGCACCGCCGGTGGCAGCAGCATCCGGCAGGCCAGGTAGGCGCTGCGGCGGTACCGCCGCACCACGCGTCGCTGGGTGCTGAAGTCCCGGCGCAGCTTCGGCTCCCGGACACCGGCCGCGGTCAGACTCTGGTTCCACGTACTCACGGGATGATCGTAGAGGTACGCGGAGACCGCGGAGCCCGACCGCGGAGGGGCCTCAGGTGAGGGACTTGAGGAACTCGACGAGTGCCGCGTTCACTTCATCGGGCCGTTCCTGCTGGGTCCAGTGTCCGCAGCCCGCCAGCTCGAGGGGTTCGCGCACCAGGTTCGGCATCAACCGGGGCAGTTGAGCGATGAGTTCGGGTGTGCCCGGGAACGCCGGGACCACGTCGCGGTCGCCGTACATGTACAGCGCGGGCGGGGTGACGATCGCGTCCTGCCAGGGAGCGGTCAGTTCCCAGTTGCGATCGAGGTTGCGGTACCAGTTGAGCGCCCCGGTGAAGCCCTGGGAGAAGCTCTCGGCGAGGGCGTCCAGGTCCGCCTCGGTGAGCCACTCGGGCAGTTCCTCGGGGTCGGGCATGTCCGCGAGCCAGCCGCGCTCGGGATCGACGAGCGGCTGCGCGATCTCGCCGCTGCCGTCGCCGGCCGCCATGGTGAGGAACTTCCGCAGCGTGGTGCGGGTGTCACGGGCGAACTCGGCGTCCGCGACGCCCGGGAGGTTGAAGTAGTTCCAGTAGAAGTGGCCGCCGAACAGCTTGTTCATGGCCTGCAGCGGCGGCTCCGCACCCCGGAACGGCGGCGGCACGCTCAGCCCGGCCACCCCGCGCACCAGGTCGGGCCGGAACAGCGCGGTGTGCCAGGCGACCGGAGCACCCCAGTCGTGCCCGACGACGAACGCCCGCTCCTCGCCCAACTCCCGGATCAGTCCGACGACATCGCCGACCAGGTGGAAGATGCTGTACGCGTCGACATCCTCCGGGTGGTCGCTGCTGCCGTACCCGCGCTGGTCGGGCGCGACCACGTGGTAGCCGGCCGCGGCCAGCGGGCCGAACTGGTGCTGCCAGGAGTGCCAGGATTCGGGGAAGCCGTGCAGCAGCACGACCAGCGGGCCGGAGCCCTCCTCGGCGATGTGCAGCCGGATTCCGTTCACGTCGATCGTTCGATGCTGGACCATGTGCACGAGCGTACGCGCAATGATCTTCGCCGAGCGGGTCCGGCTCCTGTACGGGGGCGGATCAGGACACCCGGTCGGGCGCGGCGGCGATCGCCTCGGCGGCGAAGCGTGCGTCACCTCCGCCGGGTCCGGGTTTCGTGCTGACTGCCATGTGGGCCGCTCCGTCGCCACTCCCCATCGGTGCACCCTGTCAATTGACCGGAATCGATCGGTGGGAGAGATTGATACCCATGGAGCTGCGGCATCTGAGGTACTTCCTGGCGGTCGCCGAGACCCACAGCTTCACCCGGGCCGCCGCGCGTTGCTATGTCGCCCAGTCGGCGCTCAGCCAGCAGATCGCCCGCCTGGAGAAGGACGTCGGCGCCCCGCTGTTCAGCCGCACCAGCCGGTCCGTACGGCTGACCGCGGCCGGCGACCTGCTGGAACCGCTGGCCCGGCGCATCCTGGCCGACGTCGACAACGCCCAGGCCGCCCTCGACGCGCTGGCCGGACTGCGCCGGGGCCGGCTGCGGCTCGGCCTGGTGCAGACGATGGCCGTCTCCTTCGACATGGTGGAGGTGCTGGCCGAATACCACGCCCGTCACCCCGGCGTCGACCTGCGGGTGTCCAACGCCCCCAGTCCCCGGATGGCCGCCGAGGTCCTCGCCGGCACCCTCGACGTCGCCCTGGTCGGCCTCGGTGCCCGGCAGGTGCCCGAGGGGCTGGACCACCGGGTGCTGGGCAGCGCCCCGCTGGTCGTCGTCGTCCCGCACGACCACGCCCTCGCGGACCGCGAGACCGTCGGCCTCGCCGAACTGCCCGACAGCCACCCCCTGATCCAGTTCACCCGGGGCACCGGCCTGCGCCGCCAGGTCGAGGCCGCCTTCGCCCGGGCCGGGGTGCCGGCGGGCGAGCACTTCGAGGTCGGCCAGCTCCACGACATGATCCGGCTGGCCGTGCACGGGGTCGGCGTCACCGTCGTCCCCCGCTCCACCGTCGTCGGCCCCGGCTCCCTGCTGGGCTTGGACTCCGCCGACGACCTGCCCCGCGGCGCGCGGATGCTGCGCCTGACGGACGACGAGGCCGTGCACCACATCTGCGCGGTCTACGACGGCACCCGGCTGGCCCCCGCCGCCGCGGCCTTCCTCGGCGTGCTCGACCAGTACGGGACCGATCGATCGGTATGAGCGATCGCTGGGTCCGGATCCATATGTTGGACAGCGCGGCCGGGCGGCCGGACGCTGGAGGGGAGCCGCCGCGTGAGGCGCGCCGCCGTTCCCGTCCCGAATGGACCGTCATGTCGATCAAGGAAGCCGTCCACCCCGTCCTGCGTGAGGCACGCGCGACCGTGCTGCCCGACCCGGCGGACCGCCACGGCCCGCTGCCTCCGGTGATGCTCGCCCTCACCGTGGTCACCGGCCTGGTGGACGCCTTCAGCTACCTGACGCTGGGCCATGTCTTCGTCGCCAACATGACCGGCAACGTGGTCTTCTCCGGCTTCGCGCTCGCGGGCGCCGCGGGCTTCTCCCTGGTCGCCTCGCTGGCCGCGCTGGTCGCCTTCGGGGCGGGCGCCTTCCTCGGTGGCCGGATCGCCCACCGGGCGCGGACCCATCGCGGCCGCGTCCTGCACCGGGCGCTCGTCCTGGAGACGGTGCTGGTCCTGGCCGCCTACGCCGTCGCCCGGTTCGCCGGCCCCCTGGACACGGCCGGCTCCCGGTACTCGCTGATCGCCCTCCTCGGCCTCGCCCTGGGCGTCCAGAACGCGACCGCCCGCGCACTCGCCGTGCCCGACCTGACCACGACCGTCCTGACCCTGACCATCACCGGCATGGCCGCGGACAGCAGGGCCGCCGGAGGGCCCGGCGGCCGGAGCGGCCGCCGGGCCCTGTCGGTGCTGGCGATGTTCGCCGGGGCCCTGGCCGGGGCCTTCGCCGTCCTGCACGGCGAGCCGTCCCTGCCCCTGCTGCTGGCCGGCCTGCTGCTCGCGGGCTGCACGCTCGACGCGTTCGCCCTGACCCGGTCCGACGCGGGCTGGACGGACCCGGTCTGACCGTGACTGCGGAGCGGACTACTTCCGCCCGGCGATCGACGCCCGGGTCGGCCTCCCCAGCGCCCAGAAGACCACGCCGAGCAGCATGAACCCCACGAGTGGGACCAGCTCCGTCAGCAGGTACTTCACCCGCTCGTCGTGGTGCCAGCCGTCGGGCCGGTAGTCGGCGCCGAACCAGTGGTCGCCGGCGCCCGGAGCGATCAGCTGCACGCTGGCGAAGACGATCAGCAGGGTGAGCACCGTGCTGATGGTCCACGCGAACGGGGCCCGGTAGGGGCGGGGCGTGTGCGGGAACTTCCGGCGCAGGAACGGCAGCGCCGGGAAGATGCCCAGGTAGCTGATGAGGGTGGTGGAGATGGCGAGCCCGAGGACCGCGCCGAAGAGCTTGGCCGCGCTGCCGTTGGTCAGCTCGTGGGCCAGGATCAGCACGCCGGTGGAGACCAGGCCGCTCAGGATGTTCACCCGCACCGGGGTGCCGAACCGGCTGGAGATCACACCCAGGAAGCGGGGCGCGGCGCCGTCGTAGCCGGAGACGGCCAGGGCGCGGTCGGAGCCCATGATCCAGGTGACGCCGGAGGACAGCACCGTGAGGATGAACATGATCGCGGCCAGGTCCCCGAGCACCGAGCCGAACCCGCTGAGCGTGGCCGTGCCGTCGGCGGCGACATGGCCGCCGTACACCGTGAAGACCTGCCGGATCGCGTCGACGAAACCGCCGAGGCCGGTGATCGCCTTGACGGGCAGGACGAGCAGGATGCCGAGGATCGGCAGCGCGTACAGCAGGACCGAGAGCACGGCACTGCGGAAGATGCCGTACGGCACGTCCTTCTGCGGGTTCGTCATCTCGTCGCCGGCCGTGTTGGGCAGCTCGAAACCGACGTAGTTGAACATCAGGACGGGCACCAGACCGACGAATCCGGCGTAGGTCGGCGAGAACTCGCCGATCCCGAAGCCGTGCAGGCCGTGCTGGATGCCGTAGACCACGACCGTGACCGTGAACAGGCCGAGGAGCAGGAAGCGGCTCCAGGCGCCGATGGTCGGGATCCACTTGCCGACGTCGAAGGAGAGGATCGCCGCGAGCACGCCCACCCAGACGAAGACGAGGGTGAAGACGTAGAAGGCGGGGGCGCTCAGGTCCTTCCCGTCGTTGAAGAAGGTCGTGTAGGCGGTGACCGCCGAGACGGCGAGGGTGCCGCCCAGCCACACCGGGTTGGTGATCCAGTACAGGAAGTTGTTGACGGCGGCCGCCAGCCGCCCGAAGGCCCGGCTGGTCCAGATGTAGGGCCCGCCCTCGTCGGGGAACGCGGCCCCGAGCTCGGCGATCAGCAGCGCGGACGGCACGAAGAACACGACGGCCAGCACGATCAGCCAGGTGAACGCCTCGGCACCGGAGGAGGCCACCGTGCCGATGGTGTCCACGCCGACGATGGTGCACAGCAGGAAGAACAGGATGTCGAAGCGGCCGAAGTGCTTGCGCAGCTTCCGCCGCTCGGTCTCGGCCGCGACGGTCGTGTCGACCGGCTCGGAAGCGATGGGGCCAGCGGTCACCGGGACCTCCAGCAGACTCGGGGTACGGGCGGGATCCGGCCATGGTCCACTCCGAAAGCACAAGCACACAAGCGCTCGGCCCAAGTCGTGACCATCGCCCCCGCACTCACAGCCGCCGGAAACCCCGGCGAAACACGGGGGGTGCGGTCCGCAGGAGGGAGACTGGTCCTGACCGGCGCTTGAGGGGTTCCACGGTGAGGAGGATGCCGTGAACGCAGTCATGGAGAGTGTGCGGATACCCGCCACGGGGGTGCTGCTCGAAGCCGACGTGGCCGTGCCCGAGGCGGCGAGGGGCGTGGTGCTCTTCGCGCACGGCAGCGGCAGCAGCCGGCACAGCCCCCGGAACCGCTTCGTCGCCGCCGAGCTGCGGGCGGCCGGGATCGGCACCGTGCTCGCCGACCTGCTCACCGGGGAGGAGGAGGCCGCCGACGCGGTCACCGGGAGGCTCCGCTTCGACATCGGCCTGCTCGCCGCGCGCCTGACCGGCCTCGCCGACTGGCTGGAAGGCTACGGACCCGCGGCGGGCCTCGGGCACGGGCTGTTCGGCGCGAGCACGGGCGCGGCGGCGGCCCTCGTCACGGCCGCGGCGTGCCCGGACACGGTCCGCGCGGTCGTCAGCCGGGGCGGACGGCCGGATCTGGCCGAGGGCGCGCTGCCGTCGGTCCGCCCGCCGACGCTGCTCGTCGTCGGCGGCGCGGACCAGGAGGTGCTGCGGCTCAACCGGGCGGCGATGCGGCAGATGCCGGGTGAGACCCGGCTCGAAGTGGTCCCCGGCGCGACCCATCTGTTCGAGGAGCCCGGCGCGCTGGAGCGCGTGGCCCACCTCGCTGCCGACTGGTTCACACGCCATCTGCCGATGTGACGCCGCGTCCCGCCCGTCACGGGGGCGAGGGCCGGGTGTCCGTCCAGTCGGCCATCAGCCGGCGCTCGGCGAACAGCCACACCCCGTCCTGCCTGACGAACGTGTCGCGAGGGCGACCTTCTACAACCGCTGCAGCACCCCCTGGACCCGCTCATCCAGGTGCTCCGCGACGTGGAGCGCGGTCAACGCACGGAGGACGCGCTGCGCGCCCAGGGCGGACACTCCGCCCAGGAACTCCTCCGCCTCGCCACCGCCGGGGTCGCCGACCACGTCGAACGGTTCATGGACGTCTACCGCAACTCCCTCGCCGACCCCGCGGACAGTGGGGTGTACGAGGCCCTCGTACGGCACTTCGGCGAGTACACTCTCGCGTTCATGGCCCGCGCCGGGCAGCCCGGCCTGCCCGGCGCCGACCGTCAGGTGATCGCCCGGTTCCTCGCCCACGGTTGGGCCGGGGCCGTCAAGACCTGGTTCGACGACCCGTCTGTCACCAAGCAGGACATGGTCGACGCGGCCGTGGCCCGCGCCCCCGCCTGGTGGACGTCCGGCCCCGGACCGGATGCCACCCCCTTGCAACGGAGCCCCTCGTGAACGTCGTCGTCTTCGGCGCGTCCGGCATGGTCGGACAAGGTGTCCTGCGCGCCTGCCTCCTGGACCCCACGGTCGACACCGTCCTGGTGGTGGGCCGGCGCCCGCTGGGCGTCAGCCACCCCAAGCTGAGCGAGGTCGTCCACGACGACTTCACCGACCTCTCCGCCATCGCCGACCGGCTGACCGGTGTGGACGCCTGCTTCTACTGCCTCGGCGCCTCCTCCGCCGGGATGGACGAGTCCGCGTACACCCGCGTCACCTACGACTTCACCCTCGCGGCCGCCCGTGCGCTGGTCGTCGCCAGTCCCGGACCGACCTTCGTCTATGTCTCCGGCGAGGGCACCGACAGCACCGAACAGGGCCGCACCATGTGGGCGCGCGTGAAGGGCCGTACCGAGAACGACCTGCTCGCCCTGCCCATGAACGCCTACATGTTCCGCCCCGGCTACATCCAGCCCCGCCACGGAGCGGTCTCCCGCACCCGCTCCTACCGCGTCATGTACACCCTCACCTCCTGGCTCTACCCGCTGCTGCACCGCCTGATCCCGGCCCACACGACGACCACCGAGCACCTGGCCCGCGCCATGCTGGCGCTGACCCGCCCGGGGACGACCGAGAGCCGGATCCTGTACAGCAGGGACATCAACCGCCTGGGCGCCTGACGGTTCGGGCGGCGACCAGCATGACGGCCACGGAGGCCAGTGCGATCGCGGCGCCCGTGTACAGCGGGGCCGTGTAGCCGAGGCCCGCGGTGATGGCCAGGCCGCCGAGCCAGGCGCCGAGGGCGTTGCCGACGTTGGACGCGGACACGTTCGCGCTCGCGGCCAGCGCCGCACCGTGGGCGGCGTCGGTCACCCGGGTGATCATGCCGGGGACGGCGGCGAAACCCGCCACCCCCATGAGGAACACCAGGACCACCGACGCCACGGCGCTGGCGGCGAGCGCACCGAACACGGCCAGGGTGACGGTCAGTCCGAGCAGCGCGAGCACCAGGGTGCGGTCCCGGTCGTGGTCGGCGGCCCGCCCGCCGACGAGGTTCCCGACGACCAGACCCGTGCCGTACACCATCAGCAGCCAGGCGACGTCCGTCGAGGCGAACCCGCCCACCTCGGTGAAGGTGTACGCGAGGTAGCTGAACGCTCCGAACATCCCGCCGTAGCCGAGCGCGGTGGCCGTGAGCGTCAGCCAGACCTGCGCGGACCGGAACGCGCGGAACTGGTCCCGCAGACCGGTGGGCGCCCCGTCCCGTCCCCCGTCCCGGTCCCCGCCCGGCCGGGGACGAGGGCGAGGATGCCGGCCAGCGCCAGCACCCCGACCGCCGTGACGGCCCAGAACGCCGCCCGCCATCCCCAGCGCTCGCCCACGAAGGCACCGAACGGCACGCCCAGCACGTTCGCGAGCGTCAGCCCGGCGAACATGACCGCCACCGCACGGGACTTGCGCTCCGGTTCGACCAGGTCGCGGGCGACGAGCGAGCCGATCCCGAAGAACGAGCCGTGACACAGGGCGGCGACGACCCGCCCGAGCAGCATCACCGCATAGGTGGGCGCGATCGCGGACAGCAGGTTCCCGACGACGAACAGCACCACCAGACCGGCCAGCACCCGCTTGCGCGGCAGCCGCGCCGTCGCCGCGGTGAACGCGATCGCGCCGACGGCGACACTCAGCGCGTACCCGGAGATCAGCCTGCCCGCCGTCGCCTCGGACACCGAGAAGCTCGACGCCACCTGCGGCAGCAGCCCGGCGATCAGGAACTCGGTCAGGCCGATGCCGAATCCGCCCAGGGCCAGCGCCACCAGACCACCCGGCACGCGCGGCCGCACTGCCGTCAGCCGTTCCGCCCGCTCGTCCGCCCGCACGTGCCGGTCGTCGACCCCGAATCCGCCCATGGACCGACCCTCACCGCCGGCCGCCGCTCCGTCCATGGACAAAGATCGGCGGGGCTTGGACGAATCAGCGGGAAATGCGGTGGACGGGCGGGCGGCCGGCCCGTAACGTCCGTGGGGCCGTGACGCCGTACGAGGAGGTGAGACCCATGAACGCTGTAGCTCAGTGGGTGCTCCCGCTTCCCGTCACGGTCGGGCGAACGACGTAGGTGTTGTCGCCGGGAGCGCCTGATCGACGAGGCCCTTCCGAAAGGCAACACCCCATGCATGCACAACACCCCATGCGTTCCGTGCACTTCACCGCGGAGTCGACGACCGACGGTGTCGTCGAACGCGACTTCACCGTGGGCGAGATCCCCGGCGTGCTCTGGTCGCCCGTGTCCGGCCCCGACCGCGCGCCCCTGGTACTGCTCGGCCACGGCGGCGGCACCCACAAGAGGTGGCCGGCGATGACCGGCCGTGCGCGCCTGCTCGTCACCCGCTGCGGATTCCACGTCGCCTGCGTCGACGCACCCGGGCACGGCGACCGGCCGCGCACCCCGCACGACGAACGGGAGATCGCCGCGCTGTACCGGGCGCGGGAGGCGGGCGAGCCGGAAGGCCCGATCGTCGTCCGGTACAACGCCCACCTGGCCGACCGCGCCGTCCGCGAGTGGCGGGCGACCCTGGACGCCCTCCAGGAACTGCCGGAGATCGGCGCCGACGGGCCGGTGGGCTACTTCGGGCTGAACATGGCCACCGCGATCGGTGTGCCGCTGACCGCGGCCGAGCCGAGGATCACCGCCGCGGTCTTCGGTCAGCACTGGCCGGACGCCCTGGCCGAGACGGCACGGCGGATCACCGTCCCGGTCGAGTTCGCGCTCCAGTGGGACGACGAGCACATCCCGCGCGAGGCGGGTCTCGCGCTGTTCGACGCCTTCGCCTCCAAGGAGAAGACGCTGCACGCCAACGCGGGCGGCCACAAGGAACTGCCCAGGTTCGAGGCCGAGAGCGCGGTCCGCTTCTTCGCCCGGCATTTGACCAGGCAGCCGTCGGCCTGACGGCCCGCCGGCGCCCGGTCACCGGCCGGGCGCCGGCATCGGCCGGCATGCGCCGAGTCACCCGAAACCCTTTCTTCACACCTTGACTTAACATTGCGGATATTGCTTGGATCTCAAGTCCCCCAGAGTCCAGGAGTAGTTGTGAGACGTACGCTCACCGCGATCGCGGCCGTAACTGTCATGACACTGCCACTTGTCGGCGCGGGTCCCGCCACCCACGGCAAGGTGGTGACCGGCACCTACTCCACCGGCGGCGCGCAGGCCTGGCGGCCCCTGCCGATCCTCCGGACGGGCACGGACACCGGCGGTCCCGTCGACGCCACCGTGGTCGCCGACCCCAGCGCCCTCAGGCAGCAGTACACGGGCGTCGGCTTCTCCCTGGACGAGACGAGCGTGTCCAACCTCTGGAAGCTGACCCCCACTGAGCGCGCGGCGGCCATCCGGCTGCTCGTCGACCCCCAACACGGCGCCGGACTCGACCGGTTCCGGCTGACGATCGGCAGCCCCGACCTCATCGAGCACCTGCCGTTCTGGTCGGAGGACGACCTGCCCGCCGGGGTCACCGAGGACTTCGGCCTGAAGCACTTCTCCGTGCAGCGCGACCTCGACCTGCACATCATCGACACCGTCAAGCTCATCCAGCGCTACAACCCGCACGCCACGTTCTTCGCGTCGGCGTGGAGCGCGCCCGCCTGGATGAAGACCAACAACCGCTTCCTCGGCGAGGTCGCGCTCAAGCCCGGCAGCAGCACGGACTACTACCAGGTCGGCACGTTGCGGGACGACTGCGTCGAGGTGTTCGCCCGGTACTACGTCAAGTTCGTCCAGGCGTACGCCCGGCACGGCATCCGCGTCGACGCGCTGACCCTGCTCAACGAGCCCGGCATGGACGTCGTCTACCCGGCCATGGACATCAGCGTCGCCCAGCAGCAGAAGCTGGCCCTGGCGATCAAGCGCGAACTCCGCTCCGCCCGCCTGGACACCCAGCTGTACGTGCACGACTTCAACTTCTGGGACTGGCGCGACCCCAACAGCACGGCGACGAAGAACTACCACCGCATCTTCGAGGACGCCCCCGACGGATCGGTCACCGGCGCGCAGGTCCGCAAGGCGGCCGACGCCATCGCCTTCCACCCCTACTGGGGCGACCCGCGCGTGATGCGCGACGCCTACGAGCAGACCGGGAAGCCGGTGCAGCTCACGGAGACCAGCGACCTGTCGCCGGCCACCGTCCTCGACGACTTCCGCCTCGACGCCGGCTCCTACATCCTGTGGGCCCAGACCACCGACCAGGACGGCGGCACCCTGCACTGGACACCGGCCCGCGACAACGACATCGACTGGGACCAGGTCGCGGCCACCACCAAGTGGCCGGACCGACTGGTCAAGGTGAACACGACGACCAAGGACTTCACCGTCCGCGACGAGCTGTACGGGCTCGGCCAGTTCGCGAAGTACCTCTCACCCGGTGACGTACGCCTGGAGTCCAGCGCCTCCGAACACGGTGTGAGCAACGTCGTCTACCGCACCCGCGCCGGCGGTTACGTCGCCGTCCTCGGCAACAGCGCCACCACCGACAGCAAGGTCCGGCTGGTCGTCGGAGACGAGACGTTCGTCGTGACCGTACCGGCGGGCTCCTACGCCACCTACCGGTGGCAGGGTGACGCCCCCGCGCACTCCCGCAACCACGCCCCCGCCTTCGCCCCGGCCGCCGATCTCGTCGCCGACCAGTACGGCACCGCGCACCTCCAGCTCAACGCGACCGACCCGGACGGCGACCGGCTCGCCTACTACGCCCCCGAACTGCCCGACGGCGTCAGCCTCGACCCGCGGACCGGCCTGGTCACCGTCCACCCGACCGCCACCGGCGAACAGGACCTGGCCTTCTACGCCACCGACGGCCGGGCCCACGCCAAGGTGGCCGTGCACCTGACCGTCCGGCCGCACGCGGCACCCGTCGGTGAGAAGATCGAGGCCGAGGGGTACACGGACCAGCACGGCTGGCCCGCCGACGGCAGCAACTTCGTCGAGAGCAACCCGTCCGCCAGCGGCGGCAAGGACGTGGGCTGGACCGCCCCCGGGAACTGGCTCACCTACCGCGTCGAGGCTCCGCAGGCCGGCTCCTACGACCTCGAACTCCGGGTCGCCAACGGCACGGGCGGCACCGCCGCGAACGCCGTGTCCCTGCGCGACGACAGCGGCACCACCCTCGCGACGGCGTCCGTACCGGCCACCGGCGGCTGGGGGAGCTACCAGTCGGTTCACGTACCCGTCTCCCTCCGGGCCGGAGAACAGACCGTCACCGTCTACTGCGAGACCGGCGGCTTCAACCTCGACTACCTGCGCATCACCGCCGCCGGATGACGGCCCCCTAGGGCTGACCCCCCGGTGCGACCACCGGAATGCCGGATGGTGACGGCCGGCCCGATGCACAAGGCTGAGCGGTGTCGCGACAACGCGCAGACAAGGAGAACCGCCTTGCTCACCCGCCGCTCCGCCGTGCTGTCGGCCGTCGCCGCCGTCACCCTGCCCGCCGTCTCCACCCGCACCGCGTCGGCCACGCCCCGCACGTCCGGACGGGCCCGGCTGACCCTGCCCGCGCCCGGCGGACCGCACCCCGTGGGCACGGTCTCCCTGCGCCTGGTCGACACCGCGCGCGCCGATCCCTGGGTCCGGCCGCGACCGTACCGGGAACTGATGATCAGCGTCCGCTACCCGGCGCGAGCCGTCGGCGGCCATCCGAGGGCACCGCAGATGCTCCCCGGGGAGGCCGCCGGCTTCGCCACCGTCAACAACCTCACCCATGTGCCCGCCGACCGGGTCGACTGGTCGGCGACCCGCACCCACGCCCACGAGGGCGCTCCGGCCGACCGGGACCACGGCCCGTACCCGGTCGTCTGCTACTCACCCGGGGCCGGCGACCCGCGCTCCCTCGGCACCACCCTCTGCGACGACCTCGCCTCCCGCGGCCATGTCGTGGTGACCCTCGACCACACCTACGACGCCACCGCCGTCCAGTTCCCCGACGGCCGCGTCGAACGCACCGTCCTGCCCGCCGAGTTCGACAAGGCGTCCCCGGACCAGGACCGCATCACGGCGCTCCTGAGGAAGACCGTGGCCGTCCGGGTGGCCGACACCCGCTTCCTCCTCGACGCCCTGCCCGGCGCCCTGCCCCGCGAACTGCGCGGCCTGCCGGACTGGGACCGGCTCGGCATGTTCGGCCACTCGGCCGGCGGCTTCACCGCCCTCCAGGCCATGCACGACGACCCGCGCATCGCGGCCGGGGCCAACTTCGACGGCGTGCTCGCCTACGTCCAGGAGGACGGCGACCCGGGCAACCTCTCCACCGTCGCCGCCGAGGGCCTCGACCGGCCCTTCCTGCTGGTCGGCAAGGACGGCAACGACCTCTCCACGGTGCCCTCGTGGAACGCGCTGTGGCGGCACAGCAGCGGCCCGCGCGAGGGCCTGAGCCTGCGCGGCGCGGAACACGCGACCTACACCGACGCGGAGGCGATGCTCCCGCAGATCGCCCACCAGCTCCGCCTGCCGAGGAAGACGGTCGCCGAGAACATCGGCACCATCGCCCCCGCGGACGCGATCACCGCCGAACGGGCCCGCCTCGCCGCGTTCTTCGACCACCGACTGCGCGGCCGCGAGGACGCGCGCCTGCCGGGCGGCCGTTCGCAGGCGTGGTCCTTCGCCGGCTGAGGAGCCGCGGCGAGAGGTCAGGCCGGGAGCCAGGACAGACCGTCCGCGGCGACCGCCAGCCGCCCGGGGGCGGACGACAGGGCGCCGTACAGGGCCTGTTCCTGGAGGTCGTTGCCGGTGCGGAAGGTGTCGGTGACGACCCGGGTGGTGAGGAGCGGGTTCGTCCGGTCGTCGGAGGCCGCCAACCGGGCCACCGCGTCCTCCAGTTCGGCCGTCGCGGTGCTCCACCGGGCGCCGAGCCCGCCCGTGGCGGGCAACCCGGTGTCACCCGAGGCCGCGCCCCCGGCGAGCTCGGCGAAGGCGGCGGCCTCGTCGACCTCCACCCGGGTGATCTTCTTCGCCGACCAGAAGTACGAGTCCTCGTTGTGTTCCATGTCGTAGAAGGCGATGAGGAAGTCGTAGAACACCCCGTACTCCCGGCGGTAGCGCGCCTCGAACTCGGCGAAGCCGCGCTCCTCCGCGACACTGCCGTCCAGGGCCGAGTTCACCGCCCGGGCCGCCAACAGGGCGCCGTACGTGGCCAGATGGACCCCCGAGGAGAGCACCGGGTCCACGAAGCACGCGGCGTCGCCGACCAGCGCCAGGCCCGGCGTCCACAGGGACGTCTTCCAGTACGAGTAGTCCTTGCGCACCCGGACCTGGTCGTACGGCGGCTCGGTCGCGACCGGTACGTCCGTCAGCAGCCGGTCGACCTCCGGGCAGGCCTTGATCATGTCCTGCCAGGCGGCCCGCGGGTCGTTCTGGACGGCCGGGTAGTGCTCCGGCGCGATCACCGCACCGACGCTGGTCAGGTCGTCGCGCAGCGGGATGTACCAGAGCCAGCCGGCGTCGAACGCGGCGCAGAAGATGTTGCCGCTGTTCGGCGCGGGGAGCCGGCGGCCGCCCGCGTAGTAGCCGAACACGGCTAGATTGCGGAAGAAGTCGGAGTAGACGCGCGCCCCGCCCACCCGGCCGTGGATCCGGCTGGTGTTGCCGGACGCGTCGAGGACGAACCGGGCGTGCGCCGTGCGCGGATTCCCGTCCCGGTCGGTGTACTCGACACCGCGCACCCGCTCGTCCTCGGCGAGCACCCGGCGCACCGGGCTGCCCTCCCGGACCTCGACGCCGACGCGTTCGGCGTTGCGCAGCAGGATCTCGTCGAACCGGGACCGCTCCACCTGGAAGGCGGTCGCGGTCGGCTCCGGCAGCCGGGGTGTCATGGCGAAGGAGAACTGCCAGGGTTCCGGGTCGCGGCCCCAGCGCAGGGTGCCGCCGCGCTTCAAGGTGAATCCGGCCCCGGCGACCTCGTCGGCGACCCCGAGCAGACGGCACACGCCGTGCACCGTGGCGGGCAGCAGCGACTCGCCGATCTGGTACCGGGGGAAGGTCTCCCGCTCCAGCAGGAGCACCCGGTGCCCGCGCAGGGCCACGGCCGTCGCGGCGGTCGAGCCGGCCGGCCCGCCGCCGACGACGATCAGGTCGTAGTCCGAGTCCGAAGTCATCCGGGTTCTCTCCTTCTGGTGGGCCTGCGCGGTCGGTCGGTCAGTCGGTGAGTCGGTCGGCCGTTCGGCCGTTCAGCCGAGCGCGGATCGCCGCGGCCGTGCTGTCGGCGTCCTGCTGGAGCAGCGAGTAGTGGTCGCCGGGGATGTCGACGCCGTCGTGCGGCAGCGGCCAGTGGGGCCGCCAGTCCCCGTCGGGAGCGATCCGCAGCATCTCGGCGGTGGGCCGGCCGCGCAGCAACAGGGCGGGAACCGGGGACGGTTCGGGCCGCCAGCTCTCCATCACGCGCGCATACCCGCCCCCGGCGATCAGCAGGGAGTCGTCGAGGCCGTCGACGACGTCGGCGGAGAGCGCGGCGCCCGCGGCCATCAGGGCCTGTCCACGCGCGTCGCCCCGGCGCAGCACCCCGGCATGGGAGTCGATCAGGATCACCCCGGCCGGCGGCTGCCCCTCCCGCGCCAGCTGCCCGGCCACGGCATGGGCGATCGCCCCGCCCGCGCAGTAGCCGACGAGCACGGGCGCCCTCTCCAGGGGCAGCGACCGCACGGTGTCGGCATGCGCCCGCACCAGCGTGGCCACGCTGTCGGGAACGGCCCGTCGGGTGCCGAACCCGGGATGCTCCAGCAGATGGAGATCGCGCTCGCCGTCGAACCGCCGGGCCAGCGCGGTGGGCAGCCGCAGGTGCGGTGTCAGGTAGTCCGGGAGGTAGACCAGCGGAGTGCCGTCGCCGTGGGCGAGCTGGAGCGCCGGGACGGTGTGCCGGGCGCGCTCGCCGTCGGAGAAGACGGGGAGCGCGTACGACGCCAGGAACCGCAACGCCATCGCCTCCGCCGGCCCCTGCTCCCGCAGCACCCGGTGGTAGAGGGGACTGAACCGGTAAGGGGCGGAAGAGAGTCGAGGTGCCACGTCGGCCGGTGGCGTGGGCTCGGCCGGGATCTCGCGGGTGCCTCCCACATGTACGGCATCCGTCTCGGTCTCCGTCTCCGCTCCTGTCCCCGCTTCCGGCGGCGCGTCCGCGTCCAGCAGCGCCGCGTGGACGTGTGCCGTCAGCTCGGGCAGCGTGGGGTACTCCAGGACGACGGTCGGGGACAGTCGTACCCGCGTGAACGCGCTGAGCCGGTTGCGGATCTGCACGGCGGACAGGGAGTCGAAACCGAGCTCCGTGAAGGACCGCTCGACGGGCAGCGCGGCCGGGTCCGGGTAGCCCAGGACCGCCGCGATCTCGGCGCGGATCAACTCGGCCAGGAGGGCGAGGCGTTCGGGTGGTGGAACGGCAGCGAGCCGCTCGCGCCAGGCGCCGGGCCGTTGCTCGGCGGCAGCGACCGACGGGACCGCCTCGATCGCGGCCGGGCCCGGCGGCAGCAGGTCGGCGAGGACGGGCGGCGCGCCCGCACCGGCCGCGGCCCGCAGGTCCAGCGGTACGGGGACCAGCACCGGTTCCGGTGTGCGCAGCGCGGTGTCCAGGAGGTCGATTCCTTCCCGTTCGCCGACGGGCAGCACGCCGCCCTCGCGAAGACTCCCGGGAGCGACCCGGCCCGCCATCCCCGGCGCGTCCGCCGTCGCCCACGGCCCCCACGCCAGCGCCTGCGCGGGCAGCCCCTGGGCCACCCGGTGCCGGGCGAGGGCGTCCAGGAACCCGTTGGCGGCCGCGTAGTTCGACTGTCCGGCCCTGCCGAGCACCCCCGCCGCCGAGGAGTAGAGCACGAACGCGGACAGGCCGATGCCCTTCGTCGCCTCGTGCAGATGCCAGGCGCCGTCCGCCTTCGGCGCGAGCACGGCCGCGAGCCGATCGGGCGTCATGGCGTCGACGACACCGTCGTCCACCACCCCGGCCAGGTGGAAGACCCCGCTGAGCCCCGGCCCGCAGGACGCCACCAGGGAGTCCACGGCGGCCCGGTCGCTCACATCGCACGCCACCACCCGTACGTCGGCGGGCAGTTCGCCCGCCCACTCCGGGACCTTTCCACTGCGGCCGGCCAACACCAGCCGCCGCACGCCGCGTTCGACGGCCAGATAGCGGGCCAGACTCGCCCCGAGCGCGCCGCCGCCTCCGGTGACGAGCACGGTCCCTTCCAGGGCCGCTTCGGTCGTCCCGTCGGCCGGCGGATCAGCGAGCGCCAGCCGGGGCGCCAGGACGGCCCCGTCGCGCAGGGCCAGTTCAGGCTCGCCGGACCGCAGCGCCGCCTCCAGGACCGCCGGTGCGACCGGCGCGTCCCGTCGGTCGACCAGCACGATCCGCCCGGGATGTTCGGAGGACGCACTGCGGACCAGTCCGGTGACGGCGGCCTCCGCGAGGTCGGGATCGTCACCGCTCGCGTTCCCGGTGAGCACCAGCAGCCGGCCCGGCCGCGCGTCGGCGGTCCAGTCGCGCACCCGCTCCAGCACCTCGGCGAGCAGCCCGCGCACCCGCTCGGGCACGGTGGCGTCCGACGGCAGCCCGGCGGCCAGCCGCGCCACGTCGAGCAGCTCGTGCTCGGTGCTCACGGCGGCGTCCGGCCCCACGGGCCGCCAGACCAGGTGGTACGTCTCCGCGGACGGCCGCGTCGAGATCGCCCGCGTGACCACCGACTCCACCACGGCCAGGGGCCGCCCGGCACCGTCGGAGAGGGCGACCCGGAACTCGTCCGGACCGAGCCGTCGTACGACCGCCCGCGCGTCGGAGGCACCGCTCGCGTACACCGTCACACCGGAACAGGTGAGCGGCGCCTTCGGCTCACCGGGCTCCTCGGCCAGCAGCGCGGCGTGCAGCGCCGCGTCGAACAGGGCGGGATGCAGGGTGTACGACCCCGCAGTTGCCGCTTCCCCCGGCGGCAGCGCCAGTTCGGCGAAGACCTCGTCGCCCCGCCGCCACAGCGCGGTCACCGCACGGAAGGCGGGCCCGTAGTGGTGGCCGTGGGCGGCGAGGCGCGGGTAGTCGACGGCGACGGGCCGCGCGTCCGACGGCGGCCATGTCCCGGGCGTGTCGGCAACCGGTGCCTCGGCCGGTGACCCGGCCGGCGTCCCGGCCGGTGCGGTCGTCGCCGTGGCGTGCCGGGTCCACCGTCCCGGCGCGTCGGCCCGCCGGGCCCAGACGGTGACCGGCCGACCGCCCGTCTCGTCCGGCGTCCCGGCCACCACCTGGACGCGCGCCCCGGCCCCCGGATGCAGCACGAGCGGCTCGTGGAGGGCCAGTTCGGCCAGCCGCACCGGGCCGGGGGAGCCGTCGGCCCGTCCGGCCCGTCCGGCCAGTTCGGCGAAGACGGTCGCGGGCACCACCACCCGGTCGCCGATCAGGTGGTCGGCCAGCCAGGGCTGGCGGTCGAGGGAGAGGACGGCCGTGTGCCGGATGCCGGGCCCGTCCGCGTCGGGCACCGGCTCGCCCAGCAGGGGGTGGCCGGAGCGGCCCGTCTGCCGACCGGCGTCGAGCCAGTACCGCTGCCGCTGGAAGGGGTAGGTCGGCAGCGGACGCCGGCGGGCACCGGTGTGCGCGTACACCGACCGCCAGTCCACCGCGACCCCGTGCACATGGAGCGCGGCCAGCGCCTCCACCGTCGTACCCGCGTCCCCGCACGACGGGAACACCGCACCCGCGTCCGGCTCCACGCACTCCTCGGCCGTCACCGCCGACGAGGGCGCGGGACCGGCCTCGACGAAGGCCGTGACGCCCTCCTCGGCCAGCACGCCCACCGCCTCGGCGAACCGGACCGTCTCACGTGCCTGCCGCACCCAGTGACCGGCGGTGGCGAGCGCGTCCGACGCGATCCGGCCGGTCAGCGTGGACACGACCGGAACAGACGGCCGGTGGTAGGTCACCGACTCGGCGACCTCGCGGAACTCGGCCAGCATCGGGTCCAGCAGCGGCGAGTGGAAGGCATGGCTCACCGGCAGCCGTCGGTACGGCCGTCCGACGGCGGTCGCCAGCTCCGTCACCGCCTCCTCGGGCCCGGAGAGCACCACCGACTCCGGTCCGTTGACCGCGGCCACCGCGACCGTCCGGCCGGGAACCTGGTCGACCAGCCGCGTCACGTCGGCCAGCGGGGCGCGCACCGCGAGCATCGCGCCTCCGGCGGGCAGGGCCGCCATCAACCGGCCCCGCGCGGCGACCAGCCGTACGGCGTCGGCTCGGGAGAACACCCCGGCCACGTGGGCGGCGGCCAGTTCGCCGATCGAGTGGCCGAGCAGGTACGCCGGACGGACCCCGAGGTCGGCGAGCAGCGTGTGCAGGGCCACCGCGTGGGCGAAGAGCGCGGATTGCGCGTAGTCGGTGCGGTGCAGCAGCTCGGGGTCGTCGAGGACCTCCAGGAGCGGGCGGTCGAGCCAGGGGGTGAACTCCTCGCACAGACCGGTGAAGGCCGCGTCGAACACCGGGAAGGCCGCCCGCAGTTCACGGCCCATCCCGGGGCGCTGGGCTCCCTGGCCCGGGAAGAGGAACGCCACCTTCGGACGCGGGCGCGCGACGCCCCGCAGCAGCGCCGGACCGTCGACGCCGGCCGCCAGGTCCCGCAGCCCCGCGAGCAGGCCCTCGGCATCCGCGGCCACGACGGCCGCCCGGTGCGACAGCGGCGCCCGGGTCGTGGCGAGCGAGTACGCGGCGTCCAGGGCACCTGCCGAGTCCCCTACGTCGGATAGGGCCGCCGCCAGCCCCGCGGCCTGCGCGCGCAGCCCGGCCTCGTCACCGCCGCCCACCAGCCAGGGGGTGACCGGCAGCGGCGCGGTCGGCTCCGCGGCGTGCTCCGGTGCCTCGTCCGTCGGCTCCTCGATGATCACGTGCGCGTTGGTGCCGCCGATACCGAACGACGAGACCGCCGCGCGGCGCGGGCGGTCCCGGCGCGGCCACGGGCGGGCCCGGTCGAGCAGCCGTACCGCGCCGTCCGCCCAGTCGACGTGCGGCGACGGCCGCTCCGCGTACAGGGAGACGGGCAGTTCCTCGTGGCGCATCGCCTCGATCAGCTTGATCAGGCCCGCCGCCCCCGCCGCGGCCTGGGTGTGTCCGAGGTTGGACTTCACCGAGCCCAGCCACAGCGGGTCGGACGGATCGCGGTGCCGCCCGTACGTCGCGAGCAGGGCGCCCGCCTCGATGGGGTCGCCGAGCGCCGTTCCCGTGCCGTGCCCCTCCACCGCGTCGACGTCGGAGGGCCCGAGCCCCGCGTCGGCCAGCGCCAGCCGGATCAGGTCCCGCTGTGCCTCGCCGTTCGGGGCGGTGAGACCGTTCGACGCGCCGTCCGAGTTGACGGCGGAGCCGCGCAGCACCGCCAGCACCGGATGGCCGTGGCGGCGGGCGTCCGACAGCCGCTCCAGCAGCACGAGACCGACGCCCTCGGCCCAGGCGGTGCCGTCCGCGTCCGCGGCGAACGACCGGCAGCGGCCGTCCGGCGACAGCCCGCGCAGGCGGCTGAACACCACGAACGGATGCGGGTTCGACAGCACCGTCACCCCGCCGGCCAGTGCGAGCGAACACTCCCCGGCGCGTAGCGACCGGGCGGCCAGGTCCAGCGCGACCAGCGAGGACGAACACGCCGTGTCCAGGGTCATGGCCGGACCGCGCAGTCCCAGGACGTAGGCGATCCGGCCGGACGCCACACTGGCGGACGCGCCGACACCGAGGTGGGACTCCAGCTCGTGCGGCGAGAGTCCGCCGGCGTACCCGCCGGCGTGCATCAGGCCCACGAACACGCCGGTGCTGGTGCCCCGCAGCTCCGGCGCCGGAATGCCGGCCCGTTCGAAGGTCTCCCAGGCGACCTCCAGGAGCAGCCGCTGCTGGGGATCGGTGGCGAGCGCCTCTCGGGGCGACATGCCGAAGAACAGCGGGTCGAAGTCCGCCACGCCGTCGAGGAAGCCACCGCGGCGGGTGTACGTCGTCCCGAGCCGGTCGGGGTCGGGATGGTACAGGGACGCCAGGTCCCAGCCCCGGTCGGCGGGGAACCCGGCGGTCGCGTCGACCCCGTCGGCCACCAGGTGCCAGAGGTCCTCGGGCGAGCTCACTCCGCCGGGGAAACGGCAGCCGACCGCCACGATCGCCACCGGCTCGCTGTCCGGGCCACGCCGGACCGTGGCCGTGGCCGATGCGGAGTCGGCGGTGCCGTGCAGCCGGTGGTCCAGGTGGGCGGCGACCGCGGCCGGGGTCGGGTGGTCCCAGACCAGCGTCGCCGGGAGCCGTAGTCCGGTGCGGGTGCCGAGCCGGTGCCACAGGGTCATGGCGTCCATCGAGGTCAGACCGAGATCGGCGAACGCGGTGCCGGGGTCGGCGGCCGTCCCGCGGATCGCCGCCGTCTCCGTGCACACTAGGTCGGTCAGGGCGGCCCGTCGCTCGCCCGGGGTCCGGCCGGCCAGTGCGGCCAGGCCCGGTTCGGCCGGGCGGTCGGCGAGGGCCTGCCGCAGCAGGGCCCGGCGCGGTTTGCCCGCGGCGGTGCGCGGCACGGCCGGGGTGAACAGCACTTCCTCGGGCACCTTGGGCGCCGAGAGCACGGCGGCGCAGGCGCGCAGCAGCGGCACCGGATCGAGGTCCGGCCGGTCCGGCACCACGAAGGCCACCGGAACCTCACCGAGCAGCGGATGGGCCCGCCCGACCACGGCCGCGTCCCGCACCCCGGACAGGCCCAGCAGCACCCGCTCGACCTCGGCCGGATCGACGTTCTCGCCGCCGCGCACGATACGGTCGTTCGCCCGGCCGGTGACGGTCAGCCGGCCGTGCTCGTCGAACCGGCCCAGGTCACCTGTGCGGTACCAGCCGTCACGCAGGGCGTCGGCGGTCTCCTCGGGCCGGCGGTGATAGCCGAGCATGACGCCGGGGCCGCGTACCCAGATCTCGCCGTCCCCGCCCGCAGCGTCCCCACCTGTGGAGTCCGCGTCTGCGGAGTCCCTGCCCACAGAGTCCACGTCCGCAGCGTCCCCGCTTGTGGAGTCCACGTCCGCAGCGTCCCCGCTTGTGGAGTCCACGTCCGCAGCGTCCTCGCCTGCGGAGCCCTCGCCTGCGGAGCCCTCGCCCGCGGTGTCGACCTCGACGAGCCGTACTTCCGTCCCCGGCAGCGGCGTCCCGCTGTCGCCGCGCCCCCGCGGCCCGTCGAGCCCCTCCATGGTGATCTTCCCGCAGGTCTCGGTGGAGCCGTAGCCGTCCAGCAGCGGGGCGCCGAACCGGGCCTCGACCTCCTCCCGCAGCTCCGGATCGCTGGGTGCGCCGGCCGTGACGCACAGCCGCAGCGAGGGCAGGCGGCCCAGCCCGGTGTCGAGCAACTGCCGGTAGGTGAGCGGGACCCCGGCGAGGACGGTCGGGGCGTACGCGGCGGCCAGCCGTGCCAGTGCGGCCGGATCGGCGGTCGCGGTGATCCGGGCGCTCGCTCCGGCCATGGTGGTGCCCAGGACGCAGAGCGAGTGGGCGTAGGTGTGGGAGAGCGGCAGTGGCCACAGCACGCGGTCCGTGTCCGACAGCCCGAGCCGGGGCAGATAGCAGGCGGCCGGGGACCAGAGCGCGGACCGCTGGCTGGAGACCGCCGCCCTGCTGGAGCCGGAGGTCCCGGAGGTGTAGAGGAGCCAGGCCGGCTCGTCCAGGCCCAGGTCGTCGGGTGGGGCGGACGACGGTGCCACGGCCAGCGCCTCCCAGGAGATGGCCCCGGCCGGCAGCGGGCCCTCGCCGGTGACCAGCAGCCGCACCTGCCGGTCGGCGGTCAGCCGGGCGACCCGTGCGAGATGGTGCCGGTCGGTGACGAGTACGGCCGGATCGCAGTCGGCCAGCAGCTCGGCGAGCTCGGCATCTGTGGCGCGGGAGCTCAACGGCGCCCCCACCGCGCCGGCCCGTACGGTGGCGAGCAGCCCCTCGGCCAGCTCCACGCCGTTGTCGAGGCAGAAGGCCACCCGGGCCGACCGGGCCGCTCCCATCCCGGCCGCCAACCGGCCGGTCCTGCGCTCCAGTTCGGCCCAGCTCACCGCCCGCCGGTCATCGGCGAAGGCGATCTTCCCGCCCCGCCGCACGGAGTTCTCGACGAGCAGTTCCGCAACGGGCCGCACGGCCGGCGTCTCCGCCACTCCCACCGGATTCCCCCTTGGTCCAACACCCCTGTGATTCAGGCCTGTTGGCGAGCGTACGTCCCGATGTGGACATCTCGGGGGGAGCGACGCGCGGTGCGCGGCGACCGGGCGCCGAGCGGATCAGCCGGACGACGTCCTCGCCGCCGGCTGCGGTGCGCCAGCGGGGGCGGCCCGGACCGCCCGGCAATCCGCCCGAAGGGGTTGCGGCGTCCGCTGGACCGGCGTTCTCTGGAAGTATCCGATGGTGAAACAAGAGCGCCTAGGGTCGCGGCACGGACCGGGGGCTCTGCCTCGACGTGTTTCTCCTGGCCACCGCCTCGGTCTGCGCGGTCCGTCGTCGTCGCCCGGCGCTCGACGCGGAGGTGAGCCAGGTGAAAGCCGTCGTCTACGAGAAGCCCTTCAGTGTCGCCGTGAGGGACGTCGATGATCCGCGCATCCAGCACCCGAACGATGTGCTGGTACGGGTCACGTCGACCGCCATCTGCGGATCCGACCTGCACATGTACGAGGGCCGCACGGCCGCCGAGTCGGGGATCGTCTTCGGACACGAGAACCTCGGCATCGTCGAGGAGATCGGCTCCGGCGTGACCTCCCTGTCCAAGGGCGACCGCGTCGTCATGCCGTTCAACGTCGCCTGTGGATTCTGCAAGAACTGCCTGGCCGGCAAGACCGGCTTCTGCCTCACGGTGAATCCGGGCTTCGCCGGCGGAGCCTACGGCTATGTGGCCATGGGCCCCTACACGGGCGGGCAGGCAGAGCTGCTGCGAGTACCGTTCGCCGACTTCAACTGCCTGAAACTGCCGCCGGGCGAGCAGTTCGAGACCGACTTCGTGCTGCTGGCCGACATCTTCCCGACCGGCTACCACGGCTGTGAGCTGGCCCAGGTGTCGCCCGGCGAGAGCGTCGCGGTCTTCGGGGCCGGCCCGGTCGGGCTGATGGCCGCCTACTCCGCGTTGCTGCGCGGTGCCTCCAAGGTGTTCTCGGTCGACCGGGTGCCCGAGCGGCTCGCCAAGGCCGAGCAGATCGGGGCGATACCGATCGACTTCACCCAGGGCGACCCGGCGACCCAGATCAAGGAACACACCCGCGGCGAGGGCACGGACAAGGGCGTCGACGCCGTCGGCTACCAGGCCCAGGCGCACGACGCGAGCCACGAGGAACCCGCCGTCGTCCTGAACACCCTGGTCGAGACGGTACGGCCGACCGGCATGCTGGGCGTGCCGGGTCTGTACGTCCCGTCCGACCCCGGTGGTCCCGACGAGCACGCCAAGCACGGCCAGCTGCTGGTCTCCATCGGCAGGATGTTCGAGAAGGGGCAGCGGATGGGGACAGGTCAGTGCAATGTCAAGCAGTACAACCGCCAGCTCCGTGACCTGATCATCGCCGGGCGGGCCAAGCCCAGCTTCGTGGTCTCCCACGAGCTGCCGCTGGAGGACGCCCCGAGGGCGTACGAGAAGTTCGACCAGCGGATCGAGGGCTACACCAAGGTCGTCCTGCACCCCGGCCACGCCCTGGCCGCGTAGGACCGTCCACCGCCTCGGCGGGCCGGCCTTCCTGGCCGGCCCGCCGAGTGCGCCCACCGCGCTCGCGCAAAAGCGGCCGGTCGGGCCACACGAAAAAGGGAGACGGGAAATGACCCAGGAAACGATCAAGCTGGCCCCGATCGAAGCTCAGCGCACCGTCGAACGACCGCGGAAAGTCGGGCTCGCTCACCGGCAGCCGGGGAAGCCCCCTCAGGAAGGGAACGGCCTACTGGTACCTGATGGGCTCCACGAACAATGACACGGGGGTGTTCACTACGTGATCAAAGGCTCCGGCAACAATTGGCGCAAGAAGGGCAACCGCGTGAAGCGCAGCGGGAAATGGTCGGACGGCCATAAAGCGGCGCTGATAGTCGCTGATCACAAGTGGCGCGGTATTTACTATCTGAGGGACGTGAGTACCGGCGAGTACGTGGAGCACCACTGGAATGGTCCCTGCACCTACGGAGACAAGCACAAGGCGCGTTTCTTCCTCCGGCCAGGAGTAGGGCCTGCCTCGCCGGACCCCACCTCGCCGCCGGCTTCGCCCGGTCGGCGAGGTGGGCCGAAGGAACCGAAGGAACCGGTCTAGCCGGGACGCCCCGCGGCCTGGTACTCGTCCGCGGCCGGGGACGGGCCGTCGGTGCCCGCTCCCGGTTCCGCCCGGTCGGCGTGGCCCGGCCACCAGGCCGCGTGGCCGATGAGTGCCGTGAGGCTCGGGGTGAAGAACATCGCCATCACGAAGGCGGCCACCGCGATGCCGAAGGAGACCGCGAAGCCCATCTCCGTGAGCAGCGAGTTGCCCGCCAGCATCATCGTGGCGAAGGTCGCCGCCAGGATGAAGCCCGCCGCGGCCACGGTCGGCCCCGCGTGCCGCAGCGCCATACCGGCCGCCTCGCGCGGATCCCGGCCCTCCCTGGCCTCCTCACGGAGCCGGGCGATCATGAGGATGTTGTAGTCGGTGCCGATGGCGACCACGAACAGGTACATGATCACGGGGAGCATGAACATCAGGCCGGGCTTGTTCTGCGCGTCCTGGAAGATCCAGACCGTGGCACCGAGGGTGGAGCCGAAGCCGAGACCCACCGAGGCGATCAGGTACCAGGGAGCGACCACACTGCGCAGCAGCAGCCCCAGGATCACCATGATCAGGACGGCGGCCACGGGGAACACCGTCCGGTAGTCGTGGTTGACCGCGGAGTCGATGTCCTTGTAGATCGAGGACATACCGCCGACGAGCGCCTCGGTGCCCTGCGGGGCGTTGTCGTGGGCGACGTCCCGGACCCGGCCCACGGCGTCGATCGCCTTGTCCGTCGACGCCTCGTACTTGAGGGTGACGGTGAAGTCCGCCGTCGTACCGGCCTTGTTGACCTGGCTCATCCGGGCGCTCGCGACACCGTCCACGGCCCCCAGCTTCCGCGCGTACGCGTCGAAGCCGGCCCGGTCCAGCGGCTTGCCGTCGGTGCTGGAGAGATAGACGTCGGTGGGCGCGGCGGCACCCGCCGAGTACGCCGTCTGCATCTCGTCCTGGACGACCATGGACTCCTTGGTCTTGGGCATCGAGCCCGACGCCAGGTCGAACGTGGCCTTGTAGCCGAGCGTGCCGAGCGACAGCACGAGCAGCACGAGACCGGACACCGCGGCGGCCAGCGCCGGGCGGCGCCGCACCCCACGGCCCAGGGCCGCGAAACGGGCGTTCGCCGGTTCCCGCTGCCAGGACTTCGAGGGCCAGAACACCTTCGGGCCGATGAGCGAGACCACGGCCGGGATCAGCGTCAGCCCGGCGATCAGGGTGACGGAGACCGCGATGGCGAGCGCCGGGCCCATCTGCTTCAGGAAGCCCAGCGTGGACAGCACCAGCGCGAGAAAGGCGATGATGACCGCGCCGGCTGCCGAGGCGATGGCCTCGCCGACCCGGCCGACCGCGTTGATCATCGCCTCCTTGGGCTCGTCGCCCGCGCGCAGCCGTTCGCGGTAACGGAACATCAGGAACAGGAAGTAGTCCGTGCCCACGCCGAAGAGCACGACGATCAGGATCGACGACACGGAACTGTTGGCCTGCAGATCGAACAACTTGGTGGCGTACGAGATCAGCCCGTTGGCGATCGCGGACACCAGGCCGATCGTGATCAGCGGCAGGAACGCGAGGATCGGCGCCCGGAAGATGATCAGCAGGGTCACCAGGATGATCACGAAGGTGCCGATGCCGATCAGCGCCTCACCGCGCTTCGACGAGTCCTGCTGGTCCAGGGCCTGCGCGGCCGAACCGCCCAGCCTGACCTCCAGGTCGGTGCCCTTGACCAGTTGCTTGACGTCGTCGCGCAGCACCTTGGCCGCGTCCGCCTGCACGGGCTGGCCGGCGTTCTTGCTGTCCATCTGGACCAGGGTCAGGGTGTACCTGCCGTCCTCGGACGGCTGGCCGGGGACGGCCTTCTGCACCTGGTCGATGTGTTTGGCGCCCAGTTCGGTGGTGATCCGGGCGACGTCCTTCTTGTCGTCGGCGGTGAGCCTGCCGCCGTCGGTGCGTTGGTACAGGGCGATCGCGGACGGGGTGAAGGCGCTGGGGAACGCCCTCTCCTGGAGATCCGCCGCCTTGATCGACTCGTAACTCTTGGGCAGGAAACTGCTCTCGTCGCTGTTCGAGGGCAGGCTCGGGGCGGTGGCGACGATCGCCACCGCCGCGATCAGCCATGCCACGATCGTCCAGACGGGATGTCGGACGACGACATTGCCAATACGTCGGAACATGCGGAAGGTCCTCCTGAGTAGGAAGATCACCGCAGCCCGGGGAGCGGACCCTGGCATCGGCGACCTCGACCGGCTCGCATCCGACGGACCGGTCGCATGGTTGTCTTGCGGTCAACATGGTAGGGATCACAAACCAAGATCGGTCCACTGGGTTTTCCGTGGCGCGTACGTGGTTTGCCGCCGCGACCCCCGCGTGCCCGGCCCCGCCGTCTGTACGGCGGCGGCCCGGTCGGCGACCATCGGAGACATGATCGCCACTCTGCCAACGGTCAGTCAGTGGCAGCTGCGGGCCGCGTTCGCGGTACGGCTGTCGGAGATGTACGGGCGGGAGGTGCCCGCGTACACGACGCTGGTGGACGTGTCGCGCGAGGTCAACGAGGACGTCCTGCGCGCGCGGGGAGCCGGCGCCGAGCGGCTCGGCTCCCTCGCCCGGGTGACCGCCGAGCGGCATGGCGCCATCCGTGTCGGCACACCGCGCGAACTGGGGCAGGTCGCCCGGGTCTTCGGCGCCCTCGGCATGCACCCGGTCGGCTTCTACGACCTGCGGGAGGCCGCGGCCAGCGCCGTCCCCGTCGTCTCCACCGCCTTCCGGCCGGTCGACGGCGAGGAACTGGCCCGCAACCCCTTCCGGGTGTTCACCTCCCTGCTCACTCCGGCCGACCCCCGCTTCTTCGACGCCGACCTGCGCGCCCGTGTGGAGACCTTCCTCGCCGCCCGCGAGCTCTTTCCCCCGGAACTCCTCACGCTGGCCGACCGCGCCGCCGCCGACCGCGAACTGCCGGCGGACGACGCCGAGCGCTTCCTCGAACTGGCCGTGCGGGCCTTCGAACTGTCGAAGGAGCCGGTGGACCGGGCCTGGTACCGGACCCTGGAACGGGTCTCCGCCGTCGCCGCCGACATCGGCGGTGTCCGCAGCACCCACATCAACCACCTCACCCCGCGCGTCCTGGACATCGACGAGCTGTACCGCCGTATGACGGACCGCGGCATCGAGATGATCGACACCATCCAGGGTCCGCCGGCCTGGAAGGGCCCCGACGTGCTGCTGCGCCAGACCTCCTTCCGCGCGCTGGCCGAACCCCGCCCGATGCGCACCGAGGACGGCGCCGTCGTCAGCGGCGCCCTGCGGGTGCGCTTCGGCGAGGTCGAGGCCCGCGGCATCGCCCTGACCCGCACCGGACGCGCCCTGTACGACGACCTCCTGGACCGGATCGACACACAGGCGTCCGAGCACCCGACCCGCGCCCGTGACGACATCGCGCGCACCGTCTGGGAGCGGCACATGGCCGGCAGCGAGGAGGAACTCGCCGCCCGGGGACTCGCGTACTTCACCTACCGGCTCGCCGACGACCGGCCCCGCGACGGCAGCCGGCCGCCCGCCGGCATCGGCGAACTGGTCCGGCAGGGCTGGCTGCGCGCGGAACCCGTCGTCTACGAGGACTTCCTGCCCCGCTCCGCCGCCGGCATCTTCCAGTCCAACCTCGGCGCCGAGGGCACCCGCGACGACGACCGCCAGGGCACCGTCCACGACGCCGACTGGCTCTCCGGTGCCCTCGGCCGCGAGGTCCTCGACCCCTTCGCCCTCTACGAGCAGCAGCAGAACCGCTCCCTCGCCCAGGTCGCCCGCACCCTCGGCCTCACCGACCCCCCGCGCCGACTCCGCACCCCTGGAGGACCACGATGACCAGCACCGCGCTGCCCACCACGGACGAGCTGCGCACCCGCGCCCTGGCCTGCCTGCGGAACATCGGTGCGCGGGTCCCGGAGGGCGAGGACTTCCCGGCCCGCACCCCCGTCACCGGCGAACACCTCCTCGGACTGAAGGCCGCCACCGGCACCGACGTCGAGGAAGCCGTCGCCGCCGCCTGCACCGCCTTCCTGACCTGGCGCACCACACCCGCCCCGCGCCGCGGCGAACTCGTGCGCCGCCTCGGCGAGTTGCTGCGCGCGCACCGGAACGACCTGGCCGAGCTGGTCACCGTCGAGGCGGGCAAGATCCGCTCCGAGGCGCTCGGCGAGGTCCAGGAGATGATCGACATCTGCGAGTTCGCGGTCGGCCTGTCGCGCCAGCTCTACGGTCGTACGATCGCCTCCGAACGCCCCGGCCACCGCTTGGCCGAGACCTGGCATCCGCTCGGCGTGGTCGGTGTCATCTCCGCCTTCAACTTCCCCGTGGCCGTGTGGTCCTGGAACACCGCCGTCGCCCTGGTCTGCGGCGACACCGTGGTCTGGAAACCCTCGGAACTCACCCCGCTGACCGCGCTGGCCTGCCACCACCTGCTCGCCCGGGCGGCCGAGGAGACCGGCGCCCCCCAGGACGTCCACCGTCTGCTGCTCGGTGACCGCGCGGTCGGCGAGCGGCTCGTCGACGACCCCCGCGTGGCCCTCGTCAGCGCCACCGGCTCCACCCGCATGGGCCGCGAGGTCGGCCCGCGCGTCGCCGCCCGCTTCGGCCGCAGCCTGCTGGAACTCGGCGGCAACAACGCGGCGATCGTCGCCCCCTCCGCCGATCTGGACCTCGCCGTCCAGAGCATCGTCTTCGCCGCGGCCGGCACGGCGGGCCAGCGCTGCACCACACTGCGCCGGCTCATCGCGCACCGCGACATCGCCGACGCCCTCGTCGAACGCCTCACCGCCGTCTACGGCAAGCTCCCCGTCGGCAACCCGTTCGACGACACCACGCTCGTCGGCCCCCTCATCTCCACCACCGCCCTGGACGCCATGCGGCACGCCCTCACCCGCGTGCAGGCCCAGGGCGGCAAGGTCCTGGCAGGCGGCAACCGCCGACTGGCCGAGGCGGCACCCGGGGCCGCCTACACCGAGCCCGTGCTCGTGCGCGTCGACGAACAGACGGACGTCGTACGGGAGGAGACCTTCGCGCCGATCCTCTACGTCCTCACCTACGACACCCTCGACGAGGCGATCGCGCTGCACAACGACGTCCCGCAGGGCCTGTCATCCAGCATCTTCACCCGCGACCAGCGGGAGGCCGAGATCTTCCTGTCCGCCGCGGGATCCGACTGCGGTATCGCCAACGTCAACATCGGCACCTCCGGAGCCGAGATCGGCGGCGCCTTCGGCGGCGAGAAGGACACCGGCGGCGGCCGGGAGTCCGGCTCCGACGCCTGGAAGGCGTACATGCGCTCCGCCACCAACACCGTCAACTACTCCGGTGAACTCACCCTGGCCCAGGGCGTCAGCTTCCTCTGACCGGGCGTCAGTCCTCCTCCCGGGAGCGGGCGGCTCACCTCGGGGATGCGTGAATTCGTTTGACCTGGCCAGGGGCCGAGGCGGCAAGGTGTCGTGACACCGCGACCCGTGGTGCCCGTATCCAGGGGAGGCAGCGGCCACGATGGAGATTCGTCCCACGACCGACCAGGACTTCGACGTCTTCGTCGACACGCTCCATGCGGCGTTCGGAAGCTTCCCGGACACGCCGGCCGAGGGCGGTGGCGGGGTCTGGTGGGCGGCGCTCGAAATGGACCGCGGCCTGTTCGCCGTGACGGCGGACGGACGGCCCGTCGGCACCGCCAGCGCGTACTCCTTCGAGCTCACTCTGCCTGGGGACATCCTTGTTCCGGTGGGCGGGGTGACCGCCGTCGGCGTGCTGCCCTCGCACCGGCGCCGGGGCGTGCTCACCGCGATGATGCGGCATCAGCTCACCGAGCTGCGGGCCCGAGGGGAGTTCCTCTCCGTGTTGCTGGCCTCCGAAGCCCTGATCTACCGCAGGTTCGGCTACGGCCCGGCGACCTATACACAGCGGCTGACGGTGCCGCATCACAAAGGCTCTTTCGCCCCCGACCGGGCGCGCGGAACGGCCGACGCGCCGGAGACCGGCTCGGTCGAGGTGCTGCGGCGCGCCGAGTGCGGCGAGCTTCTGGAGGAGGTCTACGACCGGTACCGCCGCGCGCAGCCCGGTGCGGTGTCCCGGCCGCACCGCTGGTGGACGCTGGGCGCGGGGCAGCCGCCGGTCTCGTCCGCGAAGCGCTATGTGGCCGTGCACCGCGACGCCGACGGCGTCGCGGACGGATACGCCGGCTACGCGATCGGCGAGAACCGGACTCTGACGGTCGACGAGACGATCGCCGTCGACGACGGCGTGTTCACCGCCCTGGCCCGGTTCGTGCTCGGCCACGACCTGGTCACCGAGGTCGTCTTCAAGCACGTCCCGCCCGGACACCCGCTGCGCTGGCAGCTCGTGGACTTCCGGGCCGCCCAGGTCAGCGGTGACACCGACTGGCTCTGGGTGCGGCTGCTGGACATCCCGCGGGCGCTGACCGCACGCGGCTGGTGCACGGACGGGGAACTGGTCCTCGACGTCGACGATCCGTTCCTCGGCGAGCACGGGCGCTACCTGCTGACCGTCCGGGACGGCAAGGCCGACTGCGTCCCGACGGACCGGGAGCCCGACCTGTCCCTGGACGTGACCGACCTGGGCTCGGTCTACCTGGGCGGCACCGCCCCGAGCACGCTGGTGCGGGCCGGGCACATCCGGGCCCATCGCCCGGGCGCCGCCGTCCTCGCGGACACCCTCTTCCGCACCGAGCGCGCTCCGCACTGCCTGCACTGGTTCTGACCGCTGCCCCGCCGCCCGGACCTCGGTTCCCGGGGATTCGCTGTGCGATGTCGCGCACGACGACGGCCTCGAACCGCTCGGCGTTACCGCACAGCGTCTTCTCCGGCAGCCTCGCGGTGGCGGAGTCTCCCACCACGTGCGTCACGGCAGCAGGAACGCGGTGAGCGCGGCCGTGTCGTCCTGCAACTGGTCGTGGCTGTATTCCAGCAGGTCCTGGTGGAGCCTCTCCAGCAGTTCCGGGGGCGGCACCGGGCCCCAGGAATGCAGCCGTTGCAGCAGGGGGTAGAAGGAGCCGTCCGGGTCCCGGGTCTCCGTGACGCCGTCCGTGTACAGCAGCAGTTGGTCGCCGGGGCCGAAGGCGTAGGTGTCGACGCGGTAGGGGTCCCCGACGAGCATGCCGAGGTTCAGCGGCGGCCCCGGCTGTCCGCGGTCCAGCTCGCGGATCTCGCCGGGGCGGATGAGCAGCGGCGGCGGATGGCCGCAGTTGAGGATGCGGACGATCCGCTCGTCCTCGGGGATCTCGGCGAACACGGCGGTGACGAACCGCTCGCCGGTCTCGCTCCCGCCCAACTGGTCGGCCCGGCGCGTCATGCTGATGTCCACCCGCTCCACCAGGGCACGCAGGTCGGGTTCGTCGTGCGCGGCCTCGCGGAAGGCGCCCAGCATCGCGGCCGCGGTCTCGACGGCGAGCAGTCCCTTGCCGCGTACGTCACCGATGAGCAGCCGGACCCCGTGGGAGGTGGGCACGGCCTCGAAGAGGTCGCCGCCGATGCGGGCCTCCGCGGCGGCGGACAGGTAGAAGCTCTCCAGCAGCAGGTTGCCGATCCGGTGCGGGACCGGTCGCAGCAGGACGCGTTGCGCGATCTCGGCCACGAACCGGACGTCGGCCAGGGTGCGTTCCCGGCGGATCCGGTGCGCGGCCAGGATCGTGCCCAGGGCGCCGACCAGGGCGGTGCACGCGTAGGCGGCCACGTAGTGCTGTTCCCACAGGAGGCCGACATGGCGTCCGGCGCAGCACGGTGTTCCGGCCAGTAAAAGTTCGAGGCCGATGGCGAAGACGGTGGCGCCGGCGACGACGGCGGGCGGGTGCGCGAAGGCGGTCACCAGGGGCAGGGCGATCAGCGCGAAGCTCACCGGCCACTCCACGGGGGTGACCGGCTCGACCAGCAGCACACCGACGACGTACAGGACCGGAAGCCAGCGCGTCCACGCGGGGGGCGCGGGCAGGGCTGGGATGCGACCGTCGTGCCTCACCCGGGACTCCTGGCATACGAATCTCGACAAGACGCCCAGCCTCCCGGGCCACCGCCCGACCCGCCGGTGATTGCTCCACTCAGCGGCATGTTCCCTCGCCGCAGCAGCATTCGGGTGGGGCATCGAAACATTCGGGGATTTGAGGGCGTGATATTTGATCTTGGAATGGCCGATTTCCGGTTCTCGTGATCGCATTCGGATGATCCGCGTACATGAGCTGCTGCAATCGGCGAACCGGTGAATCGAAGGTTTCGAAATAATCACCGAAACTGTTGACAGGTGACATGCGCAGACCAACACTCCCCACCAAGTCACACCCGCACAGGCCACACGAGGAGGCACCGCATGAACCCGCTCGACCACGCGCTGAGCCGACGGAGCGCCGGCGCCCTGCTGCTGGGCGCCGCCGCCGGGCTCGCCCTGCCCGGCACCGCCCGCGCCGCCACGGTCGTCACCACGAACCAGACCGGCACCAACAACGGCTACTACTACTCGTTCTGGACGGACGCGCAGGGCACGGTCTCCATGACCCTCGGCTCCGGCGGGAACTACAGCACCAGCTGGAGCAACACCGGCAACTTCGTCTGCGGCAAGGGCTGGAGCACCGGCGCCCGCCGGAACGTCACCTACTCCGGCAGCTTCAGCCCCTCCGGGAACGGCTACCTGTCCCTCTACGGCTGGACGTCCAACCCGCTCGTCGAGTACTACATCGTCGACAACTGGGGCACCTACCGGCCCACCGGCACGTACAAGGGCAGCGTCACCAGCGACGGCGGCACCTACGACATCTACCTGACGACGCGGTACAACGCCCCGTCCGTCGAGGGCACCAAGACCTTCAACCAGTACTGGAGCGTCCGCCAGTCCAAGCGCACGGGCGGCACGATCACCACCGGCAACCACTTCAACGCCTGGGCCAACGCCGGAATGTCCCTCGGCAGTTTCAGCTACTACCAGATCCTCGCCACCGAGGGATACCAGAGCAGCGGCAGCTCCAACATCACGGTGGCCTGATGCGCGCCGCAGCGGAGCACTCGTCACGACCCCTGCTGGCAACGGCCGCCGCGGTCACGCTGGCCGCCGCGGCCACCCTCGCGGCCGGCACCGTCCCGGCGCACTCCGCGAGCTGCGCCGGCTACGTCGGTCTCACCTTCGACGACGGGCCGTCCACCGCCCACACCCCCGGCCTGCTCAGCGCCCTCAGGGCGAACGGGCTGCGGGCCACGATGTTCAACGAGGGCCAGTACGCGGTCGCCTACCCGGCCCAGGTCCAGGCCGAGGTGAGCGCGGGCATGTGGGTCGGCAACCACAGCTACACCCACCCGCACCTGACCCAGCAGACCCAGGCACAGATCGACTCGGAGATCTCCCGCACCCAGTCGGCCGTCGCCGGTGCCGGCGGCGGGACGCCGACCTTGTTCCGGCCGCCGTACGGCGAGACCAACGCGACCGTGCGCACGGTCGAGGCCAAGTACGGGCTCACCGAGATCATCTGGGACGTCGACTCGCAGGACTGGAACGGCGCGAGCACCGACGCGATCGTGTCGGCCGTCTCCCGGCTCACCGGCGGCCAGATCATCCTCATGCACGAGTGGCCGGCCAACACCCTGGCCGCGATCCCGCGCATCGCACAGACCCTCGCGGCCAAGGGGCTGTGCTCCGGGCGGATCTCCGCGCAGACCGGCCGCGCGGTCGCTCCCTGAGCAAGCGGTGGCACCGGTGGCGCGGCGGTCCGTCAACCGCCGCGCCATCCTCATGACTTCGGATGAACGGGGATCTGCCGGAGACTCCGCGTCGATAGGTTCGGCACCGTGGACTACTACGACCTGGGCCGTCACACCCGGCCTGTGACCACTTCGTCCGCCGAGGCGCAGACCTGGTTCGACCGGGGCCTCAACTGGACCTACGCCTTCAACCACGAGGAGGCCGTCCGCTGTTTCGAGGCGGCCGGCGCGGCGGACCCGGACTGCGCCATGGCCGACTGGGGCGTGGCCTACGCCCTCGGCCCCAACTACAACAAACCCTGGGAGTTCTTCGACCAGGAGGACCTGGCGCGCACGACGGAGCGCACCCACGCCGCCGTGGAACGCGCCCACGCCAAGGCCGCCCACGCGAGTCCCGTCGAGCGCGCCCTCGTCGAGGCGCTGCGTGCCCGCTACCCGCGGGCCACGGCCCCGGACGCGGCGGACTGCTCGGTGTGGAACGCGGGCTACGCCGACAGCATGCGGACCGTGTACGAACGGGCGCCCGACGACCTCGACATCGCGACCCTCTACGCCGACGCCCTGATGAACCTCACCCCCTGGCAGCTCTGGGACATCCGCACCGGCCGGCCCGCCGCGGGCGCCCGGACACCCGAGGCCAGGGCCGTGCTGGAACGGGCCCTCGGCACCGAGGCGGCCACCCGGCACCCGGGACTGCTGCACCTCTACATCCACCTGATGGAGATGTCCCCGACGCCCGAGGCCGCTCTGCCCGTCGCCGACCTGCTGCGCGGCCTGGTGCCCGACGCCGGGCACCTCCAGCACATGCCCTCGCACCTGGAGGTCCTCTGCGGCGACTACCGGCGCGTGGTCTCCGACAACGCGGCGGCCTCCGCCGCCGACGAGAAGTACCACGCCCGCGCCGGCGCCATGAACTTCTACACCCTCTACCGCTGCCACAACCTCCACTTCGGCATCTACGGCGCGATGTTCCTGGGCCGCAGCCAGGACGCCCTCGCCCTCGCCGCACGGCTCGAAGCCGCCGTGCCCGAAGAGCTGCTGCGGGTGGAGAGCCCGCCGATGGCCGACTGGCTGGAGGGCTTCCTGGCGATGCGGGTGCACGTCCTGGTCCGCTTCGGCCGCTGGGACGACATCCTGCGCCTGCCGCTGCCCGCCGACCCCCTGCTGTACTGCGTGACCATCGCGATGCTGCACTACGCCCGCGGTGTCGCGTTCGCGGCCACCGGCCGGATCCCCGAGGCCGAGACGGAACGCGCCCGCTTCCGGGACGCCGTCGCCGCGGTCCCCGCCAACCGCATGCTGTTCAACAACACCTGCGCCGACATCCTGGAGATCGCCGCCGCGATGCTCGACGGCGAACTCGCCTACCGCAAGGGCGACTTCGACACCGCCTTCACCGCCCTGCGGCACTCGATCGACCTCGACGACCACCTGCCGTACGACGAGCCCTGGGGCTGGATGCAGCCCACCCGGCACGCCTACGGCGCCCTGCTGCTCGAACGCGGCCGGGTCGAGGAGGCCGAGACGGTCTACCGCGCCGACCTCGGCCTGGACGACACCCTGCCCCGGCCCCTGCAGCACCCGGGCAACGTGTGGTCCCTGCACGGCTTCCACGAGTGCCTCCAGCGGCTCGGCAAGGACGGCGAGGCACGGATCGTGGCCCAGCAGCTGAAGCTGGCGGCGGCGACGGCGGACGTGCCGATCACGGCGTCCTGCTTCTGCCGTACGGACCCGGACTGCTGCGGCGGCCGCTAGAGCGTCCGCGCCACCAGCAGGGCCACGTCGTCGTGGTCGTCCGGGTGGCGCAGACCGTGCAGCAGCAGGTCGCAGGTCTCCTCCAGCGGCCGGTGGGGCTCGTCCAGGAAGCCGAGCAGGACGTTCAGCCGGTCGTCGATGGGATGGCGGCGGGTCTCCACCAGGCCGTCGGTGTACAGGACCAGCAGGTCACCGGCGGTCAGGTCGACGGCGGTGGTCTCGAAGGGGATCCCGCCGACGCCGAGCGGGGCGGCGGGCGGCAGCTCCAGCAGGGTGGCGGCGAGCCCCGGCCGGGCCAGGGCGGGCGGCATATGGCCCGCGTTCGCGATGTCGCAGCGCCTGGTGTGCGGGTCGTACACCGCGTACAGGCAGGTGACGATGTAGTGCTCCAGGTCGCAGGTGATCCGGTCCAGGTGCTGGAGCACCGCCGCCGGGGGCAGCTCCAGGTCGGCATAGGCGCAGGTGGCGGTGCGCAGCCGGCCCATCGTGGCGGCCGCGTCGATGCCGTTGCCCATGACGTCGCCGACGACCAGCGCCGTCCTGTCCTGCGACAGCGGGATCACGTCGTACCAGTCGCCGCCCACCTCGCTCGTCGCCTGGGCCGGCTCGTAACGGGAGGCCACTTCGAGGCCCGTGTGCTGCGGCGGGTGGTCGGGCAGCAGGCTGCGCTGCAGGGTGAGGGCCGTGTTGCGGACGCTCTGGAACCAGCGGGCGTTGTCGATGGCCACGGCGGCCCGGCCGGCCAGCTCGGTGGCGAGGACGACGTCGTCCTCGTCGAAGGGGAGCGGATTGCGGGTGCGCTTGAGGTCGAGGGCGCCGAGCACCTCGCCGTGCGCGATCAGCGGCACCGCGAGATACGAGTGCACACCGGCCCGCGCCAGCAGGGCGCCCGCCTCGGGGTTGCGGGCGATGCGCGGCAGATCGTGCGGGCCGACATGGGGGACCAGGACCGGGCGCGCGGTGTGCACGCAGAGCGTGACCAGCCGGTCGCCGTCGTAGGCGGCGAGCTTGCCGGGCTGGTCCGCGGCGCGTAGGGCGACCGTGGGATGGGCCGCCTCGAGGGCCAGGGCGCGGAACAGTTCCGGGCCGTTGCCCGGGCGCCGGGAGCGGCGCAGGGCCAGCGCCGAGTCCAGCACGTCCACGGCGACCACGTCCGCGAGGACCGGGGTGGCTATCTCGGCCAGCTCGTGCGCCGTCCGCTCCACCTCCAGCGAGGTGCCCACCCGGGCCGAGGCGTCCGCGATGAGCGCGAGCCGTCTGCGGGCCCGGTCGGCCTCGGCGGCCGCGCGGTGCCGCTCGGTGACGTCGACGACCGAGGTGGCCGCCCCCAGCACCCGGCCGCCGGGATCCTCCAGCCGGTAGAACGACAGCGACCAGGCGTGCTCGTGCTCGGGATCGGACGGCGGCCGGCCCACGTGGTACTGGTCCAGCAGGGGCGTGCCGGTGGTGAGCACCTGGCGCAGCGCCGACTCCACGGTGTCGATGTCGGGCAGTGGCAGGGTCTCCCGCAGATGGCGGCCGATGTGCTCCTCGGCGGGAACGCCGTCGATCCGCTCCAGCGCCGGGTTCACCAGGAGATAGCGCAGGTCGGGGTCGAGCAGGGCCAGCCCGATGGGGGACTGGTTGATCAGCCGCTCGCACAGCGCCAGGTCGGTCTCCACCCGCTGCAGCAGGGTGTGGTCGGCGGCGATGCCCAGCGCGTAGACGTCGCCGAGATCGTCCAGCAGCCGCATGGTGCGGAACTCCGTCAGCCGGCTGCTGCCGTCCTTGTGCCGGACCGGGAAGGCGCCGGCCCAGCTGCGACCGGTCTCCAGCACGTCCGTGAAGAGGCCCACCACGGCCTTCAGATGCTCGGGGGCGACGAGCAGCCGCGCCGCGTTCCTGCGCAGCGCCTCCTCGGCCGTGTAACCGAACAGTTCCTCGGCCTGCGGGGTCCAGAACACGATCCGGCCATGCACGTCCAGTGCCACCGCGGCCACGCTCAGGACATCCAGCAGACCGGTCGGACGCGGCCTGCCGGGGCCGTACTCCTCACCACCGGAGCCGCCGGCGCCACCGGACCGCAGGGAACCCACAGCCATCCCTCAACCACCTCCACCGGCCACGGGCCGCCGACGCAGCTGCTACGGCACTTCCATGCTGCCCCGTGCCCGCCGCTCGCCCAACTCCAGGACGGGTACCCCTCCCCGCGCCGCGGTCCCGCCCGCACCCGCACAACCTCACCGTTCTCTCTCCTTGCGGGCCGTGCGCGGCGGGCGGACAAGCAGGAACATGGGGTTACGTAGAGGATGTAGCCAATGAATTCTCCGAATTCTCCGCGCGAGGGCTTCGACGTGCCCGCCCCCGCGGGCCCGAGCGGGTTCCTCGACGCCTCCAGCGACGCGGCGGCGGTGCTGTCGGCCGAGGGCGTCGTGATCGGCTGGACCCCGGGCGCCGAGGCGCTCCTCGGCCACCCGGCCGCCGAGGTGGTGGGCACTTCCGCGGCGCGGCTGCTCGCCATGCGCGCCGACCCGGCCCGCGCCGCCGGTGTCGCCGAGCGCTGCCGCTCCGGCATGGGGTGGAGCGGACTCATCCCGGTACGCCACCGCGACGGCCGCAGCATCGACGTCGCCCTGCGGGTCTCCGCCTCCTTCAGCATGGACGGCGGGGAGTGCTTCCTCCTCTCGGCCCGGGAGCAGCGGCCCCAGTGGGCGATGGGTCAGTCCGTCCTCGACGGGTTCCTCACGCGCTCACCCATCGGCATGGCCGTGATGGACCTTGACCTGCGCTACGTGTGGCTGAACGACACCCTGGAGCGCTTCGGCGGAGTGCCGCGCGAGCAGCGCCTGGGCCGCCGGCTGAGCGAGCTGCTGCCGGGTCTGGAGGCCACCACCATCGAGGGCCTGATGCGCAAGGTGCTGACGACCCGGGAGCCGGTCACCGACTACGAGTACCTCGGCTGGAGCTGGGCCGATCCGCACCGCCAACGCGCCTACGCCACCTCGTTCTTCCCCCTTGTCGACACCGACGACTCGGTGACCGGCGTCTGCTATCTGGTCACCGATGTCACCGAGCGGTGGAGCGTCCGCCAGCTGCTGTCCATGGTCAACGAGGCCGGCACCCGCATCGGCACCACCCTCGACGTGCTGCGGACCGCCCAGGAACTCGCCGACTTCGCCGTCCCCCGCTTCGCCGACTTCGTCATCGTCGACCTCCTGGAGCCCGTCCTCAGCAGCGAGGGCCACGGCGCCTGGCTGACCGACGCGGGCCCGGCGCCCGCCAGGCCGGTGATGCGGCGCGCCGGGCTGAAGAGCGTGCGTGAGGGCCACCCCGAGGCCGTGGCGCAGGTCGGCGACCGGGTGGACTTCCTCCCCCCGCCGCACGGCGTCGACCTGCTCATCCGCGGCGAGCCGATCCTCATCCCGGTCCTCGACCCGGACGACCACCTGTGGGTCACCGAACAGCCCGCCCGCACGGCCCGCATCCGGGAGTTCGGACTGCACTCCCTCATCTCGGTCCCGATGCGGGCGCGCGACACCGTCCTGGGCCTGACCACGTTCGCCCGCTCCCTCAACCAGGTCTCCTTCCAGCCCGACGACGTCCTGCTCGCCCGCGAGCTGGTGGCGCGCGCCGCCGTCTGCGTCGACAACGCCCGCCGCTACACCCGGGAGCACACGGCCGCCGTCACCCTGCAGCGCAGCCTGCTGCCGCAGGCCCTGAGGGGCGGTACGGCGCTGGAGGTGGCCTCCGCCTATCTGCCGGCGGACGCCACGGACGGTGTCGGCGGCGACTGGTTCGACGTGATCCCGCTCTCCGGCGCCCGCGTCGGCCTGGTCGTCGGCGACGTGGTCGGCCACGGCCTGTCCGCGGCGGCGAGCATGGGCCGGCTGCGCACCGCCGTGCAGACCCTCGCCGACATGGAGATGCCCCCCGACGAACTCCTCGCCCACCTCGACGACCTCGTGCTGCGGCTCGGGGAGGAGGAGAGCGGGGGCGCGGCCGGCGAGGGCAGCACGGCCACCTTCGTCGGAGCGACCTGCCTGTACGCCGTCTACGACCCGGTGACCCGGCGGTGCGCCATGGCCCGGGCGGGACACCCGCCGCCCGTCGTCGTGGCACCCGACGGGCACGTCCACTTCCCCGAGATGCCGCCCGGACCGCCGCTCGGGCTCGGCGGCATGGCCTTCGAGGCCACCGAGATCGAACTCGCCGAGAACAGCCTCCTGGGCCTGTACACCGACGGTCTCATCGAGGGCGCCGACCAGGACGTCGAACGGGGCATGTCCCGGCTGCGCGCCGCCCTGAGCGGCCCCGCCACCGACCTCGAAGCGCTGTGCACCTCCACGGTCCACCAACTGGTCCCCGTTCCCCAGCCCGACGACATCGCCCTGCTCCTGGCCCGCACCCATGTCCTGGCCGCCGACGACGTCGTCTCCTGGGACGTGCCCGTCGACCCGGCCGCCGTCGCCGACGTCCGCGCCCGGGCGACCCGCCAGGTCGTGGAGTGGGGCTACGACGAGCTGGCGGTGACCACCGAACTCATCGTCAGCGAACTCGTCACCAACGCCATCCGCTACGCGGAACCGCCCATCCGGCTACGGCTGTTGCGCGACTCCCGGCTGACCTGCGAGGTCGCCGACGCCAGCAGCACCGCCCCCCGCCTGCGTCACGCCCGCAGCACGGACGAGGGCGGCCGAGGACTCTTCCTGGTCGCCCAACTCGCCCACCGCTGGGGCGCCCGCTACACCGGCGACGGCAAGATCATCTGGGCCGAGCAGGAATTCCGGCAGCACTAGGGCGCCGAGGGTCGGCGGGGCCGGGGCTCTGTCGAATTCGTACGTTTGGCCGTACGCTGTCAATTCATAAGGATTCGGCAGCAATTGGGGGAGCCGCCATGTCCGGGGACGCGTACGGTCCGTATCAGGGACCGCCGAATCAGGGACCACCGCCGGGCCAGGGGGGCCCGGACCAAGGGGCGCCGCACCAGGGTGCCCCGGGGCAGGGCGGATTTCCCGGCCAGGGGTTCGCGTACCAGGGGTTCCCGCCCCCGGGATCCTTCGTCCCGCCGATGCCGGCCGCCCCGCCGCCCGCGCCGCCGGACGCCCTGCGGGCCGTCGCGGTGGCCCTCCTCAACCTGAGCGGACTCGGTCTCGGCTATCTGCTCGTCCGAAGATGGCTCCCGATGGCCGCGTGCCTGGCGGCGACCGTCGTCCTGCTGCTCGTCGCCCTGCCCGCGGACGCCGACGGCGTGCCCGGAGCCGCGCTCGTCCTCTACCTCGTGTTCCTGCTGCTGGCCGCCCTGCACGGCGCGTTCGTCGGCCTGCGCACCCGGCTGGTGTGGCCGGGCCGGCGACCCGTCGCACTCGTGCTGGGCCTCGTCCTGCTCGCCGTCCCGGTCGGCGGCGCCCTCTGGTACGACAGCGCGCGGCAGGAAGCCGTCGAACGCGCGCTCCTGGACCGTCTCGACAGCGCCGACCAGCAGGTGACGGCGGCGGGCAAGGAAGGCTTCGCCGCCGCCAAGTCCGAGTACCAGGACGCCCTGGCCGTCTACCGCGACCTCGTCGTCCACCACTCCGGCTCCCGCGCCGCCGCCCAGGTCCCCGACCGCCTGAAGACCTACTACACGACGGTGGGCGCGGCCTACAGCCACAACGACTACTGCACGGCCGTAGAACCGCTGAAATACCTGCGGACGGTGCCCGACTCGATGCCGAAGGACCAGCTCGGCTCGCTCGCCGACTGGCCCGACGACCGGCTGGCCACCTCGCTGTACGAGTGCGGAGCCGACGCCTTGACCGACGGCGGGACCGACTGGGTCACCCAATTCGGCGACCTACTGGGCACCTTCCCCGAATCCGACCAGGCCGACAAGGTCGTACCCGCCGTCGACGCGGCCGAGAAGAAGGCCGCCAAGGCCGTCTCCGGCAGCGACCCCTGCACCGCCGTCACCCGGTTGCACACCCTCAACACCCAGATCATCCAGCTGTCGAACGACGCGAGCGGCCAGTCCGACGGCCTGACCAAGGTCGCGGCCCGGGCCGACAGCAGCGGTGACGCGGGCGAGTACGAGTGCGGCGTCAAGCAGTACAAGGACGGCGACTTCGAGCAGGCACAGGAGACCATGCAGCAGTTCGTCACCGACAACCCGCACCACAGCAACCGCGACCGCGCCCGCAAGATCGCGATCGGCGCCGAGGTCGCCCAGACGCTCCCGGCCGCCGGCAAGAAGCTGCCCACCACCGCGGGCGGCGGCGGCATCTCCGTGACCGTCAAGAACGACAGCCCCGACGACATCACCGTTCTGTACACCGGCCCGGTCACCGGCAGCTTCACCCTGAAGGCGTGCGGGAGTTGCAAGGCCTACTCGTTCGCCAGCTCGCTCATCTCCGGATGGGAACCCTGCAGCGACAGCGGCAAGAACTACCCGCAGCGCACGATCAGCCTCCCGCCCGGCACCACCTACTTCGTGCACAAGCCGAAGAACGACACCACGGCCACCCCGGGATCCGACACCGCCAAGCTGCGCTACGGCTACGTCTACACCGAGTGCGCTTACACGACACAGTCCCTGGGGTCCAGCTACTGAGCGCGGTACGAGGTTGTCGGTCCCGGCAACTAAGCTCCCGCGCATGGACGACGAGGGCAGAGACAACCCCGCGAGACGGGTCGTCGACGGGCGGTTCGAGCTGCAGGCACGTCTCGGTGGCGGCGGCATGGGCATGGTCTGGCGCGCCACCGACCTGGTGCTGCACCGCAGTGTGGCCGTCAAGGAGGTACGGCCGGCCGACCCCGGGCTCGCCGAGTACGACCCGGAGGCCGCGCGGCTGCTGCGGGAGCGGGTGCTGCGGGAGGCCCGGGCGCTGGCCCGGGTCGACCACCCCAACGTGGTGACGATCCATCACATCGTTGACGGCGGCCCGGGCACCTACCCGTGGATCGTCATGGAACTCGTCACCGGCGGCTCCCTGGCGGACCGTCTCGCCCGCGGTGCGATGAGCCCCGCCGAGGCCGCGCGCATCGGCCGCGAGGTGCTGGCCGCCCTCCGGGCCGCCCACGAGGCCGGCATCGAGCACCGCGACGTGAAGCCGGCCAACGTCCTGATGCGCCCCGACGGCCGTCCGGTGCTCACCGACTTCGGTATCGCCGCGGTCCGTGAGGCCACCGCCCTCACCGCCACCGGTTCGGTCATCGGCACCCCCGACTACATGGCCCCCGAGCGTGTCTCCGGCAAGGACGGCGGCCCGGCCGCCGACCTGTGGTCGCTCGCGATGATGCTGTACGTGGCCGTCGAGGGCCACCATCCGCTGCGCCGGGGCACCACCCTCGCGACGCTCGCCGCCGTCCTCTCCGACGACATACCGCCGCCGGTCAACGCCGGGCCCCTGACGGACGTCCTCAACCGCGTCCTGGTCCGCGACCCGCAGGCCCGCCCGGACGTCCGGCAGCTGGACCGGATGCTGGCCGACGCCGCCGCCCGGCAGACCGAGACCACCCCCACGTCCTTCCCCCTCCAACCCCCGGTGGCGCCACCCCAGGACACCACCGGACCGCAGCACGTGGGCCCGACCTCTCCCGTGCCGGCCGCTCCCCGTCGCCGCTGGACCCTGTTCGTCCTGCCCACCGCCGGAGTGGCCCTCGCGGGCGCGCTCCTGTGGACCCAGCTGCCGGGATCGGGCACGCACGACTCCCCGTCCGGGGGCTCCACCGGTACGACCTCGCCCTCGACGGGTGCCACCGGCTCTCCCACGGCCACGGGCTCTGGCTCTGGCTCTGGCTCTGGGGAGACCAGCACGACCGACCTGCTGACCCCGCAGGGCATCCGCACCGCCGTCGCCGCCTTCGAGAAGAAGACCGGCCGGGACCGGTTCGGCAAGCTCGCCGTCTACCCGGAGTACGTCATCGCCTGGGTGATGGTGAAGGGCAGTAATAGCGCGTACGACAGCTACACCTACCGCTCCGGCGAGGGCGTGACGGAGGACATCATCAAAGGTTCCCTGCCCGACAGCATGGGAACACCCGTCCGCCTGGACGGCTTCGACTGGGACAAGGTCCCCTTCCTGCTGGCCCAGGCGAAGAAGAAGCTCAACGTGCCCAACGTGAACACCCGCTACCTGCTCGTGGACCTCCCCGGCAACGCCTTCGGCGACCCCGCCGGGATGTCCGTCTACCTCAGCAACGAGTACAGCCAGAACGGCTACCTGCAGACGGACGCGAAGGGCAAGCTCGTCCGGGTGGTGGCGAACGAGGACTGACCCGAGGCGGTCGTGCGGGTGGCGGTCGGTGCAGGTTGTCCCGGTTGGCGGCGAGTTGGCCCTGGACATGCAGGTGACGGCGCCGCGGGCGGAGTCGGAGCGTTCCGGGAAGGTGGAGCCGAGTGATGTCGTCCGACGACGTGCTGTCCGTGCTGGCGCTGCTGAGGCGCGCGGAGGCCGACGTGTGGGTCGGTGGCGGCTGGGGGATCGACGCCCTGGTCCGCGAGCAGACCAGAGCCCATCGCGATCTGGACCTCATGCACTGCCTGGATCAGGAGGACGCCGTGGTGGAGGCACTCGCCCGCGCCGGATACGCGGAGCACCTCGACCAGCGCCCCGTCCGGTTCGTGCTCACGGCTCCGGACGGACGGGAGATCGACCTCCATCCGCTGGTCTTCGCCGACGACGGGTCCGCGCTACAGGCCTCCTTCGACTCGGACCACCCCTTCCACTACCCCGCCTCCGCCTTCGTCACCGGCACCATCGACGCAACCACCGTCCCCTGCCTCTCGGCCGCCCAGCAGGTCCACTTCCACCAGGGCTACGACCCCACACCCCGCGACCGTCACGACATGGCCCAGCTCCGCCGGGTCTTCGGCATCGCCACGCACTTCTGACCGCCGTCATACCTCCTGGTACAGATTCACGACGGCCCCGTCCGGATCACGCACCCAGACCGACCGGCGTCCCCACGCCTGGGTCGTCGGCGGCTTGAGAATGAGCACGCCCTGGGACAGCAGCCGCTCGTGGCAGGCGTCCACATCGGCGATCCGGAACTCCAGGGTGACGCCCCCACGCGCGCTGCTGACCGCAGAACCGGGCACCATCGCCTCCATTCCCCGGCGCGAGAAGAACGACAGCACCGCCCCGGGAACCACCACCCGCGCGAAGGGGTCACCACCCTCGACCTCCGCGTCGAGGACCGCCGCATAGAAGCCGGCGAGGCGCGGAACATCGTCGATGAGCAGGCAGGTGCCGGTGAAGTGTGGCTGCATGCGGGCATCGTAGAGCGAGGGTCCGACAGGCGAAGGGGAGCCCCGGGCGGGCGACGTCAGAGTGAGAGCAGCGCTTCGGTCTCCTTCTCCGCGGCGGGGCCGAGTCGGGTGCGGGTGCGGGTGAAGGTGGCGGTCGAGTGGGGGGCGGGCCAGTCGTCGGGGAGGTGGGGGGTGGGGAGGCCGGGGTCGGCGCGGAGGAGGCGGCCCCAGTCGTCGATGAGCAGGAGCAGGTGGGGGAGGGAGTCGCCGGGGTTCGGCTCCGGGTGTTCCCAGCGGTCGAGGAACTGTGTGTGAGCTGCTCGCAGGGCGGTGAGGTCCCAGGCTCGGCGGATCAGTTCGGCCGGGTCGCTGGGGGCGGTCGGGGTGCCGTGGAACGCCTGGGCCAGGGGGCGTACCTCGGGCGTCAGCAGATCCCCGAGCATGGTCTCGACGTCCACGCGGCCCGGCGCGACCCACACATGCGGCTGGACGGCGCCGAACCCGGCCCAGGTCAGCCGGGTCTGGAGCTGGTAGCGCACATTGCGCAGGGTCTCGGGGAGGGGGCAGCTGAGGACCGTCCAGATGTCTGGTTCGTGGTCGAAGGGGGTGGGGGAGAACAGGCGGTCGCGGCCCTGCGCGAGCAGCGTGCGGGCCTCCGGTGTCAGTTCGAACGCGCTGGTGCGGCCGTCCTTGTGACGGGCCAGCAGACCACGGTGGACCATCCGGTTCAGGGCGGCCCTGGTCGCCGCGTCGGACACCCCCAGCCGCTCCAGCACGGTCAGCAGCACCCGGGTGGGAACCCGTACCCCCGCCTCGCGCGGCCTGGCGCCCTGCCCGAACACGCACAGGCCGAAGAAGACGAGCACCGCCTCCTGCGGCACGATCTGCCGCTCGACGGCCGTCTCGTCACCCTGCGCGCTCATGGGGCGATCATACGAGCGCCTCCGTGTCCTTCGTGTCGTCGAAGATCACGACTTCCCGAGTGAGGAGGAAGAAGGAGAGCGACGGCTGGTGGAAGGGACCGCCCTGGCGCTCCGCATGCCGGGCGAGTTCCGTTTCGTAGGCACGGATGCCCGCGATCGCGTCCCCCTCGTCGAACCACAACGCCGCGTAGGCCTCGTACGTCGGCTGTTCGGACCCGCCGAAGTAGGCGGCGTTGCCGCCGCCGGCCGCCGCGGGATTCCACTCGTAGCCCCGCAGGCGGTGGGCGACGGCTCCGGACGGATCGGCCAGCGCCGCCGCGTGGGCCTGCTCCCAGCGCTGCTGGAACACCCCCGGCGCCAGGCCCTCCGCCGCCTTCAGGAAGTACAGGACCTTGACCGCGCCGGGGCCGGGCCGCGGCACCTCGGTCCGCCGCTCCTCGACCAGCAGGCTCAACGCCACCGGCACATCACTGAAGTTGACGCCGTCCGGGCCGACGACCTCGCGGGTGTACGGATCGGCGAAGGTCTGTCCCATCGTCTCGACGCTGTCGAAGTACAGCTCGGTGACAGAGTCGCGCGGCAGCGTTACCTGGTAGCCAGGGTCGCCGAGCGCGCCGTAGGCACTGTCGAAGACGTGGTTCTGCACGTACTTGCGCAGGGTCAGTTTCCTGGCCACGGCGATGCCGCCGTGCACCTCTCGCACGTAGTCGGCGTACTCGGCGTGTGTCATCCCGGGACGGCGCCGCACGGCGGCCACCAGCTTGATCATCGCAACCTCCTCGTGGGGGAACCCGAGGGGGAGAATGTATGTCATTTATCTGTGGAATCACAATGATGTGCAACATGATGGCCATCGCGTGCCCGTCCGACCAGGGGCAGGCGTCAGCGGCGTTCACCTTAGGTTGCAGGTCCAAGGGCATCTCCGCGGGCGGCGCGTCGGTATACGGTCCGTAGCGCTCGTCCCGACAGAAGTGGCTCACGTCAACGGAGATTCCGGCCGAAACACGCCGCGCAGGCGCCGCGCGGCCGTGCGGCGGGTTCGACACGACGGGGGCCGCGCTGTCGGCCCGGCGGTAGAGCCGCGTCCGCCGCCGATGTACGTCGCCCTGTCACTCCACTGCTTCGAGGTGCCCTGTGGCCATGCCTTCTCCTGCCTCGTCCCCGTCCGCGCCGCCCGACACCGGCAACCGGCACACCACGGCCACCATCGTGCTGGCCTGCCTCGGGGTGTTCGTCTCCTACCTGCCGGTCGTCGGGGTCTCCGTCGCGCTTCCGGTCATGCAACAGGCCCTGGACGCCTCCACCGTCGGGCTCCAGTGGATCACCGACGCCTTCATCCTGCCGACCGCGGCACTGCTGCTGACCTGCGGCATGGTGGGTGACCTGTACGGCCGCAAGAAGACGTACCTGGCCGGGCTGGTGCTGTTCTGCCTCGGCTGCCTGGTGTGTCTCACCGCCGGCAGCGTCGTCCAGGTCTGTGTGGGCCAGGCGCTCACCGGCGTCGGCACCGCCGCGCTGCTGCCCTCCACGCTCGCGCTGATCGGGCATGTCTGCCCGGACCCCCGCAGGCGCGCCCGGGCGATAGCCCTGTGGACGGCCGCCCTCGGCCTCGGACTGACCCTCGGCCCGGTGGTCAACGGCCTGATCGTGGAGCACGCGAGCTGGCGGTGGATCTTCCTGCCCTCGCTCGTCGTCGCCGTCGCGACCGCCGTGATCGGCGCCGCCCTGCTGACCGACTCCCGGGCCGAGCGCGAACGCCACCTGGACGTTCCCGGCCAGCTCCTGGCCGTCGTCGCCATCACCGGACTGGTCTACGGCGTCATCGAGGGCGGCAGCGACGGCTGGTCGTCGGCGCAGGCCGTGATCGCCTTCGTGGCCGCCGCTCTCGGCGCGGTCGGCTTCGTCCTCGTGGAACTCCGCTCGGCCTGTCCGATGCTGGACATGCGCCTGTTCAAGTCGGCGGCGTTCTCGGGCGCGGCGATCGTCATGGCCGTCACCCTGTTCGCCCAGGTCGGCCTGGTCTTCGCGCTGAGCGAGTACTTCGGGCTCGTCCACCACGCCTCGACGCTGGACATCGGCATCCGGCTCATCGCCATCAACGGCTTCACGGTGGTGCTCGGCCCGCTCGTCGGGCGGCTGATGAACCGGGTCACGCCCGGACTGCTGCTGGTCACCGGTCTGGTGGTCGGCGGGATCGGCGCCCTGCTGGTGAACGCCTTCCAGGCCGACACCGGCACGGGTGAGGCCGCCCTGGTCATCGGCGTGCTCGGCATCGGCATCGCGCTCGCCATGGCACCGATCACCACCATCGCCATGAACGCCCTGCCGCACCGGCTCGGCGGCACCGCCGCCGCGGCCAACAGCGCGCTCCGCCAGATCGGCAGCGCCCTCGGCCCCGCCGTCTTCGGCGTCGTCCTCACCCACCGCACCCTGGCCACCCTGCCCGGACACCTCGCCTCGTCCGGACTGAGCCCCGCCGACCAGGGACAGGTGAGCGGACTGGTCTCGCACGTCGGCATCCAGGCCGGGGCGTTCCTGCAGCTGAAGACCCCGGAGAGCACCGGACGGGCCCAGGGCGCCTACGGCGCGAGCTTCACCGACGCCCTGCACACCTGCGCCCTCGTCGGCGGGATCGGGATGCTGGTGGCCGCGGTGATCGCCGCGGTGCTGATCGGGATCCGCCCGGCGCGGGCCCCGCGGCCGGCGACGGAAGCGGCGGCGCACCCGGCCGGCGCCGCGAGCTGACACACGGCAGGGAGCGGCCGGCCACCGAACCGTGGCCGGCCGCTCCGCCCGTCAGCGCGCGAGCAGTTCCAGCGTGTCGATCACCCGGTTCGAGAAGCCCCACTCGTTGTCGTACCAGGCGACCACCTTCACGTGCCGGCCGTCGACGCGAGTGAGGGCCGAGTCGAAGATCGACGAGGCCGGGTTGCCCGTGATGTCCGAGGACACCAGCGGGTCCTCCGAGTACTCGAGGACGCCCGCGAGCGGCCCCTCCGCCGCCGCGTGGTACGCGGCCTGCACGTCCTCACGCGTCACGTCACGGGACACCGTCGTGTTCAGCTCGACGATCGAGCCCACCGGCACCGGCACCCGGATCGAGTCACCGGACAGCCTGCCGTCGAGGTTCGGCAGCACCAGGCCGATGGCCTTCGCGGCGCCCGTCGTGGTCGGCACGATGTTGACCCCCGCGGCCCGGGCGCGCCGCGGATCGCGGTGCGGGCCGTCCTGCAGGTTCTGCTCCTGGGTGTACGCGTGCACCGTCGTCATGAACCCGTGCTCGATCCCGGCGAGTTCGTCGAGGACGGCGGCCAGCGGCGCGAGCGCGTTGGTCGTGCAGGAGGCGTTGGAGACGACCGTGTGCGTCTCCGGGTCGTACGCGTCGGTGTTCACGCCGTACGCGAGCGTGACGTCGGCACCGTCCGACGGCGCGCTGACCAGCACCTTCCGCGCACCCGCGTCGAGGTGGGCGCGGGCGGCCTTCGCCGACGTGAAGCGGCCGGTCGACTCCAGCGCGATGTCCACGCCCAGCTCGGCCCACGGCAGCTGCGCCGGCTCGCGCTCGGCGAGCACCTTGATACGACGGCCGTCGACGACGAGGACATCCCCGTCGACGCTCACCGGACGCCCCAGCCGGCCCGCCGTCGAGTCGAAGGCGAGCAGCCGCGCGAGCGCGGTGGGCTCGGTGAGGTCGTTGACGGCGACGACCTCCAGGTCGCTGTCCCGCTCCAGCAGAGCGCGCAGCACATTGCGTCCGATGCGGCCGAATCCGTTGATGGCGATACGAGTCATGAATGGCGTCCCTTCGCTACACCCCCAGATTCGCGGCCCGCCTCCGGCCGCGACAGCGGCGAGATCGCCATGGTTCAAAAGGATCCCGCCACCAGCCGTCGGGGACCTCGGTGCACGTGGAGCGCTCGGCGGCCGCTACTCGCCCTTGGTGAACGTCCGCCGGTAGTCGCTCGGTGTCGTCCCGAGGAGCCGCTGGAAGTGCAGCCGCAGGTTGGCGCCGGTGCCGAGGCCGACGTCGTCGGCGATCTGCTCGACGCTCCGCTCCGAGCGCTCCAGCAGCTCCCGCGAGAGGTCGATCCGGGCTCGCATCACCCACTGCATCGGCGTGTACCCGGTGTCCTCGACGAAGCGCCGGGAGAACGTGCGCGCAGACACCCCCGCGTGCCGGGCGAGCGCGTCGAGGGTGAGCGGTCCGTGCAGCCGGTGCAGGGCCCACTCGCGGGTCGCGGCGAACCGCTCGCCCAGCGGCTCGGGCACACTGCGCGGCACGTACTGCGCCTGACCGCCGCTGCGATAGGGCGCCGCGACCAGCCGCCGGGCCGCGTGGTTGGACGCGGCGACCCCGAGGTCACCGCGCAGGATGTGCAGGCACAGGTCGATACCCGAGGCGGCACCGGCCGACGTCAGCACACTGCCCTCGTCGACGAACAGCACGTTCTCGTCGACCTTGACCAGCGGATGCTTCTCGGCGAGCGCCCGCGTGTAGTGCCAGTGCGTCGTGGCCCGCCGCCCGTCGAGCAGCCCGGTCGCGGCGAGCGCGAAGGCCCCGGTCGAGATCGCGGCCAGCCGCGCACCCCGCGCGTGCGCGGCCAGCAGCGCGTCCACGACGGCCGTCGGCGGATCCTCCCGGTCCGGGAACCGGTACCCGGGCACGAACACGATCTCCGCCCACTCCAGCGCGTCGAGGCCATGGGCGACGTGGTACGACAGCCCGTCGCCACCGGTGACCAGACCGGGCGCCGCCCCGCACACCCGTACCTCGTACGGCATGCTCGCCCGGGTCGTGAACACCTGCGCCGGGATCCCGACGTCCAGGGGCTTCGCCCCCTCCAGCACCAGGACGGCGACGCGATGCAGACGAGTGGCAGGCACATCGCACAGGGTACGAGCCCGTGACCGGCAACGGCGTCCGAGGCGGTGGCTCACTCGGCGGCGGTGCGGCCGGACTCCTGTGCGGCCATGACCTCGTCGCCGTGTGCGAAGGCCCAGGCCCCGACCACGTCGATGGGGCCCAGCAACGACTGCCCGAGAGCGGTGAGCCGGTACTCCACGCGCGGCGGGGCCCCGGGGAAGGCCCGGCGCGTCACCAGGCCGTTGAACTGCAGGCGGCGCAGGGTCTCGGTCAACACCTTGGAGCTGATGCCCCCGATCCGCTCCCGCAGTTCGAGCGGGCGCCGCGGCCCGTCCCGCAGGGCCCAGAGCACCACGGCGTTCCAGGTGTGCGAGAGCAGGTCGAAGGCGAGGCGGGCGCGGCAGTCGGCGAGGAAGGCGTCGGTCGTCACGTACCAGATGGTGCCCGACGGGCTGCGTAGCGTCGGAGCGAACGACTCAAGCGGGCCTGGAGAGGGAGCAGTTGATGCGGATCGGCGTACTGGGAACGGGCAACATGGCGCACGCCCTCGCCACCCACTGGGCGCGGGCCGGGCACGAGGTCACCGTCGGGGGACGGGACACCGGCCGGGCGGAACGGCTCGCGGCGCGGATCGGGGCCGGCACCCGGGCCGCAGGTCTGCGCGCGGCGGCCGAGTCCGGTCCCGTGGTGCTGGCCGCGCTGCCCTTCGAGGCGGGCGCGGCCGTGGTGGGGGAGTTGCGGGCGGCCCTCGACGGGAGGGCGGTGATCGACTGCTCCAATCCGGTCGGCGCGGGATTCCGGCTGCTGACGGCGGGCGGTGCGTCGGCGGCGCGGCGACTGGCCGTGGCGGCGCCGGGGGCCCACGTGGTCAAGGCGTTCAACCTCTGCCACGAGGACGTGTGGCGCATGCGGCCACCGGTCTTCGACGGGCGGCCGCTGGCCGTTCCGCTCTGCGGGGACGACGAGGAGGCGCTCGCGCGGGTGGGCCGGCTGGTACGGGACGTGGGCTGCGTACCGCTGGCCGCCGGTGGCCTCGACCGGGCGGGGCTCCTGGAGGCGACCGCCGCGCTGTTCATCGGACTGTGGGTCGGCGAGGGAGCGGACGTCCAGGCCATGGCACCACCGCTGGCGTACGCGGCAGGCCCCCGGACCTGACCGCCGGGGCCGCCGGGACCGTCGCGCCCGCCAGGACTCGTTCGGGTGTACCGCGATCCGCGGTGATTGCGGCCGGGCGGCGGGACCGGATGATGGAGCCATGCCTGGAGCGGACGTCGAGGTACCGGTGCTGATCGTCGGTGGTGGGCCGGTCGGGCTCACCGCCCGGGCGTTGCTGGACCGCTGGGGCGTGCCGAACCTGCTGGTCGAGAAGCACCGAGAGCTGTCCCCCTTCCCCCGGTCCCGGCTGGTCAACGTGCGCTCGATGGAGATCTTCCGCCAGCTCGGCATCGCCGCCCGGATCGCGGCCGACGCGTTCGCGCCCGAGTACGGCCGGGTCCGGTTCCGCGACACCCTGTACGACCCCGACTTCGCCACCGCCGCGATGGCCGGGGTGCACGCGCCGGTGCCCGAGAGCCCGGTCGTCGGCACGCTCACCTCACAGGACCGGCTGGAGCCCATCCTGCTCGCGGCGGCCGGGGGAGACGTACGGTTCGGGGCCGAACTCGTCGACCTGGAGGAGGAACCCGAGGGTGTCCTCGCCCTGGTCGCCGACCGTGAACGCGGCACCCGCACCCGCGTCCGCGCCCGGTACGTGCTCGCCGCCGACGGCGCGAACTCCACCGTCCGCGAGCGGCTGGGTATCGGCACCACAGGTCCCGGAGCGCTCGGCAGCTTCACCACCGTCGTGTTCGACGCCGACCTGGCCCACTGGTGCGCGGACCAGCCCGCCGGGGTCTACTTCACCGCGTTCGGCACCTTCACGCCGCTCTACCCCGACGGCGGCTGGGCCTGGTTCGGCGCCACGCCCGGCGACGCCGAGCACGCCGACTGGTCCGGCCTGGTCTCCCGGGCCCTCGGCCCAGGCGCCGACGTACGGGCCGACGTGGTGCGGGTCCAGCACTGGTCGATGTCCGCGTCCGTGGCCGAGCGCTTCGCCCGGGGCCGGGTCCTGCTGGCCGGCGACGCCGCGCACGCGGTCCCCCCGATCGGCGGCCTGGGCATGAACGTCGGCGTCGCCGACGCCCACAACCTCTGCTGGAAACTGGCCGGCGTGCTCCAGGGCTGGGCCGAACCGGCCCTGTTGGAAACGTACGAGACCGAGCGGTTGCCCGTCGCCCTGGAGACGCTCCGCCAGGCCGTCGGGAACACCCAACTCCTCGTCCAGGTGCAGAAGCTGCGCAACGAACACCTCCGCAGCGGCGCGTCGGCGTCCACACCGGTCGAACTGCCCTGGTCGGAACGGTACTTCGCGCAGCTCGGCCTGGTGCTCGGCGTGGCCTACCACTCCGGTGCCGTCCTGACCGACCACACCGGCCCGCCCGACTCCTCCGGCACCGAGTACGTCCCCACCGCGCGGCCGGGCCACCGCATGCCCCACCGCTGGCTCGGCCCGGACCGCTCGACGCTCGACGCCTGCGGCGAGTGGTTCACCCTGCTCACCCCGGACCCCGCCCGCTGGGAGCAACAGGACACCGCCTGCTGGCCGTTGCGGGTCGGGATCCTGCCGGGCGAGCACGCCGGCCCGGACCGCCTGAGCCCGCACGGCGGCGCCCTCCTCGTCCGCCCGGACGGCCACATCGCCGCCCGCTGGGACGAACCACCGTCGAACGGCACCACCCTCCGGCACGCCCTGACCGCCCTCACCTCGCACGCGCCGGCCGGCTGACCTGAAGGACCTGAGGCGCGATCACGATCCGGCTGAGGCGCGGGGCGGGGCGGTGCTGGCCCGGATCACCAGGTGGGCCGGGACCAGGTCGGTGCCGGGGCGGGAGTCGTCGTGGGTGCGGATCTGGCGGAGGACGCCCTGCACGCAGCGGCGGCCGACCTCGGCGAAGTCCTGGTGGACGGTGGTGAGGGGCGGGATGAAGAACGCCGCGTCGGGGGTGTCGTCGAAGCCGACCACGCTGATGTCCGCCGGCACGGACCGGCCGCGCTCGTGGAAGGCGCGCAGCAGCCCCAGGGCCATCTGGTCGTTGGACGCGAACACGGCGGTGCAGCCCGGCTCTTCGGCGAGTACGAGCCCGGCCGCGTAACCGGACTCGGCCGACCAGTCTCCGCGCAGCGGCGCCGGGATGGGGCGCCCGGCCTCCTCCAGCACGGTCCGCCAGGCCTGAGTGCGGCGCTCGCCCGCGTACGACGTCCCGGGACCGGACACATGCCATACGGTCCGGTGTCCCAGCTCCAGCAGATGCCGTACGGCCTTGCGGGCACCGTCGGCCTGGTCGGTGTCGACCACGCTGTAGCGGTCCCCGGCATCCGAGTCCACCACCACGACATGCACGCCGGGCGGCAGTTGGACCGTACCGCTGTCGAGCAGATGGATCTCCATGATGACGATGACGGCGTCCACGGCCAGCTCGCCCATCCGCGTGAAGGCGCCGAGCACGTTGTCCTGGGTGGCCACGTCGATGGGGATGAGGGTGATCGCGTAGCCCTCGGCCGCGGCATGCGTGGCGATCGCCTCCACAGTACGGCTGCTGCCCGTGGAGGCCAGGCTGAACAGGATCACGCCGATGGTGTTGAACTGGCCGTAACGCAGGGCGCGCGCCGCGCTGTTGGGCCGGTAGCCCAGCTCGCGCATCGCGGCGAGCACCTGCTCCCGGGTGGCGGCGATCACCCCCGGATGGCCATTGGAGACCCGTGAGACGGTCTGCGACGAGACCCCGGCGAGTTCGGCGACATCGGCCATGGAGACCCGCTGCTTGCGGCGCCCGCCGGGCACCCCGGACCCGCTGCGCCGCGCACTGCCCGCGGTCGGCGGCGCCCACTGCTCCGGCTCGTTCAGATCCATCGCCCCACCCCTCAATTCTCCTTCATGTACGGGAAGTCAGGACCGGAAACCTTGACGGCCGCAGGGGCGGATGCCACGATTCCGACGCTTTCGAGTTTACGTAAACATCGCCGTGTGACCAGCCCCGACGGAGATCCCGTCGCAGCGTCGCGCAGGGGATGTTCACGTAAACACACCGCGTCGATGTTTACGTGAACACGTGGTCCGGGGCCGTCGGGCCCCTGCGTCGAGCCGCCGTCTCCTGAAAGGGCACGTTGATGCGCAAGACCCCCGCCAGAACCCGTATCACCCCCCGTACCCGCGCCGCCCTCGCGGCGGTCGCGATCGCCGCGGTGGGCGCCACCACCCTCACCGGCAGCCCGGCCTCCGCCGCCGTCCCGGGCCACGGCACCAGCCAGTTCAAGGGCGTCAACTGGGCCGACCCGCGCGACAACTACGCCGACGACCCGGTGGTCCTCTCCGGCCTGTCGCTCTCCGACAGCTACGCCCAGACCTACGCCAAGGCGACCCGGGTGATCGCGGCGTTCCGCGCCAACCTCGGGGCCAACACCGTACGGCTGCCCATCAACCCGTACACGGTGAACGGCTCGTACTGGAAGTCGTACCGCGGGGTCATCGACGCGGCCTCCGCCCAGGGCTTCAAGGTGATCGTCTCCTACTGGGAGGGCACCGGCGCCAACAAGGACGGCTTCATCGACGACGAGGCCACCTACTGGCCCATGTGGGACACGGTCGTGAAGGCCTACCGCCACGACCCGCACGTCTACTTCGAGCCGATGAACGAGCCGCATGGCTACACCGACGCCGAATGGGCCGACCTCGCCGCGAAGTGGCTGGCGACCTACCCGTCCGTCCCGCACAACCGGGTCTTCGTCAGCGGCGCCGGCTACAACGACCACGTCACCACCGTCTGCGCCGACCCGCGCCTGAAGGGCACCTATCTGTCCCTGCACCACTACGGGTTCTGGAAGAGCTACGCCACCTACGACCAGTGGGTGGCCGACCTCAAGGAGCGCCTCGGCGACTGCGCGGGACGCACCGTCGCCGACGAGTTCGGTGCCCCGATGACCACGGGCCTCGACTACAACAAGCCCGCGCCCGACGACAATTCCGTCAACTTCATCCAGGCCGACACCGACGTGTTCCGCGAGCTCGGCATGGGCTCGGTGTACTGGCCGGGCCTGCGCACCGACGACACGTACTCGATCCAGAAGCTGATCGGTGACGCGTCCCGCCCCTGGCTGGCCACCACCAACCAGTCCGGCGCGGACCGCCTCGCCTGGGCGTGGGGCCGTGGCAGGCCGGTGAGCGGCTGACCGGTTCCCGGAGGGCCGCGGCGCACCACGGGTGCCGCGGCCCGGTGCCGGTCAGGGCACCTCATGAACCCTTGAGCAGGCGCAGGTAGGTCAGACCGGGGCGGCCCGAGAGCCGGATCTCGCCGGTGACGGTGAACCCGTTACGGGCCAGTACGGTCCGGGACGCCGCGTTGTCCTGCCGCGCGGCGGCCCGCAGAGCGGTCAGTCCGTAGCTGTCGGCGGCGAGTTGGCAGATCTCCCGCACGGCCGAGGTGGCCAGCCCCCGCCCGGCGGCGCGCTCCGCGATCCGGTACCCGAGATCGGCGGCGCCTTCCGCCACGTCGACCAGGTTGATCCGCCCCAGCACCTCGCCCGCCGCGTCGACCAGCACATGGAAGTAGCAGACCCCGGCCTCCTGTTCGGCCAGCCGCGCGCGGTGGATCTCGTCGAAGCGGGCGAAGTAGTCGTCGCCGCGATCGGGGATCGTCGCCGCGAAATAGGCGCGGTTGTCCCGTTCGAAGGCGAGGAGTGCCGGGGCGTGGTCCGTGCGGAGCAGCTGGAGCTCGGGCATGGGGAGGACGGTAGGCACCCCGGCCCCTCGCCCGCCAGCGTTTTAGGCCTTGCGCAGGTCCTTGACCCGGCGGAGCTTGCCGAGCGACCGCTCCAGGGTCTCCGGGTCGACCACGTCGACCTCGACGCTGATCCCGACGCCGTCCTTGACGCCCTGGGCGATGGTCCGGGCGGCCGACGCGCGGTCGGCGGGACCGGCGTCGGGCCGGGCCTCCACGCGCACGGTCATGTGGTCCATCCGTCCCTTCTGGCTGATCTGGATCTGGAAGTGCGGGGCCACGCCGGGTGTCCGCAGCACGATCTCCTCCACCTGGCTGGGGAAGACGTTGACCCCACGCAGGATGATCATGTCGTCGGAGCGGCCGGTGATCTTCTCGATACGGCGGAACCCGGGGCGTGCGGTGCCCGGCAGCAGCCGCGTCAGGTCACGGGTGCGGTAGCGGATGACGGGCAGCGCCTCCTTGGTGAGCGAGGTGAAGACCAGTTCCCCGCTCTCGCCGTCGGCCAGCACCTCCTCGCCCAGCGGGTCCACGACCTCGGGGTAGAAGTGGTCCTCCCAGACGTGCAGCCCGTCCTTGGTGTCCACGCACTCCTGCGCGACCCCGGGGCCGATCACCTCGGACAGCCCGTATATGTCGACCGCGTGGATGTCGAGGCGCTCCTCGATCTCGCGGCGCATCTCCTCCGTCCAGGGCTCGGCACCGAAGATGCCGACCTTCAGGGAGGTGGAGCGGGGGTCGACGCCCTGGCGCTCGAACTCGTCGAGCAGGGTCAGCATGTAGGAGGGCGTGACCATGATGATCTCGGGGCGGAAGTCCTGGATGATCTGCACCTGGCGCGCGGTCATGCCGCCGGACGCGGGGATCACCGTGCAGCCGGCGCGCTCGGCGCCGTAGTGGGCGCCGAGGCCGCCGGTGAACAGCCCGTAGCCGTAGGAGACATGGACCTTGTGCCCGGGGCGGCCGCCGGCGGCCCGGATGGAGCGGGCGACGACGTCCGCCCACATGGACAGGTCGTTGTCGGTGTAGCCCACCACGGTGGGGCGGCCGGTGGTGCCGCTGGAGGCGTGCACCCGCCGTACCTCGGACATCGGTACGGCGAACATGCCGAAGGGGTAGGTGTCCCGCAGGTCGGCCTTGGTGGTGAAGGGGAAGCGGGCGAGGTCGGCGAGGGTGTGGCAGTCGTCGGGGTGCACACCGGCCGCGTCGAACTTCTTGCGGTACAGCTCGACGTTGTCGTACGCGTGCCGCAGTGTCGCGCGGAGCCTGGTGAGCTGGAGCGCCTGGAGCTCCGGGCGGGACATCCGCTCGGCGTCGTCCAGCAGCGCCTCGGGGAGCGGCTCTCCCCGGCGGGTGCCCCTGGGCTCGGGCGCGATCACTTCGCTGCTCATTGCGGCTCCTCTTTCCTTGTGCGCAGGGTGCGACTGCGGCCGCGGAACTCCGCGATCACCTCGTCGCCGCGCACGACCCTCACGTCGTAGACACCGCTGCGGCCGAACCGGACGCGCTCCCGCGCGGTGGCGACCAGGACGTCCCCCTCGTACGCCGGGGCGATGAAGTCGATGTCGGCGCCGGCGGCGACGGTCACGGGGCCGTGGCTGTTGCAGGCGCAGGCGAACGCCGAGTCGGCGAGCAGGAACACATAGCCGCCGTGGGCGATCCGGTGCCCGTTGACCTGGGAGGCGGACACGGTCATCCGCAGCACGGCGGTCCCTTCGCCGTGCTCCAGCAACTCGATGCCCAGCCGCCGGGACGCCTCGTCCGCGGCGAACATCGTTTCGACGGGGCCAGGTGTCGTACCCGGTACCTGGGTCGTCATTTCCACCACCTTGTGAACCGACCGAACATTCGGTTAGCGTGCGGCGTGGTCAAGTAATCCAGCACGACCCCCGCATGTCAAGAGGGGGAACGAGGCCGTCGAGAGGCGTGCGCGCGGGGCGCCGTCCACCCCTGAGCCGAGGAGGCTGTCCGATGCCCGACGACGTGTTCCTGATCGACGGGGCCCGCACCCCGCAGGGCCGCTACGGCGGTGCCCTGGCCGCGGTACGCCCCGACGGCCTCGCCGCCCTCGTCGTCGGTGAGGCCGTACGCCGGGCCGGGGTGCCCGGTGCGGCCGTGGACGAGGTCGTGCTGGGGGCCGCCAACCAGGCGGGCGAGGACAACCGGGACGTGGCGCGGATGGCGGTGCTGCTCGCCGGGCTGCCGCACACCGTGCCCGGCTATACCGTCAACCGCCTGTGCGCCTCGGGTCTGACCGCCGTGGCCTCGGCGGCCCAGACGATCCGCGCGGGGGAGGCGGAGCTGATGGTCGCCGGGGGAGTGGAGTCCATGACCCGGGCGCCCTGGGTGATGGAGAAGCCCGGCACCCCGTGGGCCAAGCCCGGGCAGGTGCACGACACCGCCCTGGGCTGGCGGTTCACCAACCCGCGCTTCACCGCCGCCGACCGTGCCGTGCCCGCGGACGCCGGACCGGAGGCGGTCCGGGTCACCCTCTCCATGGGCGAGACCGCGGAGGAGGTCGCGGCTCTGGACGGCATCACCCGCGCCGACTCCGACGCCTTCGCCCTGCGCAGCCACCAGCGGGCCGTGGCCGCCCAGGAGGCGGGCCGCTTCGACCGCGAGATCGTGCCGGTCCCGGTGCGCGACGGCGAGGTGACGCGGGACGAGGGCCCGCGTCCCGCCACCACCCTGGAGAAGCTGGGCTCCCTGCGGACCGTCTTCCGTGCGGACGGCATCGTCACGGCCGGCTCGTCCTCGCCACTGTCCGACGGCGCGGCGGCCCTGGTGGTCGCCGGTGCCGAGGCGGTGGAGCGGTACGGCCTCACGCCCCGGGCCCGGATCGTCGCCTCGGCCTCCGCCGGGGTCCAGCCCCATCTCATGGGTCTCGGCCCGGTCCCCGCCACCGAGAAGGCCCTGGCCCGGGCCGGCTGGCAGACCGGCGACCTGGACGCCGTGGAACTCAACGAGGCGTTCGCCGCCCAGGCGCTCGCCGTCATCCGCCGGCTCAAGCTCGACGAGGGCAAGGTCAACGCCGACGGCGGCGCCATCGCCCTGGGGCATCCGCTCGGCTGCTCCGGCGCCCGCATCCTGCTGACCCTCCTCGGCCGCCTGGAGCGGGAGAACGGCCGCCGCGGTCTTGCCACGCTCTGCGTGGGCGTGGGCCAGGGTGTCGCCCTGCTGGTGGAGCGGGTGTGACCGCCTCCCCGGAGTACGAGACGCTGCTGGTGGAGGAGCGGGCCGACCGGGTCGTCGTCACCCTCCACCGTCCCGAGGCCCGCAACGCCATCAGCGGCCGGATGATCGGCGAACTGCACCAGGTGTGCGAACGGTTGGAGAGCGAACCCAGGCTGCTGCTCCTGACCGGCCACGGCGGGGTCTTCGCGGGCGGCGCCGACATCGCCGAACTGCGCGAGCGCGGCCGGGACGAGGCGCTGCAGGGCATCAACAGCCGTCTGTTCGAGCGCGTCCGGCGGCTGCCCATGCCCACCCTGGCCGCCGTCGAGGGCTGGGCCCTGGGCGGCGGGGCCGAGCTGGCCTACGCCTGCGACCTGCGGATCGCCGGTCCCGGCGCCGTCTTCGGCAACCCCGAGCCCGGCCTCGGCATCCTCGCGGCGGCCGGCGCCTGCTGGCGGCTGCCCGAACTGGTCGGCGAGTCCGTCGCCAAGCAGATCCTGCTCGCCGGCCGCACCCTCGACGCCCCGGCGGCACTCGCCGCCGGACTGGTCATGGACGTCGTGCCCGCCGCGGAACTGCTGGAGCACGCCCATGCCGTGCTCGACCGCATGGCGCGCTCCTCCGCCCTGGCCCTGCGGCTGACGAAGGTCGTCGTCGACTCGCCCGGGGCCCATCCCCTCGCGGGCGACCTCGCGCAGGCCGTGCTCTTCGAGGGAGCGGACAAGACAGAGCGCATGACACGATTTCTGGAGAAGAGGAGTCGCGCATGACGTCGGCACCCAGGACCGTCGCGGTCGTCGGCGCGGGCCGCATGGGCGCGGGCATCGCCCAGTCCTTCGCCGCCGCCGGCTCGGCCGTGACCGTGGTGGAGAGCGGGGCGGAGGCCGCCGCCGCGGCGCTGGAGCGGATCGAAGGCAGCCTGCGGCGGGCCGAGGAGCGCAGTCACCTGAGCGAGCCCGCGGCGCGGGTGGCCGCCCGGGTGTCCGTCGTCCACGCGGTGGACGCGCTGCCCCCGGAGACCGAGCTGCTCGTGGAGGCCGTACCCGAGGACGCGGCGCTCAAGGCCCGTCTACTCAAGGCGGCCGAAGAGGCCGTGGGCGACACGACCGTGCTGGCCACCAACACCAGCTCGCTGTCGGTGACCGACCTCGCCGCCGTCCTGCGGCGCCCGGACCGCTTCCTCGGGATGCACTTCTTCAACCCGGTGCCCGCCTCCGCGCTCGTCGAGATCGTCGTCGCCCCCGGCACCGCCGCGCCCACCGTCGAGGCCGCCCTGGAATGGACCAGGGCGCTGGGCAAGCAGGACGTGGTGGTCAAGGACTCGCCCGGCTTCGCCAGCAGCAGGCTGGGCCTCGCCCTGGGGCTGGAGGCGATCCGGATGGTCGAGGAGGGCGTCGCCGCGCCCGAGGCCATCGACGACGCCATGCGGCTCGGCTACAAGCACCCCATGGGTCCGCTGCGCCTGACCGACCTCGTCGGACTCGACGTACGGCTCGCCATCGCCGAGTACCTGCACACGACCCTCGGCGACCGCTTCGCCCCGCCGCGGCTGCTGCGCGAGAAGGTGGCCCGCGGCGAACTCGGTCACAAGACGGGACAGGGCTTCTACACCTGGTGACCGGGGCGGGGCGGCCACCCTTCCGCGCGCCCTGATCGGGCGCGGCCCTTGCCAGATCGGGGAGGAAGCACCTTATGATGAACCGAACGAATGGTCGGTTGGGAGTTGGTGGAGATGACTGAAGCGGCCGGAAGGGACGCCGAGCACGCGCTGGAGTCCCACTTCGAGGCGACGATCGCGCGGGACCAGCGGATCGAGCCGCGTGACTGGATGCCGGAGGGCTACCGCAGGACGCTGGTCCGGCAGATCGCCCAGCACGCGCACTCGGAGATCATCGGCATGCAGCCGGAAGGCGAGTGGATCACCAGGGCACCGTCGCTGCGCCGCAAGGCGATCCTGTTCGCCAAGGTCCAGGACGAGGCCGGACACGGCCTGTACCTGTACTCGGCCGCCGAGACCCTGGGCGCCGACCGCGCGGACCTCACCGAGCGCCTGATCGAAGGCCGCCAGAAGTACTCGTCGATCTTCAACTACCCGACGCTCAGCTTCGCGGACGTCGGTGTCATCGGCTGGTTCGTCGACGGCGCCGCCATCTGCAACCAGGTGCCGCTGTGCCGAAGCTCCTACGGCCCCTACGCGCGTGCGATGGTCCGGATCTGCAAGGAGGAGTCCTTCCACCAGCGGCAGGGCTACGAACTGCTGATGACCATGATGCGCGGCACCGACGCCCAGCGGGAGATGGTCCAGGACGCCGTGGACCGCTGGTGGTGGCCGTCCCTGATGATGTTCGGCCCGCCCGACGACGACTCGCCCAACTCGGCGCAGTCGATGGCCTGGAAGATCAAGCGGCACAGCAACGACGAACTGCGCCGTCGGTTCGTCGACATGACCGTGCCTCAGGCGGCCAGGCTCGGCGTGACCCTGCCCGACCCCGAGCTGCGCTGGAACGAGGAGCGCGGCCACCACGACTTCGGCACCCCCGACTTCGGCGAACTCAAGGAAGTCATCAGCGGCAACGGCCCCTGCAACACGCAGCGGATGGAACGCCGGCGAACCGCCCACGAGGAGGGTGCCTGGGTGCGTGCGGCCGCCGGCGCCCACGCCGCCAAGCAGGCCGCCCGGGCACGCGAGGAGGCCGTGGCATGAGCGACACCGGGAACTGGCCGCTGTACGAGATCTTCGTCCGGGGCAAGCGCGGCCTCAACCACGTCCACGTCGGCTCGCTGCACGCGGCCGACGACCAGATGGCCCTCACCCACGCCCGCGATCTGTACACCCGGCGCAACGAGGGCGTCAGCATCTGGGCCGTGCGCTCGGACCGGATCGCCGCCTCCACCCGGGACGAGAAGGACCCCTTCTTCGACCCGAGCGCCGACAAGGTCTACCGGCACCCGACCTTCTACGACATCCCCGACGATGTCCCGCACATCTAGGAGCCGGTGATGAGCGACGACGACCACGTCTACCTGAGCCTGGCCGAGGGCCACGACGACGGCGACGCCCGGTGGGCGTTCGGGACCGGCTTCGAGGACCCGCTGCACGGCGTCGACACCGCCGTGCCCGAGGGCGTCGACGCCACCGCGCTGGCCGCCCTGTGCCTGGCGCTCGGCGACGACGCCCTCGTCTTGGCCCAGCGGCTCGCCGAGTGGGTCACCCTCGCCCCCGAGCTGGAGGAGGAGGTGGCGCTGGCCAACATCGGGCTCGACCTGCTGGGCCAGGCCCGCCTGCTCTACTCCCGCTGCGGCCAGACGGACGGCACCGGCCGCACGGAGGACGCCTACGCCTACTTCCGCGACCCCGCCGACTTCCGCAACGTGACCCTCGCCGAACTCCCCAACGGCGACTTCGCCTTCTCCGTCCTGCGGCTGCTGGTGTTCGCCAGCTGGCGCCTGGCCCACTTCACCGAACTGGCCGCCGCACCCGACCCGGTGCTCGCGGCGATCGCCGCCAAGGGCGTCAAGGAGCTCACCTACCACCGGCAGTACGCCGCCGAGTGGGTCGTACGCCTGGGCGACGGCACCGAGGAGTCCCACGCGCGCATGCTGACGGCCCTGGAGTCGCAGTCTCCCTACTGGGCGGAGCTGTTCGCCGCACAGGACGTCCGCGGGGCGGTCGATGCGGACCTCCGGCAGGTCCTCGACGCGGCCGGACTGCCCCTGCCGCACCCCGCGTCCCTGCCCTACGACGGCCGGAACGGCGACCACACCGAGCACCTCGCCCCGCTCCTCGCCGAGCTGCAGAGCGTGGCCCGCGCCCACCCGGAGGCGACATGGTGACCACCGTGCTGTCCGACCTCAGGCGGGCCCGGCACCTGGCCGAACAGGTCCCCGACCCCGAACTCCCCATGCTCACCCTCGCCGACCTCGGTGTGCTGCGCGAGGTCACCGTCGAGGCCGACGGGACCGTGGTCGCCAGCCTCACCCCGACCTACTCCGGCTGCCCCGCCATGGCCGAGATGCGCGCCGGGGTCGCCGCGCGGCTGCGGGACGCCGGCTTCGGCCGGGTGGAGATCCGCACGGTCCTCGACCCGCCGTGGACCAGCGACTGGATCACCCCCGACGGGCGCCGCAAACTCGCCGAACACGGCATCGCCCCGCCGATGACGGCGCCCCGGCGCCCCGTCGGCCCCGTCCCGCTGACCCTGTCGCCCACCCGGCGCACGGTGGCGTGCCCGCGCTGCGGATCGGCCGACACCGAGGAGACCTCCCGCTTCGCGGCCACCTCCTGCAAGGCGCTGTGGCGGTGCCTCACCTGCCGCGAGCCGTTCGAGTACGTCAAGGAGATCTGATGGCAGAGCTGACGGCACCGACCGCCGGTGCCCCCGCGACGACGGCACGGCGGCGCCGCCCGGCCTTCCATCCCCTGCGCGTCGCCGCGGTGCAGCGCCTGTGCGAGGACGCCGTGGCGGTGACGTTCGACGTCCCCGCGGCCCTCACCGAGGAGTTCGCCTTCGGCCCCGGACAGTCGCTGACCCTGCGCCGCGAGGTCGACGGGCGGGACGAACGGCGCTCGTACTCGATCTGCTCGCCGGCCGGCGCGCCGCCCCGCATCGGCGTCCGCGAGGTGCCCGGCGGACTCTTCTCCTCCTGGCTGGTCCACGAGGTACGCCCGGGCGACACCGTCCAGGTCATGGCACCGACCGGGGCCTTCACCCCCGACCTCACGGTGCCCGGCCACCATGTGCTGATCGCGGCCGGCTCCGGCATCACCCCCATGATGTCCATCGCCGAGTCGGTCCTGGCCGCCGACGACCGCTCGCGGGTCACCCTGTTCTACGGCAACCGGCGCACCGACACCGTGATGTTCGCCGACGAACTGGCCGACCTGAAGGACGAGTACCGCACCCGCTTCCACCTCGCCCATGTGCTGTCCCGCGAACCCCGCGAGGCCGACCTCCTCTCCGGCCGCCTCGACGGCGACCGTCTCGGCGCGCTGATCGAGGGGTTGATCGACGTCCCGTCCGCCGACCACTGGTGGCTGTGCGGCCCGCACGGCATGGTCCTTGATGCCCAGCGAGTGCTCGCCGGGTTGGGCGTGCCCGGCGGCCGGGTCCACCAGGAACTCTTCTACGCCGACGAGCCGATCGAACCCCTCCGGCACGAGGACGCGGTGGCCACCGGCCCGGCCAGCGAGGTCACCGTCACCCTGGACGGCCGCTCCACCACCGCCCGGCTGCCGCGCGGCACCACACTCCTCGACTCCGCCGCCCGCATCCGCCCGGACCTCCCGTTCGCCTGCAAGGGCGGCGTGTGCGGCACGTGCCGTGCGCGCATCACCGACGGCGAGGCCGACATGCGCCGCAACTACGCCCTCGAACCGGCCGAGGTGGACGCCGGGTACGTGCTGACCTGCCAGTCGTACCCGGTCTCCGAGAAGCTGACGGTCGACTTCGACAGCTGACCGGCCGTGCCCCGGCGGAGCGGGCGCGGGAATTGTGTCGCGTCCCGCGCGGGCGAACCGTTAATCTCCGCCTGACCACGGCGCGTTGGGCGCCACTGCGGAGGGAGCCCGCCATGGGGACCGGCCGTCTGGCGGTACTGCTCGACCAGTTCGACTGCGCCAGGGAACGGGCCCAGGTGCGACTGACGGGGCTCGGCGACGAGGAGTACCTGTGGGAGCCGGTACCCGGCTGCTGGTCGATCCGGCGCCGGGGCGAGGCGACTACCCCCAGGGCGTACGGACCCGGCGACTGGGTGCTCGACCAGGGCGCCCCGGACATCCCGGCGGGCGAGTACGCCGAGGTCGCCCGGCAGGCCGCCGCCGGCATGACCGTCGCCAAGATCGCCGACGACTGGAGCGTGAGCGTCGAGCGGGTCGAACAGGTCCTCGCCCACACCGGACCCCCGGAACCCGACCGGACCCCCATCACCACCATCGCCTGGCGGCTCGGGCACCTGCACTCGGGCTTCGCCGGCGACTGGGAGTGGACCTTCGGCGAGCGGCGCCGGGAACCGAAGGAGCTGGTCGACTTCACCCCCAGCGCCGCCCTGGCCCTCGACCGGTTCTGGGCGGCGGTGGACCGCTGGCGCGACAGCGTCGCCACCGTGACCGACGCACAGCTCGACACCGTCGGCTACTCGCAGTACCCCTACGGCTCGAACCCCGACGACGCCTTCGTGGACGTCCTGTGGGGCACCAACCTCGAACTCGTCCACCACATGGCCGAGATCGCCCTCCTGCGCGACCTGTGGCAGGCCCGGTTCAGTCCTGGTCAGGCGGAGCCTGCGCCGGTTCGGGCCGCACCAGACCCATCAGCTGCTCCACCAGCGGGTCGCTGAGGCCGGGCGTCGTCAGCGGGGCATCGTCCGGGCGCTGCCGCAGGCCGTTCAGGAGGATCTCGATGTAGCGGCGCCAGATGTCGGGCCGTCGCCCCTGGGTGAACTGGGCGGCGGCGATCAGCATCTGCTGCATCACGGGGATGTCGGAGGGGACCACCTCGGCACGCAGCTGCCCGCTGTCCTGGGCCCGCCGGATCAGCGCCTCCAGGTAGGGGCGCATACCCCCACGGGCCGTCTCGAACGGCTCGGAACTGTGGCTCCCCAGCATGATCACCTCGTGCAGACCGCGGCTCTCGGCGAGATCCGCGGTCATCGTCATGAGGAAGTCGACCAGCCCCTGCCAGGGATCGGGATGTTCGAGCGCCTGCTGCGCAGACTCCTGCCGCATCGCGAGATCCTGCTCGAACACGGCCCGCACCAGGGCCTCTTTGGTGGGGAAGCGCCGATACACCGTACCGACGCCGACTCCCGCGTGCCGGGCCACGTCGTCGAGGGTGACGCCCAGTCCGCGCAGCCCGAAGACCTCCCGCGCCGCGTGTACGATCCGTTCCCGGTTGCGGGCGGCATCGCGCCGCAGGGGGCGGTCCTCGTCCTTCGAACCGGTGCCCCGGGAACGCTCAGCCATGGCCACATCGTAGCTCTGTGGATCAAGCCCGCCCGGACGGCCGGGTCAGGAACCGCCGCGCTCACGGGGGATCTTCTGGCCCGCCTCGATCGCCACCGGCAGCCGGTTCTCGGCGGGCGGCAGCGGGCAGGTGGCCAGGTCCGTGTAGGCGCACGGCAGGTTCGCGGCCCGGTTGAAGTCCAGGACGACCGTGCCGTCGGCCGCGGGCGGGCCGACGGACAGGGACCGGTTGGCCGCATACGTGGTGACCCCGGAGGTCGCGTCGGTGAACAGCACCATCAGCGCGCCGGGCCCGCGTCCGGGGAACGCGGTCAGGGCCAGCTGCCGCCCGTCCAGTTCGAACTCGATCCGGCCGGGGGCGTCGTACACATGCTCAAGGCCCTCCACGGCGGCGCCCACGGTGATCGGCCGCGGTACGTCGAAGGGCACGTAATGGCCCGTCACGGCCCACCGCGGGTCGGGTGCGTAGGCGGGCGTGACGTTGAAACCGTCGACCGCGCCGTGCCGTGCCGTACGAAGCGGGCGAACTTGTCGGCCAGGCCGGACGGGGTGCCGACGTGACCGCGCTGCGGGCCGAGCGCGATGACGGTCTCGCGCAGCGACCAGCCGTGCGCCTCCGCCTGCGCCCGCCATTCGTCCATCACCGCGCGGGATCGGCGACGCGCCGGGCGACGAAGGAACCGTCGTTCTCGGCGACCACCGGATCCTCCGCGGGCAGCGGCCCGTCGGCGTCGCGGCCCGTCAGATCGAGGCCCCACAGCAGCCCCGCGATCCCCAGGGCCGTGGCGGGGGTGACCTGCTGGAGCCGGATCCAGCGCTTCTTCTCCCGGGCCTCCTCCTCGGTGGCGCCCAGGATGATCTCGGTGCCGGGCAGGATTCGCAGGTCGTCGTCGGGCCGCCCGACCGCCCGCAGCCGCCGCCGGATGTCCTCGGCGAAGACCAGCGCGTCGTCGAAGTCGGTGCCGTGCGCGGAGAAGATGACGTCGGCGTTGCGGCCGCGAAGTCGCGTCCCTCGCCCGAGTCGCCGGCCTGGAAGATCACCGGGTGGCCCTGCTCGCTGCGCGGCAGGGTCGGGGCGAGGCCGACGTCGAACTGCGGTCCCCGGTGGCGTACCCGCCGTACGGCACCGGGCGCCGACCAGGCGGGCGCCCCGACGGAGGTGGCCACCGCCTTGTCGTCCCAGCCGTCCCACAGGGCGCGGGCCACGGTCAGGAACTCCTCGGTCCGCCGGATGGGGGTCCCCCCGGTTCGAGCGAAGTCGAGAACTGGGGGGGCGTGGTCGAGGTAGCCGCCGCGCCGGAAGTTCGCGCCGGTCCAGGCGTTGTCCGTGGTCACCACGTTCCAGCCGACCCGGCCTTCGGAGAGCAGATCGAGGCTGGAGAGCCGGCGGGCGAGGTCGGCGGGTTCGTTGAAGGTGGAGTTGGAGGTGGGGACCAGGCCGATCCGGCGGGTGACCGCGGCCAGCGCGGCGAGCTGGGTCAGGGCGTCCGGCCGTCCGGCCACGTCGAGGTCGTGGATCCTGCCGTCGACCTCCCGTAGCCGGAGCCCCTCGCCGAGGAAGAACGCGTCGAACAGGCCCCGTTCGGCGGTCTGCGCGACCCGCCGGAAGGACGCGGGGTCGATCTGCGAACCGCTGGCGGGGGCCGACCAGACGGTCCAGTGGTTGACGCCCTGGAAGAACACCCCGAAGTGCAACTGGGCGTGCGGCCGTGGCACGTCGAGGGGATCGGCGCGGGTCATCGGGCTTCCTCCGGGACGGCGGTGGTCGCGAAACGGTTGGCGGGGCGCTCCAGACCCAGGGTCGTGCGCAGGGCCGTGCCGGGCAGCGGGCGGGCGACGAGGCGCCGCGCGGACAGGTCCGGCAGGACGAGCCGGAGAGCGATGCTCACGTGGTACCCGTCCCGCTTCAGAGCGTCGTAGACCCCCTGCCGGCCGGATCCGTCCACGAAGCCTCCGTGGACGAGAACGACGTTGCGCGCTTGCGTACTCATGACGTCTCCTTCGGCGTGCCCGACCGTCGCGGTCACGTGAAGGAACCCAGGCGGCGGCCGCCGCGAGCGATTCCGTCAAGTGACGTGGTTCGGCGCCCTTGCGGCTTCCGGTGGAAGTTGTCACGCTGGTGGTTCACACCTTTTGCTCCAGCTCTCCGCGGCGTTCGCGAGATCGCCGGTCCCGACCCGTCCCGGCTCGATACGTTCGTGCGCGCTGCTCTCCCTCGCCGGCGCTGACCGCGACCGGCCGGACGGCCGCCGCCTCACCTGTGGAGCACACCATGGACACGAGCGAGGAGGCCGCCCGCGGCCTGAGCGACCTCCAGGACTTCCTGCACCAGCAGGCGCACCTGCGCGCCGCACGCCGGCGCGTGACGGACTTCACCGCCCGGGAGCCGGGACTGACCCCGGAGCAGCGCACCGACATCGAGCGCTGGTACCTGGAGGAACAGACCTACGTGGCCCGCATGGTGACCGAGCACATCGCCACCAGCATCAACGTGGTGGAACAGCGGCACCGCGCCCGCTTCGGGCAGTGGCTGCGGGGAACGCTGACCGCGATGATCCTGATCACCGTGGCGATGGGGCTGTGCGTCACCATGATCCTCGTCGGCGTGTCGTAGCAGCAGCTCCGCAGGCCCCGTTCGGCCCCATGTCACAGATCCGGCTCCCGCTCCGTCTCATAGCAGAAGCACGACGTGAGGCGATCGGCGAATGGGGTGCTGCAGGCCATGGGGGAGCAGAGCCAGGACGACGAAGAGCGACGCGGAGGCAGGGGCGAGAAGGTCGCCGACCGGTTCGACGGACGCCTCGGTGTCCACCGCCTGATCGGGGCGAAGGCGCGCAGGTCCGCCTTCCCGGACCACTGGTCCTTCCTGCTGGGCGAGATCTGCCTGTACAGCTTCGTCGTCCTCGTCGTCACGGGCGTGTATCTGACGCTGTACTTCCACCCGTCCATGAACCAGGTCCGGTACGACGGCGGTTACGCCCCGCTGAAGGGCCGGATGGTGTCGGAGGCGTTCGACTCGACGCTGCGCATCTCCTTCGACGTACGCGGCGGACTGCTGATCCGGCAGGCCCACCACTGGGCGGCACTGGTCTTCGTCGGCGCCGCGCTCGTCCACATGATGCGGGTGTTCTTCACGGGTGCCTTCCGCAAGCCCCGTGAGCTGAACTGGCTGTTCGGGTTCCTGCTGCTGGTCCTCGGGATGTTCGGAGGGCTGACGGGATACGACCTTCCGGACGACCTGCTCTCCGGGACCGGACTCGCGGTCGTCAACGGAACGATCCTCTCCGTACCGGTCGTCGGAACCTATCTGTCGATGTTCCTGTTCGGAGGCGAGTACCCGGGCCCCGACCTGGTGGCCCGCTTCCACACGGTCCATGTCCTGATCATCCCGGCCCTCATGGTGGCGCTGCTGACCGCCCACCTGATCCTGATGCTCCGTCACCGGCACACGCAGTACCCCGGTCCCGGACGCAGCAACGGGAACGTCGTCGGCCTGCCCCGCCACGTACGCGCCGTGAAATCCGCCGGGTTGTTCTTCCTCGTCTCCGGTGTCGTCTTCGCCGTCGCGGCGATCGCGCAGATCAACCCCGTCTGGCAGTACGGCCCCTACCGCACCGACCAGGTCTCGGCCGGATCCCAGCCCGACTGGTACATGGGCGTGGCGGACGGGCTGCTGCGGGTCATGCCCGGCTGGGAGATCACCTTCCACGGCCACACCCTGGCCCTGGACAACCTGGTTCCGCTGACGGCCGGTGTCGGGCTCTTCCTCGCCCTGGGGGCCTACCCGTTCATCGAGACGTGGGTGACCGGCGACGACCGTCACCAGCACCTGCTCGACAGACCGCGCAACCGCCCGGTGCGCACGGCCCTCGGCGTCGCCTGGATCGGCTTCTACGTGGTGGCCATGGTCGGCGCCGCGAACGACATCATCGCCACCCGCTTCCATGTCTCCGTCGAATCCGTGACCTGGACGGTCCGTGTCGGTCTCTTCGCCGTTCCTGCCATCGCCTACGTCGTGACGAAGCGCATCGCCCTCGGTCTGCAGCGCGCGGACCGCGACAAGGTGCTGCACGGCCGTGAGACCGGCGTGCTCGAACGACTGCCGCACGGCGAGTTCGTCGAGGTGCACGAGCCGCTCGGCCGGGAGGAACTCCACCTGCTGACCCAGCACGAGCAGTACCGGCCGATCGCCCCCGGCCCGGACGCCGTCGGCGCACGCGGTGCCCGGCGCCTGCGCCGCAGGCTCAGCCGAGGCCTCTACGGCGAGGACACCCAGATCACCAAGGCGACCGTGCGGGAGTACGAGGAAATCGCGGGCAAGCACACACGCTGATGCCCCCCCGACCGCCCGGCGGCGCAGGAAGGCGGCCCCCGCCATCGCGGCGGGGGCCGGCTTCCTCGCGGATCACCGCTGTCGTGCGAGCCAGTCGGCGAACCCGACCTCGGCGATGTGCGCGTCCGGGCCGGGCAGGAGTGTGTCGTCCTGCAGTTCGGCGCCCCAGTAGGTGGCCGCCGGGTCCGTGACGATCTTGCGGGGGTCGTGCTGGGCGCTGAGGCCCATCCGGATGAACTCCTCGAGCGAGAACGCCTCGGGGCCGGCGACCTCCACCACGCCGTCGACCGGGGCGCCGACGGCGGCGCGGGCGACGGCGGCGGCCACGTCGTCGGAGACGACGGGCTGGATCCTGGCGTCGGGCAGGCGCACGGTGTCGCCCTCGGTGACCCCGTCGGCGAGCCCCTTCGCGAACTCGAAGAACTGGGTCGCGTGGACGATGGAGTACGGGAGGCCGGACGCCTCGATCAGCTCCTCCTGGGCCTGCTTGGCCCGGAAGTACCCGCTCCCCTGGAGCCGGTCCGTGCCCACCACGGACAGCGCCACATGGTGCGCCACGCCGGCCTCGGCCTCCGCCTTGAGCAGGTTGGCCGTGGAGGCACGGAAGAAGTCCATGACGGCCTGGTCCTCGAACGACGGGGAGTTGGACACGTCGACCACGACCGAGGCGCCCTCCAGGACCTCGGCCAGCCCCTCGCCGGTGAGGGTGTTCACGCCGGTACTGGGCGCGGCCGCGACCGCCTCGTGCCCGTGCTCGCGGAGCCCGGCGACCACCTTCGAACCGATGAGCCCGGTGCCACCGATCACGACGATCTTCATGATGCGTTCCTCTCGGAAGTTTCTGTCTGCATCACTGGTGACCGGACAGCCGCTCCCGCTGTGACACCCGCCCGGAGGAATCTCGGCAGCCCGGGCAGCCCGGGCAGCCCGGGGGTCAGCCCTCCAGCGACGCCACGTAAGGCGCCAGCTTCGCCGGGTTCATCACCCACATGAGGCGTTCGATGCCGCGCTCCGACACATCGGCGGTCAGCAGGGCGACCGCCGTGCCACCGGCCGAGACCAGCACGGCCGGCCTGCCGTTCGCCTCGACCCAGCGGACCTCCGCCGGGGGCCAGAACCGCGGCGCGAAGGCGACCAGGTACCGGGAGACGTGCGGCAGCCCGACCACCGGGATCCTGGACGCCCCGCGCACTCCGCCACCGTCGGCGTAGCTGACCACGTCCTCGGTGAGGACCTCCTCGAGCACCGACAGATCGCCGTTCTGCGCGGCGGCGAGAAACACCTCGAGGAACCGCCGGTGCTCGGCGGAACCGACCGGTTCCCTGCGCTCCGCCGCCAGCCGCTTCCGGGCCCGGCTCACCAGCTGGCGCGCGTTGGCCTCGCTCGTCTCCACGATGTCCGCGATCCGCCGGTAGGTGTAGTCGAACGCCTCCCGCAGCACGTACGCGGCCCGTTCCACGGGATTGAGCTTCTCCAGCAGGAAGAGCACCGCCATGTCGAGCGCCTCCGCGCGCTCCGCGCCCAGCTGCGGATCCGGACTCGTGTCGACGGGCTCCGGAAGCCAGGGGCCGACGTAGGACTCCCGGCGCACCCGGGCGGACTGGATGAAGTTGATCGCCAGCCGGGTGGTGACCGTGGTCAGGAACGCGGCCGGTTCCTCGATGCCGGCCCGGTCGGTGCCCTGCCAGCGCACCCAGGCCTCCTGGACGATGTCCTCGGCCTCGACCGCGCTGCCGATCACGCGGTACGCGATGCCGAAGAGCCGGGGACGCGCCGCGACGAAGTCCTTCGTCGCCCGGTCGAGGGAGTCCGCGTGGTCACCGGCGCGCATGGATGTCCTCCAGAGTTGGATCATCATGCTACAAGCCGGCCCGGCGCCGCCCCGCGCGCCTGCGGCGGCGGCCGCCGTGTCACGGATCCCCCGCGTGTCCGGTGAGCACGGAGAAACGCCGCACGGGATCCGAAGGGTGAATGCGCGTCCCGCCGAGGATGCGATGGTCCCATGGGGCGGTCGACCTACGGAGGTGGAACACCATGGCGGACAAGGACGCGGTGCACGGCACCGGCGGGCAGCCCCGTTCGGAGGGGTGGAAGACGGCCGTGACGTTGCTGCAGGACGCGGCACCGATCACGATTCCCGAGGGTGCCTCGGCGATGACCATTCGGGTGGAGTGGGAGCCCGGCGACCCGGGCACCCCGCCGCACCGCCACTCGGGACCCGCGTTCGGATACGTCGTCGAGGGCGCGGTCCGCTTCGAGCTGGAGGGCGAGCCCGAGCGCGTCGTCGAGGCCGGCGGAACGTTCTGGGAGCCGGGCGGCGACGTCATCCACTACCAGGACGGCAACGCGCTCACCGACGCCAGGACCCGGTTCGTCGTGACCATGATGTGCGCGCCCGGCAAGCCCATGCTGGAACTCGTCGACGAGAAGGAACTGGCCGAGCGCGCCCATCTGCGCGCCCCGCGCCCCACCGGCTGACGGAACGTCAGGCCGGTCCGCGGCACGAGGGTCAAGGAAGGGGCGGCTGCCGGTAAAGGGGAGGGCGCGTGTCGGTCATTGCGGTCTTTTGCCTGACGCGTGATGGCCATGTGGTCATGTGGTGTTCATGTGGGAGCAGTTGGGCTGGGTCAGGGTGCGGTCGTTGTCAGCTCAGCTGCACGTCGGGAGGGCGTCATGACCACACAGGCAGACTCGTCAGAGGGTAGATCGTCGGGGGGTTCGGAAGGGTTCAGCCGTCGTCACGCGCTGGGCCTGCTGGGGACCGCGGGGGCGGGCGCCGCCGCCACCGGGCTGCTGGGGGCGGGTGCGGCACAGGCCGCGCCGCCCGCCGCCCCGGCCTTCCACCTCACCGCGGACTCCTCCGGTGCGCCCCCCGTCCAGGGCCTGCACCTCACCTTCGGCGCCGACCCGCGCACCCAGATGACGGTCTCGTGGATCACCGACCGGCCGGTGACCAAGCCCGTGGTCCGCTACGGCACCCTGGAACACGGTTTCGGATCAGCCACCGCCGCCCGCACCGTCACCTACGTCGACGGCACCTCGAACCGCACCGTCTACGTCCACCACGCCGCCCTGAACCGGCTCTCCCCGGACACGGACTACCTCTACCTCGCCACGCACGAGGGGGCGACCCCCGACAGCGGTACGTTCCGCACCGCTCCGCGCGGACGCAGGCCCGTCACCTTCACCAGCTTCGGCGACCAGTCCGCCCCGCAGGTGACCTGGGCGGCCGACGGCACGGTCGGCCTGGACGCGAACTCCACGCCCGCGACGAAGGACATCGTCACCGGCATCGAGCAGGTCGCCCCGCTCTTCCACCTCCTCAACGGCGACCTCTGCTACGCCAACCTGGACGTCGACCGGGTGCGGACCTGGAACAACTTCTTCACCAACAACACCCGTTCGGCGCGCTTCCGCCCCTGGATGCCCGCGGCCGGCAACCACGAGATCGAGAAGGCCAACGGTCCGCTCGGCCTCGGCGCCTACCAGACCTACTTCTCCCTCCCGTCCACGGAGACCGACGCCGAACTCGCGGGCCTGTGGTACGCGTTCACGGCCGGTTCGGTCCGGGTGATCGTGCTGCAGAACGACGACAACTGCCTCCAGGACGGCGGCGACGTCTACATCAGCGGCTACTCCGGCGGCCGTCAGCTCGCCTTCCTGGAGAAGGAACTGAAGGCGGCGCGCTCCTCGAGCGACATCGACTGGGTGGTCGTGGCCATGCACCAGGTCATGATCAGCTCCTCGGACGCCAACGGCGCGGACCTCGGCCTGCGCGAGAAGTACGGCCCGCTGTTCGACCGGTACGGCGTCGACCTGGTGCTCTGCGGCCACGAGCACAACTACGAGCGGTCGCTGTCCGTGCGCGGCGTGATGACGGGCAGCGAGACGCTGACCCCCAACCCGGTCTCCCAGGCCACCGACGACATCGACGCCGGTCTGGGCACCGTGCACATGATCCTCGGCGGCGGAGGCGTCTCGGGCACCACGAACCAGAAGTTCTTCACCGACGGCACCGCCAAGGTGATCACCGCCGTCTCCGCGACCGCCGGCTCCAACGGCAAGCGCACCTCCACCTATGTGAAGGAAGAGGCGGTATGGGTCGGCGTCCGGGACGTCGAACACCCCTACGGCTTCGCCGCGTTCACCGTCGACCCCGGCCGGCACCCCGGTGACACCACCCGGATGCACATCACGTACTACAACGTGAACAAGCCGAACGGCGACCTCTCCGTCTTCGAGAAGTTCACCCTGCACCGCAAGCGCTCCGACGGCCACGCGGGCTGAACCGGCACCGGCAGTACGGCGGGGGGGGGGGGGGGGGGGGGGGGGGGGCCCCCCCCCCCCCCCCCCCCCCCCCGCCGTACTCCGAAACGGTCGACTGGCCGAAAACGGCGAACTCCCGCCGGACCGTGCGAGATCGAGGTGAAACGCCCACTGGAACTACTTGGCTGAGCAAGTATATGCTCGCCGACGGGGGCGACAAGCGAAGAAGGCAGCACGCCGCCATGAGGACCGCGTCGCCGCCGCATGGACCGGTCGCGTGGTTCGACACCATGTCAAGCGTGTCGCAGTTCCGCCGGTTGACCGCCGTCCGGCGTGGACGTGCAGTGTCCGGTGGTGCCGCGGTGACGTTGAGGTCAACCACTCCTGGAAGGAAGAGCCGTGGCACCGGTGCTGGTCGGGCTCGAAGGTCTGCTGGCGGGGGAGCGCATCCCGGTCCTGGACACCCGCGTCACCTTCGGGCGCAACGCGGAGAACACCGTCGTCATCTCCAGCCTGAGCGTTTCCCGCTTCCATGCGGAGATCGTCTTCGACGAGGACAAGGGTTACGTCCTGCGTGACCTGGAGAGCAGCAACGGCACGCTGGTCAACGGGCAGGAGGTGGAGTCCCGGCTGCTGCAGCCCGGCGACGAGATCACCCTGGGCGACCAGGAGTTCCGCTTCGAGGTCGCCGACGCCATGGAGACGCTCATGGCGCTCTCCCTGCCCCGGTCCGTCACCCACGGCTCGGTGGACAGCGGGCAGGGACCGGTCCTGCGGGTCACGGTGGCCGGCGGCGGCCCCGTCGGCCTCTCCCTCGCCCTGCTGCTGGAGCACTTCCTCGGCTCCCAGGTCCACATCACCGTGTACGACGGCAGGTGGCGCAAGCAGGGGCGGACCGTCGTCTGGAAGAGCCAGGAGGAGGGAAACGTACGGCGCCAGCAGGTGGTGACCGTGCAGAGCCGCCAGTACCTCGCGTGGCCGGAGGAGGTCCGCACGCGCCTCTTCGACCCGGAGCACTACACGGAGATGTGGCCCTCCGGCCCGGACTCGGTCGGCGACCACCACCCGCGCAACATGCGTATCGCCTACATCGAGGACCGGCTGCTGGAGCTGGCCAACGAGAAGCGGGACCGGATCCGGCTGATACCCGGCCGCTTCGACGCGGCGGAACAGCAGGAGGCCCTCGCCGGCCAGCATGTGCTCGCGATCTGCGACGGCGGCCGCTCCCGCACCCGGGAGCACTTCGCCGCCCGGTTCGGCAAGGCCGACGAGTCGATCTACTCCCTCGACGGTCGTCATCTGCAGGACGTCGTCCTCGGCCTGCGCGTGAAGTCGGGCCTGACGGACCCCATGGCGGTCCTGATGACGGTCGCCCAGAACCGCTTCCTCCTCAACTCGCTGCGCGGCGAGGGCTTCCTGAACATGCGGCTGACCGACGCCGAGGCGGCCGAGGTCATCGGCCTCGACCCGGTCCGCCGGGTCTTCGAGGAGTGCATCGCCTCCCGGCCCTGCCTGATGGACCGCGACGAGTACGGCGACTTCCAGTGCTCCACCCACGGCACCCTGTTCCTGCCCGCACTGGTCAAGGGCTCACCGCTGTGGCGGCGGGTACGCGAGGGGCTGCTGCTGTTCGGCGTCGAGGCCGACGACCTGTCCGCGGTCACGAGCTTCCGCCTGGACATGGTGCAACGCCCGCGCTTCTCTGCGGAGTTGCTGCCGCCGACCACCAACACGCCCGGCACCTACGGTTTCCTCCTCGGCGACGCCGCCAACGCCATCCACTTCTGGCCCGGCCGCGGCCTCAACAGCGGCCTGGCCTCCGCCATCTCGCTGGCCCGCTCCCTCAACGGGGCCTGGAACGGGAGGCCGTTCCGGGACGCGGACTTCCTGCGGCACGAGGCGGCGATGTCGATGCTGCAGTACCGGCACAAGAGCCGGGCGTGGAAGGCGATGGTCACCACGGACGACCGGGGCGTCACCTGGGCGATCAAGGACATCATCGGGCACGGCATCGACGGCATCCCCGACGAGCCCGACCGCGCGGCGGACACCAAGACGCTGCTGGAGCGCATGCAGGCCATCCGCGCCCGGCTCGCCCCCAGGCTGGCGGGCATGCCGGACGACGAGGCGATCCTGGAACGCCTTGCCACCCTGCAGCCCGCCACCCTGCGCATGCTCGTCCTCAGCGGCGCCTGGGACACGCTGACGATGGGCGGCGAGGAGGTCGACATCGACATCTTCTACGGCCAGGACTCCTCGGCCGCCGCCGCCGCGGTGGAGGCGTTGGAGCCGGCGGCCAAGCCGTAGCGGGCGGGCGGAGCGAAAGGCCGGCTCCGCCGTTTCACTGCCATCCGCGGGTCAGGGGCGGGCCGAGCCCTCACTGGCCCGGCGTGAGGATGTACGTGTTGAGGGTGCCCACGGTCGACAGCGGGGTCGGCGAGCCGGTGTCGTAGCGGTCCACGGCGAGGTAGTTGGGCTTCTTGCGGGCGGCGGGTGTGCAGAAGTTCTGGGCGCGGTTGAGGAGTTTGCCGTTGTCGGTCGCGGCGGTGGAGCTGATCGGGTAGTCCCGGAAGTGGTTCATCACGAACAGCGGGTGGAAGGCGGCGGAGTCGGTGGCGAGCGGCCTGCCGGTGCCCCAGCGGCTGTAGCAGGACCAGTCGGAGTCACCGAGACCGGCGCCCATGGACCAGTAGTTCTCCACGGTCCACTCGCGCTGGTACATCACGCCGAAGGTGTCCCGGGTGACCCAGCCGTTCGAGGTGTCGCTCGCCCGGGTCCGGTCGCTGAAGATCAGGAGCTGCTTGCCGCGGGCGGCGAGGTCGGCCATCGTCGGCCAGCCCTTGGTGGCGACGCCCTCCTGGTCCGGCCGGTACAGCACGTCGGAGAGGCCGTTGACGGCGGCGAGCGAGGACTTCAGCACGTCGGAGGAGGCGTAGTCCTCCAGGAAGACGGTGGCGAACTGGCCGGGGTTGGCCTTCAGGAAGTCGACCATGCGCTGGAGATCGGTGGCGAGCGGGACCGGGCTGCTGACGCCGTCGCAGCTGTTGTGGCAGAGGACGGCCTGGCCGCCCACGGTGTAGTCGTCCAGCATGAAGCCGCGGACGCCGTCGGACAGCTGTCTGCTGATGCCGTAGTTCTGGTTGGGGAACAGGTTCACCGGGAACGAGGCGAAGTTGCCGTCGGAGCCGTTGGCGAAGGCGTTGTGCGCGGTGAGGAAGGTGACCTGGTCGAGGGTGCGGGTGTCGGCGGAGGGCATCGCCGTGGTGGCGTACGAGACCGGGGTGAGGTACCAGCGGGCGAGGTCGCCCGCGGAACCGAGTTGTACGGCTGCGGAGTCGGCGGAAGCGGCGGTGAGGTACTGGGAGGTGCCGGGGACCGTGACGGTGTAGGTGCTGTCGGCGCCGGCGGTGACGGTCCAGGTGGTGCCGTCCGCGCCGCAGGTGGCGGTGACCGCGGCGGTGCCGCTGCGTCCCAGGCAGGTGCCGGACTCGTCGGCGTTCTGGAGCTGGTAGCCGCCGCTGACCGCGACGGGTGTCCACTGCTGGTGGTCCTCGTTGCCCTTGGGGTTGTGGGCGGCCACGGTGCCACCGCTGTCGGCCGCGTTGAGGCCGGTGGCGTAGTTCTGCAGGTAGACCGAGGCGGTGGGGACCGCGGCCGAGGCGGTGCCCGGGAGCAGGGCGGGTGCCGACAGGGCGAGGACGGCGGAACAGCACAGAACGCGCAGGGGGCGCAGGCGCACGGGTTTTCCCTTCACTCTGGCACGAGTTGCCAATAGCTGTCAGTGGCATGACATACCCGGTGGGATGTGTGCTGCGCCAGGGGTCCCGGTTGAATTCCTCGTGGGCGCACCCGAGTTGGGCCGCATCCGCGCGAGGGCGTTCGGGGGCGGCCGCGGCGGCAGCGGTACCCCGCTGCCGTTGCCGTAGATCGCCTGGATGCCAACGGTGCTGATTCCGTTGAGGTTCAGCGGCGCGGTGGTGATCTGCTGGTACCGGCCGGCGCTGAGGCCCGGTGCGGTGCTGGTCAGACGCACCCATCCGCCACTCGTCGGTGAACTGGTCGCGAAGGTGGGCCGGCGGCGGCTCACGGCCGTTTTCGGCCCGTCGGGGCGCGGGAAATCCTCGTTGTTGAGGGCGGGCCTGGTCGCCGTGGCGAAAAAGACAGGGCTGAACGGCACGCCCCTGCCCGTCCTTCTGCTCTCGCCGGGGACGAGCCCGCTGGAGGAGTGCGCCGTCAGGCTGGCGGAACTCACCGGCGATTCCCCGGGCACACTCAAGGCGGAGTTCCTCGACGATCCCGGCAACCTCCATCTGCGCATCCGGCAAGCCCTGGTGGACCGGCCCGAGGAGGCCGACCTGCTGATCGTGGTCGACCAGTTCGAGGAGGTCTTCACCCTGTGCTCCAACCGCGCCGAACGCGACGGATTCATCGCGGCCCTGCTCACCGCTGTCGGCGCCGCGACCAGCCGGGCCCGCGTCGTACTCGGCGTCCGTGCCTACTTCTACGGCCACTGCGCCCAGAACCCGGCCCTGGCCGACGCGTTGCGGGACGCGCAGGTCATGGTCGGGGCTGAGCGAACCGCCGTCCAGCCCGCGCTCGGGCAGCCCGGCCAGGCCGCCGACGGCCGGCACCCTGCTGCGCTCCAGGGACACGCCCGGCCCCTCGATGAGCCGTCAGGCCCGGTCCAGGGCGATGAACGCGCCCGACGTGAGCCCGAGCCGGGCGGCCAGCTCCGGATCGGAGACCTCCTCGAAGCGGAGGATCTCGGTCGTCAGCTCGGTGCCCTGCTCGGCCGGCGCCCGGGTCCAGCCCAGCCGGCTGTCGAGCGGCGTCCCGTCGAAGGTGACGAACGAGCCGATGCCCGCGTGGGTGGAGATGAGGCCCTCCTCACCGAGGACCCGAAGGGCCTGCCGAAGGGTGGTCCGGCTGACGCCGAACCGCTCTCTGAGCGTGTGCTCCCCGGGGAGTCGGCTGCCGTCGGCGTGGATCCCGGCTCGGATCTCGTCGGCCAGAACGTGAGCGATGCGTTGATGCTTGTGAACCTGTCCAGGCATGTCTAGGCAGTAGGTGAACAAGTGCTCGTGGTCCAGAGGTGCCGGGGGAACGGTGGATGGTTCCGCGGATGGCTCCATGGATTCCTAGAGTTGACTCTGTCAAAACTAGCGGGCTATGTTCGAAGGGCGGCGAGGGCGTGAGCGCCCGTCGCGCAGACATCCGACACCCCACTGCGCAAGGTGAGTGGGCCAGTTCACTTCGGGAATCGCCATGCACTGTTACGACTGCGCCCAGGAGGGCCGCACCGACCACACCGGGATCGGCGCCTGCACGCGCTGCGGACTCTTCACCTGCGCCGACCACTCGCGGATCACGCGGACGACCGTTCAGCGGCCCGTCGGGGTCATCCCCATGACCAGTGCCGTCCAGGCGCGGCGCCTGGTGTGCGGCGCGTGCCGTACGGCCGAGGTCGCCTAGAACTGACTGAGTCAACTCTGGGTTGTTATCGTGGGGCGGGAGACGCCGTGGCCGCGCAGGAGCGCCGCCCGGCAGACAGGCCCTGGGAGAGCGAGATGACCATGGAGCAGCCGGTGGGTGACCTGCTCAGGCGCAAGGGGCTGCGCAGCACCGCCCAGCGCCGGGCGGTGCTGACGGCGCTGCAGGGCCATCCGCACTCCACGGCGGCGGACCTCGAGACCCGCATCGGCACGGACCCGGCCGCGGCCGGCGGACTCTCCCGGCAGGGCCTCTACAACGTCCTCGAAGACCTCACCAAGGCACAGCTGATCCGCTGCATCGAGCCGGCCGGTTCGCCCGCCCGGTACGAGCTGCGGGTCGGCGACAACCACCATCACCTCGTCTGCCGCCGCTGCGGCCTGATCGAGGACGTCGACTGCAGCGTGGGTGCGGCGCCCTGCCTCAACCCCGAGAAGGACCTGGGCTTCGCCGTCGACGAGGCCGAGATCACCTGGTGGGGAGTGTGCGCGGGGTGCCAGGAGGCCCTCGCGCGGGGATGAGGACCCGGACCTCCGGCGTGGTGACGCAGCTCACCCCGTTCTACGGGCCGATCCCGGAATGCACGCCCAATTGATCTCGCTGCAACGTTCTTGGGGTGTGCTGGGCAAGGACGCTCGGCGCGGCCGGTCCCGGAGAAACCGTCCCGGTTCCGCCCCGCTCACCGTCCCCGGATCCACCGTCCCCGAAAGGCCCCTCCGCCACCATGCCATTGGCTCTGCTGGCCCTTGCCGTCGTCACGTTCGGCATCGGCACCACCGAGTTCGCCACCATGGGCCTGCTGCCCCAGATCGCGGACGGACTCGGGGTGTCGGTGCCGCACGCGGGCAACCTCGTGTCGGCGTACGCGCTCGGCGTCGTCGTCGGTGCTCCCGTCCTCACCGGCATCGGCGCGCGGGTTCCCCACAAGCGGCTGCTGCTCCTGCTGACCGGGCTGTTCGTGGTGGGCAACACGGCGTCCGCGCTCGCCCCGAACTTCGGTCTGCTCTTCGCCGCCCGCTTCCTCGCCGGACTGCCGCACGGCGCGCTGTTCGGCGTCGGCGCCGTCGTCGCCTCCAAACTGGTCGCCCCCGACCGCGCGGCACGCGCCGTCTCCCGGGTGTTCCTCGGCCTCACCATCGCGAACATCATCGGCGTCCCCGCCGGCACGGCCCTCGGCCAGCACCTGGGCTGGCGCTACGCCTACTGCGCGGTCGCCGTCATCGGTCTGGTGGCGCTCGCCGCCCTCGCCCTCCTCGTGCCCCACCAGCCCCGCGGCCCGCAGGCGGGCATCCGCCAGGAGCTGCGCGCGATGGGCAACCGGCAGGTCTTCATCGGCCTGGCCACCGCCGTCGTCGGCTTCGGCGGCTTCTTCGCCGTGTACAGCTACCTCGTCCCCATGCTGACGCACCTGACCGGCATCTCCGACGCGTCGACCACCCTGGTCCTCGCCCTGTACGGCGTCGGCATGACCCTCGGCACCCTGGTCGCGGGCCCCCTCACCGACCGCGCCCTGCGCCCGACGCTGTACGCCGGCATCACCCTGCTCGCCGCCGCCCTGGTGACCTTCTACTTCACCGTCCACAGCACGGTGCCGGCCCTGGTGACGGTCACCTTCATCGGCGCGATGGGCGCGCTCATCACCACGCCCGTCCAGATGCTGCTGATGATCAACGCGAAGGACGCGCCGACGATGGCGGCGGCCTCCAACCACTCCGCCTTCAACATGGCCAACGCGGCCGGTGCCTGGCTCGGCGGCCTGGTCATCTCGGCGGGCTGGGGCTGGGCCGCGCCCAACCTGGTCGGCGCGGTGCTCGCGATGGCGGGCCTGGGGCTCGCCGTCACCGGCGGCTTCCTGGACCGCGGTGACCGTCCTTCGAAGGTGGTCGCCGTCACCGCGCAGGGCACCGGCGAGGTGGGGCACGCGTCTGCGTCCCCGTCCGAGGGCATGCGGGACCGCGCTGTCTAGAACCGTCGGCCGGCCCGTTGACGAAACGGGCCGTGCCCTCGAGCGCCGGGCGGTGCCGCGCTGGTCACCGTGCCGTCGGACAGATGCAGGACGAGGTCGGCCCGGGCGGTCAGCCGTAGGTCATGGGTGATCAGAAACGTCGTACGGCCCGCCGTCAGCCGGCCCAGGGGCCCATCACGCGGGCCGCGGCGGCGTCGGCGAGGCCGGTGGTGGGTTCGTCGAGGACGAGCACGGGAGCGGTCCGCAGCAGGGCGCGGGGCAGCGCGATCCTGCGGCGCCGGCCGCCGGAGAGAGCGCTGCCGCGTCTGCCGACCGGGGTGTCGTAGCCGTCGGGAAGCGCGGCCACGAAGTCCTGGGCGTCGGCCGCGACCGCGGTGGCGCGCACCTCCGCGTCGTCCGCGTCGGGCCGGGCGACGGCGATGTTGTCGCGGACCGTGCCGTCGAAGAGCATGCTCTCCTGGGGCAGCAGTGTGATGTGCCGGCGCACCTCGTCCACGGGACGGCAGTCGATGTCCTGCCCGTCGAGCAGGATGCGGCCCCGTGAGGGCTCGTGGAAGCGCAGCAGCAGACCGGCTGGCGTGGACTTGCCCGCACCGCTCGGCCCGGTGACCGCGACCAGCGGACCCGGCGGAACATCGAGGTGTACGCGGTCCAGCACGGGCCACCGCTTGCCGGGACAGGCGAAACCGACGTCCTCGAAGGTGACGGCACCACGCACCGGCCCGGTCGGTACCGGGACACCCGGACTCGACCTGTCCGGACCCGGGGCGGTGCGCAGGACCTCGACGAGCCGTTCGCAGGCGGCGGTCGCCGAGGAAGCGCCGACGACCAGTTCGCCGAGCTCCTGCAACCGCGGGTGGAGATAGCCGAGGTAGGCGGCGAAGGCGAGCAGTCCGCCGACGCTGAGGTGGTGCGCGGAGATCTGCCAGGCGCCGGCTCCGATCACGGTCAGCACGCTGACCGTCTCCAGGAGTTCGCCGAGCGGGCCGTACACCGACGACAGCCGGATCTGCCGGAGCCCGGCACGCATCCAGTCCCGCCCCTTGCGGTGCACCTTGGCGCGCTCGGCCTGCTGACGGCCGTAGGCCTGCACCAGTGGCATGTTGGCGAGGCTCTCCTCCAGCAGGGAGGCCAGCCGGCCGTTGCTGTCGCGTTCCGCGCGGGTCGCGCTGCGCATCAGCGTGCCGAAGACCCGGGCGCCGACCCGGATCAGCGGGGCGGCGGCGAACGTGATCAGCGCCAGCCGCCAGCTGGTGTACAGCGCGGCGACGGCGAAGACGAGCGCGCCGACGGCCGAGGTGAGCAGTTCGACGGGCGCGGAGGCCACCAGGGTCTCCACGACCTCGATGTCCCCGGTGAGACGGGAGAGGAGGTCGCCGGTGCCGAAGCGGTCAAGACCGTCCGGCGGCAGTCGCTGGAGATGGGCGAAGAGACGGTCCCGCAGACCGAGCAGGAAGTGCTCGCTCGTCCAGCCGGCCAGGCAGCCACCGGCCGCGGCGGCGACCGCGCCGCACGCGGCGAGCCCCAGCCACAGGGCGGCGGGATCCCAGAAGGCGGCGAGGTCACCGGGCGTGAGCACGTCGTCGGTGAGCCGGCCCGCGAGGTCGATCGCGCCCGCGTCACAGCCCGCCGACACCACCAGGAGCAGCGCCGACACCAGTACGGCGGTGCGATTGCCGCTGACCAGGGGCCAGAACGTACGGAACGCGGTCCACGGCGAGAGCCGGGCGTGCCGCATCCGCGCCGGCGCGGCGGCGGCACCGGTGGGACGGGTGGAACTGGCGGGACTCGCGGGGCCGGCGTGGGCGGACCTGTCGAGCGGTGCGGCAGTGGACATGACCGGCCGGTACTCCCTGACTCCATGGGCGCGCCGGGACCGTCCGCCCTGTGCGGGAGGCGGTCGAACCCCGGCGCCGTCCGGCGGTCGCGTTACTTGGCCTGCTTCTTGTGCTTACGGTGGTGCTTCTTGTGGTGGTGCGGGTGATGCGCCTCCTTGGCGGCACACCCGACTTCCTTCTTCTTGGCCTGCTTTGCCAGCGTGATCTTCGCGAAGGACACGGCCACTCCTCCCTTTCTCTCCCGTACTGCCCGCGTGTGCGGTTCGAGCGTGAATACGGGATCGGGAGAACGCCGATTCAAGACGGCAGTTGAGGGTTGGATGGGATTTGCTTGCCGAATCTCTCACCTGAAATCCCCGTCAAATCAGCCCTGTTGACGGCGGGGCTTGATCGCCGCGGATGGTGCCCGGCCAACCGTCCTGGTGTTTGAGTGTGAAGGTGAAGTCGCCGGAGACCTTGCCGTTCAGCCGGGCCGTCGAAACGAGTCTCCCCTCGGTGATCAGCCTCTCGACCTCGGCCCGGGACAGACCGCACGCTTCGGCGATCAGTCGCACCGGCCGGACGGGGATCGGGGCCGCGAAGCGGACCGAGACGTCGATGGCCTCGCGGTCCAGGTGGTCCGAGCCGCCGGTGTCGAGGTGCCAGGCGCCGTCCCAGTCGAGGGCGATGCGGTTGCGGCGCCGCACCACCGGATCCTGGAGCAACTCGGCTGTCAGGGCGAGGTCGTTGTCGTGCAGTCGGTCCAGCAGGTCGGGCCGCACGGAGCGCACGTTGACCCGCTCCAGGACCGTGAGTTTCGCCGTTTCCCCGCAGCCGGTGCAGAGGACGAGGAGCCAGACGTCGATGAGTTTGTGGTGTGCGTTGACGCGGAACTTGCCGCTCGCCCGGAAGGTCCCGGACGCGCACGTGTGGCAACGGCGCAGGACGAGCGGCAGGCAGGTGGGCATGACCACCCAGATGTTGAGCACAGAAGTACACCGGTTTCAGTGAGAAGTCCGCAGCAAAAAGCAGCGCGGCGCACGGATGCGACGCGCGACAGATCAGCGCTCGGGGGGTCTCACACGGTGTACAAGGGCACGTCCTTGGCGAGGCGGCTGGGATCGGCAGCACGGTACGGGGACACGGCGGCGCCGCTCCACTGATTTTCGAGCGCCGCGTCGCCGGGCGCCTCAGCGTCAATTGCAAGTTGACGCTGAGGCATCGTCAACTTAAGATTGACGCATGAGTCCACTCGACATCAGCCTCGCCGACCTGATCGCCCGTCTCGACGAGGAACTCCCTGAAGCCAACGAGCTGGCCCGCATCAGCGAGGCGCGACTTCGTGCGCAGACGTTGTCCGACCTCGGTGACCAGCTCATCGACCACTACGTCAGCAAGGCCAAGCAGACCGGCGCGTCGTGGACCGAGATCGGCGACGCCATCGGGGTGTCCAAGCAGGCCGCCCAGCAACGCCACGCGCCCTCCGCGTTCGAGGGGTTCACCAACCTGAACCGGCACAGCATCGTGCTGGCGCAGGAGGCCGCGCGCACGTACAAGCACGACTCCATCGGTACCGAACACCTGCTGCTCGGCCTGCTCGGCGAACCGCGGGGCCTGGCGTACGAGGTGCTGGTGGCGAGGACCGAGTCGGAGCAGCGTGTCCGCGACGCGATCACGGAAGTGATGCCGGCGGCCGGGGAGAAGGCGCTGCGGGGCCACATCCCGTTCCGGGAGGAGAGCAAGGAGGCGATCGGGCAGGCGCGCCGTGCGTCGGCGGACCTCGGCCACGACTGGGTCGGCACGGAACACACGCTGCTGGGTCTGGTCCGCGTCGAGGAGAGCCCGGCCGCGCAGATCCTGCGCAACCTCGGCTTCACGTCGGACGAGTTGCACGAGTCCGTCAAGGCCGAGATCGTCCGACGGCGTGCCGTGCGCGACGAGGAGTAACGGGACGACCGGTCGCCGCGGAAAGCGGGACCGGACCAGATCGGCACCGCCTTTCCATCCGCCGCCGCCAACAACTGTGCAGCGCGCGGGGGATGGGAGGCGGTGCACCGTCCCGCCGTCATCGCAGGGCGCTCAGTCGAGGCAGAACTCGTTGCCCTCGACGTCCTGCATCAGGATGCACGACTCGTTCTCGTCGTCGGCGAGCAGCACCTTCACCCGCACCGCGCCGAGCGCGACCAGCCGTGTGCACTCGGCCTCCAGCGTGGCCAGGCGCTCTTCCCCCACGAGCCCGGTGCCCACGCGCACATCGAGGTGCACCCGGTTCTTGACGACCTTGCCCTCGGGAACACGCTGGAAGAACAGCCGCGGGCCCACATCCGAGGGATCACTGCAGGAGAACCATTTGTCCCGGTCCTCCGGAGACCGGGAGTCGTTGTACTCGTCCCAAGTGGCGAACCCCTCGGGTGGCGGCGGCGCTTCGTACCCCAGCACCTCGCACCAGAAGCGGGCGACGCGCTCGGGTCGCGCGCAGTCGAAGGTGACTTGGAACTTCTTGATCGATGACATCGGCGCACCTTAGCAGGGGGCTCGGTCGCTCACTTCCCGGTGCGGATCCGGTTGGTGGCGGGGCACACCGGGTTCGCGCAGGGTGCCGAACAGCGGGCCGCTCAGCACCGGCATCAGGACCAGCGGCGCCAGGGCCGTCTGCAGCGAGGTGGCGTCGGCCAGGCCGCCGATGCTCACGGTCAGGCCGAGGGTGACCCCGCCGGCCGTGCCGATCCGCGAGGGCAGACAGTCCTGACCGAGCGTCACCTGGAGCGAGAACGGCCCATACAGCCCGGCCGACGTCAGCGCCACGAACGGGTAGAGGGCCGGGCCCGGCACCCACACCACACCCGCGACGGCCACGACGGCGAGCGTGTACGACCAGCGGCAGACGGCCACCCGGCCCCACCGGCCCGCCAGGGCCCCGCCCAGCACGGACCCGACCGCGCTCCCGAGGTAGAGGACGGTCAGCGCCGCCGTACCGGCACCCGTGCCGCCGCCCGTGCGCTGCCGGGCGTACAACGAGACGAAGGTGCTCAGACCGACGAACGCGACCGACCGGAACACCACGGCCAGGGACAGCCGTACGAAGGAGGGCACGTCGTCGCTCCCGGCCGGCACCCAGCCGCTCCACCTGCCCACCCCGGCCGCACCCTGCTGCGCGAGCTGTGCGCGATCCTGCGGGCGGACCCGGCCGACGAGCGCACGCTCAAGGAACTCGGCCGCGTCGTCGGTGCGAGCGACCGCACCCTGTCCCGGCTGTTCCACGGCGACCTCGGCATGACCTTCCCGCAGTGGCGCACCCAACTGCGCCCGCACCACGCGCTGATCCTGCTCGCCGACCGCACCCCGGTGACGACGGTCGCCCACGCCTGCGGCTGGTCGTCGGTCAGCGCGTTCATCGACGCCTTCCGTCGGGCTTTCGGTCACACTCCGGGCTCGCATCCGGCGAGCTGACGTACGGCGTCGACGCCGACGCCGACGCCGACGCCGATGCGGATGCGGATGCGGATTCCGACGGGTACCCGCGGGCCGCCTCCGGGTCCCGTACCGCTCGCACCTCTCGCACCTCTCGCACCGGCCGCGGCGAACGCGCGGCAGGCGTGGCGAAGGCCGCCGCCACCACCAGCACGAGCACCAGGATCAGCGCGTGCCGCAGCCCGAAGCGCTCACCGAGATAGCCGAGGGACGGCGGGCCCACCAGGAAGGCGACATAGCCGACGGTCGCGGCGAGCGAGACCCGCGCGGCCGCGTCCTCGCCGGAGTCGCCCGCCGCGGAGAGCGCGACGGGGAACCCGAGCGAGGCCCCGAGTCCCCACAGGACGGCGGCGGCAGCCGCCACCGCCTGGTTGTCGACGAAGATCACCAGGGCCAGTCCGGCGGCCCCCACCAGCGCGCTCCCGCACAGCGCCGCCGCCCGCCCGAACCGGTCGACGAACCGGCCGCCGGCGAACCGCCCGACGGTCATCGCGGCGGCGAACACGGCGTAGACGGCCGAGCCCAACGCGGCGTCGAAGCCGTGCCCGTCCACCATGACCAGCGGCAGCCAGTCGTTCGCGGTGCCCTCAGCCAGGGCGAGGGCGAGGATGACGCAGCCGATGAGCAGGAGCGTGGGGTCCTTCCAGACCGCCGTGCGGGCCGCGCCCGGTTCACGGCCACCGGTGGCGGCCTGGCGGCCCACCTCGGCCGGGACGCGCCGGATGACCAGGGCGAGTGCGACCAGGACGACGGCGGTGACGGCGAGGAGATGGACCAGTACGGGGAAGTCGATCGCCGTCAGGCACATACCGCCGACCGCGCCGACGACGGTGCCCAGGCTGAAGAAGCCGTGCATGGCGGGCAGCGTGGAGCGGCCCAGCAGCCGCTCCACCTCCGCGCCCTCGATGTTCAGGGCCACCTCGCCGCCGCCCATGCCGAGACCGAACAGTCCCAGGCCCAGCGCGACAGCGGGACCCGAGCCGACGGCGGCGCCGACACCGACGACCGCCGCACCGGCCGCCACGGTCGAGGTGCCGACCAGGATGACCAGCCGGGCGCCCCAGCGGGCCACGACCGCGCCCGAGCACAGGATCCCGGCCATCGAACCGACCGAGAGCCCGAACAGGATCAGACCCATCTGCGCGGTGGAGGCGCCGAGCAGGTCGCGCACGTCGGGGGTGCGGGTGACCCAGGAGGAGATCGTCAGGCCGGGGACGAAGAACAGGACGAAGACGGCGGTACGGCGCCGGGCAAGATCGGCGGTCATGGGCGGGGGCTCCAGAGGTGTCCGGGCAAGAGTCTGTGCGACCGAGTCTGTACGACCGTACACACTTGGTTGTACATCTGTACACACTCGGGGCCGCTCCACCCATGACACATTGAGGGCGTGAGCGGCACACGACGCGAGATCCCGAACGACCCAGGACGCAAGGAGCGCATTCTGGACGCGGCCCTCGAGGTGATCGCCGAGGGGGGTGTGCACAGGACCACCCATCGGAAGATCGCGGCGCGGGCGGAGGTCCCGCTCGGTTCGCTGACGTACTACTTCGACGGCATCGCGGACCTGTTGGCCCAGGCCTTCGCCCGGCTCTCGGACACGATGTCGCATCTCTACCGGCGGACCCTGCAGTCCGCCGCCTCGACGGCCGAGGCCGAGGCGGCCGTCGTCGAGCTGATCTGCGGACCGGCCTACGCGACGGAGCGCGACATGACGCTCATCTTCGAGATGTACGCCTACGCCAACCACAACGAGGCGGTCTCCGCCACCACCCGCACCTGGCTGGAGCGCAGCAGGGACAGCCTCGCCCTGCACTTCACGCCCGGGGTGTCCCGCGCGCTCGACGCGCTGATCGAGGGCTGGCCGATGCACCGCGCCTTCGACGACACGCCCCTGGACCGGCGCCTGGTCACCGAGACCGTGCACGCGATCGTCACCGCCGCCCCGGAACTCTCCACCGGCGCCGGTTGAGCGGGGACGGGCCCGTACGTCCGGTGTGACCATCACACCATCGGGTGCGCTATTCTTGATCCAGAGCCGGTCGCCGTGAAGTCCCGGCGCTCGGCGACGCGTTGGTGGTCCAAGGAAAGACGCTTCGCTTCCTGCGGAGAAATGCAGGTGCAAGGCCTGCCTGGCGCTCGATGAAAGGGCCCGTCCGCACTGCGGACGGGCCCTTCGCCTTGCCGTCCGCGCGAGAACGCGCGGCGCGGGGCGCCCGCTCAGTGCACGACGTCCGCGAGATGGGGCACCACACGCGTCAGCCGGACCACCCCCCACAGGATGAGACCGGCGCCGACCGCCTCGGGCAGCAGCCACCAGCCGGTCCGTACCGACTCGTCGAACAGGGCGACGCCCAGCAGCAGGCTGACCGCCGCGTCGCCGATGGTCAGCGCGGGCTGGGAGGCCACGAGCGGACCGGCCTGCAGCGCGTTCTCCAGGAGGATCAGCGCCGTGATCCCGGCGAGCGCGAAGCCGTAGGTCTGCCAGGTGGTGAGGAAGGCGGGCAGACCCGCGTCGGCGAGGCGGTCGGTGGCCGACTTCATGAGCGCGGCGGTCAGCGCGTTGCCGATCGCGGCACCCGTCGCCAGCGCCGCCGCACGGAACAACGGCGACGAGGAGGACCGCTGCAGCAGCACGGTGCCGGCGATGGCGCCCAGGGTGAGGACCAGGGCCGGGATCCAGCGCTCCATGGACGCCTGGTTCCGGCCGCCGGACGGCGCCGCCGAGCCGAGCAGGAGGGCCAGGCCGGCCACCACCACGGCGACCGCCCACCAGCCCTGCGCGTTCGGCCGCCGGTGCAGCAGCGGCACCGCGATCAGCAGGGCGAACGGCAGCTCCAGCATGAACAACGGCTGGACCAGCGCCATCGGGCCGTTCACCAGGGCCAGCGCCTGGAACACGGCGGCCCCCGCGACCCCGGCGATCCCGATGGCCCAGGCGGGCCGCCGTACCAGGGTGAGCAGCAGGCGCACCCCACGGCTGCCGGGCACGGTGGAGGCGGCCTTGCGCTGGAAGGCCGTGCCCGTCGCATTGCTGACGGCACCCAGGACGGCGAAGAGCACGGCGAGCCCCATCATGCTTCCAGCATGCCGTCAGCGGACCGCCCGCTCTTGCGGACACGCGGCCGGTCGACGCCCGTGTCCCCGTCAGGCCACCTGTCCGCCGTGCAGCGCGGTGTAGACACCGCCCCGGCGCAGCAGTTCCTCGTGGGTGCCGATCTCGTGGATGCGGCCCTCGTCCATCACCACGATCCGGTCGGCGCCGCGCACGGTGGACAGCCGGTGGGCCACCACGAAGGTGGTACGGCCCCGCAGCAGCCGGGCCAGGGCCTGCTGGACCAGTGCCTCGGAGCGGGTGTCCAGCGCCGAGGTGGCCTCGTCCAGCACCAGCACCCGTGGGTCGCGGATCAACGCCCGTGCGATGGCAAGGCGTTGGCGCTGACCACCGGAGAGGCGGGCGCCCCGCTCGCCGACCACGGTGTCCAGGCCCTGGGGCAGCCGGTCCACGAACTCCAGGGCGTTGGCGTCGCGCAGCGCCGCGCGCACCGCGTCCTCGTCGGCCTCGTCCTCCATGCCGTAGGCGACGTTCTCCCGGACCGTGCCGTCGAAGAGGATCGACTCCTGCGGGACGACCGAGACGAACCGCCGGTAGGTGCGCAGATCGAGGCCGCTCATGTCGGTGCCGTCGAGGAGCAGCCGGCCGGCGGTGGGCCGGATGAACCCGATGACGAGGTTGAGCACGGTGGACTTGCCGGCCCCCGAGGCGCCCACCAGGGCGACGGTCTCGCCCGGTACGACATCGAGGGTGAAGTCCGCGACGGCCGGGCGGCCGGTGTCCTCGTAGGCGAAGCCGATCCGGTCGAAGGTGACGGCGCCGCGCACGGCGGTGACCTCCGTCCGGCCCTCGTTGTCCTCGAGTTCGGGCGCCTGCAGCACCTCGCCCACCGAACGCACCGACTCCAGCCCCTTGGTGATGACCGGCGCCAGACTGGTCAGCGTCGTCGTGGAGTTGGTGAGGGTGGTCAGGAAGGCGCTGAGCATGACGACGTCACCGGCGCTGACGCCCCAGACGCCGTAGTACGACACCAGCGCGGCGGCGCCCAGCACGGCGACGCCGATCACGTTGAGGACCACCCAGGCCAGCGACCCGAAACGGCCGTTGACCAGGTCCAGGCGCATCCCCGAGGTGAGCAGCCGGCGCAGGGTGCCGTCCATCCGGCGCAGCGCCTTGCCCTCCAGGCCGTGCGCGCGGGTGACCGGGATGAGCCGCGTCATCTCGGTCACCCGGGACGACAGGGTCTCCACCTCGTGCCGGAAGTGTTCGTTGTGGCTGCGCAGGCGCGAGCGCAGCCGGGCCACGATCAGCGTCGCGCCCGGCACCACGATCAGGAAGACCGGCAGGAACTCCGGGGTGCGGACGCCGATGATGACCAGTCCGCCGGCCAGCACGGTCAGCGCGCCCAGGCCCTGTTCGGCGGTCTGCTGGACCATCTGCTCGACGGTCTCGACGTCCCGCACCACCTTGGCCTGCAGCACGCCCGCGCTGACCCGGGAGTGGTAGCCGATCGACAGCTGCTGCATGCGCGTGCACAGCGCCGAGCGCAGCGTGGTGCCCATCCGGCGGACGCTGCCGTAGAGCAGCCGTACGTACAGCACGTGCAACGGGTAGTTGACCAGCAGGATCGCCATGATCACCGCCACGGCCGTCCACAGCCGGGAGACCGGCCGGTGCCCGACGACCGTGTCGACGACGGACGCGGTGATCAGCGGCAGCAGCCAGATGGGACTGTGCTTGACGGTGAACACCAGGACCGCCACCGCCAGGCTGCGGCGGTCGGCGCGCAGCAGGTAGGCGAGGGTGCGGACGGGGTGTTCGCCCCGGTAGCGGTGGTCGAGCGGTCTCTGCGACGTCGATGCCATCGACGGTGTCCCCCCTGCTGCGCCCGGCTTTCAGCAACCGCTTTCCGTCGATCACCGTACACCCGGCGCCGGACGGCCACAGCGGATCGGGGCGACTGACCGATGCGCCCGGGAGCCGGGTGGGAGAAGGTGGGGGAGAGGGGCGGACGATACGGTGGGCGCCCCGTCGTACTCCGCACCACTTTGTCGTCCGGAAAGAGGCAGCCATGACAGGACCAGAGGCCGAGGCCGAGAAGGAGATCCTCGGCCGCATCACGGAAATGATCAGCCAGGAGAAGGACCTGCGTGACCGCCTGGCGCAGGAGGAGATCGACGGGACGACCGAGCACGCCCGCCTGGCCCGCCTGGAGACCGAGCTCGACCAGTGCTGGGACCTGCTCCGGCAGCGCCGGGCCCGGGTCGCGGCGGGGCAGGACCCCACCGGGGCGAGCGTCCGTCCGGCGTCCGAGGTGGAGGGCTACCTGTCCTGAGGGGATGTGCCGGGAGGGCGGCACCCCTGCGCGTGGGTGCCGCCCTCCACGTCCTCGTGCGGTCACGGAGGTCGCCACCGTCGCGTGATGATTCCCTCACGCGCAGCCGCCCGGGACGGGCTGGACGCGTCGTCCGGCAGTACCGATCGTGGGCGGTATGAACGATCACCGCACGGCACCCGCAGGCCCTGCCGAACCCGCCCCCGCCCACGGCCACTTCCACCCGGCGGGAACACCGGTGCCGAGCGAGGCCGCCGGTGCGGGGGCGGGTGTGAGTGCCGCGGAGGCCGGAGAGGTACGCCGTTTCACGGAGCGGCTGGGTCTGCCCGGACTGGTCGACGTCCACACGCACTTCATGCCCGAGCGCGTGCTGCACAAGGTCTGGAACTACTTCGACACGAACGGACCGCTGATCGGCGGTCTGGAGTGGCCGATCACCTACCGCAAGAAGGAGGCGGAACGGACCGCACTCCTGCGGGAGTTCGGCGTCCGGGCCTTCACTTCGATGCTCTACCCGCACAAGTCCTCCATGGCGACCTGGCTGAACGCGTGGGCCGCCGACTTCGCGGGCCGTACCCCCGACTGCCTGCACACCGCGACCCTCTTTCCCGAGCCCGGCGTCGAGACGTACGTCGGCGAGGCCGTCGAGGCGGGCGCCCGGGTGTTCAAGGCGCACGTCCAGGTGGGGGCCTACGACCCGGCCGACGAACTTCTCGACCCGGCCTGGGGGTTGCTGGCCGACGCCGGGACACCGGTCGTGATCCACTGCGGCTCCGGTCCCGCGCCCGGCAAGCACACCGGTCCCGAGTCGATCGCCCGGGTGCTGGCCCGGCATCCGCGACTGCGGCTGGTCGTCGCGCACATGGGGATGCCCGAGTACGAGGAGTTCCTCGGCCTCGCCGAGCGCTACGAGGAGGTGCGGCTGGACACGACGATGGCGTTCACCGACTTCACCGAGCAGTTCATGCCGTTCCCCGGCCGTGCCCTGCCCCGGGTCGCCGGCCTGGGCGACCGCATCCTGCTCGGCTCCGACTTCCCCAACATCCCCTATCCCTACCTGCATCAGCTCCAGGCCCTGGAGCGTCTGGACCTCGGACCGGAGTGGCTGCGGGCGGTGTGCCACGACAACGCGGCGCGCCTGTTCGGGGTGTGACCGGGACGCCGGGTGCCGGGTGCCGATCGGTCGGTCAGACCGGTGGCGGCTCGGGTGCGGCGACGACGGCGACACCCACCTCCAGCTTCTCGAACAAGTCGAGCAACTCGGCCAGGGAGACCGGTCCGTAGCCGTGGCCGATCAGCGCGACCGGCTGCCGGAAACCGTCCCGTTCGGCGGGTACGAAATCGCTGACGGTCTCGCGGCGCACGAGGACGACCCGGTCCTCGTCCAGGGGATCGCGGGGGAGCGAGTCGAGGTGGGCGCGCAGATCGGCCGGATGCGAGGTCAGGTCGTCGGCGAGGAGGCTCCGGTAGGCCAGCAGGGACACGGCGAGCCGGTCGCCGGTCCGCTCGTAGCGGGCCGAGAGATCGTGCGGCAGCAGGTAGAACACGCCCTCCTCGCCCTCGTGACCCCGGTTCAGCAGCATGCCGGCCATGCGCTCGGCCGGATCGGAGGAGGTGTGGTCGAGGTCCAGGATCACGGCCCGGTAGTCCGGGTCGAGCGAGGGAATCGCGCTGATCCACATGCGGGCGGAGCCGTCCATGGCGGGCATTCAAGCACACGGCCGAACCGAAGCTCACCGGCCCCGGGTCACATCCCGATGAACCGCACCGTCTCCGCCAGGTCCGCCCGTCCGGTGCGCACCGGTGGCACGCCCTGCCGCTCGAAGCCCACCGCGACACCGCAGAGCAGCACGAGTCCGTCGGCGGCCCCGACCAGCCGGCCGACGGTCTCGCGGTACATCGTCCACATCACCTGGGGGCAGCTGTGCAGCCCTTCGGCCCGCAGCAGCAGCATGACCGTCTGCAGGTACATCCCGGCGTCCGCCCACTGCCCGGGGCCCATGGTCCGGTCGAGGTAGCAGAACAGCACGACGGGTGCCCCGAACGCCTCCGAGTTGAGGGCGGCGATCTTCAAGGGCCGGTCCGGGTCGTGGCGTTCGATGCCCAGCGCCGCGTACCGCTGGGCCGCCGCCTCCGCGAAACGGTCCCGGTACGGCGGGCCCAGCTCGGCCGGGTACATCGGGTACTCCCGCTCGTCGCCCGGGTCGCCCGCCCGGGCCCTGGCCGTCGCCCGTCGCTTCAGTTCGGCCAGGGGCTCGCCGGTCACCACGTACACCCGCCAGGGCTGGAGGTTGCCGCTCGACGGCGCCCGGGCCGCCGCGGCCAGCACCCGATCGAGCACCTCGCGGTCCACCGGCTCGTCACTGAACGCCCGCACGGCCCGGCGGCTGTCCACGGCTTCGTACACATCCACGACGGCTCGTCCTCTCGGAGCTGGTCGATGGGGCGGGAGGCTGAGGGAGTTCGAACGGGCGGGACGGCTAGGGGAGTTCGACGCGGATGAGCCTGCGCAGCATGGTGCGCAGATGGGCCGGCATGTCGATGGCGTCCGGGCTGAGCAGCCACTGGATCTGCAGGCCGTCGATGAACGCGATGAGGTCCGCCGCCAGCCCCGACGCTTCCACGCCGGGGCGCAGGAGATCACGTCGGGTCAGGTCGTCGACGGCCACCTGCATCTCCCGGCGGGTGCGTTCGTAGCGGGCGACGAAGTACGGGCGCGCCGGGTGGTCCGCCGCGGTGGCCTCGCTCGACAGCACGGCGAAGAGGCTCACGATCAGCGGGTGGGCCTGGTTGTGCGCGAGGAGCCGGACCATGCTCGCGAAGTAGGCGAGGCCGTCGTGGGCGACCGCACCCGACTGGAAGAAGTCCACGCCGTCCTGCCGGTCACGTTCCTCCAGGACCGCCTCCAGCAGCGACTCCTTCGTCGGGAAGTGGTGCAGCAGCCCCGCGCGCGAGACACCGCAGGCGGCGGCGAGCTGGACCATGCTCGCGTTGCGGTAGCCGACCTGTCCGAACGCGGTGAACGCGGCCTCGATGATCTGGGCGCGCCGGCGCTCCCCCTTGGGGTAGTTCCGTGGGGCCGTCCCCGGCCGCGCCGCCGTCTCCCTTGCCATGAACGAGATGCTAACCACCTCTAGAAACCAGCACCCCTGTCGGTATTCTGTTGTCGGCCGTCCGCCACGAGAGGAGTTCCTCATGTCGACACCACAGCTGTCGGTTCAGCTCTACTCCGTACGCCAGGCTCTGCAGGCCGATGAAGCCGCGACCCTCGGCCGCCTGGCCGCCCTGGGACTGAGCAACGTCGAGGTCTTCGGCTTCGTGGACCGCGCCGACGAACTCGCCGACGCCCTTGCCGCCCAGGGCCTGTCCGCACGGACCGGACACGCCGGTTTCCTGTCGCCCGACGGGGCATCGCCGGACGCCCTCGACGACACCTTCCGGGCCGCCCGCCGCCTGGGCCTGGAGATCCTCTTCGACCCGTTCGTCCCCGCGTCCCGGTGGGCCGACGAGAAGGAGATCACCCGCACCGCCACCCTCCTGAACGAGGCCGCCGAGCGCGCCGCCGACCACGGGCTCCGGGTGGGTTACCACAACCACTCGCAGGAGTTCGTGCACACCGTCGCCGGGGTCAACGCCTTCGACCACTTCGCCGACCTCCTGAACCCGGAGGTCGCCCTGGAGATCGACCTGTTCTGGGCCTCCGCGGGCGGCAACGACGTCGTCTCCCTGCTGCACCGCCTCGGTTCACGGGTGCGCGCCCTGCACGTGAAGGACGGCCCCGTCATCGACGACCCGTTCACCTCGGGCGCCCCCTTCGACCCGGCCGACACCGGCCAGGTCCCGGCGGGCCGCGGCCGGATTCCGCTGGACGCCTCGCTGGACGCGGCCCCGCACGCCGAGTACGCCATCCTCGAGTTCGACCACTACGACGGCGACATCTTCGAGGGCATCGCGGCCGGCGTCGCCTACCTCCACGGGAAGGGCATCGCCTGATGGCGGCACGGAACCCGGTCGGTGTGGGCCTCATCGGCGCCGGCAACATCAGCGACCAGTACCTCACCCACCTCACCGCCTTCCCCGACCTGCGCGTGGCCGTCGTGGGCGACCTCGACACCGGGCGCGCAGAGACCCAGGCCCGCAAGTACGGTGTCGAGCAGTGGGGTACCGCCGGGGACGTCCTCGCCCACCCGGACGTGGACATCGTCGTCAACCTGACCGTCCCCGCCGTCCACGCGGAGGTCAGCTCGGCGATCGTCGCGGCGGGCAAGCACGTCTGGTCCGAGAAGCCCATCGCCGTCGACCGCGCCGACGCACGCGCCCTGCTCGACCGGGCGGCCGAGTCGGGCCTGCGGGTGGGCGTCGCCCCCGACACGATCCTCGGCCCCGGCCTGCAGACGGCCCGGCGGGCCATCGCGCGCGGCGACATCGGCACCCCGCTGTCCGCGCAGACCGTGATGCAGTACGCGGGACCCGACCTCTGGCACCCGAACCCCGAGTTCCTGTTCGCCGAGGGCGCCGGGCCCCTCTTCGACATGGGGCCCTACTACCTCACCGCCCTGGTCTGCCTGTTCGGGCCGGTCGACCGGGTCGCCGCGCTCGGCTCGACCGCCCGCAAGGTGCGCACGGTACGGAGCGGTGAACGCGCCGGCACCGAGTTCACCGTGGCGGTGCCCACCCATGTCTCCGCGCTCACCCGGTTCGAGGGCGGCGGGGTCGGCCAGAGTGTGTTCAGCTTCGACTCCCCGCTCACCCGCACCGGGTTCGTCGAGGTCACCGGCACCGAGGGCACCCTGGTCCTGCCCGACCCCAACACCTTCGCCGGCGACGTCCGGATCACGCGGGTGCAGCAGCGGGACCGGGACCCGGAGTGGGAGACCGTCCCGCGCGTCGGCATCGAGGCCGGCCGCGGGCTCGGCGTCCTCGACATGGCCCGGGCGATCCGCGGCGGACACCCCCACATCGCCACCGGCGACCTCGGCTACCACGTCCTGGACACCATGACATGCATCGACGAGGCTGTCGTCTCCGGCGAGACCGTGCCCGTCGCCAGCACCGCACCCGTGCCCCCGCTGGTCCCCGAGGACCGCGACCCCTACGGAGCCACCCTGTGAACCACCCGGTGAACGCACCCCTGCGCGCCGGATTCATCGGCGGCGGCTTCATGGCGGCCGTGCACACCCGCGCGAGCCGGGCCGCGCGCGGTCGGCCGACCGCCCTCGCGAGCTCGACGCCCGAACGCGGCGAGGAGGCCGCCCGGAGCCTCGGCGTCGAACGCGCCGAGCCGGACGCCCACAGCCTCGCCACGGCCGGCGACCTCGACGTCGTGCACGTGTGCAGCCCCAACCGCCTGCACACCGAACACGCGTCGGCGGCGCTGGCCGCCGGCGCCCACGTCATCTGCGAGAAACCCCTCGCGACCACGGCGGCGGACGCCGAACGCCTGGTCCGGGCCGCGCGGGAGGCCGGAAGGGTGGCGGCGGTCCCCTTCGTCTACCGCTACCACCCGATGGCACGGCAGGCCCGCTTCCTCGTGGCCGACGGACAGCTCGGCACGGTCCTCACCCTGGACGCCGCCTACCTCCAGGACTGGCTCCTGGACCCCGGCGACACCAACTGGCGTGCCGACCCGGCGGCCGGCGGTGCTTCCCGCGCGTTCGCCGACATCGGCTCCCACCTCTGCGACCTCGTCGAGTTCGTCTCCGGACAGCGCATCCACCGCCTCGCCGCCCGCACCCGGACCGTCTTCGGCCGGCGCGCCGGCACCGAGGTGACCAACGAGGACACCGCCGCCCTGCTCGTGGAGCTCGGCAACGGGGCGCTCGGCACCCTGCTCGTCAGCCAGCTCGCCCCCGGCCGCAAGAACAGCCTCACCTTCGAACTCCACGGCACCCGGCAGAGCGTGCGCTTCGAACAGGAACGCCCCGAGGAACTCTGGATCGGCGGGCGCGAAGGGTCGCGGCTGCTCCTGCGCGACCCCACCGCCGCCGCCCCCGACTCCGCCCGGATGTCCGTCCTGCCGCCCGGCCACGCCCTGGGCTACCAGGACGCCTTCACCGCGTTCGTCACCGACGTCTACAGCGCCGTACAGGGCGGACACCCCGAAGGGATGCCGACCTTCGCCGACGGACTGCGCGCCGCGCGGCTCACCGAGGCCGTCCTGGCCTCCGCCGCGCAGGACGGCACCTGGATCGAGACCCCACCCGAGACGGAGGACCCCGCATGACCGCAGCCACCCACCCCGTCACCCTGTTCACCGGACAGTGGGCCGACCTGCCCTTCGAGGAGGTCGCCCGCCTCGCCGCGCAGTGGGGCTACGACGGCCTGGAGATCGCCGCCTCGGGAGACCACCTCGACCTTCAGCGCGCCGACGAGGACGACGCCTACGCGGCATCCCGCCTGGAGATCCTCGACCGGCACGGCCTCACGGTCCACGCCATCTCCAACCACCTGGCCGGACAGGCCGTCTGCGACGCCCCCATCGACTTCCGGCACCAGGCGATCCTGCGCCCGTACGTCTGGGGCGACGGCGACCCGGAGGGCGTCCGGCAGCGCGCCGCCGAGGACATGAAGCGCGCCGCGCGCGTGGCCCGCAAACTCGGCGTCGACACGGTGGTCGGCTTCACGGGCTCCTCCATCTGGCCCTACGTCGCCATGTTCCCGCCGGTACCGGCGTCCGTCATCGAGGCGGGCTACGAGGACTTCGCCACCCGCTGGAACCCGATCCTCGACGTGTTCGACGCCGAGGGCGTGCGCTTCGCCCACGAGGTCCACCCCGGAGAGATCGCCTACGACTACTGGACCAGCGTCCGCACCCTGGAGGCGATCGGCCACCGGGAGGCCTTCGGCTTCAACTGGGACCCCAGCCACATGATGTGGCAGAACATCGACCCGGTCGGGTTCATCACCGACTTCAAGAACCGCATCTACCACGTCGACTGCAAGGACACCCGGCTGCGCCCCCGCAACGGCCGCGCCGGCGTGCTCGGTTCGCACCAGCCGTGGGGCGATCCGCGCCGCGGCTGGGACTTCGTCTCCACCGGCCACGGCGACGTCCCCTGGGAGGACGCCTTCCGCGCCCTGGAGTCCATCGGCTACGCCGGTCCCATCTCCATCGAGTGGGAGGACGCCGGCATGGACCGCCTGCACGGCGCCGCCGAGGCCATCACCTTCGTACGATCGCTGCTGTGGCCCCTCCCGAAGGCGTCCTTCGACGCCGCGTTCAGCAACCAGTAGCCGGGTGACCCGGCAGGAGCGCCCCGCCCGTACCGCGCTGGGCGGGGCGCTCCGGGTCAGTCCTTCCGGACGTCCGGCAGGACCTGGACCGTGTCCCCGACGGCGCGCTCGCCGGTCGCGTCCGACGTGGTGTTGACGAGGGTGCCGTGGACCGCCATCGCGGTGGAGCCGCCGCCGTCGAGGTTCAGCGCCTGCACGGCGCCCAGGGAACGCATGAACGCGGCGGCCTCGGCAAGCGTGAAGCCCTCGCTGACGCCGGGCTGCCGGCCGTCGACCGTGACCAGGAGCAGCCGGCCGCGGCGGTCGACACCGGCCAGGGTGCGCGGCTGGCGCACATTGGACCAGGCGAAGCCGAAGGACAGGTCGAGCGGGTCGAGCGTGCCCTCGGTGGCCGCGTCGATGTGCACCCGGCCGTCCTCGACCAGGGTGGGCGCCGCGCTGACGACACTGTCGTCGGGACCCAGCCGCACCTGCCGCCCCGAGGAGTCCCGGACGACCTCGCGGACCGTCAGCCGATGTCCCGGCTCGGCGTGCTCGGTCAGCCAGGCGGCGGCCGCACCGGTGCCCTGGAGCACCGAGCCCCCGGCGGGCACCGAACCGCCCCGGTCGCCGAGCGAGACCACGACACCGTGCCCGTCCAAGACCACCTGCACCCCGGCTCCCGTCGGCAGCGGAGCCCCGAACGCGTCGGTGAACCTCACGAGATCGTCCGCGAGGGTGCAGGTGACGTCCTGCCGGGGGAGTGCTGTGGGCACGGCGCCGGGACGGCCGCAGTTGCGCACCTTGCCCGGGACCCGGTTGATGCCCTCCACCGCGTGCACGGCGGCACCGGAGCGCACGGTGACCGTGCTCGACAGGTCCGCGACCCGCACCCGTCGGCCACCGTCCTCGAGGATCAGCGCGGCGCGCGAGCCGGCCGCCATGGACCGCAACTCCCCGTGCACCACGGACAGTCCGGCCGAGGTGCCCTGGACGCCGTCCGCGTCGGAGGTGATGAAGAAACCGCCGTTGACGCCCACCAGGGAGCCCAGCCGGGCGGCCACCGTCGACGTCTTCTCACGGTCGGCGGCGTCACCGCCGTCGCTCACCTCGACCGTGCCCGCCGGCCGGGCCGGATCGACCACGGCGACGTGGACGCGCTCCGCGTCGGCGGACTGCCGCCCGTCGTAGCCCGACCACTCCACGGCCGTACGGAAACCCGCCGCCGACACCGCGGAGTTGAGCGTGCCCGCCTCGGCCTGCGTGGCATACCGTCCGACCCTGACCTGCCATCCCATGGTGCCGTGCGGGGTGTCGGCGTACCGGTCCCACATCACCTCTTCCAGGCGCGGGGCGAACCCGGCGGCCCGCAGCCGTTCGGCGGTGGCGTCGGCCCAGTCGCGGTCACCGAGCGGGGCCCAGGTGGCGGCACCGGTGAGACGGTTGACGGCCGGGGCCTGGACGGTGACCGTCCACACACCGGCCGCCCGCGGGTCGTCGAGCACCCCGGTGCGGACCTGGACACCGGGCGCCACGTCCCGGGTGGTCCAGGAGTACGTGCCGGCCGCCGGTGCGGTGACCTCCGTACTCGCGGCGGCCGGCGGGACGAACGCGATCAGGGCCAGAGCGGTCCCCAGCGCGAACCCCTGTCCGACTCGGCGTCGTCCACCGCGCGCTCCGCGCCCCTGCGTCCCGGCTGTGACAGACATACCTCTCCTGACCTACGACTCCCGCGGTGCCACCCGGCACACCCGCACCGCGCCCGCACATCCCAGTGCGGTGCGAAGGCGTTCACGTGAAGAGCGGGCACCCGCCGGAGGAAAACCTCGCCGACATCCGCGCCCGCCGCCCCTAGGAGGACGACGCGAGGGCGCGGCGCCGGCCGGTGACCTTCGAGGCGGGCAGGCGCCCGGCCTGCTTCCAGGTGAGCCGGCCGTCGTCGAGGAGTACGTCGTCGAGCGCGACCTCCTCTCCCGCGCCGCGCGCGGTACCGACGTGCCTTCGGCGGACATGGTGTGTGGTCTTTCCTCACTGTGCGGTGCGGGGAAAAAAGAGACGGGGCTCAGAATTGGGCGGGCCGTGGGCCCGTGTTCCGCCAGACGGTGCCGCGACGCTCATGGGCGAACAGCTCTTCGACGGCGTGTGCGACCTGCGGGCCGACCTCGCGTTCCAGCAGGTACAGGCCCAGGTCGAGCCCGGAGGTCACACCGGCGCCGGTGACGAGGTCGCCGTCGTCGACCACCCGGGCGCGTACGGCGTGCGCTCCGGTGGCGTCGAGGAGGTCCAGGCCCATGTGGTGCGTGGTGGCATGGCGTCCCTCCAGCAGACCGGCCATCGCCAGCACGACCGAGCCGCCGCAGACGGCGGTGAGGAGCACGTCGGGGTTGGCCGCAGCGGCCTTGAGCAGCGCGGGCAGTTCGGTGCCCAGGGTGCGGCCCAGCAGTTCGGGGACGGTCGAGTCCGGCCCCGACTCCGTTGCCCCGGCCTCGTGGTCGGGCACCTCGGCGGGATCGCCGATACGGCCCGCCGCGCCCGGGACCAGGACCAGTCCGGCGCGGTCCGGGTCGAGCCGCGCGGTGGTCCGCAGCGCGAGCCCGCCGACACCGCCGACCACGTCACGGGACCCCTCGGCCGAGACGAGTTCGACGGTCACCGCACCTTCGGTGGCGGCCCCGCCGGCGGACAGCACTTCGTAGGGAGCGATCACATCGAGCGGATCGAAGCCCTCGAACAGGACGATCTGGGCGTGCATGACGGGTCCTTCGGCCGGCGGAACACCCGGCCGCTGCCGGGCACGCACCGAACGTAACCAGCGGCCGTGCCACCTCCCAGTGGCATGAGTGACACCCTTCGACGGAAAAGCGCCAGGCCCACGCTCAGCTCAGACCGAACTTCTGCGCGTCGGCGCCGTTGCAGTCCCAGATCTGCAGGCGGGTGCCGTTGGCGGTGGCGCCGCTGGGGGAGTCGAGGCAGCGTCCTGACTGGGGGTTGAGGAGGGAGCCGTCGGCTTGCTGGACCCATTTCTGGCCGCCGACGCCGTTGCAGTCCCACAGCTCCACCTTGGTGCCGTTCGCCGTGCCGTTGCCCACGATGTCCAGGCAACGTCCCAGCGTCGACAGCGAGTTGTCGGACCGGTGGTACCAGTGCTGGTCGATCGCGTACGACTGGCACCCCCACAGCTGTACGGCGGCGCCGTTGGTGCCGGTGTCGTCGGCGGCGACGTCCACGCAGGTGCCGCCCGGCCCCTTGACCGGCCCGCCCCCGTTCACCGAGAACTTCTGCGCGATGGCGCCGTTGCAGTCCCAGATCTGCAGGCGGGTGCCGTTGGCGGTGGCGCCGCTGGGGGAGTCGAGGCAGCGTCCTGACTGGGGGTTGAGGAGGGAGCCGTCGGCCTGTTGGACCCATTTCTGGCCGCCGACGCCGTTGCAGTCCCACAGCTCCAGCTTGGCGCCGCCCGCCGTGCCGTTGTTCTCGATGTCGAGGCATCGGCCGAGGGTGGACAGCGAACCGTCCGGGTTGTGGGTCCAGTGCTGGTCCTCGGCGTACGTCTGGCAGTCCCACAGCTGTACGGCGGCGCCGTTGGTGCCGGTGTCGTCGGCGGCGACGTCCACGCACGTGCCGCCCGGCCCGGTGATCGTGCCCTGCGGACCGTTGGGCACATCGGTCTCGCCGCTGTAGCCGACGGAGACGACGTTCGCCTGGACGGCGTTCTCGGCGGCGTCGGTGGGATAGCCGGAGACCATGACGCCCTCGAAGAAGGTGCCCCGGTTCCAGTTGCTGTTGTCGCCGCCGATGCCCAGGATGATGCCGCCCTCCTGCTGCATGGGCTGATAGCCGCCCCGGGTGGGCAGTGCCCCGTCCCACCAGGTGCTCAGCCCGCCCGACTGGGAGTTGCCGCCCTTGAGCGCGTACCTGGTCTGCCCGTTGTTCTTCAGGACGGCGGTGACGAAGGTGCTGCTGTTGCCCAGGTTGGCCGTGTTGGAGCCGTTGTCGCCCTGGAACATGCCGTTCTCCAGGTCGGCCTCCACCCAGGGGCCGTTGCCGGTGCAGGGTGCGAAGTAGCAGGTGGTGGCGATCGAGACGGCGTCCATGTGCCCGTTGCCGGTGTCGGCCGGGGTGCGCTCGGCGTTGCCGTAGTCGAAGCAGCAGGCGGACCCGACATGGGTGCCGCTGGCCACCATGTAGGCGCCCTCGGGCCGGCCGTTGACGGCGACCCCGGAGGCGACCCCGGTGTAGCGGTAGCCGACACCCGGCGAGATCCACAGCCCGTACACCTTGTGCCCGCCCGCGCCGACGGCGATCTCGGAGGCGTCGGCACCCCGGTCGTCGCCCATGCCGGCGGTGCCGGCCGGGCCGGGGGTGAGGTCGTTGTGGCGGCCGCTCTGGTCGTAGATCCTCGTCACCCGGCAGCCGCCGCTGTTCGCGCAGAACGCGTCCTGGGCCGCCGCGTTCGCGTACCCGCCCTGCGTCAGCGTCCCGATGTCGGCGGTCGCGCCGTCCGAGACACGGGTCACCTGGTAGAGCGGGCCGTCGTAGGAGGCGAGCAGGGCACGGGTGACGCTGTGCGCGGCCACGCAGGGGGTGCCGGCCGCCGCGTAGATGTCGCACGGCAGCGAGCCCGCGGCCTGTGAGGCGGCCGGGAACCCGAGCAGCAGACCGAACGCGAGACCGAGGGCGGCCAGTACGGCGACCACCCGCGGCCTCCGTGTCCGTGAGGTTGGCAGGCGCATGACATTCCGGACGGACGGGGATCCACGCATGGCACGTCCCTTCGAAGCTGGAGTGGGGGAGGCCGCGCCGACGGCGCGGCGACACAGCTCTTCGACCGGCTCGGCCCGGAACCTACGCACACTGTTCGACCGGGTCAATATTTGTTTCCTCTTTGGTTCAGACCAGGCTTGAAAGTGTGCGCGGGTGTCGGGGCGTGGGGGATCCCGCGGATCCGTCAGCGGCGTGCGAGCGCGTCCGCGCCCGCCTGCGCGAACCGCTCGTCCTGGGCTCCGGACGGCGCGCCGGCGACCCCGATGCCGGCGACCGGCGCGTTCCGCGCGTCGACCGGGACGCCGCCCGCCAGGAACAGGGTGCCGGGGATGACGACAAGCTCGGCGTCGACACCCGCGCCGGCGCGGTGGCGGTCGCCAAGGAGCGGCGCCTGCTGCGGTGAGGGCCGACCCGGGGCTGTGACCGCCCGTCAGGTGACGCGGTGCAGGCGGGACGGCGATCCGGCCGTCTGGCTGCCCTCGTCCCCGAGCGCCAGGGTGTCCGCCCCGTCCTTGGTGAGGGTGTAGAGGTTGCCCGGCCTGCACACGACACCCACCGAGGGATCCGTGGGGGTGCTGGTGACCGCCTGGAACACCATCGTCGTCGCGTGCGTCTCCTGCAGACGCAGGGTCTCGGTGCAGCCGATGTCGTCGCCGCCGCCCGCCTCGGTCACATGGCTGACCTGACGGCCCACCAGACCGCCCCGCTTCGCCGCGTGCAGCTTGAGCGTCACCGACACGCCCGTCGTCCGGGCCGTGAACACCCCGTCGCCCGCGGTGGAGCCGGGACCGGAACCCTGCCAGGTCCCCACCCAGGAGGCCGGCAGCGTGTCGGCGGCGGTCGAGCCGGACGACGAGGACGACGAGGACGGGGTCGGTGACGGGGCCTTGCCGCGCGCGCCCTGTCCGTCGCCGGCCCACCCCGACCAGGTCGCCGCGGCGACGACCGCGACCACGGCCAGCACGCCCGCGCCCACGAGCGCCGTCCGGATCCGTGCCGACCCGCTCCCGGCAGCGGAAGGGAGGGCAGGAGGGACGGTCTCCGGAGGACCGTACGCCGTCGGCGGCGGGCCGAATCCCGGCGGTGCGGGCGGAACCGGCGGCGCCGTGACGGCGGTCGGCGTCTCCAGCAGCGCCCGCAGTTCGGTCTCGCGTGCGGCGAGATCCCCGGCCAGACCAGGCGGCGGGACCGCGGCCCACTCCTCGGCGCCCGGTCCGAGCCGTTCCAGCAACTCCTGCGCCGTGGGGCGGGATTGCGGTGCCTTGTGGAGACAGTCCGTCAGCACCGGCACCAGCGACGGCGGTACGTCGTCGAGCCGGGGTTCCTCGTGGACGATCCGGTAGAGCAGCTGCGCCGCCGACGGCTCCTCCCCGCGGCGCAGGAAGGGCCCCTGCCCGGTGGCCGCGTACACCAGCACCGCCGCGAGCGCGAAGACGTCGCCGGGCTCCGCCGCGGCCCCGCCCGTGATCTGCTCGGGAGCCATGTACCCGGGCGAGCCGATGACACCGCCGGTGCGGGTGTGGCGGGTGTCGTCGGCGGCCCGGGCGATGCCGAAGTCGATGAGCAGCGGATGACGGCGGGCGAGCAGCACGTTGGACGGCTTCACGTCCCGGTGCGCGAGACCCGCCCGGTGCACGGCCCGGAGCCCCTCGGCGAGCTCCGCCCCCAGGGCCCGGACGGCCGCCTCGGGCAGCGGACCGTGCCGATGCACCCGGTCGGCCAGAGTGGGCGCCGCGACGTACTCCGTGGCCAGCCACTGCGGCCGCTGCCCAGGCGCGCTGTAGTCGACCACCGAGACCGTCCACGGCGAACGCACCTGGTCGCTGCTGGCGATCTCGCGCGCGAACCGCTCCTCGAAGCCGGGATCCAGGCCGAACTCGCTCCGTACCGTCTTGAGCGCCAGCGGGCGACCGGAGGACGTGCGGGAGAGGAAGACCTGCCCCATGCCGCCCTCCCCGAGCCGCGCCAGCAGCGGGTAACCGCCGACGGCGGGCGGATCCGAGGGATCCAGACTTCTCATCAACGTCTCCGGGCGGTGAGCGCGTCGCAACCGGGCGGGCCGCCACCTGCGTGCGGAGCCCCCCTTGGCATCCGCGTGGACATGACCTGCGGTGAGGTATTCATATCAGTTGGCGTGGTTCGGCTGTGCCCGGGCTGTGGCACCACACGGCCCGGCCCCGCCGTTCGCATGCGACGGCGGGGCCGGGTGACGCGGGGGCGGCCTGCTAGCCCGTCTTCGCGCGTACGCCGTCGGCGATGCGCTTGCCGGTCGTCTCGTCGATGTTCGACCAGTAGGCGAAGGCGCGCTCCAGGACGGGTTCGGTGACGCCGTCGAGGAGATGGCCGACGACGTTGTCGACCAGCCGGTCGCGGGCGGCGTCGTCCAGCACCTCCCGCACCAGGGTGCCGGGCTGTCCCCAGTCGTCGTCCTCGGGATGGGAGACATAGGCGGCGCGGGTGATCTCGCCGTCCGCGGCCCAGCTGGGCGCCGGGCCGAAGCTCGCGGGGTCGGCGGCGGGACCGCCCTTGGAGTTGGGGGCGTACACCGGATCGCTGGTCTTCCGGTAGGCCATCGCGCCGTCCTTCGAGTACGTGTGGACGTCGACGACGGGTGCGTTCACCGGGAGCTGCTGGTAGTTGGCGCCGATCCGGTGCCGGTGGGCGTCCGCGTAGGAGAACAGCCGGGCCAGCAGCATCCGGTCGGGGCTGGGCCCGATGCCGGGCACGAAGTTGTTGGGCTGGAACGCCGCCTGTTCGATCTCCGCGTGGTTGTCGGTCGGATTGCGGTCCAGGGTCATCCGGCCGACCGGGACGAGCGGATAGTCGCCGTGCGGCCACACCTTGGTGAGGTCGAACGGGTTGAAGCGGTAGCCCGCGGCCTCCGCGTACGGCATGAGCTGCACGTACAGGGTCCAGCTGGGGAACTGGCCGTCACGGATGTGCTCGAACAGATCACGCATGTGGTAGTCCGTGTCGACGGCGGCCATCTGGTCGGCCTCGTGCTGGGTGAGGAACTCGATGCCCTGGTCGGTCTTGAAGTGGTACTTCACCCAGAACCGTTCGCCCTTGGCGTTGATCCACATGTAGGTGTGGGAGGTGTAGCCGTTCATGTGGCGCCAGGTCCGGGGGATGCCGCGGTCGCCCATCAGCCAGGTGACCTGGTGCGCGGACTCCGGGGAGAGCGTCCAGAAGTCCCACTGCATGTCGTGGTCGCGCAGGTTGCTGTCCGCGCGGCGCTTCTGGGACCGGATGAAGTGCTGGAACTTCATCGGGTCCTTCACGAAGAACACCGGCGTGTTGTTGCCGACCATGTCGTAGTTGCCCTGGCCGGTGTAGAACTTCACCGCGAAGCCGCGCGGGTCGCGCCAGGTGTCGGGGCTGCCGCGCTCACCGGCGACCGTCGAGAAGCGGATCACCAGGTCGGTGCGGGTGCCGGGCTGGAAGAGGCCGGCCATGGTGTACGCGCTGACGTCGTCGGTCACCTCGAAGTGGCCGAACGCGCCGCTTCCCTTGGCGTGCGGCTGGCGCTCGGGGATGCGTTCCCGGTTGAACTGCGCCATCTGCTCGATCAGATAGGCGTCCTGGAGCAGGATCGGCCCTCCGGGCCCCACGGTCAGCGAGTGCTCGTCGCTCTCGACGGGGGCACCGGAGTCGGTGGTGGTGGGGGGTGGTTTCTGCGTCATGGCTCTGCCTTTCTCCGCACAGGGCAGTGGGGGAGCCGGTCCTCGCGGCGTCCGGGGACCGGCGGGTGCACCCGTGGCCTCGCCGCGGGACGGCGCCGTACCGGTGTGCTCGCGTCCGTCGCCTGCGGAGCCCTCCGGCTCCGGCTGAACGGGTGACCCTGCGGGTCCGAGGCAAACACCGCGCGCCCGGTGACTCGGGCCGGCGCGGCCCGGCCGGGCTCTCTCCGGCATCCAGCGTGGTCCCAGCGGGCCGGGGCCGCCACTCGGGGCACGGCTCGGCGGCGGGCCCCCGCCGCACCCCGGCGGTCCGGGACCGGGACACCGAAAGGCTCCGGCATCGTGTCCCGGGCCGCGGACGGTCGTTCCTGAGGGCGTGAAGAGGATCATCACTGCCGCCGCGCTCGCCCTGACGGGCGTGGCTCTCGCCGCCCCTGCCCACGCCGCGGACGGACCGGCCCCCGGTCACACCCGTGACCTCGCCACCAAGGTCGCGGGCGCACTGCCCAAAGCCGCGGTGGCGGGTCTGAACGCGGCCGCCACGTCCATGGCCGGCGGCCTGGAGGACCGGCCCGCGGCCAAGTAGGGTCCGGCCGTCCGCTCAGGCCCGGGGAAGGTCCGTCCAGGCGGCCTTCCCCGGGCCTGAGCGCGCTCCGGTCGGTGACTACCGGGGCGAACGGTGTGGCGGCGGCGGGCCGGTGAGCAGGTGGTGCTCGTGGGACTCGTAGCGGCTGCGTTCGCGGGCGCCGGCCCGGCTGCCGGACAGCACGGTGGTGAGCCAGCCGGCGAGGAAGCCCGCGGGCACCGAGACGAGCGCGGGCGTGTTGTAGGGGAACCAGGCGAAGTCGGCGTCCGGGAAGGCCGACAGCGGCGTCCCGGAGACCAGGGTGGTGCCGGGGGTCAGGGCGAGCACGCTGAGGGTGCCCACGACGAGGGTGGCCAGGAGCGCCCTGCGCGTGTAGCGGCGCCAGAAGAGCGTGTAGAGAAGCGCGGGGGCGATGGCGGAGGCGCCGAGCGTGAAGGAGACCGTGGCCAGGGGCTGCAGGCTGCGGTGCTGGGCGAGTACGGCGAGGAGGACGGTGGGGACGCCCACGGCCAGGGCGCTGAACCGGGCCAGGGCGAGTTCCCTGGCGGGTGCCGGGGGAGTGGCGCGGGACGCCGTCAGGTCGTGGGCGAGGGTGTTGGCGCAGGCGAGCGTCATGCTGGCGACGGAGGCCAGCAGGGTGAGGAAGACGGCGGTGGTGACGGTGGCGAAGAGCAGGCTCTCCGGCCGGGACAGATCGGATCCGAACGCGGCGCGGGCGCCCAGGAGGTAGGCGGTCGTGCCGTGCGCGTCGGCCGCGGTGATGCGGTCATGGCCGACGAGCGCGGCGGCGCCGACGCAGATCACCGTGAGCATCAGGATGAACAGGGTCACCGAGGAGACCGCCCAGGACATCGCCCGGCGCACCTGTCGCGGCGTGCCCGCCGTGTACATCCGCATGGTGACGTGCGGCAGACAGGCGCCGCCGAGCACGATGGCGCACTGGGTGCTGGCCATGTCCAGCGCGGGATGCGGACTGCCGCTGTACTGCAGGCCCCAGGTCAGATAGGCGGGCCCCGCGCCGCTGTGCCGGGCCGCCACGTGGAAGAGGGCCTGGGGCTGCCAGTCGAAGAGGCGCAGGATCAGCACGCTCACCACCAGCCCGGAGCCGAGCAGCGCCACCGTCTTGATGATCTGGACCAGCGCCGTGCCGGGCATCCCGCCCAGCGCCGCGTAACTGATCATGAGAACGCCCGCTCCGGCCACGCACCCGTTCTTCATGCCGGCGTCGGTGAACCCGAGGACGTACGCCAGGAGTTCACCGACCCCGGCGAGCTGTACGACCATCATCGGGACGAGCGCGGCGAGGGTGACCAGGCACGCCGTGACGCGTACGGACCGGGCCGGGTGACGGCGGGAGAGCGCGTCGCCCATCGTGTAACGGCCGGTGTTGTGGAGGGGTTCGGCCAGCAGGAACATCAGCAACAGCAGGGACAGCAGGGCACTCAGCGCCAGGACGATGCCGTCGTAGCCGCACAGCGCGATGATCCCCCCGATGGTGAGCACGGTCGCCGCGGAGATGTAGTCACCGGCGACGGCGAGCCCGTTGCGCAACGGCGACAGGGACCGGTATCCGGTGTAGAACTCGGGGAGGTCGTCCGCCTCCGGGCCGGTGAGCACGCACAGCAGCAGGGTGAGGGCGACGACCGAACAGAACACGACGAGGGACCAGGACTGGGCGGAACCGCCGAACCCGGTCATGGCGCCTGCTCCCGGTCCGCGACGGCCACCCGCGTCAGGCGGCGGGCGCGGCGGGCCAGGGGGTCCACGAAGCGGTGCGCGGCGGCCTCGTAGAGGAGGACCGCCAGCCAGGTGACGGGGATCTGCACGAGGGCCAGCACCAGCCCGGTGGGCAGGCCGCCGGGGCCGGGGCGGGCCATCAGGGAAGGCGCCTTGACGGTCAGGGTGAGGAAGGCGGCGAAGTAGCCGAGCGCGGTGACGGTCGCCACGCGCCGCTGCCAGCGGTACGCGCGCCGCAGCAGGCGCAGGGTGCGGTGGGCGCCGGAGCGGGGGGTCGGCGGCTGGGCGCCGGACGGCTCCCGTTCGGTCGACCAGGTGGGGGACGGGCGGTCGTACGGCGGCCGTCCCGAGGGTAACTCGGGGGGATCGTAGGACATTTCGGCGACTCCTCGTAGGGGACCGGGCCCGGCTGTGGCGGACCGCGTGCGGGGAGGGCGGTTCGGGTGACCGCACACCGTGCGGTCGGAAGAGCGTGCGAAGCCGGTTGCGCCGGTCGTCCGGGACGCCGTCTGGTGCGTCGCGATCGTGTGAGCAGGGCGCCATGGTCTCCGGCGGGGGCGTGGTCCGCCAGAGGGGTGGCCGGAGTCGGCGGGAGCGGTCCGTCGGGTGCGGAGCTGACCGTGGGATCTCTGCCCAGGAGGTGCTGAAGCATTCGGGGAGTGCGAGGTGGCGTGAATGCTTCGGAAAGTGCGCCGTCGCACACCTCGTGAGCCTCAGGGCACGCACCGGTGTGTGCCGGACCCTCCGCTGAGGATCCCCGGGCGCGCAGGACGGCGTCCGGTTCCCGCCGGTGTCCCGGCCCGGCCCGCGCCACGCTGGACGCCATGACCACCACCACCTTCCCTCCCCTCCCCATCCCGTCCGTGGCACTGAAGGAACTCCGGGGCCGCGACGACGCCGGCCGTCCGCCGCGCCCGTACACGGACGACGAGGGCGGCGCGCCCCTGCGCTGCTGCCTGCGGTCCAGCACGGTGGGAGAGCGCATCGCCCTGGTCTCCTACGCCCCGCTGCGCCGCTGGGCCGCCCAGGCCGGCGCCGATCCCGGGGCCTACGACGAACAGGGGCCGGTCTTCGTGCACGCCGAGGAGTGCGGCGGCCCGGCCGGCGACAACTCCGGTTACCCATGGGCCCGTCCCGGCGCGCTGCGCGTGCTGCGCCGCTATGACGACCGGGGGCACATCACGGGCGGCCGCATGCTGCTCCTTCCCGACGACGCCCACGCGGCTTTCGAACACGCCCTGGCCGAGGCCTTCCACGACCCCGGCACGGCCCAGGTGCACGTGCGCGCCGTCGAGTTCGGCTGCTACCACTTCCGCGTCGACCGCCCCTGACGGAGAAAAGGGCGGCCACCTGTGCGCGGCGGAACCCGGGGATGATTGTCTGGCCCTGGCCAATCCACCCCGATCCGGCTCGGCCGGCAGGAGGACCCGCAGTCATGAGCAGCGCTTACACCTACGAGTACAAGGTCGTCAGCTTCCGGGAGTCGCTGATCGGCGACGCCCTGGACAGCGACAAACTGGAGAAGGTCCTCAACAAGCATGCCGAGGACGGCTGGGCCCTCAAGGCCATCACGTCCGCCGACGTCAAGGGCCGCATAGGTCCCGGAGCCGTCGAGGGTCTGCTGCTCACCTTCGAGCGCCCGCGCGGCTGACCAGAGCACTTCGAACGCCCCCCGACCCGCAAGGGTTCGGGGGGCGTTCGTCGTTTCCCCGGGATCTGGAGTGTCGACTGCTGACGCGGAGGTGCGCAAGGAGTTGCGTGATCAGCGTTTACCAGCGCGCTAGTGGTGAAAATTGTGCAGTTCTGCCGGTAGACGGGTCCATATTGCTCTGCAATATTTCGATGAAACAACGCAAGATTCTGCGCACCGCATCTTTCTGCACCACTCCGCCAGGAACGAGCCGCCCTCGCCGCCTCCCGGCGCGCGAGCCTCCGCAGGAAGTGACCCCGCATGACTCGACACAAGCCGAGATCCTGGAGACGGCGCGCCGCCACCGCCGCGCTCGCCTCCGCCGTCATGGTTCTGGGCCTGCCGGCCGTCGGCGCCCACGCGGCGACCAAGGCGGGCAGCGACCGAGGCGCCCACGCGGCAGCCAACGTCACCGACGGTGACACCGACACCTACTGGCAGGCCGGAAAGAAGTCGGCCCAGTGGGTCCAGACCGACCTCGGGCGGACCAAGCGGGTCCGCGAGGTCGTGCTGCGCCTGCCCGAGCACTGGCAGACCCGCAAGCAGACGCTGGCACTGCAGGGCAGCGAGGACGGAAAGAGTTTCGCCACCCTCAAGTCGTCGGCGCGGTACGTCTTCGGCCCGGGCAACGACAACACGGTGAAGGTCACCTTCCCCGCGACCCTCGCCCGGTACGTACGCGCCGACTTCACCGCCAACTCGGTGGCAGGCACCGCCCAGCTCGCCGAGCTGCAGGTCCTCACGAGCGCCGCCCCGACCCCCAACCTCGCCCTCGGCAAGACCTTCAGCGAGAGCGGCCACGCCGACGTCTACGGCGCGGCCAACGCCGGCGACGGCAACCGCAACACCTACTGGGAGAGCGCCAACAACGCCTTTCCGCAGTGGCTCAAGGTCGACCTCGGCTCGTCCGTCCAGGTGAACCAGGTGACGCTGCGGCTGCCCAGCGGCTGGCCGAGCCGCAGCCAGACCTTGAAGGTCCAGGGCTCGACCGACAACCAGAACTTCACCGACCTCACGGCCTCGAAGGCGTACACCTTCGACAGCTCCAACGACCAGTCGACGACGATCTCCTTCGACACGACCACCACGCGGTACGTACGCGTGTACTTCACCGCCAACAGCGGCTGGCCCGCGGGCCAGGCGTCCGAGCTGGAGGTCTACGGACCGGCGACCGGCGACACCCAGGCCCCCACCGCGCCGGCCAACCTGAGCTACACCGAGCCGGCCACCGGGCAGATCAAGCTGACCTGGAACGCGGCCACCGACGACACGGCCGTGACCGGCTACGACGTCTACGCCAACGGCCAGCTGCGGGCGAGCGTCGCCGGGAACGTCCTGACCTACACCGACACCCAGCCGGCCGGCAGCGACATCACCTACTACGTGCGCGCCAAGGACGCCGCGGGCAACGTCTCCGCCAACAGCAACAGCGTCACCCGCAAGGGGGCGAGCGGCGACACCCAGGCGCCCACCGCGCCCGGCAACCTCGCCTTCACGCAGTCCGGCAGTGACGTGAAGCTCACCTGGCAGGCGTCCAGCGACAACGTCCAGGTCACCGGCTACGACGTCTACGCCAACGACCAACTGGTGAAGACCGTGGCGGGCGACGTGACGACGTACACCGACACCCCGTCGGCGACGGACACGGTCACCTACTACGTGAAGGCGAAGGACGCGGCCGGGAACGTCTCGGTGGCGTCCAACAGTGTCACCCGGCCCGGCTCCGGAACCGGATCCGACCTCGCCCAGGGCAAGCCCATCGAGGCCTCCTCGTACACCTTCACCTATGTCGCCGCGAACGCCAACGACGGGCAGATCGGCACCTATTGGGAGAGCGGGGGCGGCGCCTACCCGGCCACCCTCACCACCAAGCTGGGTGCCAACGCCGACCTCAGCCAGGTCGTCGTCAAGCTCAACCCGGACCCGGCCTGGTCCACCCGCACCCAGAACATCCAGGTGCTCGGCCGCGACCAGGACGCGACGTCCTTCACCAGCCTCGTCGCGGCGAAGGACTACACGTTCGACCCGGCCACCGGCAACACCGTGACCATCCCGGTCTCCGGCGCCGCCGCCGACATCCAGCTCAAGTTCGCCTCCAACACCGGCGCCCCGGGCGGGCAGGTCGCCGAGTTGCGGGTGATCGGCGCCCCGGCCGCCAACCCGGACCTCAAGGTCACCGGCATCACCCACTCACCCGCCGCCCCCGTCGAGTCGGACGCCATCAGCCTCACCGCGACCGTCACCAACAGCGGCAGCAAGGCGTCCCAGGCCACCGACCTGAACTTCACGCTCGGCGGCACCAAGGCCGCCACGGCCGACGTCCCGGCCCTCGCGGCCGGCGCCTCGGCGACGGTCAGCGCGAGCATCGGCACCCGGGACGCGGGCAGTTACCCGGTCGGCGCCGAGGTCGACCCGTCCAACAAGGTCATCGAGCAGAACGAGGGCAACAACACCTTCACCCGCTCCGACGCCCTCGTCGTCAAGCCCGTCTCCAGCTCCGATCTGGTCGCGGCCCCGGTCGCCTGGACGCCCTCCAGCGCCTCGGCCGGTGACCCGGTCGCGTTCACGGTCGCCCTGAAGAACCAGGGAACGGTCGACTCGGCCTCCGGCGCCCACGGCGTCACGCTGACGGTCCAGGACGCGGGCGGCGCCACCGTCAAGACGCTCTCGGGCTCCTACAACGGCACCATCGCAGCCGGCCAGACGACCGCACCGATCAGCCTCGGCTCGTGGACGGCCGGCAACGGCAAGTACACCGTCACGACGGTCATCGCCGACGACACCAACGAACTGCCGGTCAAGCGCACCAACAACACCAGCACACAGAACCTGTTCGTCGGACGCGGCGCCGACATGCCGTACGACATGTACGAGGCCGAGGACGGCACGGTCGGCGGCGGCGCCAAGGTCGTCGGCCCCAACCGCACCATCGGCGACATCGCCGGCGAGGCGAGCGGCCGCAAGGCGGTCACCCTCAACGCGACCGGCCAGTACGTCGAGTGGACCACCCGCGCGGCCACCAACACCCTGGTGACCCGCTTCTCCATCCCGGACGGCACCGACTCGACCCTGAACGTCTACGTGGACGGCCAGTTCCTCAAGGCCATCGACCTCACCTCGAAGTACGCCTGGCTCTACGGCAACGAGACCGCGCCCGGCAACTCGCCCAGCTCCGGCGCCCAGCGCCACATCTACGACGAGGCGAACCTGCTGCTCGGCAGGACCGTCCCGGCCGGCTCCAAGATCCGCCTCCAGAAGGACGCGGCCAACACCTCCACCTACGCCGTCGACTTCGTCAACACCGAACAGGCGACGGCGATCCCCAACCCCGACCCGGCCGCCTACACCGTCCCGGCCGGCTTCACCCAGCAGGACGTCCAGAACGCCCTCGACAAGGTCCGCATGGACACCACGGGCAAGCTCGTCGGCGTCTACCTGCCCACCGGCGACTACGAGACCTCCAGCAAGTTCCAGGTCTACGGCAAGGCGGTCAAGGTCGTCGGAGCGGGCCCGTGGTTCACCCGCTTCCACGCCCCCTCCTCGCAGGAGAACACCGACATCGGCTTCCGCGCCGAGTCCACCGCCAACGGCTCGACGTTCGCCGGCTTCGCCTACTTCGGCAACTACACCTCCCGGATCGACGGCCCGGGCAAGGTCTTCGACTTCTCCAACGTCTCCCACATCACCATCGACAACATCTGGGCCGAGCACATGGTGTGCCTCTACTGGGGCGCCAACACCGACAACATGACCATCTCGAACTCGCGCATCCGGGACACGTTCGCCGACGGCATCAACATGACGAACGGCTCCACGGACAACCACGTGGTCAACAACGACGCCCGCGCCACGGGCGACGACAGCTTCGCGCTCTTCTCGGCCATCGACGCCGGCGGCGCCGACGAGAAGAACAACCTCTACGAGAACCTGACGTCCACCCTCACCTGGCGCGCGGCCGGTATCGCCGTCTACGGCGGCTACGACAACACCTTCCGCAACATCCGCGTCGCCGACACCCTCGTCTACTCCGGCATCACGATCTCCTCGCTGGACTTCGGCTACCCGATGAACGGCTTCGGCACCGATCCCACGACGATCGAGAACGTCTCCCTGGACCGGACCGGCGGCCACTTCTGGGACTCCCAGGTCTTCCCCGCCATCTGGGCCTTCTCCGCCTCCAAGGTCTTCCAGGGGATCCGGGTCAACGACGTCGACATCGACGACTCCACCTACGGGGGCGTCATGTTCCAGACCAACTACGTCGGCGGCCAGCCGCAGTTCCCGGTGAAGGACACGATCTTCACCGACATCTCCATCACCCATTCCAAGAAGAGCGGAGACACCTTCGACGCCAAGTCCGGCTTCGGCATCTGGGCCAACGAGCTGCCGGAACCCGGTCAGGGCCCCGCCGTCGGCGAGGCCACCTTCCGCAACCTGCGGATGAGCGGCAACGCCCAGGACATCCGCAACACGACCAGCACCTTCAAGATCAACATCGAGTAGCCGCCGTACGACGCCGAACGGTACGGGGCCGCCCTCGCCAGGGGCGGCCCCCTCGTCGTCAGGCGCATTGCTGCGATCGAGGATGATCAGCCGCTGACCACCGCGGCGAAGTAGGGCCAGCCGTCCACTTCGAGGTCCTGCTCCAACGCCCGGATCCCCAGAGCGGTCGCGGCGGCGTCGAACAGGCGCCGGGCCGTTCCCGGCTCGTAGAGGTTCAGCCAGCTGCGGTCGGGGAGCCGCACGACCGTGCCCGCCTCGAAGTACGAGTTCGAGACGATCCTGTCCGGCCCGGGCGCGAAGACCAGCGACAGCCGACGCCGAGCACCCCCCTTGGGTGCCTCCGGTACCTCCGGGAAGAAGGAGAGCGTCAGGCGGCAGTCGGCGTAGTCGGGCTTCACCCGCTGCCGGACTGTCCAGTTCCAGACGGCCCCGTCCACCACGAGGCGGCGGACGCGTCGGTCGTTCCTCATCGGGCCACAGTAGAACGTCGGGGTGTTGCGAACGACGGCCTTTCTTCCGGCGATCCGGTCGACGGCGGCTCATCGGCTCCGTCCCAGGGGCGGATGCGGCTACCGTGGCCGTGCCAGGTGAAGGAGGCCCAGCATGGCGATCCAGCGGATGGACAACGTCCTCATCGTCGTCGACGACCTTGAGGCGGTCATCGCGTTCTTCGTCGAACTCGGCATGGAACTGGAGGGCAAGGGGCCACTCGAATGGCGCGGGGCGGAGCGGGTCATCGGGCTCGACGACGTGCGGCAGGACATCGCCATGCTGCGGGTCCCGAACGGCCACGGGCGGGTGGAGCTGGCGAAGTTCCACCGGCCGAAGGCCATCACTCCCGAGCCGAAGGACGCGCCGGCGAACACGCTCGGCCTCCGGCGCGTCATGTTCGCCGTCGACGACATCGAGGACGTCGTCGCCCGCCTGCGGGCCCACGGGGCAGAACTCGTCGGCGAGATCGTGCAGTTCGAGAACGTCTATCGGCTCTGCTACGTCCGCGGGCCGGAGGACATCGTCGTCGGACTGGCGGAGCAGCTCGGCTGAGGCCGGCGCAGGGGCAACCGGGTTGCCCCTCCCCACCGCTGCGGACCGATTCTTGATCCACGCTTTACGCGCCACACGGAACCGCTACCCCTGCCGAAGGGGTCACACAGGAATGTGGGGGCCTTCGGGAACCGGAGAGCGGAAAACGTGAGAAGAGCGAGGCAGGGCGTGGGACGGCGTAAGGGCGGCATAGGAATCGCACTCGGTGTGGTCGCGATGTTGGTGGGTGTGACCGCCTGCGGCGGGGGCGGCAGCGACAAGGCGAGCGGTCAGGACGCGAAGGCATCGGGCAAGCCGAGTGCGAGCGCCTCGCCGTCGCCCACGAAGCCCGCGGGCCCGCCGATGCTGCTGGAGACGATCACCCCGCAGACCGGCACCACGGTCGGCGTGGCCATGCCGATCTCGGTGATCTTCACGAACCCGGTGGCGGAGAAGGCACGGGCCACCGTTGAGAAGCACATGAAGGTCAGCGCCTCGCAGTCGGTGGTCGGCGCCTGGCACTGGATGGGCGACAAGCGCGCCGACTGGCGGCCGAAGGACTACTGGCCCTCCGGTACGAAGGTGCGGATCGACGCCGACATGACGGGCGTCAGCAACGGCAACGGACGCTACGGCGTGCACAGTTACACCCACACCTTCACCGTCGGCGACGACGTCCGCGCCGACGTCTCGGTGACCGGCCACACCATGAAGGTCACCCGCAACGGCGAGGCGGTCCGTACGCTGTCGATCAACGCGGGCAGCGCCGAGTACCCGACGTGGGACGGCACGATGGCCGTCATCGACAAGCAGGAGAAGGTCCACATGACCTCCTGCAGCGTCGGCATCAGCTGCGACAAGGGCAGCCCCAACTTCTACGACCTGACTCTGCCCTGGGACATCCACCTGACCCAGTCCGGCACGTACGTGCACTACTCGACCGGCGACCCCTACCCGGGCAGCGGCAGCGCCCGCGGCTCGCACGGCTGTGTCCACCTGTCCATGGCGGACGCCAAGTGGTTCTACGGCCAGGTCAAGCAGGGCGACCCCGTCACCATCACCGGCTCGCCCCGCGGCAAGGCCCCCGCCGACAACGGCTACGCCGACTTCAACCTGGACTGGAGCCAGTGGCTCACGGGCAGCGGATCCGGAGAGCAGACCACCACGACGCTGTGATCCGCGGCTGATCTCGACGGCCGTGCGGGCGACCTCTGTTCAGGGGGCGTCCGTACGGCCGTCCTGCTGTACGCCCGGCAGCAGCACCAGGTGGCGTTGCAGGACCGCGCGGGCCGTGTCCGGGCGTTGGGCGCGCCTCGCAGTTCCCGGTCGCCGACGGGAGTGCCCCGGCCACGCTGCGGATCTGGCCGTACGCCGAGGTGTCTGCGCCCCGTGACAATCCCGAGGCGAAGCCCGGAGGGCGTTCACCCGGCCGGTGCGAGTGCCGCCCGCGCCACCGCCGTCCCGGCCCGCAGGGCCGCGACCGGGTCGGCGGCCTCGTCGAGTTCGATGAGGACGGTGCCGGCGCCGGGGGTGCGGGACATGGCGTCCGCCCAGCCCCGCCAGTCCACGACGCCCCGGCCCAGCTCCGCCATGTACGGCTGCTGCTGGGCGTAGACGGTCTCGTCGATGGTGAGGTGCACGTCGATGGGGCCGACGGCGTCCTTCCAGTGGGCCAGGGCGATACGCGGCGCGTGGCGGCGGGCCACGGCCACCGGGTCGCCGCCGCCGAGGGCGATGTGGCAGGAGTCGGGGCACAGCCAGACGTAGCGCGGGTCGGTGAGGGCCATGAACAGGTCGATGTCCCGCTCGTACCAGAGGGTGCTGTGGGACTCCGTGTGGAGGGCGAGCCGCACGCCCTGCCGTGCGACGGCCTCGCCGACGGCGTGGGCGATGTCGGCCATCCGGCTCATGTACGCGGCGTCGACGAAGAAGGGCGGCCGGGTCCCGTACGTCGCCCGCATCGGCAGCCCGGTGACGAGGAGTCCGGCCCCCACCTCGGCGAGGAAGGCGGCGCGCCGCTCGGCGTCGGCGACGATCGCCGGGAGGTCGCCGCCGTCCCGCCAGTGCGGGGCGTCGCTGTCGGCGATGAACGCACTCACCACGGACAGGCCCCGGGCGGCGAGTTCGCCGCCGAACGCCGACGCGCTGCCGAACGCCCGCAGCGCGGAGGCGATGTCGCCGGGCGCGAAGGTCAACTCGATCCCGCTGACGCCGGATTCGGTGAGTGTGTCCATCACCCGTTCCCAGAAGGCGTCGGGGTGGGCGAGTGCCCAGGCGCGCACGGCGTCGGCGGAGTCGAGGGCCCAGAAGCCGGGGTGGTAGAAGGTGATGACGTCGGTGGCGAAGCGCGGGGTCACTCGGCACCTCCACGGGCGTTGTAGACGTCGACGCCGCCCGCGTCGACGGCCTTGCGGTAGTCCCGGAACACCGTGAGGGCCTCCTCGCGGAGCACGTCACCGACGACCTCGATCCCGCGGGCCTCGAACTGCTCGGCCCAGTCGGCGCCGAGCGGGCCCTCGTCGAAGGTGGTGATCTCCTCCAGCTCCGGCCCCTCCCCGGCGACCACCAGCGCGCGCACCCCGGACCACAGGGTGGCGCCGTAACACTGCACGCACGGACGCCAGTTGACGACCAGCTCATGGACGGGCAGCCCCGCGCCGCCCAGGTCCCAGCCGCCGGTCGCCGTCTGGGCGAGTCCGAGCGCGAGGACCTCGGCATGGGCGCTGGAGACACCGGAGGCGAGGACGACGTTCACGCCCACCGAGACGATCCGGCCGGTGTCCCGTTCGGCGACGAGCGCGGCGAACGGACCCCCGTTGCCCTCCCGCCAGTTGCGGTCGGCCAGCCGGTGCACGAGCCGCATCCGGTCCTCCCGGCCGGCGACCACGGCGGGCACGTCGGCCAGCTCGTCGTCGATCCAAGCGGGCAGCGAGACGCGGAACTCCCTGGCGATGTCGATCATGCGTGGTCCTTCTGTCGAGGGGCGGTGAGCAGGGCTCCGCGCCGAGGAGCGGTGCGGAGCGTGACGGCCCGGGCCGCCCTGACGGCGGTCATCGCGCCGGTGAGGGTGACGTTGGCGGCCATGGCGGTGGGGATCACGCCGTTGCCGGCGAGATACAGGTTGTCGAGGCCCCACACCCGGCCGTCCGGGTCGCACACGGTGGTGCCGTCGTCGGCAGGGCCGCAGCGGACCGTACCGGTGACGTGCAGCGAGGAACCCGGCGGCAGCAGCGCGCTCTCGGTCACCGGATCGAACGGGCCGAACTCCTCGGCCAGGGACCGCACTTCGTCCAGTGCCCGGTCGATCAGCGCCCGGTCGGCGGCGGAATACGCGAACTCGACGCCGATGCGCGGCATCCCGGCGAGGTCCGTGTCCGACTCCGAGAACACCAGCCGGTTCTCCGGACGCGACTCGACCGGGACGTAGAGCGAGATGCCGACCGAGTGGGCGAGCGGCCGGCCGCCCTCGTCCACGTACGTGCGGTTCATGATCTGACCGTGGAACGGCTGGCCGGGGCCGTTGCGCGGCAGCCACAGGGAGTCGGTGCAGAACTCGCCGGGGCGCGGCAGCGGCAGCGAGTCGACGTCGGTGCCGAACCGGTCGACGTCGAGCAGCACCCGGGCGGTGACGAAGGCGTGCTCGTTGAGCCGGCGGCCCAGCGCCCCGGGCCGGATGCCCGACGCGAACAGCAGTTGCGGAGTGCGCAGCGCGTCGGCGCACACCACCACGGCGTCTGCGTCGAGGTCCGACTCGTGGCCGTCGGCGACCCGGCGCAGCCGGGCGCCCGAGACCCGGCCGTCCGCGACCCGGAGCCGGGTCACGAGCGTGCCGGTGACCAGGGTGAAGACGGGGTCCGCGCCGGAGGCCATGGCAGGGAGGATCGTCCCCGGGGCGGTGCGCGGCAGGGGTCCGGCGGCCGTCGGGGTGACGGCCATGGGCATCGGCTGCGGGCGCCGGTCGGCCGGGCCGAGGCCGGCGTAGCGGCGGCGCAGCACGTCGAGCACCAGCTGCCCGGTCGGGGTCGGGCCGATCGCGGCCGGCGTCACCGCGAGCAGCCGGCGCGCGGTCTCCAGGTCCGCGGCCCAGCCGGCCGGATCCCCGAAGTCGAACACCTCGTCCCCGTCCGGCCAGGGCGTCGCGGCCGTCCAGTGCACCCCCATGCCGCCCGCGTTCCAGGCGAGCGCCGCACGGGGCATCGCCTCGGCGTCCTCCCCGAGGGCGAGCGCGTGATACATGCCCGGCGGCAGGGCGGCGAGGGATCCGGGGACATCCCGGACCACCTCGGCCCCCGTGTACATGCCCTGGACGCCGGTGGCGACCTGTTCGTTGTAGCGGGCCCACAGGGCGGGGTCGTCGAGGTCGTGCAGATGCCGTCCGGGCGCGTCGCCGATCGCGGTGCCGGCGTCGACCATCGTGATCCGCAGGGCCGGGTCGGCCGCGCGCAGCCGCCGGGCCACGACGGCGCCCATGATGCCGCTGCCCACGATCAGGACATGGGTGTGGGGGGAGTAGGTCACATGAGACTCCGTTGGTGGGTGTCGCGGAAGGGTCAGTGGCCCGGGGCGAGCGGGCCGAACAGCTCGGTGTCCATGCGGTCGAGGGCCAGCCTGACCGCGCCGACGAGCGGGGCGTCGGCGCCCAGGGCGGTCGCCCGCAGCTCGACGGCGGGGGTACGGGCGGTGCGCAGCGCCTCGCGCACCCGGGGCAGCAGCACGTCGGCCGCGTCCTCCAGACCGCCGCCCAGCACGATCAGCGAAGGAGCGACCGTCCAGGACAGCGTGGTCAGGATCGAGGCGATGTGCGCCACGAACTCGTCGACCTCCGCGAGCGCGCCGGCCTCGCCCGCCCGGGCGGCCGCGAAGCGCTCCAGCGCGACACCGCGGCGGTCCGGGTCCGGCGAGGTCAGCCAGGCGACCGGCCGGTCCTCCACCGAGCCCGTCGGCATCGACACCGCCTCGATGATCTCGCCCGCCGCGCCGTCGAGCCCCCGGTGCACGGCGCCCCGGATCAGGATGCCGAGGCCGGCCCGGTTGCCGAGCACCGCCCACACGACGTTGTCGTGGTCGCCCGCCACTCCGCGCCAACGCTCCGCCAGCGCACCCAGGTTGGAGTCGTTGTCCGCGAACCAGGGCACCGGGACCCGGCGGGCCAGTTCCCCGGGCAGATCCACGCCCTCCCAGCGGGTCGTGTGCACGAGCCGCCGTACCACTCCCTCGTCGTCGATCGCGCCGCCGCTCGCGAGCGCGCCGGCCCGCAGCCGCGCGGCCGAACCGCCCGCTGCCTCCAGCGCCTCCCGTACCAGGTCCGCCACGTCGTCGAGGGAGGCCTGCGGATCGAGGTAGGAGCGCAGCGGCCGTCGCGCGCGGCCGACGATACGGCCGCGCACGTCGGCGACGACCGCGGACACGTCCCGTGTGGTGATCCGCGCGGCCGCCAACAGGGCGTGCTCGGCCCGCAGTTCGTAGCGCCGCGCGGGCCGGCCCGCACTGCCCTGGGCGGGCACCCGGTCCAGTTCGGCCACCCAGCCGGCCGCCACCAGCGAGTCCAGGATCAGTTCGATGGTGCGCCGCGACAGAGCCGTCCGCTCCGCGAGGGCGGTCAGGGTCGTCGGCCCGGCCGACACCGCCAACGCCCGCAGGATCACCGAGGTGTTGACCCTGCGTACCGCGCTCTGGTTCATCCCCGACATCAGCACGCCGCCGCCCCCGTCCGGACCACGGGGTCGTAGACGCCGGTGGTGTCGGCGACCGGCCCCGCGCCGGGACGGCCGTACTCGCGCGCCGGATCGCCCGGCCCCCCGCCCGCCCGCGCCCAGGACGGCTCACGGCCCTGCACGAACCCGGCGAGATCGGCGTGCATCAGCGTGGCCAGTTCGGCGGGCGGACACGGGCCGAGCGCCTCCGGGACACCGGGGGCGTCGAGGACGTCGAAGAAGAACGGGATGTCCACGCAGTGCGTGGCGCCGCCCGTCGCGGGGGAGGGCCACTCGAAGGAGTACAGCCAGGTACCGGCGCCGGCCCGCCGCCGGGCGCGGGCCGCACGCGGGCAGGCGGCGCGGAAGAGGATGTCGGTCGTCCGGGTGCCCGTGGCGCGGGCGGACTCCGGGGCCGTGTCCCCGTCGAACTCGTCGCCGGTCGCCCCGAGCAGCAGCGGCACGTCCAGGCCGTGCCCGGCGAGCCCCTCGGGGACCGCCACCGGCAGGATGTCGTCCCCCGTCACCGGCCCGAGCACCAGCACTCCCTCACCCCTCACATCCCTTACCCGGCCTTGCAGTTGCTCCGCTCCGACACGCGAGAACCCCTCGCGCGTCGGCGGCACGGCGAGTCGGTCCCCGAGCCGCTCGAGGAAGCCGCGGGCCGCGCCTCGGCCGACCTCGAAGAAGCCGCCGGACATGCTCACGGCCCGCTGGAACCACCCCTCGGCGGCCGGTGAGGAGAGCAGCGCCAGTACCGCGGCGCCCCCGGCCGACTGCCCGGCGAGCGTGACCCGGCCCGGATCACCGCCGAACGCGGCGATGTTCTCCCGCACCCAGTCGAGCGCCAGCAGTACATCGCGCAGCCCGAGATTGGCCGGTACGCCGTCCAGCGGGGCGAATCCGTCCACCCCCAGGCGGTATCCCACCGTCACGGTGACGACCCCGTCGCGGGCGAAGGAACGCCCGTCGTACCAGGGGCTCGCCGGGCTGCCCGCCAGGAAGCCGCCCCCGTGCACCCACACCAGGACCGGGCAGCCCGCCCCGTCGACCGGGGCCGTGACGCTCAGGTTCAGCACGTCCTCGCCCGGCACGGACGGCTCCGGGATCGTGGTCGTCGCCGACAGCGGCACCCGCTGCGCGGTGGCTCCGGGCCGGGAGGCGTCGTACGGCTCCCGGAACCGGCCGCGAGGGACCGGCGCCGCGAACCGCCGTACACCGACGGGCGCTTCGGCGTACGGGATGCCGAGGAAGCGTCGTACCCGGCCCTCGCGGCGGCCCACCACCAAGCCCGCGGGGCACTGCACCAGATCCTTCATGGTCACCGCATTCCCGTTCCGGCGACGCCCTGCACGAAGTACCGCTGCAGGCAGAGGAAGAGCACGAGGACGGGCAGCATCACGACGATCGCGCCGGCGAGCAGCAGACCGTAGTCGGTGACGTGCGCCGCCGCCTGACTGGTCGCGGCGAGCCCCACCGGCAGCGTGTAGCTGGACATGCTCTGGGCCACGACGAGCGGCCAGACGAAGTTGTTCCAGGAGGTGAGGAACGACATGATCGTGATGGTGGCGACCGCCGGACCGGCCAGCGGCAGGAAGATCCGGACGAAGATCCGGAACTCGCCCGCCCCGTCGATCCGGGCGGCCTCCAGCAGCTCGTCGGGGATCGACAGCGCGTACTGCCGCATGATGAACACCGAGAGCGGCAGCGCCACGGCGGGGAGCGCGATACCGGTCAGAGTGTCGGCCAGGCCCAGGTCGACGGTGATCACGAACTGGGTGACGAAGACCGTGGTGAACGGCACCATCATCGCCGCCATGACCGCGCCGAACGCGAGCCGGCGGCCCGCGAACTCCAGCTTGGCGAGGGCGTAACCGGCGGCCGACGCGGCCACCACGTTGCCGACGACCACCATGACCGCGACGACCACGCTGTTGACCAGGAACCGGCCGAAGCCCTGCGTCCGGAACAGCCGGGCGAAGTTGTCGAAGGTGACATGGTGCGGCAGCCAGGCGCCCGGATCGGAACGGATCTCGTCCAGGCTGCGCAGCGACCCGCCGACCACCCACACGAACGGCAGCAGCGTCAGCAGCGCGCACAGCACCAGCGCGCCGTACAGCAGGGGCTGGGAGAGCGACCGGTGGCGTACGGCGATCCGGTCGGCGGCGGGTTCGGCCTTCTGGTATGCGGCTACGGCGGTCATGAGCGGGGCCTCAGCAGTCGGAACTGGACGACACTCACCAGGGCCACCAGGACGAGCATCACGAAGGACGCGGCGGACGACATGCCCAGCTCACCCGAGCCGAACTGGTGGTAGGTGTACAGCGCCACCGACTCGGTGGAGCCGAGCGGGCCGCCGTCGGTGAGCAGATAGGGCTCGTCGAACACCTGGAGGTAGAAGACGGTCAGCAGCACGGACACCATCAGCGTGGTGGGCATCAGCATCGGCAGCGTGATGTGCCGCAGCTGCCGCCATCGGCCCGCTCCGTCGAGGGCGGCCGCCTCGTACACGTCCCGGGGGATCGCCTGCAGCCCGGCGAGGAACAGCACCATCGCGGTGCCGAAGTTGCGCCAGACACCGAGCGCGATGACCACGGGCATCGCCAGGTGGGTGTCGTCCAGCCAGTTCGGCCCGGCCAGGCCCACGGCGGAGAGCACGCTGTTGACGGTGCCGTTCTCGTTGAAGGCGTACCGCCAGATCAGGGCGACCGCGACGACGTTGGTGACGACCGGCGCGAAGAAGACCGTACGGAAGGTGCCGCGCAGCCGCCGGATCCCGGAGTCGAGGGCGAGCGCCAGTCCGAACCCGACGGCCATCGTCAGCGGCACCCCGACGGCCACGAACAGCCCGGTGTTGAGGACGTCCCGTACGAAGCTGTCGTCCTGGAACAGCCGGACGTAGTTCTCCAGGCCGGTGAAGTTCACCGCGAGCGGATGCCGCAGGTCCGAGCCGCGCAGGTCGGTGAGGCTGAAGCCGAGCGCGGCGACGGTGGGGACGGCCGTGTAGAGCACGAAGACGAGCGTGAACGGTGCGAGGAACAGCCAGCCGACAGCCGTCCTGCGGGTCCTCACTTCGCTCCCGTGCCGAGGCTCTCGGCGTACGCCTGCACGTTCGCCGCCGCCTTCGCCGCGCTCTCGGTGCCCTTGGCCACGGCCTCCGTCTCCTTGCCGAGCCGGGTGGCGACCTGCTGCCAGGTGGACACGCGTGGGAACGCCCGGGTGTTCTTCAGCTGGGTGAGGAAGGCGTCGAGCAGCGGCTGCCCCTTGATCGCCGCGTCGTCCCAGGCGGAGACGACGGCCGGCAGCGAGCTGTACGCCTTGTACTGCGCGACCTGGGTCGCGGGCTTGGCGAGGTACCGCACGAACTTCCACGCCGCGTCCGGATTGGCGCCGTCCGCGAGCACGCCCCAGCTGCCGCCCGCGGAGAAGGAGGCACTGCCCGACGAGCCCGCCGGCAGCGGAGCGGTGGCGACATGGGCCGCCGTCCAGCCCTCCTTCTTCGCCGCGGTGTCGAGCTGCCCCACGACCCACGGGCCGGTGATCATCATGGCCGTCTTCCCGGACACGAAGTACGGCTGCGCGTCGAGGAACGTCGGTCCGCCGGTGTCGGCGACCCCGGAGGTGAAGAACGACGCGTTGTACGTGAGCGCGTCGACCATGGCCGGCGTGTTCAGCGTCCACTTCCCGCCGGAGAGCAGCGAACCGCCCGCCTGCCAGGCGTACATGGCGACGTCCTGGCCGTTGAAGACGTCCCAGCCGATGTCCGCCCCGAGCCCGTGCCCGGCGCCCGCGCGCTGCAGGGCCTTCAGGAACGGCACCATCCCGTCCCAGGTCGTCGGCGCCTTGACACCGGCCTCGCGGGCGAGGTCGGAGCGGTAGACGAGCGCGTAGGTGTACGCGTACCAGGGGACCGTGTAGGCGACGTCCCCGACCACACCGGCCTGCCACAGGCTCGTGAAGAAGGACTTCGGGTCGACCAGCCCGTCCGGCACCGCGCGCAGGATCGACGGATCGAGGAACTGCGCCTGCGACTCCGGGAAGAACTGGGCGACGTCCGGCCCCTTGCCCGCGGCGATCGCGGACTGGAGCTTCGTGTAGTACTCGGCGTTGGGGATCAGCGTGAACTTCACCGTGAGCTTCGGGTTCGCGGCCCGGAACGGCTTGATCACCTTGTCCAGGACGTCCGCGTCACCCTGGGCGGCCCACACGTTCAGGGTGCCGGTGGCGGGGGAGTCGCCGACGGGTGTGGCGGAGGATGCGGCGGCGGGGGTCGCGGTGTCGCGGCCACAGCCGGTCAGGGCGCCGGCGCCGAGCAGCGCCAGGCCGGCGGACAGCTTCAGGGCACCGCGTCTGGAGGGAAGGGACACTCGGGGGCTCCTGGATTTCGCGGGAAAGCAGCGTTATTGCTGACTGCGAAGCTACGAAGGCCGTGTTGCACCGAAATGGCCGAGCCGTCACGAATAATTTCGGAACTTGTAGCGAAATCCAGCGGCCGTGCGGGGCGACGGTGCCCGCCGCGTTTACGCCCCCGGAGGGACGGCCTCCGGGAGACCTTGTCCGCGCTCCGCGGCCTGGACCCGGTACCGCCCCGGCGTGAGGCCGAACTCCCTTTCGAAGGCGTGGGACAGGGCGTACGGGCTGCCGTAGCCGACCCGGTCCGCGATGGCGGCCAGGGTGTCCGGGGTGTCTCGCAGCAGGCCCGCGGCGATGATCAGGCGCCACCAGGTGAGGTACGCCATCGGAGGGCGGCCCACCAGGGCGGTGAACCGGCGCGCCAGGGTCGGGCGGGAGACGCCCGCCGCCGCGGCCAGGCGGTCGTTGCCCCAGGGCGCCGCCGGGTCCGCGTGCAGGGCCCGCAGGGCGGCGGCCGTCACCGGGTCGCCCAGCGCGGCGGGCCAGGCGCCTCCCGTGGTCTCGGCCATCCAGGAGCGGATCATGTAGACGAGGAGCAGGTCGAGCAGGCTCGGCAGCGCCACGCCGGCCCCGGCCCGTCGTTCGTCCAGCTCGCCGGCGAGCAGGTCGATCGCGGCACGGAGTTCGGGATGGCGGCCCACCCGGTTGGGCAGATGGACGACCTCGGGAAGTTCCGTCATGAGCGGGTGCATCCGGCTGCAGTCGAGCCGGTACTTGCCGCAGAGCAGCTCCGTCGCGTCCCGGTCGGGCGGCCAGGCCCGCGGCCCGGTCTCCTCGGACCAGCGCTCGAACGGCACCGCCTTCGCCGCCGCGACCGCCGGGTCGAGCGGGGAGTCCGCGATCACATGGCCGGTGCCGTGGGGCAGCAGGACGGCGTCCCCCACACCGAGGGACACCGGGGCGCCGCCGTCGGGCACCAGCCAGCAGCCGCCCTGCAGCACCACGTGGAAGCCCGCACCGTCGTACGGGTCAAGCCGCGTGCACCAGCTCCCACCGATCCGCACCCGGTTCGAGGAGGGGTGCCCGAGGTGTACGGCGGAGATCGCGTCGCTGACCACGTCCATGCGCCCAGCGTATCCCCCGTACACACGCATGAGACGGATGCGTATCCAGGTGAGCGTGGAGCGCATTGAGAGGCTCACTCGGCCTCTCTAGGCTCGAGCTCATGACGAACGAGACCGAGAGTGCGCAGAGCATGGTGCTGGGGGATGTCGAGATCATCCGGGTGGTCGAGTGGCAGCAGCCGTTCGCGCCGACCTCCGACATGTTCCCGGAGGTCCCCGCCGAGGTGTGGAAGGAGAACGAGGACTGGCTGGTACCGGACCACTGGGAGCCGCACAGCGACCGGGCGGTGCTCGCCCTGCAGACGTGGGTACTGCGCAGCGCCGGGCGGACCGTCCTGGTCGACACGGGCGTGGGCAACGGGCGCGAGCGGCCGGGCATGGCGCCCTTCCACCGACGTCAGGGCGACTTCCTCGGCCGGCTGGCGAGGGCCGGGGTGCGCCCGCAGGACGTCGACGTCGTCGTCAACACCCACCTGCACGCCGACCACGTCGGCTGGAACACCGTCGACGCGGGCGGGGAGTGGGTACCGACGTTTCCCAACGCCCAGTACCTCGTTCCGGCCGCCGACGACTTCCACTACGGCCCGCGCAACACCGGCGGGGACGGCCTCCGGGAGGTCGACCGACTGATCTACGAGGACAGCGTCGCGCCCGTGCACCGGGCCGGACAGGTCGTGCTGTGGGACGGCCTGCACCACATCGACGAACACCTGACGCTGGAGTCCGCGCCCGGCCACACCCCCGGTTCCTCCGTGCTGCGCCTCGCGTCGGGGAGCGACCGTGCGGTCTTCGTCGGAGACCTGGTGCACAGTCCGGTGCAGATCCTCCAGCCCTGCTGCAACAGCGGCGCCTGCCTCGACCCGGAACAGGCGGCGCAAAGCCGCAGCCGCATCCTCGAACGGGCGGCAGACGAACGCGAACTGCTCATCCCCGCGCACTTCGCCGGCGCGGGCGCCGTCGAAGTACGCCGGGGGGACGGCGGGTTCGTCCTCGGGCCCTGGGCCACGACCGCGCGCTAGCGTCTCCCCCGGCGGTTGGGCGTAGGCATGCCGCGACGGCTCGCGGGCGGCCGCCCGCGATCAGGCGGCCGCCGGCGACAGGTGCTCGTGTACGGCGTGCCAGTCGCCGTCGCCGTCCCCGGTGCGGTGGAAGACGATGGTCTCGCGCTCGTGCACCGTCTCCTCCCCGGCCTTGGTGGAGACGCGGGTGGTCACCGAGTGGGTGAACACGGCGGTGTCGCCGAAGAGCTGGAGTCGGCGGTCCGTCGAGTCGCAGGCAAGGACGCGGAAGTCGTCCTCCTCGCTCCAGGTGCGCCACAGGTCGCGGTATTCCTGGGTGGAGTCCAGACGCCTGCCGGTGGTGTGGAAGACGAAGCTGGCGTCGGGCGAGAAGGCGTCGAAGTAGTCGTCGGTGCGGCCCTCGGCGAAGGCGGCGATCAGCGCGTCGGCCGCGGCGAGGACGGTGTCGTGGTCGTTCGTCATGGCTGCGGCTCCGGGATCCGGGCCACGGCGCGGACGGGTGCGCCGTCCGCGCCGGGCAGGTGAAGGGGGAAGAGGCTGACGTGGACGTCGTGGCCGGCGTCCTGGGCGTCGAGGACCTCGGCCAGGTTGGTGAGGTTCTCGGCGATGACGGCGCCCGCGCCGCACAGGATGCGGTGGGCCGCAAGCGTCTCCCCGGGAGTGGGATCGACGCTGAGCGCGTCGATCCCCACGGTCCGCACGCCACGGGCGACGAGGAGGGCGGCCGCCTCCTCCGTCAGGTAGGGGTGGCCGTGGTAGGCGTCGGTGCCCCAGTGGGCGGACCAGCCGGTGGCCAGCAGCACGATCCGGCCCGCGGGCACGTCCGCGAACAGGTCCGCCCCGATGGCCGCCCGGGGCGGCAGGCCCCGGGCGTCGACCACGTGGGCGGGGCCGTCGAAACGGTCCAGCGGCAGCTCGTCCAGCGCGGGCAGGCCGTCCTCGATGTGGGAGGGGGCGTCCACGTGGGTACCGGACTGCGAACCCATCCGCAGATGGAGGACGTTGACACCGTCCTCGGCGGCGGTGAGCGCGGGCCGGATGTCGACCTCCGGGTCCCCGGGGTAGACCGGCATGCCGGTGCGCAGGGGCACGGACAGGTCGATCAGCCGCATCCCGCTCACACCTCGGCCGGCTCGGGGACGCTGACCCTCGACCCGTCGGCGGAGGTGATCGGCGGCACCGCAGAGTCGACGGCCCGCACCAGCCGCGGACCCTCGGGACCGAAGACGGCGCGCGGCTCGGGGAAGAACCACAGCAGCGCGAGGTAGCTGATCGCGGCCAGGCCCAGTCCGACCGGCAGGGAGATGTCCACGCCGCCCGCGAGGTCGCCCAGGGAACCGACGAACTGGCCGGGCAGGTTGACGAACTGGACCGCGAGCAGGGCCGAGGCCAGCCAGGCGGTCATGCCGCGCCAGTTCCAGCCGTGCGTGAACCAGTAACGGCCGCCCCGCTGACGCCGGTTGAAGACCTGCAGCGAGTCGGGGTCGTACCAGCCGCGGCGGGTGAGGAAGCCCAGGGTCATGATGACCATCCACGGCGCGGTGCAGACGATGATCAGCGTCGCGAAGGTGGAGATGGACTGGGTCAGGTTGGCGGCGAAACGGCCGACGAAGATGAAGGAGATCGACAGGACACCGATGAACACGGTGGCCTGCACCCGGCTGAACCGGGGGAACACACTGGCGAAGTCCAGGCCGGTGCCGTAGAGCGAGGTGGTGCCGGTGGACATGCCGCCGATCAGCGCGAGCAGACAGACCGGCAGGAAGTACCAGGACGGCGAGACGGCCAGCAGACCGCCGACGTAGTCCGGGGCGCTCGGGTCGAGGAACTTCCCCGCCTTCGCGGCGATGATCGAGGCGGTCGCCAGGCCGAAGAAGAACGGCAGGATCGTCGCGATCTGGGAGAGGAAGGCCGCGCCCATGACCCGGCGGCGCGGGGTGTCGGCGGGAATGTAGCGAGCCCAGTCACCGAGGAAGGCACCGAAGGAGACCGGGTTGGAGAGCACGATCAGCGCGGAGCCGATGAACGCCGGCCAGAAGCCGGGCGTGCTCAGCGAGTGGAAGCTGCCCTGGTAACCGGCGTCGAAGTCGCCGCCGAACGCAAACAGGCCGAGGACGAAGAGCAGGGAGGCCGCGGCGACCGCGATCTTGTTCACGAAGAGCATGAACCGGAAGCCGTAGATGCACACCGTCAGCACCAGCGCCGCGAACAGCCCGTACGCGAGCGCGTACACACCGTCGCTGGTCGGCAGGTGGAACATCCGGTGCGCGCCGCCCACGAGGGCGTCGCCGGAGGACCACACGGAGATGGAGAAGAAGGCGACCGCCGTCAGCAGGGAGAGGAAGGAGCCGACGACCCGCCCGTGCACGCCCAGGTGGGCAGAGGAGGACACCGAGTTGTTGGTGCCGTTCAGCGGCCCGAACACGGCCAGCGGCGCGAGGATCAGCGCGCCGACGGCCAGGCCGAGGCCGGTGGCCGCCAGGCCCTGCCAGAAGGACAGCCCGAACAGGATCGGGAAGGCACCCAGGACGCAGGTGGCGAAGGTGTTCGCGCCGCCGAAGGCCACCCGGAACAGGTCCAGCGGCCGGGCGGTGCGGTCGGCGTCGGGGATGCGCTCGACGCCGTAGGTCTCGATCTCGGTCAGCGCCGGGGCGTCGTGCTGCTCCCCGTGGGGGCTGGTGGTCATCTCTGCTCCTCGCGGGGGACGGCGGAGTCCAGGGTCAACAGGCTGATCAGGTCGTAGGCCACGTGGGACGCGGCGAACGAGGTGATGTCGGCGTGGTCGTAGGCGGGTGCCACCTCGACGATGTCACCGCCGACCAGGTTGAGACCGGCCAGGCCGCGAAGGAGCTCCAGCAGCTCGCGCGAGGTCATGCCGCCGGCTTCCGGGGTGCCGGTGCCGGGGGCGTGTGCGGGGTCGAGGACGTCGATGTCGACGGAGACGTACAGCGGCCGGTCGCCGATGCGCTGCCGCAGCGCGTCCACGGTCTCGTCGACGCCCCGGCGCAGTACGTCGGAGGAGGTGACGATGCCGAAGCCGAGGCGACGGTCCTCCTCCAGGTCCCGCTTGCCGTACAGGGGGCCGCGGGTGCCGACGTGGCTGAGCGCCTCGGTGTCGACGATGCCCTCCTCCACGGCGCGGCGGAACGGGGTGCCGTGGGTGTACTCGGCACCGAAGTAGGTGTCCCAGGTGTCGAGGTGAGCGTCGAAGTGGAGGACGGCGACCGGGCCGTGCCGCTTGGACACGGCGCGCAGCAGCGGCAGCGCGATGGTGTGGTCGCCGCCGATGGTGACCAGCTTCGTCCCCTCGGACTGGAGCCGGCCCGCCTCCTCCTCGACGGTCTCGATCGCCTCGTTGATGTCGAAGGGGTTCACCGGGATGTCGCCGGCGTCGGCGACCTGCGCCGCCGCGAACGGCGACACGTCGAGGCCCGGGTGGTACGGGCGCAGCAGCCGGGACGCCTCGCGCACCGCCGCCGGGGCGAACCGGGCGCCGGGCCGGTAGGAGACACCGGTGTCGAAGGGCACGCCGACGACGGCGATGTCCGCCCGCGCCACCTCGTCCAGCCGCGGCAGCCGGGCGAAGGTCGCCGGTCCCGCGTAGCGGGGGACACGGGAGGAATCCACGGGTCCACGGGGCTCGGTCGTCATCGGGCACCTTCCTGTCGAGCCCGGACGCGCACCGCCGGGAAAGAACGGATCCCGTACTCGGAGTGAACAATTCCGGTAGCGGGGGATGCCTCAGTGTGCGAAGCGGCTGCCCATCCGGTCAATTGTTGACGGCACGAAGAACTACAGTTGACTTGTGTCCGACCACAAAACCGATGCCGCGGGTCCGGCCCGCTCCCCCCTCACGGTTCGCGACCTGCTGTCCTTCCCGGCCCTGCAGATGCGCCTGCTCGCGGGTAGGGGCGGCCTGGGCCGTACGGTCTCCTGGGCGCACGTCAGCGAGCTGGAGGACCCCACCCCCTGGCTGCACGGCTCAGAGGTGATCATGACCGTCGGCCTCGCCGTGCCCCGCACCGGCGAGGGCCAGCGGCGCTACCTGGAGCGGCTCGACGACGCGGGCGTCGCGGCCCTGGTGCTCAGCACCCAGCTGCGGACCCCACCGCTGCGCCAGGCGTTCCTCGCCGCGGCCGAGGAACGCGGCTTCCCGGTGCTGGAGGTACCGCTCGCGGTCCCCTTCGTCACCATCGCCCAGGAGGTGGCCGCCGCCGTCAGCGAGAAGTCCGCCGAGCGGCTCGGCGCCCAGCTCCAGGTCTTCGGCGCGCTGCGCTGGATGGCCGAGGAGAACCTGGACATCCCCGCGCTCTTCGACCGCCTGGAGCAGCTCAGCGGCTACCGGATCCTCCTCTGCACCACCCAGGGACGCCCGCTGCTGCCCGGCGTCGCGGCGCCCGAGGACCTCTCCGTGCTCCCCGAGGACCCCGACGCCCCGCCGACCGTGCCCGGCGGTTTCGTGCTCCCCGTCCTCGGCCCGGGCGGCGCGGCCGGCTACCTGGTCGCGCTGGAGCAGTCCGGCGCCCGCCCGGCCGGACTGGCCGTCGTCCAGCACCTGGCCACCGTCGCCGCGCTGCGGCTGGCGATGGTCCGCCAGGAACGCGAGGTGCTCCGCCGGGAGGGGGCGGAGACCCTCGCCGAGATGCTCCAGGACACCCTCGACCCGGCCGGCGCCCAGCGCCGGCTGGCCCACCACGGCCTCGACGCGCAACGGCCCGTCGTCCTCGCGGTGGTCCGGCGCGCCCCGGACGAGCACCTGGGCGTCGCCCTCTTGGACCACCCCCACCTCACCCTGCGCCGCGGTGACGACCGGCTGGTCCTGGCCGAGCCCGGCTTCACCGAGGCCCTGGCCGACCTGCCGGGCGCGGTGTGCGGAGTGAGCCGGCCCTTCACCGTCGGCGAGCCGCTGCGGGTCGCCCGGCAGGAGGCGGAGTGGGCGGCCGGACGCGCCGAGGAAGCGGGCAAGCCGCTCGTCCACTACGGCGAGGATGCCACCGGACGCTGGCTGCCCGAGGACCGCCGGCTGCTGGCCGCACTCGTCGAGCAGGTGCTCGGCGAGGCCCTGCGCTACGACGAGGCGCACGGTTCCCAGCTGCTGGTCTCCGTCCGCACCTGGATGGAACGCGACCGCCGCACCGAGGACGCCGCCGCGGCCCTCCACATCCACCCCAACACCCTGTCCTACCGGCTGCGCCGCTTCAGCGAGGTGACCGGCCGCGACCTGGCGACGACCGCCGCCTTCACCGAGGTCTGGTTCGCCGTACGCGCGGCGACCGAGCTGGGGGTGGCGGCGGAAGGCCCCTAGGACCGCCTGGGACCCCTAGGACCGCCTGGGACCCCTAGGGCCAATAAGTGTCCTCCCGCCCCATTGTGTGGGAACTCGTGTGGCTCTACTGTTCGGCTTTGCCTGAGTCTGTTCGATCCTGATTGCTCGGGCGGATGGAGGCCGCAGTGGGGAGCAGTCGGATCCGTTCAGAGGTCGCGAGACCCGGTCGTGGCCGGTGGTGGCGGGCGGTCCTCGCGACCACCGCGACCATCGCCCTGGCCGTGGGCATGACCGCGCCCGCCGCGGCACGGGACGTCGGCGAACAGCCACCGGCCGCCGCGCCCGCCGCCGACCCGCAGACGCACACGGTGACCCTCGACGGCTACTCGTTCCTCGTCGACGGCCGGCGCACCTACCTGTGGTCCGGCGAGTTCCACTACTTCCGGCTCCCGAGCCAGGACCTGTGGCGCGACATCTTCCAGAAGATGAAGGCCGCCGGCTTCAACTCCACTTCCCTGTACTTCGACTGGGGCTACCACTCGCCGAAGCCCGGCGTGTACGACTTCACCGGGGTGCGGGACGTCGACAGGCTGCTCGACATGGCCGAGGAGGCCGGTCTCTACGTCATCGCCCGCCCGGCGCCGTACATCAACGCCGAGGTCGACAGCGGCGGTCTGCCCGGCTGGCTGACCACCAAGGCCGGGAACAACCGCAGCGACGACCCGCGGTTCCTGAAGTACGCGGACGAGTGGCTGACCCAGATCGACCGGATCATCGCCCGCCACCAACTCACCAACGGCACCGGGTCGGTGATCGCCTACCAGGTCGAGAACGAGTACTACAACGGCTCGGCCGCCGGCCGCTCCTACATGCAGCACCTGGAGGACAAGGCCCGCGCCGACGGCATCACGGTCCCGCTGACCGGCAACAACAACGGCACCTTCAACTCCGGTACCGGCGCCCTGGACGTCGACGGCCCGGACTCCTACCCGCAGGGGTTCAACTGCTCCAACCCCTCGAAGTGGAACGGTGTCCCCGACATCAGCTACGACCACCCCGCCGGAAAGCCCCTGTACTCACCCGAGTTCCAGGGCGGCGCGTTCGATCCCTGGGGCGGACCGGGCTACGACAAGTGCGCCCAGCTGATCAACGACCAGTTCGCCAACGTGTTCTACAAGCAGAACATCGCCGTCGGCGCCACCGCGCAGAGCTTCTACATGACCTACGGCGGCACCAACTGGGGCTGGCTGGGCATGCCGGAGAACTACACGTCGTACGACTACGGGGCCGCGATCCGCGAGAACCGGCAGCTCGATCCGAAGTACGACGAGGACAAGCTGATCGGGTACTTCACCCAGGCCGTCGCCCCGCTGACCAAGACCGAGGCGATCAGGGCCACCCCGCCGGACGACTCCGCCGTCGTCGACACCGCCCGGATGAACCCCGACACCAAGACGCAGTTCCACGTCCTGCGGCACGGGAACTCCACCTCCACGGCTGTCGACAAGACCCACATCTCCCTGGACTTCAACGCCCAGCCCGTCACGGACACCACCTACACCTGGGACGACCCCGACTCCGCCCTCCAGTACAGCGGTTCGTGGTCGCATGTCGCCAACACCAGCTACACCGGCGGCGACTACCAGCACACCGAGTCGTTCTCCAAGCAGGCCGGTGACTCCCTCACCGTCCCCTTCGACGGCACCGCGATCCGCTGGATCGGCTCGAAGACCAACAACCACGGCTACGCCGACGTCTACCTCGACGGCACCAAGGAGGCGACCGTCGACGACTCCGGCTCCGAGAACCAGGCGGTGCTCTTCCAGAAGACCGGCCTGACCCCCGGCGCGCACACGCTGGAGATCGTCGTCAGCGGCAGCCACAGCTCGGCGTCCACGGACAACTACGTGGCCGTCGACGCCATCGACGTGCCCACCGCCGACACCGCGATGCCGACCTACCCCCTCGTCCCGCAGCAGCCCGGCACCGCGATCACCCTCGACGGCCGCGACTCGCACGTGATCGTCGCGAACTACCGGCTCGGCGACTCGCAGTTGCAGTACTCGACCTCCGAGATCATGACCAGCGCGACCATCGGCGACCGGGACGTGGCCGTGTTCTACGGCGACGCGGGCAGCGACGGCGAGACGGTCCTGCGCTACTCCTCCGAGCCCACCGTGACCACCAGCGACGGCACCGCCGCCACCACCTGGGACCCGGCCACCGGCGACCTGCGGCTGAACTACACGCACAAGGGGCTGACCCGGATCAGCATCAGCGGAGGCGGCAAGCGCCCGCTGCTCCTGCTCGTCGCGGACAAGGACACGGCGAAGACGTTCTGGCGCCAGGACACCGCGAACGGCCCGGTCCTCGTCCGCGGCACCCACCTGCTGCGGACGGCGACCAGCCTGGACGGCGGCCACACCGTGGCGCTCACCGGCGACAACGCCGACGACAAGAACATCGAGGTCTTCACCTCCGCCGCCCGCGTCACCTGGAACGGCCGGACCGTGCGCACCCGGGCCACCGACACCGCGAGCCTCACCGGGGCGATCCCGGTCGCCGCCGCGGTGCACCTCCCGGCGCTGACGAACTGGAAGCACGCCGAGGAATCCCCCGAAGCGGCCCCCGGCTTCGACGACTCCGGCTGGCAGGTGGCCGACAAGTCGACCACCAACAGCGTCTCCGGCGTCAACTCGCTGCCCGTGCTCTACGCCGACGACTACGGCTTCCACACCGGCAACACCTGGTACCGCGGCCGGTTCCGCGCCACCGGCAAGGAGACCGGCATCCACCTGGTCTCGGACTCCGGCGGCGACGCGCAGGCCTTCTCCGTCTGGCTCAACGGCACCTTCCTCGGCAGCTCCACCACCGGCAGCGGCGACTTCACCTTCCCGGCCGGCGCGCTGAAGTCCGAGGGCGACAACGTCCTCTCCGTGCTCACCGTGAACATGGGACACGAGGAGGACTACAACTCCACCAACGGCAACAAGACCGCCCGCGGCCTGACCAGCGCCTCCCTCGTCGGCGCCCCGCTGACCTCCGTCACCTGGCGCCTGCAGGGCGTACGCGGCGGCGAGGACCTCCAGGACACGGTGCGCGGCCCCCTCTCGACGGGCGGACTGTACGGCGAACGGGCGGGCTGGTCCCTGCCGGGCTACCCGGACGCCAAGTGGAACAAGGTGACCCTGCCGACGACCGACACCCGGCCCGGGGTCTCCTGGTACCGCACCGACGCCGACCTGGACCTGCCGCGCGGTCAGGACACCTCGGTCGGACTGACGTTCACCGACGACGCGTCGCGCAAGTACCGGGCCACGATCTTCGTCAACGGCTGGCAGCTCGGCAACTACGTCAACTACCTCGGCCCGCAGCACACCTTCCCGATCCCCAACGGGATCCTGAACCCGAACGGCCACAACAGCATCGCCATCGCCGTCTGGAACCTGGACGGCAGCACCGGCGGCCTCGGCGAGGTCGCGCTCACCGACTACGGCAGCTACGCGTCCTCCCTGCGCGTCGCCCAGAACGACAGCCCCCGCTACGACGCCCACACGTACGCGATGCCGAAGCGTCCCGGCGCCGACGTCACCCTGGACGTGCCCGACACCGCCCAGCCGGCCCAGGCCTTCACGGCCCGCACCACCGTCCGGGTGCCCAAGGACGCACCCTCCGCCTCCGACCTCACGGCCGCCCTCGCCGCCCCCGACGGCTGGAGCGTCACCGCCACCGGTCCCACCTCGGTCAAGCGGGTACGGCCTGGCGGATCGGCCACCGTCACCTGGAACGTCGTCCCCCCGACCGGCACCCTGCCGTCCGCCTCCGCACTCACCACCACGGTCCACTACGTGCAGTACGGACGGCAGGCGACCGGTACCGACGAGCGCATCGTCGGCGGCATCCCACCCGCTCCCCCCTCCGGGAAGAGCGCGGTGAGCGACCTGCCGTTCCTGTCCGCCACCAACGGCTGGGGACCGGTGGAGCGCGACAGCAGCGTCGGCGAACAGGCGGCCGGCGACGGCCGCCCGATCAGCATCGCCGGCGTGACCCACACCAAGGGCCTGGGCACCAACGCGGTCAGCGACGTCCAGCTCTACCTCGCCGGAAACTGCTCCCGCCTGACGGCGGACGTCGGCGTCGACGACGAGACCAACGGCGCGGGAACGGTGACCTTCTCGGTCATCGCCGACGGCAGGACCCTGGTGACCACGCCGACGATCCGCGGCAAACAGGCGGCGGTGCCGATCGACGTCGACGTCAGCGGCGCCCAGGTGATCGACCTCGAGGTCGGCGACGCGGGCGACGGCAACGGCAACGACCACGGCGACTGGGGGACACCGACACTGACGTGCGGTTAGCGCAGGTCACAGCTCGATCAGCGCCACCCTGGCCACACAGATGCGGCTACAGGTCCACCCGCTGGTGCTGTGGGGCATCGGCGGGGTGCTGGGCTCGATCCCGCTCACCTTCCGGCTGGTGACGAGACGGCAGGTGCTCTGGCGGGGAACGGGACGGACCCTCGTCGCTCTTCGGTACCTGTCGGCCTTTCTCGTCTCGGTGCCCAACGCCTGGCTGCTGTACACGGAGTGAGGGCGCGGGGACGGGCGACGCGCGCCGGGCCCACCGGTCGTTCGCCAGGTCAGCACTCCGCCACGGCCACCCGGCCGGACCGCAGGGACGACCGCCGCTGCGCCGGGCTGCCCAGCGTGTGCGCGAGTGCGAGGAGGTCGTCGTCCACCACCACCCGCAGGCCGTACTCCGCCAGCAGTGCCGCCATCCGCCGCGGCCGCCACAGCGAACGCCACGGCTCGCCCGAGGTCACGGAACTGCCGAGCACGCGGGCGAGACGGCGGCCGACGGTCGCCCTCGCCGACGGAGCCTGGTAGTTGACGACGAGCGCGCTGCCCGAGGCGGTCCGGGCGGCGAGGGCGGCCACCGTGGTCCGCACCTCGTCGCGCGTGAGGTACGGCACGACGCCCTCCCACAGCCAGACGGTCGGGGCCGACGGGTCGTGCCCGGCCGCGTCCAGCGCCGCGCCGAGATCATCGACGGCGAAGTCGACCGGAGTGAACCGTACGGAACGGGCGACGGCCGTGGGTTCTGGAGTGCCCGGACCGTCCTCCCCGGGACCCCCCGACAGGGGCGCGGCGTCCGCGAGGCGGTCACGTTTGTCCTGCTGGGAGGCCGGATGATCGACCTCCCACACATCCGTCCGGGCAAGCTCCGGCAGCCGCCACGCACGGGTGTCCAGACCGGCGCCGAGGATCACGAGCTGGCCGGCCGGACGGGCGCGCAGCGCGTCGTCGATCGCGACCGACCTCGGCACGACCACCTCGGCGCAGGCCCGCACACTCTCGTACGCGACCCGCGCCTGCCAGCCCTGCGGCACCCTGCCGGCCCGCACCTCGTCCACGGGCGCCCGCTCCGCGGCACGCAGCAGCCGTACCGCCACCGGATCCGCGAACCGTCCCGTGGCCATCGTGCCGTCCGCCACCGCCCGACCCTGGCAGACCAGCACCGCCGTCCGGCTCGCCGCGCGTCCGCTCTCGCTCATGAAGCCGCATTCAACACCACGCCGCCGGCCGGGCGCCGCGCGAAGCCCCGGCGGTCCACGAAACCGCGGCGGTGCACGACGCGAACCGGCAGGGACGGCGGTCGCGCGTCGTGCACCCGGCCCGGGTCAGGCCGTGTGGAGCGTCAGACCGTAGCGGCTGAGGATCTCGTTGATCGGCTGGTACCAGGTCTCGCCGCCGGAGGAGCAGTTGCCCCAGCCGCCGGAGGTGACGCCCTGGGCCTGGTCGCCGCTGATGAAGGAGCCACCGGAGTCACCGGGTTCGGCGCACACGCTGGTCTTGGTGAGCTGGTAGACCGTGCCCTGGCTGTAGTTGACCGTCTCGTTCCTGGCCAGAACGGTGCCGCAGTGCCAGTGCGTGGTGGAGCCCGAACGGCAGATGGACGCACCGACGGGAGCCTCGGCGGAACCGCGCACCAGCTGGTCGGAGACCGTGCCCCAGCCGAGTACCACCGGTACGGTCCACCAGCCGCTGCCGACGCTCACCCAGGAGTAGTCGTTGTCCGGGAACGAGGAGCCCTGGAAGGTGCCGACGTACGAGCCGTCCCAGCCGTAGACCGCGGCGCCGGGCTGGCCGCAGTGGCCGGCGGAGACGAAGCCGCCGTACACCGAGAAGCCGATGGAACAGCGGACGTTGCCGGTGTAGTAGGGATCGCCGCCCACGGTTCCGGCGGCGAGGGTGCTCGGCGCGTGCGCGGTCCGCCGTACCTGGACGGGGCCCGCCGAGCGGGCCTGCGCGAGGAAGGACCGGACATCGTTGTCAGCCTGGTGCGCGTCGACGACGTTCACGACGACCGCGTCGGCCTCGGGGTCGACGTACCAGCTCGCGACGCCCTCGGGGGCGGACAGTGCGTCGATGCGCGCCTTCACCGCGTCGAGCTGCCGCGCGCTGTGCTCGACGAGGCGTACGGTCGCGCCGGTCGCGCGCACGGCGTCGGTGTTCGCGTCGCGGGTGACGGCGACGGTCAGGGTGCCGCGCTCGGCGTCGAACCAGGAGCCGGCGTAGGACGCTCCGGCGGCCCGCTTCGCCGCGCGTTCCACGGTGGTCGCCGTCCGCTCCGCGGCGAGCCGGGCCTCGGCCTGGGTCCTGGTCAGGCCCAGATCGCGCTGCATGGCGGAGACGAGGGCGGGAGCGCCGGGTTCCGCCGCGGTGCGGGCGGGGGTGTCGGCGGCGGAGGCGGGCAGGGTGCTCGCGGTCGCCCAGGTGGCGAGGAGCAGGAGCGCGGACAGGGCGGAGCGCATGGCTGTGGTGCGTCTCAAGGGAGTGCCCCTTCGTTGTTCCAGTGATGTGGGGGTGGAACGGCAGACCGGTGAGAGCGCTCTCAGGCGTACGCGGCCGAGCTTAGCCGCTGATCATGGGCAGGTCCATGCCAATCCTTGACCTTTTGCCGGCCGTCGACGGCCGACCGTCGCCGGTCACTCTGCGCCCCGCCGCCGGGTGCGCCGCGTGAGCGGAGCGACGACGAGTGTCGGGGACACCGATGAGGTGCGACGCTGGGACGGCAGGCATCCGCCGAGGGGACTCGGGAGGGCCCGATGGGACGTGATGTGCCGGCCCGGGTGTTCACACGGGAGGACCGGCGCCGGTACCGAGAGAAGATGTACGGCTGTCTCGACGCACTGGCGCAGATGCTGCGCGGATCGGGGTTCGAGAGCGAGCGCCCCCAGGTCGGCATGGAGATCGAGCTCAACCTGGTGGACGACGACGCGCTCCCGGCGATGCGGAACACCGAGGTGCTGCGTGCCATCGCCGATCCCGCCTGGTCCAGCGAGCTGGGCCGCTTCAACCTGGAGATCGACATCCCGCCCAGGCAGCTGACGTCCGGCGGCCCCGGCGCCTGGGAGCAGACGATCCGCGACGCGCTCAACCACGCCGAGGACCGCGCCGCCACCGTGGGCGCCCACCTCATCATGATCGGGATCCTGCCGACGCTGGGGGAGTCGGACGTGGGCGAGACGTCCCTGTCCGGCGATCCGCGCTACCGGCTGCTGAACGAGCAGATCTTCGCGGCCCGCGGCGAGGACCTGCGGATCAGGCTGGAGGGCGTGGACCGCCTCTCCATGTACGCGGACGCGATCACCCCCGAGGCCGCCTGCACCAGCACCCAGTTCCATCTCCAGGTCGAGCCCAAGGAGTTCGCGGACTACTGGAACGCGGCCCAGGCGATCGCGGGCGTGCAGATCGCCCTCGCCGCCAACTCACCCTTCCTCTTCGGCAGGGAGCTGTGGCGGGAGACCCGTATCCCCCTGTTCGAACAGGCCACCGACACCCGTCCCGAGGAGATCAAGGCCCAGGGGGTACGACCGCGGGTGTGGTTCGGCGAACGGTGGATCACCAGCGTCTTCGACCTGTTCGAGGAGAACGTGCGCTACTACCCGGCGCTCCTGCCCCTGTGCGACGACGAGGACCCGCAGCGCACCCTCGACGCCGGCGGGGTGCCCCAGTTGGGCGAACTCACCCTGCAGAACGGCACGATCTACCGCTGGAACCGCCCCGTCTACGCCGTCACCGACAGCGGCCCGCACCTGCGCATCGAGAACCGGGTCCTGCCCGCCGGCCCCACCGTGGCCGACATCATCGCCAACGCCGCCCTCTACTACGGCCTGACCCGCGCCCTCGTGGACGAGGACCGCCCGGTGTGGTCGCGGATGTCCTTCGCGGTCGCCGAGGAGAACCTGCACACGGCCGCCCGCGACGGCATCGACGCCCGCCTGTACTGGCCCGGCACGGGCGAAGTACCCGTCACGGAGCTCGTGTTGAGACGGCTGCTGCCGCTGGCGCACCGGGGCCTGGAGCTGGCCGGCCTGGACGCCTCCTGGCGCGAGCCCATGCTCGGCATCATCGAGCGACGCTGCGTCGACGGCCGCAACGGCGCCCTGTGGCAGGCGGAGACGGTCCACCACCTGGAGAACACCGGCATCCACGACCGCCGGGAGGCGCTGCGCCGGATGACCACCACGTACATGGACTACATGCATCTCAACGCGGCCGCGCACACCTGGCCCGTGGACTGAGCCTCGCCCGTCCTGCGGTGGAGCCGTGCCCCCGGCCCGCGGGCACGGGGCACCGCCGTGTCAGGATGCCGGGTGATCACACCTGTTCCCGGAGGCCTTCCCGCGTGAGTGAGACCGAGGTGGCCGTCGCGCCGCACCCCCTGCTGCTGCCCGACGGCAGGCCCGCCGCCGCGGCATGGTCGCTGGACCCGGCCCTGCGGCACCTGAACCACGGATCGTTCGGTGCCGTCCCGCTGGTGGCCCAGGAGCGGCAGGCGGAGCTGCGCGCCGAGATGGAGCGCGCGCCGGTGGTGTGGTTCCCGGAACTGCCGGAGCGCCTCGCCGCCACCCGGGCGGACCTCGCCGGCTTCCTGCGCGTCGACGTCGGCGACCTCGCCCTGGTGCCGAACGCCAGCGCCGGCGCCAGCGTGGTCTACAACGCGCTCGAACGCCGCGCCGGCGGGGAGATCGTCGTCACCGACCACGGCTACGGGGCCGTCACCATGGGAGCCGAGCGGCTGGCCCGCCGCTGGGGCGGCCGGGTGCGTACGGCGCGGGTGCCGCTCGACGCGGACGAGAACGAGGCGTACGAGGCCGTCGTCGCCGAGATCGGCGCGGCCACCGACCTGGTCGTGGTCGACCAGATCACCTCGGCGACCGCCCGCCGGCTGCCGGTCGAGCGGATCGGCGTGGAAGCACGCCGCCGGGGCGTACCGATGCTCGTCGACGGCGCGCACGCGCCCGGTCTGCTCGCCGCGCCGCTCGCCGACGCCCCTTACGACTTCTGGACCGGCAACCTCCACAAATGGGGCTGCGCCCCGCGCGGAACCGCGGCCCTGGTCGCCCGCGGGCCGCTGCGGGACCTGCTCCACCCGCTGATCGACTCCTGGGGCGCCGGGGAGCCGTACCCCGGCCGCTTCGACCACCAGGGCACCCTCGACGCCACTTCCTACCTGGCCGCCCCGACCGCCCTGGCCTTCGTCGAGCGCGCCTGGGGCTGGTCCGCCGCCCGCCGCCACATGGACCGGCTCGCGGACCACGCCGCCCAGGTCATCGGCGCCGCCTTCACCCGGCTCACCGGCGCGGACAGCCGGGCCGACGTCGGGATGCCGGTCCCCGGCATGCGCCTGGTGCGGCTGCCCGACGGCCTCGGGCGCAGCCGGATCGAGGCCGACGCGCTGCGCGACCGGGTGGCCCGCGAGCTCGCCGTCGAGGCCGCCTTCACCAGCTTCGACGGCATCGGCTATCTGCGTGTGTCCGCCCACGTGTACAACACCCCGGCCGACTACGAGTACTTCGCCGAGCGGTGCGTCCCCGTACTCGGCGTCTGGGCGCGGGAGTTCAGCCGCTGAGTTATCAGGTCAAGCGTCCCGGACACTTGACTCGGTAGGCGTGCGGCCCGATCCTCGTCCCAGGTATTGCGCGGTTCATGACAACCTCAAGGTTTCGCCAACCGCGCCCTCCCGTCGACCGAGGGACGTGGGCCGTGACGCCGATTCGACGCTCGCACCGCGGACGCAAGAACATCACCATGCTGTCGCTGCTGCTCCTGGTACTGGCCATGGCCCTCGGGCCCACGCCGAGTTCGGCGGCCGGCAACGACTGGTGGAACCCCACCGCTCGGCCCGCCCCGGACGTCCAGATCAACGTCACCGGCGAGCCGTTCACCGGCACCAACTCGGCAGGCGAAGTACAGGGGTTCGTCGACGCGCACAACCACCTCTTCGGCAACGAGGCCTTCGGCGGCCGGCTGATCTGCGGCAAGGTCTTCTCCGAGGCCGGTGTCGCCGACGCCCTCAAGGACTGCCCCGAGCACTACCCGGACGGCACCCTCGCGCTCTTCGACTACATCACCCACGGCGGCGACGGCAAGCACGACCCGGTCGGCTGGCCGACCTTCAAGGACTGGCCCGCGTACGACTCGATGACCCACCAGGCCGACTACTACGCCTGGGTGGAGCGGGCCTGGCGCGGCGGCCAGCGCGTACTCGTCAACGACCTTGTCACCAACGGCATGATCTGCTCCATCTACCCCTTCAAGGACCGCAGTTGTGACGAGATGACCTCGATCCGGCTGCAGGCGAAGATGACCTACGCGCTCCAGGCCTACATCGACAAGATGTACGGCGGCACGGGCAAGGGCTGGTTCCGGATCGTCACCGACAGCGCGCAGGCCCGGCAGGTCGTCCAGGAGGGCAAACTCGCCGTCGTCCTCGGGGTAGAGACCTCCGAACCCTTCGGCTGCAAGCAGATCCTGGACATCCCGCAGTGCAGCAAGGAGGACATCGACAAGGGCCTCGACGAGCTCTACGCGCTCGGCGTCCGCTCCATGTTCCTCTGCCACAAGTTCGACAACGCGCTGTGCGGCGTCCGCTTCGACTCCGGCGGCCTCGGAACGGCCATCAACGTCGGCCAGTTCCTGTCCACCGGCACCTTCTGGCAGACCGAGAAGTGCACCGGCGCGCAGCACGACAACCCCATCGGGAGCGCCTCCTCGGAGGCCGAGTCGGACCTGCCGGCGGGCGTGGACGTCCCCGCGTACGACTCGGACGCCCAGTGCAACAAACGCGGTCTCACCGAACTCGGCGAGTACGCCGTGCGCGGCATGATGAAGCGCAAGATGATGTTGGAGATCGACCACATGGGGGTGAAGGCAGTCGGCCAGGCCCTCGACATCCTGGAGTCGGCGTCCTACCCCGGCGTCATCTCCTCGCACAGCTGGATGGACCTGAACTGGACCGAGCGGGTCTACTCCCTCGGCGGCTTCGTCGCCCAGTACATGCACGGCTCCGAGGGCTTCGTCGCGGAGGCCGCCCGGACCAAGGCGCTGCGCGACAAGTACGGCGTGGGCTACGGCTACGGCACCGACTTCAACGGCATCGGCGACCACCCCGCCCCGCGCGGAGCGGACGCCGCGAACAAGGTGACGTACCCCTTCAAGAGCGTCGACGGCGGCTCCGTCATCGGCAAGCAGACGTCCGGCGAACGCACCTTCGACATCAACACCGACGGCGCGGCCCACGCCGGGATGATCCCCGACTGGATCGAGGACATCCGGCAGGTCGGCGGCCAGGAGGTGGTGAACGACCTGTTCCGGGGCGCGGAGTCCTACCTGGACACCTGGGGCGCCACCGAACAGCATCAGGCCTCGGTCAACCTCGCCAAGGGGCAGCCGGCCACGGCCAGTTCGTCCGAGTCGAACCCGTTCACCAGCTACCAGCCGGGCCGCGCCGTCGACGGCGACGACGGCACCCGCTGGGCCAGTGACTGGAGCGACGACCAGTGGTGGCAGGTCGACCTCGGGTCCACCCACCTGGTCTCCCGGGTGACGCTCGACTGGGAGCGCGCGTACGGCAAGTCGTACCGCATCGAACTCTCCACCGACGGCGCCACCTGGCAGACCGCCTGGTCCACCACGAGCGGCGACGGCGGCCTGGACACGGCCCGCTTCACCGGGACCCCGGCCCGCTATGTACGGGTCCACGGTCTCGACCGCGGCACCGACTGGGGATACTCGTTGTACGAGGTCGGGGTCCACAGCGCCTGAGGCGGGGGTTCACGGATGGCACGCATGCCGTCGGCACAGCGGCGCGAACAGCTGACGGAAGCGGCCATCAGGACGATGGCCCGGGACGGCGTCGCCAAGGCGACGACCCGGGCCATCGCCGCCGAGGCCGGCGTGTCGCTGAGCGTCTTCCACTACTGCTTCGACTCCAAGCAGGCCCTGATCGAGTCCGTCATCACCACCCTCACCGACCACTCGGTGACCGTCGTGCGCGAGGCACTGCGGCCGAGGGCCACGCTGGAGGAGACCGTCCGGGCCGGCTTCGAGGCGTACTGGGAGCATGTCCGCGACCGCCCCGAAGAGCACATGCTCACCTACGAACTGACCCAGTACGCCCTGCGCGAGCCGGGATGCGAGCACCTGGCCCGACGGCAGTACGAGCTGTACGGCATCGCCTACACCGAGCTGATCGAGCAACTGCGCAGCAGCCGGGACCTCGAACTCCGCGTCCCCGTCTCCGTACTGGCCCGCTATCTCGCCGCCGTGACCGACGGCCTCACCCTCAACTACCTCGTCCTGGGTGACGAGTCCGCCTGGAACGACATCCTCGACACGGTCACCACCCACATCGCGGGCCTGGTGGCCTGAGGGACCCCCGGCGCACCGCGGCGGTGGTTCGCTGAGCGGCCCGGCCGTCGCCGCTGGGTAGGGTCGGGGCGTGGACCGCTGGAACAGACTGCCTGACGACGCGCGTGCCGGGGAAGCGCGGGGTGAGCTGTCGGCCCGGTCGGCCCGGGCGCTGTGGTGGGGGTCGGCCGGTCTGGTCCTCGCCGTCCTCGGCACCTCGGTGCTCGTCGCGGGCACCGACCACGGCCGCCGACTTCCCGTGGCCCTCGCCCTGGTCCTCGCGCAGGCCTGCGCCCTGCGGTGGCAGACACGCGCCCCCGTCCTCGTACTGGCCGCGAACGCGGTGACGGGGCTCGTGGTGTGGGCGCTGCTGCCCGCGGTGAGCCTGACCGGGGCGCTGCTGGCGGCGCAGGTCACCCTGTGTGTGCTGTCCGCCACCAGGCCACGGCGGGTCTCGGCGGGGGCGCTCGCGGCGATGTGCCTGCCCGCGCCACTGCCGTTCCACGCGGGCGGACCCGCCGGGCTCGCGGTCTATCTGCTGACGGTGCTCCTGGCGTGGACCGCCGGGCAGTGGCGCGGGGCGCAGCAGGCACGGCGCAGGGCGGAGACGCGCCGGGCGGTGGTGGAGGAGCGGGCGCGGATCGCCCGCGAGGTCCATGACGTCGTCGCACACACCCTCTCGGTGATGGTCGTCCAGGCGGCCGCCGCCGACGACGTGTTCGCCGAACGGCCCGAACAGGCCCGCCAGGCACTGCGCGCCATCGAGACGGGCGCCCGCTCGGCTCTCGGCGAACTGCGCCTGCTGCTGCGGGCGTTCCGGCCCGAGACGGAGGCCGTATCCGGTGGGGGTGACAGCGACAGCGACCGGCAGCCGGGGCCCTCGCTCGCGCGGCTCGACGAGCTGGCCGACCGCGTGCGCGCGACCGGGATGACCGTGCACGTGTACCGCGACGGTGCCGCCGAGGGGCTGCCCGCCGCGGTGGACCTCGCGGCGTACCGGATCGTCCAGGAGGCCCTCACCAACACGCTGCGCCACGCCGACGGCGCCGACGAGGTGCGGGTGCGTGTGACGGTGGAAGGGGAGTGCGTGGAGGTCACGGTGGTCGACAACGGGCGGACCCGGCAGAGCGGCCCGGCCTCGCCGGGAGCGGGCCGCGGCCTGGTGGGGATGCGGGAGCGCGCACGGCTCGTCGGCGGCGGCCTGCGCGCCGGCCCGCTGCCCGGAGGCGGGTTCGAGGTGGCGGCGCGGCTGCCCGTGGAGCCCGCGTCATGACGCTGCGCGTGGTGGTGGCGGACGACCAGGCCCTGGTCCGCACCGGATTCCGCATGATCATCGACGCCCGGGACGACCTGGAGGTGGTCGGCGAGGCCGCCGACGGCCAGGAGGCGGTACGGCTGACCAGGGAACTGGACCCCGACGTGGTGCTGATGGACGTACGCATGCCCGTCGTGGACGGCATCGGGGCGACCCGGCAGATCGCGGGGAGCGGCAGCCGGTCCCGGGTGCTCGTGCTGACCACCTGGGACGTGGACGCGCACGTGGTCGCCGCCCTGCGGGCCGGGGCGAGCGGCTTCCTGCTCAAGGACATCCGCCCCGGCGAACTCGTCGAGGCGATCCGTCTCACCGCGCGCGGCGACGCGCTGCTGGCACCGGCCGTGCTGAGCCGCGTCCTCGACCGCTTCCTTCGCACCACGCCCGACCCGGCGCCGCCACCGTCCCTGCGGGACCTCTCCGGCCGCGAACGCGAGGTGCTCACCCTGATCGGCCAGGCGCTGTCGAACGCGGAGATCGCCGAGCGGCTGCGCCTGTCGGAGGCCACCGTCAAGAACCATGTCACGGCCGTGCTGCGCAAACTGGGGCTGCGCGACCGCGTCCAGGCCGTCGTCGCCGCCTACGACCACGGTCTCGTGCACCCGCGCCGCCCCTGACCACACCGTCTCCTCCTCAGGGAGGAGACCGGACGGCGGTCCTCCCACGTTCCCAGTCCCGGTCCGTTCCCGCGGCCGATCCGCGGCCGGGCGGCCGGCCATAGCGTCGAAGGGTGATCGACGACCTGGCCTGCCTCATGTATCTGCTCGCCCACGACGACGTGGCCGGTGGCCCCTACGACCGTTCCCGGACCGAACTGCTCCTCCGCGCCGCCGCCCTGGTCGACCTCGCGTCGCGCGGCCGGCTCGGCGAGGACGGCGGCACGGTCACCGTCTCCGGCACGGAACCGACCGGTGACCCCGTCCTGGACGGCGTGCTGCGCGACGCCGCCGCCGGGCACGGCTGGAAGGGGCTCATGCGCCGTCACCGCCGGCGGACCCGGACGGAGGTGGAGGACCGGCTCGCCGCGGCGGGAGTCCTCACGGTGCGGACACCCCGCACCCGTTTCGGCACCCGACGGCTGACCCTGACGGACCCCGCGGTCGTCGCCGCCCTGCGCGCCCGGGTCTCCGTGGCCCTGCGCGGGGACGGGCCCGTCGGGGAGGTTCCCGCCACCGACGCCGCACTGCTCGCGCTGGCCGCGGCGGGCCGTGTCCGCTCGGTCGTGTCCCGACCGGACCAGAAGGCCTACCGGGCCCGTATCGACGCCTGCACGGGACGTCTGGCCGCGCTCGCGCCCGGCCTGGAGAAAGCCGTACGCGCGCTGCCGACGACCATGATCGCCGCTCAGGGCGGCATGGGCGGCAGCTGACCGGAGGGGGAACGACCAGCATGCACCGTGCCCTGACCACCTGGGGCCGCGCCGCGACCGGCGTCGGCTGCGCCCTGACCGCCGTGCTCATGACGATGGCCTGGTCCGCGGCGCCGCCGACGGCACAGGCCGCGGCTGCCGCCACGACGGTAGGTGTCCGCGAAGGGCTGGTGCGCGGCACCGCCCACCACGGCTACCGCACCTTCGACGGCATCCCCTACGCCGCGCCCCCGGTCGGCGGGCTGCGCTGGGCCCCGCCCCGCCCCGCGGCCCCCTGGCCCGGGGTGCGGGACGCGACCCGGCCCGCGAGCCCGTGCCCGCAGCCGGCCGGCGAGGTGCCCGGCGGCAGCACCGACGAGGACTGTCTCCACCTGAACGTCACGACACCCGACGGAGCGACCCCGGCACAGCCCCGCCCGGTGATCGTGTGGCTGCACGGCGGCGGACTCACCACCGGAGCGGCCGCCTCGTACGACGCCCACCGCATGGCCACCCGCGGCGGTGTCGTGGTCGTCACCGTCGACTACCGCCTGGGCGCCCTCGGCTTTCTCGCGCACAGCGGCCTGCCGGGCTCCGGCACCTTCGGCCTGGCCGACCAGCAGGCGGCGCTGCGCTGGGTCCGCGCCGAGATCGGCGCCTTCGGCGGCGACGCGCACAACGTGACGCCGGCCGGCGAGTCGGCGGGCGGCTACAGCGTCTGCGCCCAGCTCGCCTCACCCGCCGCCGCGGGACTCTTCGACCGGGCGATCATCCAGAGCGGCCCGTGCACCGGCCGCCCCGACCGCCCGTTCGCCCCCTCCTCCGTCCCCCTGTCCACCGCCCGCGCCACCGGCGCGGACCTGGCCGCCGAGGTCGGCTGCGGCTCGGTCCGGGACACCATGGCCTGTCTGCGCCGGGTGTCCGTCCCCCGCCTGCTCGCCGCCCAGGGCACCGACCAACAGCCCGCCCACTCCACACCGTTGCTGCCCCGCGACCCCGCGACGGCGATCGCCACCGGCCGCTTCCGACACGTCCCCGTGCTCATCGGCGGCAACCACGACGAGGGCAACGGCTGGGCCGCCGGAATCATCCAGTCCGGCCACCCGGTCACCTCCGAGACCTGGCCCGACGCCGTCGGCGCCTTCTTCCCTTCCCCGGGACAGGCGAAGGCGATCGTCCATGAGTACCCAGTGCACCGCGCCGACGGCGGACCGGTCTTCGGCGCGGTCATCGGCGACGCGAACTTCGCCTGCCCGACGGCACGCACCGGCCGCCTGCTCGCCGCCCAGGTGCCCGTCTGGCGCTACGAGTTCGCCGACGAGCACGCCCCGCCGCTCACCCCGGGGACACCGCCGTTCCCGCTCGGGGCACCCCACGCGAGCGAACTGCCGTACCTGTTCGACCTGGGCGGCCGCCCACGCGACCTGACCCCGGCCCAGCACCGCCTGGCCAACGCGATGATCGACTACTGGACCCGCTTCGCCCGCACCGCCGACCCGAACGGCCCGTCCTCGCCGTACTGGGCGCGGCAGACGGTGCTGTCCCTGGCACCGGACCATGTCGTCCCCACCCGCACCACGCGGCTGCGCCACCACTGCGCCTTCTGGGACGCCCTTCGGTGACTGGGCGTCATGGCCGGCCACCGGCCCGCCGGTCAGACGGTGTGGACGGTGGCGCGGGCGGACTCGTCGACGTGCAGGGTGAAGACGTCGGGCCCGGAGTAGCGGCCCGCGGGGTCGAAGTCGAACCGGGCAGGCCGTCACCGGCCGCGACCGCTTCGACCCGGCCACCGCCCGGCGCACCTTCACCCTCGGCATGTCCGACGACCTGGAGGCGGCGCTGCTGCCCCGGCTGCTGACCGCCACGGCCGGCCTGGAGGGCATCCGTGTCGCCGGCACGCCTAGGTGGAGGCGCCCCTGCGCCTCCTGTGCCGTTACCGATGCGTTTCCGCAGGTTAATTTCCGCGTCCGAAGGGTTGGCTGGAAGTCGTCTCCTGGTTATCGTTCACGAACTCCACTCAATCGTTCCGCTGAACGAATAGCGAGAGAGACGGTCGGTCCATGCCCGACATCCACCTCCCGGGGCGTCGCTCGGTGCTCGCCGCGGGCGCGGCCGCGACGGCCTCGCTCGGCGCGTCCTGGCTGCTCACCGGCTGTACGGGGGCAGCCGCCGCCCCCGACCTGACGCCTGCCGCCCTGAAAGGCACCCCCGACCCCGGCGGCACCCTGCGCATCGCCCGGCCGCCGGCCTCCGACGCCGAGACCCTCGATCCGGCGAGCTCCCTGTCGGCGTACGAGTACCTCGGCGCCCTCTACAACCGGCTGGTCCGGGTCGGCACGGACGGCGAACTCGCCCCCGACCTCGCCGAGTCCTGGGAGTCCGACGCCAAGGCCCGCACCTGGACCTTCCGGCTGCGCCAGGGCGTCACCTTCCACGACGGACGCGCCTTCACCGCCGCCGACGCCGCCTACACACTGCGGCACATCCTCGACAAGGCCACCGCCTCGCCCCAGGCCGCCGTCCTCGCCCCACTCGTCGACCCGAGCACGCTGCGCACCCCGGACGCCCACACCCTCGTCGTCCCCCTGAAGACCCCGAACGCCGAGTTCCCCAGCCTCCTCACGCACTACAACTGCTACGTCATCCCCGACGGCAGCGCCAAGGGCATCGGCCGCACCGGCATCGGCACCGGCCCCTTCGAGCTGGAGTCCTTCGCCCCGGCGGGCCCTGGCCGGGTCACCGCGTACAAGGACCACTGGGCCGGCCGCCCGGTCCTGGACGCCATCGCCTTCTACTCGGTCGCCGACATGTCCGCCCGCTCGGGCGCCCTGCTCGCCGGACAGGTGGACCTGCTCTCCCAGACCAACCTCGACTTCGCCACCGCCCGGGTGGTCGCCGCCTCGGACCGGGCCACCGTCGCCCGGGTGAAGGACGCGCAGTGGTACGTGCTGCCGATGCTCACCACGGAGAAGCCCTTCACCGACGTGCGCGTCCGGCAGGCGATGAAGCTCGCCTACGACCCCGAGCACGTCGTGAAGGTGGCGCTCCAGGGCGCGGGCACCGCCGGCTGGGACAACCCCGTACCGCCGAGCGACCCCGCCCACATCTCCGCCCACCCCGCGCACGACCCCGAGAAGGCGCGCCACCTCCTCAAGCAGGCCGGGCACGAGGGGCTGAGCATCGACCTCTACACCTCGTCGTACGACCCGCTGTTCACACCGATGGCCCTCGCCTACCAGGACTCCGCCAAGCGGGCCGGTATCCGGATCAAGGTGAAGACGGCCGCCGCGGACTCGTACTACACGCAGATCTGGATGAAGAAGCCGCTGATGGCCACCTACTGGTTCACCGGCCGGCCCGTCGACCAGCTGTTCACCCAGATCTTCCGCAGCGGCTCCTCCTACAACGAGACCGCCTGGTCCGACAAGGAGTTCGACGCCGTCCTCGACCGGGCCCGCGCCGAGACCGACGACACGGAACGCCGTGAACTGTACGGCGAGGCACAGACGTTGGTGATCGAACGGGGCGGCGCGATGACCCCGATGTTCGCCGACCGGCTCGTCGGCATCTCCCGCAAGGTCCGCGGCTACGCCGAGCACGGCTTCGAGTTCGACTACCTCAACATCGGCGTGAAGGGGGCCTGAGCATGCTGTCGTTCACCCTGCGTCGGCTGGCCTCTGCCGTCGGCACACTCTTCCTCTCCTCCGTCCTCGTCTTCCTTGCCGTCCAGGCCCTCCCCGGTGACGTGGCCACCCAGATCCTCGGCAAGGACGCCACCCCCGACGCCGTGGCCGCCCTGCGCGCACAGCTCGGTCTCGACCGGCCCGCATGGGAACGCTACGTCGACTGGATCAAGGGCGCCCTGCACGGCGACTTCGGCACCTCCCTCGTCTCCGGCAAGGGCGTCGGCGGCCAAGTCGCCCTGTACCTCGGCAACTCGGCGCTCATCGCCGTCGTCACCGTCCTGTTCGCGGTGACCGGGTCGATCGTCCTGGGCGTCCTCGCCGGCCTGTACCGGGACCGCTGGCCCGACCACGTCATCTCCACCGTCAGCCTGGTCGGCATGAGCGTCCCCGAGTTCGTGGTCGCCACCGTCCTGGTGCTGGTCTTCTCGGTCGCGCTGCCCTGGTTCCCGGCGGTCGTCCTCTACGGCCCCGAGGCGAGCACCGGACAGCTCCTGCCCGCCGTATGGCTGCCCGCGCTCGCGCTCGCCGTGGTGATGGCCGCCTACATCGTGCGGATGGCCCGCACCTCCGTCATCGACGTGATGGCCGGCGAGTACGTCACCACCGCCCGCCTCAAGGGCCTGTCCACCTGGCGGATCGTCACCCGGCACGCGCTGCCCAGCGCCCTGCTGCCCACCCTGCACGTGATCGCCCTCAACGTCGCCTGGCTCGCGGGCGGGGTCGCGGTCGTCGAGAACGTCTTCAACTACCCCGGCATCGGCAAGCTGATGCTCTCCTCCGTGCAGAACCGCGACCTGCCCGTCATCCAGGCCATCGCCCTCGTCAGCGCCGTGATCTACGTCGTCTGCAACCTCGCCGCCGACCTCGGCGCCATGGCCCTCAACCCCAGGCTCCGTACCCGAGGGAGGATCCGGTGACCGCACTCGACACCACCCCGGCCACCGCCGGTGCCGCCCCGGCGGCCCCGCACGCGGCCGTCCGCGCGTGGCGCGGCCTGCGCTCGTCCCGCACCGCCCTCGTCGGCCTCGCCGTCGTCGCCGCGCACATCCTCGTGGCGCTGCTCGCCCCGCTGCTCACCTCCTACGACCCGATCGCCAACGATGCCTCGCACGCCCTGCTCGGCCCGAGCTGGGAGCACTGGGCCGGCACCGACCAGTACGGCCGCGACGTCCTCGCCCGGGTGCTCTACGGCGGCCGGTACGGGCTCGGCGTCTCCGTCGCCGCGACCCTGATCACCGTCGCCCTCGGCACGGTCGTCGGCTGCGCGGCCGCCCTGCGCGGCGGCTGGTTCGACGACTTGCTCGGCCGGGTCCTCGACGCGATCCTGTCCGTGCCGTCGATCCTCGCCCTGCTCGTCATCGTCACGGCCCTCGGCACCGGGCCCGCGGTGATCGTCCTGGCCATCGCCGTCGTCTACGTCCCGCAGGTCGTCCGCGTGGTCCGCGGCGCCGCGCTGGCCGTGGTCCCCATGGATTACGTCACCGCCGCCCGGGCCCGGGGCGAGAGCACCTGGGCGATCCTGCGCCGGGAGGTGCTGCCGAACATCACCGATGTGGTCTGCGTGGAGTTCGCGATGCGCGCCTCCTGGGTGGTGCTGCTGATCTCCTCGCTGTCCTTCCTCGGCTTCGGCGCCGACCCGCCCACCCCGGACTGGGGGTTGATGGTCGCCGAGAACCGCACCGCCATCACCGTCGTCCCGATGGCGAGCCTCGCGCCGATCATCGCTCTGGCCACCCTCGTGGTCGGGCTCAACCTCGCGGCCGACGGCCTCTCCAAGGCGTGGGGCGTGGACCGGATCAGGGAGGGTTCCTGATGACCTCTGTCGTATCCGTCGACTCCCTCTCCGTCGCCTACCGTTCCGGTGGCCGTGAGGTGCCGGTCGTGCACGAGGTGTCCCTGGAGGTGGAGCCGGGCCGTACCCTCGCCCTCGTCGGCGAGTCCGGCAGCGGCAAGTCCACCGTCGCCGCCACCCTGCTGGGCCATCTGCGGCACGGCTCCCGTGTCACCGGCGGCAGCGTCCATGTGGACGGGCGGGACGTGTTCGCGCTGCCCGCACGGGAGTTGCGGCTGCTGCGCGGCGGGACCGTCGCCATGGTCGGCCAGAACGCCGGACAGGCGCTGACCCCGACCATGCGCATCGGCCGGCAGATCGAGGAGGCGGGCGGCGAGGTGCCGGTCGTCGACCTGCTCGAACAGGTCCGCCTGCCCCGCCCGGCCGAACTCGCCCGCCGCTACCCGCACGAACTCTCCGGCGGGCAGCAGCAGCGCGTCGCCATCGCCATGGCCATCGCCGCCCGCCCCAAGGTCCTCGTCCTCGACGAACCCACCACCGGCCTGGACGTCATCACCCAGCGCAGCGTCCTCGACCTGATCGCCGCCCTGCGCGACGAACTCGGCCTGGCTGCCGTCCTGGTGAGCCACGACCTCGGCGTCGTCGCGCACATGGCCGACGAGGTGTGCGTCCTGAACTCGGGCCGGGTGGTGGAGTCGGCGGCCACCCGCCGGCTGTTCACCGCGCCCCAGGACCCGTACACCAAGCGGCTGTTGGCGAGTGTGCCGCGCCTGGACGACGCCGGGCTCGCGGTCGTGGACGAGGCGGGGGAGCGGACGGTCCGCGCCAAGGCCGCCGTCGCCGACGGCGCGCCGGTCGCCGTCGCCGCGCACGACGTGACGATCGACTACGGCAGCACCCGCGCCGTGCACGGCGTGTCCTTCGACGTCCGCCGGGGCGAAGTCCTCGCCCTCGTCGGCGAGTCGGGCAGCGGGAAGTCCACGCTGGCCTGGACACTGGCGGGACTGCGCACCCCCTCCGGCGGCACCATGACCCACGAGGCCGGCGACCTGGCCCGCCCGGCGCCGAAGCGCCCGCTCTCGCTGCGCCGCCGGGTCCAGCTGGTCTTCCAGAACGCCGACACCTCCCTCAACCCCCGCCGCTCCGTGGGTGACGCGGTCCGCCGCCCGCTGCGCTTCTTCGGCACCGCGACCGGCCGCACCGAGGCCGCCGAACAGGCCCGCCGGCTCATCGCCGACGTACGCCTCGACCCGGCCCTCGCCGACCGGCTGCCCGCCCAGCTCTCCGGCGGACAGCGCCAACGCATCGGCATCGCACGGGCGCTGGCCGGAGAACCGGACGTACTGATCGCCGACGAGATCACCACCGCCCTGGACGTCTCCGTCCAGGCCGAGGTGCTCCGCCTCCTGGACGACCTGCGCCGGGAACGCGACCTGGCCTGCCTGTTCATCAGCCACGACCTCGCCGTGGTGCGCGGCATCGCCGACCGCGTCGTCGTCCTGCGGCACGGGGTCGTGGTCGAGGAAGGGCCCACCGAGGCCGTCTTCGGCGCGCCCGGCCACCCCTACACCCGCCGGCTGATGGCCGCCGCCCTCGAACCCGACCCCGACGCACCGCCCCGCGCCGACGACGCCCTCGACTGGACGGACGCGGCCGACGCGGACGCCGGCTGGACCGACCTCGGCGACGGTCACCGCGTCCGCCGCTGGACGCCCCTCAACACCCCCGTGGCCGAAGGAGTTTCGTGAAGTACCGCGAACAGTTCGAGCGCCAGGTCGTCCGCGAGGACGTCTGGATCCCCACCGGGGACGGCGCCACCCGGCTGCACGCACGGATCTGGCGGCCCGTGGACGCCGAGGCCCACCCCGTACCCGCGCTGCTCGAATACCTCCCGTACCGCAAGAGCGACTGGACCGCGCCCCGCGACGCCCAGCGCCACCCCTGGTACGCCGGACACGGCTACGCCTCCGTCCGCGTCGACATCCGCGGCCACGGCGACAGCGAGGGCACCCCGGGCGACGAGTACGACGCCCAGGAACTCGCCGACGGCGTCGACGTCGTCAACTGGCTCGCCGCCCAGCCCTGGTGCACCGGCAAGGTCGGCATGTTCGGCATCTCCTGGGGCGGCTTCAACTCCCTCCAGATAGCCGCCCTCGCCCCCGAACCGCTCAAGGCCGTCGTCACCGTCTGCTCCACCGACGACCGCTACGACAACGACGTCCACTACACCGGCGGCGCCGTCCTCGGCATCGACATGCTCGCCTGGGCCGGCACCATGCTGGCCTTCGCCTCCCGCCCGCCGGACCCGGCGAGCGTCGGCGCCGACCGCTGGCTGCCCATGTGGCGCGAACGCCTCGACGCCCTCGACCCCTTCCTCCACACCTGGCTCGACCACCAGGAGCGCGACGCCTACTGGATGCACGGCAGCGTCTGCGAGGACTACGGCGCCATCGACGCCGCCGTCCTCGCGGTCGGCGGCTGGCACGACCCGTACCGCGACACCGTCCTCCGCCTCGTCGAACACCTCCCGGCCGACCGGGTCCGCGGCCTCATCGGCCCCTGGTCCCACCAGTACCCCGACCGGGGGCTGCCGCCCGGCCCGGCCATCGGCTTCCTCCAGGAGACCCTGCGCTGGTGGGACCAGCACCTCAAGGGCACCGACACCGGGGTGATGCGCGAACCGCTGCTGCGCGCCTGGATCAACGGCCCGGTCCCACCCGCCACGTCGTACGACGTGATGCCCGGCCGCTGGGTCGGGGACGACAACTGGCCCTCCCCGAAGGTGACCTGGAGCGAGCGCACCCTTGCATCCGGCGCTCACGCCCCAGTCCTGGTCCGCTCCCCGCTCCACACCGGTCTCGACGCCGGCCGCTTCTTCCCCTTCGGCAACGCGAGCGACCTGCCGCCCGACCAGCGCGAGGAGGACGGCCGTTCGGTCTGCTTCGACTCCGAACCCCTCGCCGAACGCGTCGAGATCCTCGGCAGGCCCCGCGTCCGGCTGCGCCTGGACAGTGCCACCCCGCGCGCCAACGTGATCGTCCGGCTGTGCGACGTCGCTCCCGACGGCTCCTCGACGCTGGTCACCCGAGGGGTGCTCAACCTCCTCAGCCGGCACGGCCGGGACCGGACGGTGGAGTGGACCCCGGGCACGTACGAGGACGTCGAGATCGAACTCACCGGCATCGGCTACGCCTTCCCGCCCGGCCACCGCATCCGGGTCGCCGTCTCCGACGCCTACTGGCCGTGGGTGTGGCCGCACGGCGAGCGCGGCGAACTGCGGGTCGTACCCGCCGACAGCGCCGTACTCCTGCCCGTGCGGGCGGCCGGAGAGGAACCGCCGATCGCCTTCGAGGAGCCGGAGCAGGCGCCACCGCTTCCGGTGACCTACGACCGGCCCGCCGAGCCCCGCCCCGAACGGCTGGTCACGCACGACGTGGCGGCGGGGGAGTGGACCCTGGAGGTCGACCCCAACTACGGGGGATCACGGACCTACCCGGACGGGCTCCGCTACGAGGAGAGCGCCCGGGAGACGTACCGTGTCCGCGGCGACGACCCGCTGTCCGCGAGCGCCGTCTCGGAGTGGCGCATCCGGTTGCGGCGCGGCGACGCGTACGACGCTGAGATCATGGCGCGTACGGAGCTGCGCGCCTCGGCGGCGGACTTCGTCATGGACAGCCGTATCGAGGCACGGGCGAACGGAGAGACAGTGGTCAAGCGGTCCTGGCACCACACGAGCGCGAGGACGTCGGGATGACCGCCGCCAAGCCGCAGCGCACCGCGAAGCCCCCGCGCCGGGCCGTCGCCGCCGCCGACCGCACCCGCCAGCCCACCGAGGTGCGCCGGCGGCTGATCGTCGAGGCGGCCATCCCGCTGATCGCGGAGCGCGGCTACGCCTCGGTGGGCGTCCGGGACGTGGCCGCCGCCGCCGGAGTATCCGTCGGTACCGTCACCTATCACTTCGGCAGCGTCCAGGAGATCCTCTCCGAGGCGATGGTGCTGCACATCGAGCGCTACTACGCGGAGCTCAGCGAGGCCGCCGAACAGGCGGGCAGCGGCGCCGAGGCGCTGCGGCTGCTCGTCGACGCCCTCTTCACCGAGGACACCGACCGGCACTGGCGGATGTGGTTCGACTACTGGCACGCGGGCGAACCGGCCACCGACGAGGCCTTCGCCCGCGGCCAGGCCGACCGCTACACGGCCTGGCACCGGCAGATCCGCGCCCTGGCCGAACGGGGCGTCACGGACGGCGAGTTCACCGGGGACGACCTCGACGGCTTCACCGTCCGCTTCGCCGCCCTCGCCGACGGCCTCGCCCTCCAGCGGCTGCGCCAGTCACCCCCGCTCAGCACCGACGACGCCCGCCGGCACCTGAACCGGCTGGTGGAGACGGAACTCGCGGTCCGCACGGACCACGGCTGACCGTGACGCTGTGCGGGCAGACACACCCCTCCCGGCTCGTGATCGCAGCGAACCCCGCCGGTGCCCCTGTCCCCGTGCCACGGTCCGCTTCCGCCGATGGTCTCAGGAGGTGGCGGCGCGCACGGCGGTCGCGGCCAGGGTGGTGTAGTTCATCGTGAACCGGCCGCCCAGGGAGTCGATGGCCTCGCCGACCGCGTCCAGAATCTCGGCCAGTTGATCGGGACGGAGCTGGGTGAGGCCGCCGGTGGTGGGCAGCAACTCCAGCCACTGATCGCGCGTGTAGGACCGCGCCCAGTCGAAGCGCCACTGTTCGGGATCGTCGAACTGTTGCGTCTCGCGGATCCTGTCGGCGAATTTCGCGTACGCCGCCTCGTACAGATCGAGCGGACGTCGGGCAGGTTGGCCGTTGAGCGGGGAGTCGGGCGCTGCCCGCCGGTAGGCGGCGGCGAACGGTTCGGCCACCTCGGGGGGCGGCTCGTAGACGTGCCCGAAGACCGCCAGCCGTCCCCCTGGACGCAGCACACGTGCCGCCTTCAGGGCGCCGACGTCCGGATCCACCCAGTGCCACGACTGGGCGGCGATGACCGCGTCGAACGTCCGGCCGGCCGACTGCCAGGCTTCGAAGGTCGCCGCCTCCACGCGCAGGCCACGGGCTCGCGCGAAGTCGGCCATCCGCGCATCGGGCTCGATGCCGAGGACCGTGCAGCCGGCGGCCTGGAACTGGCGGGCCGCGATACCGGTGCCGCAGCCGACGTCGAGCACGTCAGGGCCGGGGTTTCCGGCGACGATCCGCGCCACCAGCGCATCCGGGTAGCCGGGCCGGGCCTGGTCGTAGCGGTGCGCGTCCACGCCGAAGGACTCGGCCATCCGCCGGGCTTCATGCGGCTCGGTCGGGGAGGGCTCCGGTTGCTCTCGCGGTAAAATGGGCATGCGCCCACCTTAGTGGGCAGGTGCCCACTGGGCAACGGTCGCCGTCGGGACGACATACGAGAGGATCTGTGAATGCCGACTGGGGTGCACCTTCGCGACGCACGACAGCAACTGTTCGACGCCGCGGAACGCGTGCTTCTGCGGGACGGGCCGAACGGGCTGACCAGCCGGGCCGTCACCGAGGAGGCGGGCTGTGCCAAAGGCGTCCTGCACCGGCACTTCACCGACTTCGACGCCTTCCTCGCCGAGCTGGTGCTCGACCGGGCCGCTCAGCTCGAGACGCAGGCGAGTGCGCTGCGGGCGTCCGCGGGTACCGGGACGGTGGCCGAGAACCTCACCACCGCGCTGACCACCCTGTTCGGACCGGTTCCGATCGCGATCATCCCGCTCATCACCTTCCGGGACGAGCTGCGCGCACGGCTCCGGCAGGCCAGGCCCGGGGGCGGTATCGCGATCCTCGCCCAGGCCACGACCGCGATCTCCGGTTACCTGACCGACGAACGTGACCGGGGCCGCATCGCGGCCGACGCCGACATCGACTCACTCACCCTCTCCCTGGTCGGCGGCGGCCATCTCCTGTTCGCCGACCGCGACCCCGGCCCGCCGGCCACGGCAGTCGTCAGCAAGTTCGTGACAGGGGTGGTCGCCGATTCCGTGCAACGACGACCGCACTGATCCGGCGTGAGGAACTGCTGAGAGTGCCTTTGGGAAACGGTGTCCTGGTCGAGGACGCGGTCTTCGATCCCGGAGCGGACGATCCGGGCGTCGCTGTCGTCGAACGATCGGGAGGCGCAGTTGGCCACCGCGAGCGTGCGCCGGAGAACGTTCAGCTACCTCGGCGGCCCCTGGCTCGTGCGGCGCGGGCCCCGCGCGAGGTGCCGTCCGGCACCCCCGGAGCCCGCCCGCCGATCCGCCCCACCGCTCAGGCCACCGTGCGGATCAGCTTCTTGTTGGTGAACTCCTCGATGCCGAGACGGCCGAGTTCCCGGCCGAAGCCGGAGCGCTTCACCCCGCCGAAGGGCAGCTCGGCGCCCTCCGCGCCGACGCCGTTGACGAAGACCATGCCGGCCTCGATGCGGTCGGCGACCCGCGTGGCCTGGTCCGGGTCGGTGGTGAAGACGTAGGAGCCGAGGCCGTAGGGGGTGTCGTTGGCGATCCGTACGGCGTCGTTCTCGTCGGCGGCGGGGAAGACCATGGCGACCGGTCCGAACAGTTCCTGGCGGGCCGCCGTGTGCTCGGTGGTCAGGCCGGTGAGGACGCCGGCCGGGAAGTAGGCGCCCTGCCGCTCGACGGAGCCGTGGAGGGTGGCGCCTTCGGCCACCGCCTGGCCGACCTGCCGGGCGAGGGTCTCGGCGGCGGCCGCCGAGGAGAGCGGGGCCCCGGTGGCGGAGTCGAGGAGCCGGGCCGTGAACTTCTCCACGAACGCGTCGTACAGGTCCGCCACTACCACGAACCTCTTGGCGGCGTTGCAGGCCTGGCCGGTGTTGTCGAGGCGGGCGGCGACCGCGGCCTCGACGACGGTGTCCAGGTCGTCGGTGGACAGCACCACGAACGGGTCCGAGCCGCCGAGCTCCAGGACGACCTTCTTCAGGTGCCGACCGGCGATCTCGGCGACGGCGGCCCCGGCCCGCTCGGAGCCGGTCAGCGAGACGCCGTGCACGCGGGGGTCGGCGATCACGTCGGCGATCTGCTCGTTGGTGGCGTACACGTTGACGTACGCGCCCGCCGGGAAGCCGGCCTCGGCGAACAGCCGCTCCAGCAGCGCCGCCGTGGCGGGACACTGCGGGGCGTGCTTGAGGACGATGGTGTTGCCCACGGCCAGGTTGGGGGCCGCGAACCGGGCGACCTGGTAGGCCGGGAAGTTCCACGGCATGATGCCGAGCAGGACGCCGACGGGACCGCGCCGCACGACGGCGGTGCCGGGGCCGGAGGTGACGTCGAGAACCTCGTCGGCGAGGAACTCCTCGGCGTGGTCTGCGTAGTAGTGGTAGATGTCGGCGCAGAAGCCGACCTCGCCCTCCGCCTCGGCGAGCGGCTTGCCCATCTCCCGCACGATGCTCGCGGCGAGTTCGGCACTGTGCTCGGCGTGCAGGTCGCCCAGACGGCGCAGCAGCGCGGCGCGCTCGGCCACGGAGCTGGACCGGCCCCAGGCGCCGGCGGCGTGCGCGGCGTCGAGGGCCGCGGCGATCTCGGCGTCGCTGGCGGTCGGGTAGGTCTCGACGATCTCGCCGGTGGCCGGGTCGGTGACGGCGTACATGGTGCCTCCAAGGAGCAGGGGGATGAGGGGGAGGAGGAAGCTGGTCAGGGTTGGAGGACGGTCCTCAACCCGGTGTTGGAACTGAGGTCGTCGAACGCCTGGGCGGCCTCACCCAAAGGGCGGGTTCGGCCGACGAGTTCGTCCAGGGGAAGGCGGCCGGAGAGGTACGGGCGGGCCAGCTTGGGGATGTCGATCTCGCCCACGCTGGAGCCGTAGTTGCAGCCCAGGATGCGCGTGCCCCGGTCGGCCAGGTCGAACAGGTCGAAGGAGCCGGTGGCGCCGGTCGCGGTCATGCCGACCAGCACGGCGGCGCCGCCGGAGGCGAGCATGTCGGGCAGCGACTCGATCACCTTCGGGCTGCCGATGGCCTCGAACGCGTAGTCCACACCGCCGAGTTGCTCCTGACACCAGGCCGCGACGTCGTCACGGCCGCCGTCGAGGGTGTGGGTGGCGCCGAAGCGGCGGGCCACGGCGAGCCGTTCGGGGGAGAGGTCCACCGCGACGATCGGATCGGCGCCGACCAGCCGCAGGCCCATCACCACGCAGAGCCCGACCCCACCGGTGCCGATCACGACCGCGGACTCGCCGGGCCGGACCCCGGCGGTGTTGATCACCGCACCGACGCCCGTGGTCACCGAGCAGCCCGGCAACGCGCCGACACCGAAGGGGAGCGCCCCGGGGACGCGCACCACGGCACTCTCCGGAACCGTCAGCCGTCCGGTGAAGGCGCCGAGACCCAGGTACGGCCAGACCGCCGTGCCGTCGGTGCCGGTGAACGGCGTGCTCCCGTCGGGCAGGGTGTTCGCGACGGCCCTGGTGCCGGTGCACAGCCAGGCCTGACCGGCCGCGCAGCGACGGCACCGGCGGCAGGGCGCGAACCACGACAGGACGACATGGTCACCGGGCCGCACGGAGGCGACACCGGGGCCGACGCCGCCGACCACGCCCGCCGCCTCGTGCCCGAGGACCAGCGGCCGGTCGGCCGGCCAGTCGCCGGAGACCACGTGCAGGTCGGAGTGGCAGACACCGGCCGCACGGACCTCGATCTCGACCTCGCCGGGGCCCGCGGGCCGTACCGCGACGTCACGGATGTCCAGGCCCGTGTCCGGGTCGAGAACGACGGCCGGGGAGAGCTGCGACGACATCAGGAGGCCTTCACTTCTTCAGTGTGGAGGGTCGGCGCGGGGGCCGCGAGCCTGGTGCGGGGCCGGGAAAGGCGACGATCACCGCCCGGATCTTCGTGGGGCCCACGACGACGGCCCAGCTCACCGGCATCGGTGGGGGAGTTGTTCACGTGGGTCTCCTGACGGTGCTGCGTCGGCCGGGGTCCGCAGCGAGCGGCGGTCCCGGGCGGACATCGGCCTCGCGGTGAGCGTCGGCTTCCGGTCGACCCCTCTTATTGGGTGAACGACCAATTGCTTTATTGGTCGCCCACTCAATAACATTCGCCGTATGACGTCAAGAGCCCCCGGCAAGCGCGTCCGCAAGGCGCCCGCCGAACGCCGCAGCGAGATCGTCGCCACGGCGTCGCGGATCGGGCTCACCGAAGGCCTGGAGTGCGTCACCCTGCGCCGGGTCGCCGACGAGCTCGGTGTCCAGCCCGGACTCGTCGGCCACTACTTCCCCGCCGTGGACGAGCTGGTGGCCGAGGCGTTCACCCATGCCACGATGAAGGAGCTCGACAGCCTGCTGCCGCCCGAGCCGGACGGCCCCCTACCGGCCTTCCGGAGGTTCTTCGGCCTCACGTCGAGCGCCGACTTCGACGACGTCAGCAAGCTCTGGCTCAACGCACGGCACCTGTCTCGCTACCGTCCGGTGCTGCGCGAGCACGTGACGAAGCAGGAGCTGCTGTGGTGCCGGCGCCTGGAAGAGCTGATCGCCGCCGGGGCGGCGGCCGGGGTCTTCGTCTGCGCGGATCCCTGGGGAGCCGCCACCCGCATCCTCGTCGCGATCGACGGCGCCAGCGCGTACATCAACACCAGCGCCGACCACCGCAGGGCCCCCACGCAGGACATGCCGCGCACCGTGGCCGAGGCCGAACTGGGGCTGCGACGCGGCATGTTGCTCACCGACTGACCTCTCCAGCAGGCCGGGGCAACCCAGGGGAGTCCCGGCCCTCTACAAACCGGCCGCCTCGGCCAGTGCCGTCCGCTCACCTTCGCCCAGCTCGAGCTCGGCCAGCAGCTCGTCGTCGGCCAGCAGACGTCGTACCCACGCGGCGTCGGCGGCGAATGCCGCTCGGCACAGGGCCCGTTCAGGATGGTCGGCCTCGGGCCCGCTGACCGCCAGGTCCCAGGAGCTGTGGGGGTTGGTCGGTGCGGACAAGGCGGCGGCCACGAGGACGAGCCCGACCAGCTCGTCGCGGCGCGGGACCGACGGATCGGCAGCCAGGCGCAGCAGATAGGGGACGACCGCCGGCATCGTGGCACTGATGGACATGGGTCCTGACATCACCAGCCAGTCCAACGCCCGCTCTGCCATCTCGGCCGCGTCGGGATCGACCAGCCCATGCAGGACGACCGAGACATCGACCGGGCACCCGGGAATGGACGCCCACTCCACGTCCTCGCATCCTTCCAGCGCCGGATGCGCGGCAGCCCCCTGTCCCAGGTGCGGATGGGCCGCCGCCAGAGCCGCTGTCGCGGCCATCGCCGCGGCCTCGTGATCCACTCTGCACACCGACGTCGCCTCCTTGACGGCGGCATCTGGATCAGGGGCCCGGCCGCGGTTCCATGAAAGCACGGCCTCCGCTCGGCGGAGTCCGGTCGGGGACGTGCAGGCAGCGCTCAGCAGCCGTGTGATGATCGATGGTGCGGCTGCTTCACGCCTGGAACTCCGTCAGGTCGATGGAGTGAACGCGCAGGAGGTGGCCGTACACCGGGTGCACCGTCTCTCGCTCGGGAACCATGCCGAGCTTGCGGATGACGTTCTCGGAGGCGTCGTCCCCCACCCGGCTGATACTGATGACGCGGTCGAGGCCGCGGTCCTGGAGAGCGAACTCCAGCGTGGCGTGGGCGGCTTCGGACGCGTATCCCTGCCCCCAGAACTGTGACCCGAACCGCCAGCCGACGGCTACGGCGGGCATCACCTCCGGCAGGAAAGAGGGCACGGACAGGCCGGTGAATCCCGCGAGCTCACCCGAGGCCAGCAGTTCGACGGCGAAGAGCCCGAAACCTTCCTCGTCCCACTCCTCCTCCCACTCCTCGATGGCCGTGGCCGTGTCCTCCAGGTCGCGCACCGAGCCGTCGTCGATCCAGCGCATGACGCGCGGGTCCGCGTTGATGTCAGCCATCGGCGCGAGGTCGTCGTCGTACCAGCGACGAAGGAGCAGGCGGGGGGTGCGGATCTCGGTCATGGTGCCCATCCTGCCGAAGACGAGGGCCGCGCCGGTAATCCGGTGCCCCGCAGCCGGCCGCCCCGCCCGCGGACGGCCGGCTGCGCGTCCGGTCAGTCCTCGGCGGCGGCGAGAGCGGCCAGCTCGCGGTTGACCGCGACCTCATGCGCCTCAGCGTCCATCCGCGCCTTCTTCGGGCTCCAGCGACCCGCCATCACGAAGACGAAGGGCAGGAAGAGCACCTGGCCGCCGACGCAGATCCACCACCAGTTTCGCCATTCGCCGGGCCCGTCCTCGGTCGCCTTCTGCACCTCGGCGCCGTACTCCTGCACCACCTTCAGCTGCGGCGCCGCCTTCTGTACGACGGCGAGGTCCTCCGCGCCGACCTCCCGCACGGCGCGGGCGTTCAGCTCGGCCGGCACGGTGGCCGGGGTGTACTTGTTCAGCTCGGCGAAGAGATCCGGGTGCGCGTTGACGACGGCCAGCGCGGGCGCCGCCTGCGCCGAGGCGGCCTTGACCTCGGCGCCGTGCTCCACGAGCGGGGTCACGGAGGTGACCAGTACCGGGATGAAGGCCGCGGAGACGGCGACCACGATCCGTACCGTCCAGCCCCACACCGCGAGCCCTGCCGCGGTCGCCGCGGGGTTGTGCTTCTCGACCGTCTCGGTGAAGCTCGCCATCCAGGGTGCGTAGGCGATGCCGCTGAAGACACCGATGCCGACGAACAGCCAGGCGAACGTGTAGTAGTCGGTCGTCAGGTGGGTGGCGCGGGTGGCGAAGACCGCGGTCACCACGATGGAGCCGACCGCGCCGACGATCATGAACGGCTTGCGCACCTTCAGCCGGTCCGAGAGCAGGCCGACCAGCACCAGGGCGATGGCGTTCGCCACCCAGTACCAGTTGGCCAGCGCGTTGGTGCGCTGCTCGCTGTAGCCGAAGACGGTCGCGAAGTAGACGACGAAGTTGCCGACCGCCGCGTAGTACAGCAGCAGGAACACGGCGATGGCGAAGGCCGAGCCGAGCACGTCCAGGCGCATCATCTGCCGCCACTCGCCACGGCGCAGCGCCTCGGTGTCCAGCCCCTTGGCGCGCGCCTCGACCAGCGCCCGGTCCCGCAGTGTCACCATGATCTGGTCGCGCAGCGCCGGGGACAGCTCGCGCAGCGCGAAGATCGCGACGACGAAGACGACGAACCCGGCGATCGCCGAGTACCGCAGTTCGTCCTGCCAGGTGGCGCTGTCGAGGGTGTTGCTGGTGACGGTGGTGACCACCAGGGAGCCGATGACCGGGCCCATCGTCCAGTACCCCATCGCGGTGGCCCGGCCGAGCTGTGGGGAGAAGTCCCTGATCAGCGCGGGGGTGGCGACCAGCACGATGCCCTCGATGAAGCTGACGAGCGCGAAGAGCACGAGATAGGTGGTCTTGTTCGCCGCGTTCGGCAGCCCGAAGAAGACCAGCAGCGCGGCGATCAGCAGCCCGTAGACCACCAGGTTCGCCCGGCCCCAGCGGTCCGCAAGGCCGGCCACGAGCGAGGCGAAGGCCCCGATCGCGTTGCCGATCACCGAGACCCAGATGAAGTAGCGGTACGTCATGCCGAAGTGCGTGATGATCGACGTCGCCACCGCGTACTGGATGTACAGCATGTAGTACAGGACGACCGTCGTGACGACCACGATCGCGAGATACGCCATGCGGCGGCCGGTGGACGGATAGTCGGCCAGTTCACGGCGGTACAGCCGGGCCAGCGGGCCGCGGGCGTCCGCTGAGGGCCCATCGGGCGCGGGTCTGTCGGCGTCGAACGGCGTCGTGGCGGCGGACATACGGCTCCTCCCAGGGATGCCCGGAGACCGGGTGCCCACGTCGGTTCGACGAGGGTGCGCGGCGACCCGGCTCCGAGAGCGTGGCCAGAGGGTAGTACCGACTAGTCGGTACGCCTAGAGGGGCTGCACGAGGTCATTTCCCTGACTCGACTGTGGCCTGGTGGTGGGGGTGTTTGTGCCCTTGGCGCGAGCGCAGGGCTCAGCACTTCCTCGCCTTGTCCGCCCCGGAAGTCACGGTGGTGTGGTGTCAGGCGGATCGCCGGCTGCGTGTGCTCGCGGCTAGAGCCGGCCGAGCAGGGAGCTCAGTGTTTCGATCTCCTGCGCGGAGAGTTTGTCGGTGAAGTGGCGGCGTACGGCGGCGTCCAGGCCGGGTCCCACGTCGATGACGGCCTGGCGCCCTGCGTCGGTGAGGACGGCGGTGACGCCGTCGCCGCGTTCGCGGGTGACGAGTCCGCGCTTGCCCATGCGGGTGAGCTGGTGGGAGATGCGCGTGCGGTCCCAGCCGAGCGACGCGGCGAGCTCGTTCTGACGGAGGGCGCCGCCCGCCTTGTTGAGGCTGACGAGGATCGCCAGATCCGGCTCGGACAGACCCGCCGCCTCGGCGGTGTCCGTGATCACGCGGGCGCGGACGATTTCATGGGCGCGTTTGAAGGCCGACCAGAGGTCGACGGGCTCCGGTGCGGCGTCGCCCGTGGGTTCGCCCGGCGCGCCGTCACGCCCACTCGGTGTTGACATATCAACGCACGCCTTTCTAGTGTTGAGATGTCAACGCTAACAGGTGGCCGCGCCTTCGGCGGCGCCTGTCGTGCGTACCCACCGCACTCGTCCTCGCGGAAGGACTCATGCAGACCCGACCCCTTGGAACCGCCGGCCCGCAGGTCGCCCCTCTCGCACTGGGCTGCGCCGGCATGTCCGACCACACCGCCCCCGCCGACGAGGCCGATGCCATCGCGACCATCCACACGGCCCTCGCCGCCGGCGTCACCCTCCTCGACACCGCCGACTTCTACGGCATGGGCCACAACGAGGAACTCATCCGCCGCGCCCTGCGCGGCAGCGATCGCGACAAGGCACTCCTGAGCGTCAAGTTCGGCGGCCTGCGCGACCCCGACGGAGCCTTCGTCGGCATCGAAGGCCGCCCCGCTCACGTCAAGAACGCGCTCGCCTACTCGCTGCGCCGCCTCGGCACCGACCACGTCGACATCTACCGCCCCGCACGAATCGACCCCGCCACCCCGATCGAGGACACGATCGGCGCCGTCGCCGATCTGGTCCAGGCGGGACACGTGCGCCACATCGGCCTCTCCGAGGTCGGGCCGCAGACCATCCGCCGCGCCCACGCCGTGCACCCGATCCGCGATGTACAGATCGAATACTCCCTGTTCAGCCGAGCCCCCGAGACCAACGGCATCCTGGACACCTGCCGCGAGCTGGGGATCGGCGTCACCGCGTACGGAGTCCTCGCCCACGGCCTGCTCACCGGCTCCTACCGGCAACCCGCCGGAGGTGACCCGCGCGCCCACTGGCTGCCGCGCTTCCACCCCGACAACCTCGCCACGAACCTCGCCCTCGCCGACCGCCTGCGCCCACTCGCCCACGCACACGGCATCAGCGTCGCGCAACTCGCCACCGCCTGGGTCATCGCCCAGAGCCGGGAGCACGGCACCGTCGTGGCCGTCCTCGGCGCCCGCCGACCGCAGCGCATCGAGGAGGCCCTGGCCGCGGCCGACGTCACCCTGACCGACGCGGACCTCCGCACGATCCACGAAGCCGTCCCGGCCGAGGCGGTGGCCGGAACCCGGTACGCCGCACCCCTCATGGCCCTGCTGGACAGCGAGCGCGGCCCGAAGACGTCGGCGGGCACAGCGGACTGACCACCGACGGCGAACTTCCGGTCCACACAAGAGAACAGGCTGCACATCATGAACACATCCGAGTCACTGCTTGCCGGGCTGGCCCGGTCCGAGAAGCCGATCGGAGTAGGGGTCATCGGACTCGGGGCGCACGGGAGCTGGGCCGAGCGATCCCACCTGCCGGCCCTGCGCGCCGTCCCGGGTTACGAACTGAGGGCCCTGAGTACGAGTTCGGCACAGTCGGCGGAGCGCTCCGGTCACAAGCACGGCGTCTCCCGCACCTTCGGGACGGCGGCCGAGCTGGTCGCCTGCGACGAGGTGGACCTGGTGGTCGTGGCGGTGAAGGTGCCGCACCACCGGGAACTGGTGCGGACGGCGTTGGACGCCGGCAAGAGCGTGCTGTGCGAGTGGCCGCTGGGCAACGGTCTCGCGGAGGCCGAGGACATGGCCCGGCGGGCGCACGCCCGGGCCGTGCCGACCGCCGTCGGACTCCAGGCACGGTCGCACCCGGCCCTCGTCCACGCCCGCGACCTCGTGGCCGAGGGCTACGTGGGGGAGGTGCTGTCCACCACGGTCGTCGGCTCGGGCGGCGCCTGGGGAGCCACCGTCGGCCCCGGCGATCACTACGTGCTCGACGCCGCCAACGGCGCGACCCTGCTGACCATTCCCTTCAGCCACACCCTCGACGGACTCGCCTCCGTCCTGGGAGAGCCCGAGGAGTTGCAGATCCAACTGGCCTCACGGCGTACGTCGGCCGTGGACACCGAGAGCGGAGAACGCGTGCCCATGACCGCGGCGGACCAGGTGGTGGCCGCGGGGCGGCTGCCGGGCGGCGCGGTGGCCACCTTCCACTACCGCGGAGGGACGGCCCGGGGCACCAACCTCCGCTGGGAGATCAACGGCACCGAGGGCGACCTCGTCCTCACCGCCCCGACCGGTCATCCTCAGCTCAGCCCGGTCACCCTGGAGGGCGGCCGCGGGAGGTCCACCGGACTCGCTCCCCTCGCGGTGCCGGAATCGTACGTGCGCGTTCCGCGCCTGGACGCCCGAGCCGACGCGCCGGCGTACGCGGTCGCCCACGCCTACCGGCAGTTCCTGGACGACCTGCGCGAGGGCACGTCAGGCGTACCCGATTTCGCACACGGTGCCGCCCGGCACCGCAGCATCGAATCCGTCGTCGCCGCAGCCTGACCCGCACGCTCACCAGAGCCCGGTGGGCTCCATCCCGGCCGCCCGGAGCAGGATGTCCCGCGTGGAACCCATCCCGTACTTGTCGACGTCACCGGAGAGTTCGGCCACCTCCAGCAGCAGCGGCCGAATGTCGACACCGGCATCCCGTGCCTGCCCGCACAGATCGTTCAGGGCGACCATCATGTCCCGGGTGTCCTGGCCCTGGTCCTCGACCGACATCTCCAGCAGTCGCTGCCGGAAGCCCTGGGACGTGGAGGCGAAGGGCAGTGTCGTCGCCCAGCAGAACGAGTGGCACCGTTCCAGGAGTGCGCGCAGGGCGGCCCGGACGTCCTCGCCGCCCGCCTCGTACCGGGAGAGTACGTCCCGCAGCGCCGCCTCGGCCTCCGGCCGGAGCCCCGCCTCGTCCAGCGGATGCGGGCTTTCCTGCACCTTCCGCAGCCAGTCGGGATCGGTGAGATCCACCTGCCCCGTCGCGATGGGCTCGACGCACGCGTCGATCAGCGCCACCCATTCGCCGAGCTCCGCCAGTTCTTCCATACCGCCGCTTCCCCCCCGTCCCGCTCACGATGACGCCCCTGGGATACCCCGCCCCACCCCAACACCGTCACCCCGAAGGCGACTTGCCCACGCCCACATCCAGAATGCCCCCTCCGGCGGCGGCCCGCTGCCCCGCACGCCGCCGCCGGAATCACCAGGCCTGGCCCCCCCGTATGTGTCGGACGGGCGGCCGTCAGGCGGTGAACTCGTGGGTCCCCGAGCCCACCCGGTACACCGCGCAGCCGTCCTCGCGGCGCAGGAACGTGCCGTGGGTGTGGGTGACCGTCGCCGGGTCGGACGCCGGGACCCAGACCTCGGCGGTCGTGTTGGGCGGCACCTCGCAGGTCAGGGTGAAACGGCCGGACCGCAGCCGCCAGCGGGTGGAGACGGGCCCGTACACCGAGGTGAACGTGGCGCGGGCGGAGGTGACCGCGCCTCCCGGACGCGGGCGGACGACGATCTCCCGGTAGCCGGGCCGCCCCGCCGCGATGCCGGCGATGTTCGTGTACATCCACTCGCCCACCGAGCCGTAGGCGTAGTGGTTGAAGGAGTTCATGCCCGCGTCCTGGAAGCTGCCGTCGGGCCGGATCGAGTCCCAGCGCTCCCACATCGTGGTGGACCCCCGGTCGATCTGGTAGCCCCAACTCGGGTACGAGCGCTGCTCCAGCAGTCGGTAGGCGACGTCCGTGTGTCCCGTGTCGGTGAGGACGGGCAGCAGCCGGGGCGTGCCGAGGAACCCCGTGGACAGGTGCCAGTCCCGGCCCTGGATCAGGGCCACCAGCCGGTCGGCGGCCGCCTTCCGGGACGCGTCCGGCAGCAGGTCCATCGACAGGGCGAGGACGTACGCCGTCTGCGTGTCGCCCCGCACCCGGCCGTCGGCGGTGACGTAGGCGTTCTGGAAGGCCGCCCGGATCCGGCCGAAGAGGTCGCTGTACGGCGCGGGATCCTCGCCGAGTTCACCGGCCATCCGGGCCGCGAGGTCGGCACTGTGGGCGAAGTAGGCGGTGGCGATGACGTCCTTGGGGGTGTCGTCGTCGACGTTCAGCCAGTCGCCGTACCCCTCGGCCGGCCGCAGCAGTCCGGCGCTGTGCTGCTCCAGGTAGGTGAGCCAGGCCCGCACCGACGGCCAGGCGTCCGCGAGGACCTGGCGGTCGCCGTAGGCCTGGTAGAGGGCCCAGGGGACGGTGACACCGGCGTCGCCCCAGCCCGCCGTACCACTGCCGAGCGTGCCGACCACCGGCGCCACGTCCGTGAAGGCGCCCGCCGAGGTCCGCGAGTCCCGCAGGTCGACGAGCCACTTGGACAGGAACCGAGCCGACTCCATGGTGTAGGCGGCGGTCGGCGAGAAGACGTTGATGTCGCCGGTCCAGCCCAGCCGCTCGTCGCGCGCGGGCGTGTCGGTGGGCACGGAGAGGAAGTTGCCGCGCTGCCCCCAGGTGATGTTGTGGTGCAGTTGGTTGAGCATCGGCACGTCGGTCTCGAAGTCGAGGGTGAAGGGGGCGTCCGTGTGCATGACGCGCCCGGTGACGGCCCTCGCGGTGGGTGTGCCCGGAAAGCCGGTCACCTCGACGTACCGGAAGCCGTGGGAGGTGAAGCGGGGTTCGTAGACCTCCTCTTCCCCCTGGCCCTTGAGGGTGTACGTGTCCGTCGCCGCCGCGCTGCGCAGGTTGGCGGTGTAGACGGTGCCGTCGGGATTGAGTACCTCGGCGTGCCGCAGCCGTACGGTCGTCCCCGCGTCGCCGGAGACCCGCAACCGCACCGAGCCGACCATGTTCTGCCCAAGGTCGAACACATACACTCCGGGCTTGGGCTGGGTCACCGCCTTCGGCGTCAACTCCCGCTCCACCCGCACCGGCCCGTCCACCTGCGCGACGATCAGCCCCGGCCCGATGTCGCCCTCACCGCGTACGGGGAGCCAGCTCGCGTCGTCGAAGCCGGGCGAGGTCCACCCAGGGGTCTCCTTGCGCGCGTCGTACGTCTCCCCGTTCAGCAGGTCGGCGGCGACGATCGGCCCGGCGGCGGCCCGCCAGTCGGTGCCGGAGGTGACGCGCTCACCGGTCCCGTCCGCGTACTCGACCTCCAACTGCGCGAGCAGCGCCGGGTGCGGGCCGTACTGGCCGGGCCCGAACATGCCCACGTTCCCGGCGTACCAGCCGGGGGCGAGGTAGGCGCCGAGAGCGTTGGCGCCAGGTCTGAGCAGGCCGGTGACGTCGTACGTCTGGTACTGCACGCGGGTGCGGTAGTCGGTCCAGCCGGGGGCGAGCTGGTCGGTGCCCACCCGGCTGCCGTTGAGGTGGGCCTCGTACAGGCCGAGCGCGGTGGCGTACAGACGGGCGCGGGACACCTTCTTGCGCGGCAGCCGGAACGTGTGCCGCAGCTGGGTGACGGCGTACGACACCGGGACGACCCGCCCCCAGGGGCCGCCGCCCCAGGCCGCCGCCACCCGGACGGCCGGCCACCCGCCGTCGTCGAAGTCCAACTCCGCCCACCCGTCGGCGGGTTGCTGGTCGGTGGTCTTCCAGGAGGCGTCCGTGAACACCTTCTGCTCACCGGAGGCGGTACGGACCACGAGGACGGCGAGGAGCCCCGCCGGGCCCACGGTCGCGTTGGTGGCGGCCACGGCGACAACGTTGTCCCCGGCGCGCACCTGGTCCAGTACGTCGACGACGGCCGGGCGCCGCCAGTCCTCGTTGTCGGTGTCGAGGTCGGTGTGGGCCACCTCGACACCGTTCACCAAGACGGCGTACACGTTGTCGGCGGTGATGGCGAGCGTGGCCGCCGTGACGCCGTCGGGCAGGTCGGCCCGGCCGCGGAACCAGCGGGTGGCCGCCGGCACGCTGCTCGTCGGGTCGCCCTCGGGGAACCAGATCCAGGAACCGCCCTCGAAGGACGGCGCGTCGGTCAGGCTCGCCGGGGCGGAGATCCAGTCGGCGGTCCACTGCCCGGTGTCCATGAGCCCGGTCTCCCACCACGAGGGTTCGCTCCAGCCGGACACCTTGCCGTCGCCGTCCCACACCCGCACGGACCAGTGGTAGCGGGTGCGGGGCTTGAGGGCGGGCCCTGCGTACGGCACGAGCGCGGACTCGGCGGAGGTGACCTTCCCGCTGTCCCAGACGTCCGGACGCGCCAGCCCCGAGGCGCTGCCGGCGACCCGGACCTGGTAGGCGCTCTGCCGCACACCCGTCCCGTCGGCGGTCAGCGGCCAGCTGAGACGGGGGTGTTGGGCGTCGATGCCCAGGGGGTGGCGCACGTACTCCACGGTGGGCCCGGCGACGCGCGGGCCCGCGCCCTGCGCTTCGGCCTGCGCCGGTCCGCGCAGCGGCGCGGCCACCGCCGACCCGTTGTCGACTGCCGCCGCCACGACCGCGGCGGCGGCGCCCGCGAGAATGTTCCTCCTGCTGATCATTACGACTCCTCGCACAGAGAAAGGAATGAATCGATTCAGAACGGAGAGGCGTGGAAAACGTAGAGCCGGGCGGGACGGGGGTCAATCGTCGTGCAGTTCTTTTTCTCACGTGCTCAGTTCGAGGCGTCGAGCAGCGCGGGGCGCCACGGGGTGGCGGTAAGTCGATTGAACGGTTTCAATCCGGCGTGGGTACGGGGCTCGGTTGCCGGTGACCGGCGGCATGTGGGTGCGGGCGGGATGTGGGTCGCGGCCGGAGCTGTCGGTGGTCCATCGGTGATCCATCGGACGTCTGTCGGTCCTCGCTGGAACCGTGGCTGCCGAGCCGCCCGGTTCGGCAGCCACGATCCCCACCGCCTCGCCTCCGACAGCAAGGGAGCCCGCCGCCATGTCGTCCACCTCCGCCCCACCGCCCTGGAGTGTGCACCGGCTGCCGCGTGCCGACGGGCGGGTCTTCCTGGTCACCGGCGGCAACGCCGGAATCGGGTACTTCGTGGCCGAGCAGCTGGCCGCGACCGGAGCCACCGTCGTGCTCGGCAGCCGTGACACCGCGAAGGCCGAGGCCGCCATGGCCTCGATACGCGCACAGGTCCCTGGCGCGCGGGTGCGGGCCGTACGACTGGACCTCGCCGACCTCCCTTCGCTCGAAGCCTCGGTGAGGTCAGTGGGAATGGGGCACCTGGACGCCGTGGTCAACAACGCGGGCGTCGCGCTCGACGATCCGCCGCGCCGGGAGACGTCGGACGGCCATGAACTCATGTTCGCGACCAATCACCTCGGGCACTTCGCGCTGACCCGGTGGCTGATGCCGTTGCTCTCGGCCGCGCCGACGGCCCGCGTGGTGACCACGGGCAGCTTCGCGGCCAAGTCCGAGCGGCTCGATCTGGACGACCTGCAGTCCCGGAAGGACTACCGGCCCAAGCGCGCCTACGGACGTTCCAAGCTGGCGCAGATGTCCTTCGGCGTCGAACTCGACCGGCGGCTACGGGCGGTCGGCAGCACAGTGGCGAGCGTGGTGGTCCACCCCGGCGGCGCACTGGACTCCCTCACCCCGCCACGGCCCTCGGTCCATGCGCGCACGGCCGGCGCCCGCTGGGGCGCGGCACCCGCGGCCCTGCTCGTCCAGGGCAAGCACGCCGGCGCCTGGCCCGCGGTCCGTGCGGTACTCGACCCGTCCGTGCACGGCGGCCTGCTGTGGGGGCCACGCGTCTTCGGTCTGCGCGGCGAACCCCGACCCGAACCGGTGTGGAGCCATGTCGCCGACCCGTCAGTGGCGACCCGGCTGTGGGACGCGAGCCGTGACCTGACCGGTGTCGACCCCGGCACGGTCATCGGTGTCATCGGTTAGAGCCGGGTCCATCAGATCAACCTGCCTTCCTGGGAAGGAAGTTGGAAAGGACTCCCTGTGATTGTGAGGATGCTGTAGGTGACAAGGGAAAAGGCTTCCGGCTTCCGGAGACCCTCCCTAGCCTCCGATGCCCATGGCAACAGAACACGCGCAGCAACAGTCGGCGCAACAGTCCCAGAGCCATGACGGACACAGCCGGAGACACTTCCTGACGGCGACCGGGGCAACGGTCGCCGGAGTTGTCGGCGGGGGAGCGGTCGGCACCGTGGGAGCCGCCGCCGGAAGCGCGGCCGCGGCCTCCTCGGGCAAGCGCGTCGCCGTCCTCGGCGGCGGGGTCTCCGGCCTCAGCGCCGCCCACGAACTCGCCGAACGCGGCTACGAGGTCACGGTCTACGAGTACTACGACACCCTCGGCGGCAAGGCCCGCTCCATGGACGTCCCCGCGACCGGAACGGGCGGCCGCAAGCCGCTCCCCGGCGAGCACGGCTTCCGCTTCTTCCCCGGCTTCTACCGCAACCTGCCGGACACCATGCGCCGCATCCCCTTCCCCGGCAACACGAACGGCGTCCACGGCAACCTCCGCAACGGCACCGAGGAGTTGTTCGCCCGCGACTCCGGCCGCCCGGACCTGCACTTCCCGCTCCGCCGCGCCACCACCCCGCCCGCCCCCGGCGACCTCACCCCGTCCTGGATCCGCGACCAGATCCTGTCCGTGCTGGACCTCGCCACCCGCCTCCCGGCCCACGAGGCCGCCTACTTCGCCGACCGCCTCCTGGTCCACCTCACCAGCTGCGACGCCCGCCGCGAGGGCCAGTGGGAGAAAGTCGCCTGGTGGGACTTCATCCGCGCCGGCGAGATGAGCCGCGAGTACCAGGTGCTCCTCGGTATCGGCCAGACCCGCAACCTCGTCGCCACCCGCGCCGAGATCGCCTCCACCCGCACCGTCGGCCGCGTCATCATCGAGGCCCTCATCCTGTGGGGCCTGCTCGGCCGCGGCATGGACGGCGACGCGGACATCGACCGGGTGCTGAACGCCCCGACCAGCGAGGCGTGGATCGACCCCTGGGAGACACATCTGCGCTCCCAGGGCATCGAGTTCGTGCTCGGCACGGAGGTCCGGGAGGTGGTGTACGGCGGCGGCCGGGTGACCGGCGTACAGGTGGCGGCACGCGACGGCAGCCGGCAGCGCACCATCACCGCCGACCACTACGTCTGCGCCCTCCCGGTCGAGCACGCCCGCGTGACCTGGGGCCCGGCCCTGCGCGCCGCCGACCCCCAACTCGGGCGGTGCGACGCGCTGAAGACCGACTGGATGACCGGCGTGATGTTCTACCTGCGCACGCCCACCCCCGTCGTGCACGGCCACATCAACTGCCTCGACTCACCGTGGGCGGTCACCGGAATCGGCCAGACGCAGTTCTGGGACGGACGGGACTTCGCCCGTGACTACGGGGACGGGCAGGCCCACGAGTGCCTGTCCACCATCATCTCCGAGTGGGACAAGCCCGGAATCCTGTACGGCAAGACGGCCCGCGAATGCACCAAGGACGAGATCGTCAGCGAACTGTGGGCCCAGCTCAAGGACGGGCTGAACGACTCGGGCAAGACCACCCTCAGGGACGAGGACCGGCTCGGCTGGTTCATGGACCCGGCGGTGACCGGCCTCGGCGGCCCCGCCCCGCAGAACCGCGAACAGCTCCTCATCCACCCCACCGGCACCCTCTACAACCGCCCGTCGGCGCGGACCGCCGTACCGAACTTCTTCCTCGCGGGCGACTACGTCCGCACCGACGTGGACCTGGCAACCATGGAAGGCGCCAACGAGTCCGCGCGACGCGCCGTCAACGCACTCCTGGACGCGGACAGTTCGACCGCCGAGCGGTGCCACATCTGGGACTTGTTCCGGCCCCCGGAGATGGAGCCCCTGAAGCGGATCGACGACGTGCGCTACCGACTGGGGTTGCCCAACACCTTCGACCTGGGGTAGTACTCGGGGCCCGGTCCTGGAACGCATCCGGGCCATGTGCACCCTGGCCAAACCGACAGTTGCCCGTTGCCCGTTGCCCGTTGCTCGTTGTCGGCGCCGCTTGTCGCGGAATGCACGAGCGCGATGTCGGGCAACGCGGACACGACGCCCCGGCCTCTGAGGGCGGGGCTAGTCCGCAGTCTCCTGGTCTCCTGGTCCCCGCCGGTCCGCCCTCGCCTGTCGCGCCGGTCAGGCCACGCCGTCCGGATCATGACCGGGCACGGCGCGCAGGGCGATGCCTGCGGTGGCGTGCAGCGCCGGCGTCGGCCCTCAGGAAGGCCTCGATTGGGAGCGGCGGAGACGCTGAGACACGGCGACGGCCCTCGATCACATGGTGCGGGCCGCGACAGCCTCTCCGGCCCGCACCAGTGCCTCCTGATGGCCGAAAAGCCCGGGAAGCCCGCCCGTGTGCACGAAGACGGTGCGCTCACCCGGACGGATGTCCCCCTCGCGCACGGCGGCGACGAGACCGGCCATGGCCCGCCCGGTGTAGACGGGGTCCAGGACGAGCCCCTCGGTCCGGGCGGCGAGCAGGACCGCGTCGGCGACCGGTTCGGTGAGGCGGGAGTACCCGGCACCGACCTGGTCCAGCCGCAGCCGTAGAGGTGGCTGCCGCGGCGCGGGGGAGGGCGCGTACAGGCCGGTCAGCAACAGGTCGACTGTGCGTGCGGGATCCGCCACCGCCCCGCAGTGCACGCCCAGGACCCGCTCCGCGCCCAGAGCACGTACCAGCCCGGCCATCGTGCCACCGCTGCCCAGCGCGACCACGGCGGTGGCCAGGTCGGGAGCCTGCGCCAGGAGTTCGCGCCCGCCCTCGACATAGCCCAGGGCGCCGACGGGACTCGATCCGCCGAAGGGAATGAGCGCCGGAGCCGCGTCCCGCTCGCGCAGTTCCCCGACGACACGGTCGAGGACGGCCGCGAGTTCCGCCCCGCCCACCGCACCCGCCCAGACGATCCTCGCGCCGAGAAGGCCGTCGAGAGCCAGATTGCCCGCGGCCGTCACGGTTCCACTGTCGCTGTCACCGTCGCTGTCGGCGGGCTCGCCCGCGAGGACGAGCACGACGTCCATGCCGAGACGGGCTCCGGCCGCCGCCGTGAGGCGCGCGTGGTTGCTCTGCGGCGCCCCGCTGGTGACGAGGGTCCTCGCACCCTCGGCCAGGGCCTGTCCGCAGGTCCACTCGAGCTTGCGGACCTTGTTCCCTCCGCCGCCCAGCCCGATCAGGTCGTCCCGCTTGATCCACAGGTCGTCCGGCCCGAGACCCAGCGCCCGGGCGAGACGCGGGGCCGGTTCGAGCGGTGTCGGCCAGGAGGCCAGGGTGACCCTGCGGTGCTCCTCGCGCGTCGTCTCCATGCGACAACCCCTTCGTCTCCGTGCCGACGTGTCCGCCCCGGTGCACCCATGCTTTCGCCAGGGACGCACCCCGCTCAACACCGGCCTCACCCCGCCGCGCCCCACCCCACCCCGCTTCGGCCCGGCCGGACTCCAGGTAAGAGACGCACGAAGACCTGCGATGCCGTACGACCGACCGGCGGGCCACCCCTGGACAATGAACGCCATGAGCGACCGTATGAGCGATGCCGAGGACCGGCTGGCCAGGATCGAACGGCGGCTGCAGAGCGGCGAGCGCGACGTCGTGCCCGCGTGGCGCAGAGCCACGCAGGGCGAGCCGCGCTGGGCCGTGACCGCCGTCATCCTGGTCGCCGTCGCCCTCCAGCTCATGCTGCCGCACCGGCTCGCCTTCCAGCCGTACTGGGTCCTGCCGGTCCTGGAGACGGCGCTGCTGGCCGGCCTGATCGCCGGCAACCCCCGGCGGGTGGAGCCCCGCACCCGATGGCTGCGCCTGCTGGGACTGGCCCTGATGGCCGTGATCAGCCTCGCCAACGGCTGGTCGGCGGTCCGACTGGTGGCAGGCCTCGTGAACGGCACCGAGGGCAAGGACGCCGGACCGCTGCTCCTGACCGGCGGCGGCATCTGGCTGACCAACGTCATCGTGTTCGCCCTCTGGTACTGGGAGTGGGACCGTGGCGGACCGATGGCACGGGTCCGCGGCCACCAGCAGTACGCCGACTTCCTGTTCGTACAGATGCAGAGCCCCGAGACCGCGCCGGCGGACTGGGAACCGGCCTTCCTGGACTACCTCTACCTGTCCTTCACCAACTCCACCGCCTTCAGCCCGACCGACGTGATGCCGCTGTCCCGCTGGGCCAAGATGCTGATGATGCTGCAGTCCACGGTCTCCCTGGTGACAGTGGTCCTGGTGGTGGCACGGGCCGTCAACATCCTGCGCTGACGGCAGGGGTGCCCTAGGTTTTCCGACATGAGCGAAGACTCCCTGCGCCTGGTCACGGTCGAGCGCACCGGCACCGGCCACTTCACCGCGACGAACGCCCGCGGCGGCACGATCGACTTCGGTACAGGCACAGGCACAGGCACAGGCGACGGCACGGAGTTCACCCCAGTCGAACTGCTGCTCGCCGCGATCGGCGGCTGCACGGCGGCCGACGTCGACGCCTCCACCAGCCGCCACACCGAGCCGACCGCCTTCACGGTCACCGTCAGCGGCCACAAGGTCAGCGACGAGGACGGTAACCGCATGACCGACCTCGCCGTCAGCTTCCACGTCACCTTCCCGGCCGGCGCACAGGGCGATCGTTCCCGCGCCATCCTGCCCCGGGCGGTCGCCGTCTCCCACGAGCGGCTGTGCACCGTGAGCCGCACGGTCGAGGCCGGTACCCCCGTGGCCGTGTCGGTCGACGACGTGTCGGCCAAGGACCTGCCCGCCGAGGACGCCTGACCGCGGTCGCCTGCCGCAGTCGTCCGCGCCGAGCCCGTTCGCCGGGCGCCGCGTTGTCCCGTGGAGGTGCCGGGGACAAGAACTCCGGCCTCGCGCCCGCAGCCCGATGGCCTGGCGCCTGCAGCCTGACGGCCCCGCGCCCGCGGTCCGACGGTCCCCCAGTCTGCGGCCCGACGGCCCCTCAGGCCGCGGCCCGACGGCCCGTCACGCGGGGGCCGGTGGACCGGCCGGTCGGAGCGCCGTGGTTAGGATGCCCCGTGCATCCTTTCCCGCTCCCCGGCCGGACGGCGCGATGACCACCGCCGTCTCCTTCCCCCTCGGCGCCTCGACCACGCTCGCCGAACTCGCCCGGGATCCGCACCCGCGCCTGGCGCTGCTGCGTGCCCACGAACCGGTGTCGTGGCTGCCCGAGCTGAACGGCTGGCTGGTCACCCGCCGCGACCTGGCGCTCGACGTCATGCGGGACTCCGTCACCTTCACCGTCGACGACCCCCGGTTCACCACCGCCCAGGTCGTCGGCCCGAGCATGCTGTCCCTGGACGGTGCCGAGCACGCCCGCCACCGGGAGCCCTTCGCGGCGCCCTTCCGGCCCCGGAGGGTGCACGAGGGCTTCGCGGGGTTCATAGAACGGGAGACCGACCGTCTCGTCACCGCGCTGGAACCGGCGGGCGCCACGGAACTGCGCCGTTCCTTCGCCGGACCGCTCGCCGTGGCCGTCGTCACCGAGGCACTCGGACTGGTCGGGGCGACCACCGACACGGTGCTCTCCTGGTACGACGCCATCGTGAGGTCGGTCTCGGACCTCACCGCGGGCCTGGAGGCAGGCCCGGCCGGTACCGCCGCCTACGCACAGCTGCGGTCCGCCGTCGAGGCCACCGTCGCCGACCGGCACGCGTCCTCGCTCCTCGTCTCCGCCGCCGGGCAACTGGAACTTGCCGAAGTGGCGTCCAACGCGGCGGTCCTGATGTTCGGCGGCATCGAGACGACCGAGGCGATGATCACCAACGCGCTGCTCCACCTGCTCCAGAATCCCGGCCAACTCTCCCTCGTACAGGCCGATTCCACCTTGCTGGACGGAGCCGTCGAGGAGTCCCTGCGCCTGGAGCCCGGCGCCGCCGTGGTGGACCGCTACGCCACCCGCGACACCGTTCTCGGCTCGGCCGCCATCCGCCGCGGCGACCTGGTCAGCGTCTCCCTCACGGGTGCCAACCGTGACCCGGCCGTCTTCACCGACCCGGACCGTTTCGACGTCCGCCGCGCCGACGCCCGCCTCCAACTGGCCTTCGCCCATGGCCCGCACCACTGTCTCGCCGCCCACCTGGCCCGCCTGGAGACCCGTATCGCCCTCCAGTACCTGCTCCAACGCCTCCCCGGGCTGCGCCTCGACCCGGAGCGGCCCGCCGCGCCGTACGGTCTGGTCTTCCGCAAGCCGGACGCGCTGCACGTGCTGTGGGACGTTCCGGCCTGACGGCTCTTGACAGTCCTCGACCGTCCTTGACGGCCGGGCGGCCGCCCCCGACACCTCGGCAACACCCCGACCGGCGCCCCTTGCTGCCCATGCCCGGCCAAAAACCGTCGCCGCGCCGCTCGAAACCGTAGCTCGCAACCGTCAGTTCCAGCCGTTGTGGTGTTGCGCTCATGACAATCGCGAGCGGCGGATGTCAATCTGCTCTGCGAAAGTTCACCGCGAACACACAGCTGTCTCACGCAAAGCCCAAATCTCATCCCCCACTTCACCGCACGGCCGAGCAGACGTCACCCCGTCGCACCGTGCCCTCCTGCCCTGCCCCCCAAGACCCGCGCGCCGCCGGACGGCTCGACCCAGCCGACCCGCTCTCCCGGGCTCCACCGAGTCCGACCACCCCACAGAAGGAGAACGCCATGTTCCGGCAGGACCGTCACCACCGCCGTGTCAGACACAGCATCACCCTGGCGCTGACCGCGGCAACCACCCTCCTCGCGGCCGGCCTCCAGAACGGCACCGCCCTGGCCGCGCCCGGCGACCCCGGCCCCGCCAGGATCCACGCCACGCCCCGGGCCGGCGCGGCCCCGGCACCGCTGTCACCGGCCAAGCGAGCCGCCCTGCTCAAGAGCGCCGCGGCCGACGCCCCCGGCACCGCGAAGACCCTCGGCCTGGGTGCCGACGAGAAACTCCTCGTCAAGGACGTCACCCGCGACGCCGACGGCACCACGCACACCCGCTACGCCCGCACCTACGCCGGCCTGCCCGTCCTCGGCGGCGACCTGGTCGTCCACGACAGCGCGGGCCGCCTGACCGTGTCCCGGGCCTCGAAGGCGGACCTCGCGGTCCCGTCCACCAAGGCGAAGATCTCCTCGGCCAAGGCGAAGGCCCAGGCGCTCGCCGCCGCGGCGAAGGCGGGCGCCGAAAAGCCCGCGGTCGACGGCAGCCCTCGTCTCGTCGTCTGGGCCGCCTCGGGCAAGCCCGCCCTGGCCTGGGAGTCCGTGGTCGGCGGCCTCCAGGACGACGGCACGCCCAACGAACTCCACGTGATCACCGACGCGGTCTCCGGCAAGCGGATATTCCAGTACCAGGGCATCGAAACCGGCACCGGCACCGGCCAGTTCAACGGAACCGTGCCCCTCGGCACCACACTCTCCGGCTCGACCTACCAGCTTGTCGACGGCGACCGCGCCGGACACCGCACCTACGACCTGAACCAGGGCACCTCCGGCACCGGCACCCTCTTCACCGACGACAACGATGTCTGGGGCGACGGCACACCGGCCGACCGGCAGACCGCGGGCGTGGACGTCGCCTTCGGCGCCGCCGCCACCTGGGACTTCTACAAGAACGTCTTCGGCCGCAACGGCATCCGCAACGACGGCGTCGCCGCCTACAGCCGCGCCCACTACGGCAACAACTACGTCAACGCCTTCTGGTCGGACACCTGCTTCTGCATGACGTACGGCGACGGATCGGGCAACACCCACCCGCTGACCGCGCTCGACGTGGCCGCACACGAGATGAGCCACGGCGTCACCGCGGCCACCGCGGGCCTCACCTACTCCGGCGAGTCGGGCGGCCTGAACGAGGCGACCTCCGACATCTTCGCCGCGGCCGTCGAGTTCTACGAGAACCTGCCCGCCGACGTCCCGGACTACCTGGTCGGCGAGAAGATCGACATCAACGGCAACGGCACCCCGCTGCGTTACATGGACAAGCCCTCCAAGGACGGCGCGTCCAGCGACTACTGGAGCCCGTCACTGGGCGGACTCGACGTCCACTACTCCTCGGGCCCCGCCAACCACTTCTTCTACCTCCTCTCCGAGGGCAGCGGGGCGAAGACCGTCAACGGGGTCTCGTACGACAGCCCCACCTACGACGGCCAACCGGTGACCGGCATCGGTATCGAGAACGCCCAGCGCGTCTGGTACCGGGCGCTGACCACCTACATGACGTCCAGCACGAACTACGCGGGCGCCCGCACGGCCACCCTCCAGGCCGCGGCCGACCTCTTCGGCGCCTACAGCCCCTCCTACCTCGCCGTGGCCGACGCGTGGGCGGCGATCAACGTCGGCAGCCGGATCGCGCTCGGCGTGAACGTGGCACCGATCGCCGACCAGATCAGCGGAATCGGGCAGGCGGTGTCCTTCCAGACGGACGCCTACACCACCAACTCCGGTGCCGGCCTGACGTACACGGCGACCGGTCTGCCGGACGGACTCACGATCAGTGACACAGGCCTGATATCCGGCACCCCGACCACCCTCGGCACCAGCGACGTCACCGTCACGGTCACGGACGACACGGGCGCCTCCGCCACGGAGCAGTTCTCCTGGCAGATCGCCTACGTCTACGCCAACGCCACCCGGGTCGACATCCCCGACAACGGCGCCGCGGTGGAGTCCCCGGTCACCGTGACCGGCCGCACCGGGAACGCCTCCGCCACCACCCAGGTCTACGTCAACATCGTCCACACCTACCGCGGCGACCTGACCGTCGACCTCGTCGGCCCCGACGGAACCGTCTACTCCCTCCTCAACCGCAGCGGCGGCTCCGCCGACAACGTCGACCAGACGTTCACCCTCGACGCCTCCGCACAACCCCTCTCCGGCACCTGGAAACTCCGGGTCCAGGACCACGCCGCGATCGACGTCGGCTACATCGCCCAGTGGCGGCTCATCCCCTGACCCCACCCGGCCCCGCCGGCCGTAGACGCACATCGTCCCGGGACGCCCACCGCGTCCCGGGACAACCCGTTCACGCAGGTCGGTTCGTCAGGATCGCGCTCGCGACAACATCGAGCAGGTGGTCCGCGCGTGGCGTGAGCGAGGGCTGATCACCGATCCAGGCCAGCGCCGCCACCAGCGCGAACAGATCGGTGCCGTCGATGTCGGCCCGGGCCGCGCCCGCGGCCTGGGCCCGGGCGAGGAGCCCCGTGCCGGCCGCGCGCATCGTGACGCACGAGGCGTGCAGTGCGGACTCGCTGTCCTCCAGGGCGGCCGCCATCAGCGCGGTCGCGCCCCGGTACTCGTGCGCGCACGCCACGCAGTCACGCAGCCACGAAACGAGTGCATCCTCGGGCGAACTCGACGTCTCGAGCTCGCCCGCCCTTGCCGTCAGCCCGTCGAAGCTCGTGCGGAGCAGGGCGTCGAGCAGTGCCTCGCGCGTGGGGAAGTGACGGAGCAGCGTGGCGAGCCCCATGTCGGCCCTGCGTGCGATGTCGCGCAGCGACGCCTCGGCGCCCTGCTCGGCGATGGCGGCACCCGCGACGGCGAGCAGGTGGTCGCGATTCTTCCTGGCGTCGGCCCGCATCCATCCCTCTTGACTATCCGGCAGGAGGAAACGATGCCAGGACGCACGATGAGGGCCATCCGACTGCATGAGCACGGCGGCCCCGAGGTTCTGCGCTACGAGGAGGTGCCGCTCCCCGAGCCGGCACCCGGCGAGGTGCTCGTCCGCGTGCACGCGGTCGGCGTCAATCCTCCCGACTGGTACCTGCGCGACGGGCTGAGCAACATACCTCCGGAGACAAGGCCCAGGTTCGACCTGCCCGTGATCCCGGGAACGGACGTGTCGGGCGTGGTCGAGGCCAGCGCTGAACCATGAATCCCTCGACACGCTGCCCCAACGGGCTGCCACCGCCTACGTGCGCGGGCTACTCGTCACCGCTGGCATCTTGCCGTCACGCGATGAGAACCTCGCTCTGCTCACCAACTGGGTCGCCCGGACCGTAGCCGGACTCCCAGCGCGGCATGCCAATCTCATCCGTCCGTTCGCCGAATGGCACATCATCCGCGACGCCCGCCGACGCTCAGCCCGCGGCCGTTACACCTACGCCGCGTACAAAGGGGACTGCGGCAACGTGGCTGCAGCCATCGACTTCCTGAACTGGCTCGACTCGCAGCATCTGAGCCTTCGTCGAATTCAGCAACCGCATCTGGATACCTGGGCGTCCGAGAGGTCAACCCTGCGCACCCGTTCCATCCCTTCCTCCGCTGGAGCACCGCCCGACGCCTCTGCCCAGCCGATCTGCGCATCGAGCGTGCAGCCTCTCAACTCCCCGGTCACTTCCAAGCCGAGGACGAGGCCCGAGACGAGCTGGTGCGCTGCCTGAACGACTCCGCGTTGCCCTTGGACGTCCGCGTGGCAGCTGCTCTCGTCCGTCTCTACGCCCTTCCCTTGACCCGGATCGTCGAGCTCACCGAGGACCACATCAGCCGCGACCAGGAGCACACCTACCTGGCGGTCAACCAGCACCCCTTCGTGCTCCCGCCGAAACTCGCCCGTCTCATCGACGATCAGCTCCGGCACAGCACGCCCCGGCACAGCACCACGGCCGGACGTAGATACCTCTTGCCCGGCCAAAGCCCTGGACGCCCGCGTAACCCCCTCGGCCTCGCCGACACCCTGAGACACCATGGACTGCCCGCCCGCGCAGCTCGGAACACAGCCATGATGGACGCCCTGGCCGACCTGCCGCCCATGGTCATCGCTGACCTGCTCGGCATCCACCCCAAGACAGCCGAACGCTGGGCCACCCTCGCCGGCGAAAACTGGTCCGCATACTTGGCGTCGCTGAAGTGACGCACCCTTGTGCATAGGCGATCAGCGACCCGGCTGGTCCGGGGATCAGGATCCGGTGCTGTAGCGGGTGAGCATGAGGGCGACGGCTTCGTCCACGATCGCGGCGTCGGCGGGGTTGGGCGGGACGAAGTCGGTCCGTACGAGTTGAGGCCACAGGAACTGGCTGCAGATCATGCCGAGGAACTGTTCGGCCACTGCGGATGCCGACTGTGGCCGTCCGTCGGCCGAATGGAAGTCGAGTGTGCCGGCCTGTGCCTCGGCGTCCAGGTAGTCGCGGAGCCGGTCGAAGAAGGGTCCGCGGTCGATGGCGAAGCCGGTGCCGACGATGTCGGCGAGTTCCGGCATCTGGGGCAGCTCGGTGATGATGAGGCGGCACAGCGCCGCCGTGCCCGGCCGCGCGACCAGGCAGGCGTAGTCACGGCCGATGTGGTCCAGACCGTACCGGGGATCACCGGGCGGGGGCGGTTCGGCGTACTCCACATCCAGCTGCCACTGTTCGGAGGTGACGGCCGCGAACAGCGCGGCCTTGGAGGGGTACCGCTTGAAGAGGGTGCCGGTGGAGACGCGGGCCTCCTTGGCGATCTGAGCCAGGGAGGTCTTGTCGTATCCCCGGGCGAGGAAGAGGTCGCGGGCGGCGCGGATAATACGCGCACGGTTCTCCGCTTTGATCTGCGCGTGATACCCGGCCTGGCACGCATCGCCACCGCTTTCCGCTCGGTCACGGTCCGCCACCGACATACCCACGCCCCTCGCCCGTCTCCGGCCGCATCCCCGCTGTCAGAGGACGGTCTGGCCGCCGTCCAGGATAAGGTCCTGGCCCACCGCGAAGGCGGAGGCGTCGGAGGCCAGGTACACGACGGCCTCCGCGACCTCCTCCGGCAGACCCATGCGGCCCAGCGGGATGCCGGCGCTGATCCCCTCCAGTACCGCCGCCTGCTGCGCGGGGTCCTCGATCCCGAGCTTTGAGTAGAGCGGGGTGTCCACCGGGCCGGGGCTGACCGCGTTGAACCGGATGCCGTGCGACCTGAGCAGGTCCGCGTTCCACGACCGCATCAGGGAGCCGACAGCCGCCTTCGTCGCGGCGTAGGCGTTCGAGTTCCCGTAGCCGCCGTGCGCGCTGCTGGACGCGTTGAGGATGACCGAGGACGGGTTGGCCAGCACGGGCACCAGGGCCTGGGTGAGGAAGAAGACGCTCTTGACGTTGATGTCGAAGAGCCGGTCGAAACTGTCCTCCGTGTGGTCCTCGAACGGCCGCCAGTCCGAGACACCGGCGTTCAGGAACACCACGTCCAGCTCCCCGAAGTGCTCACGCACCCGCTTGGCCAGGCCGCGCTGCGCATCGAGATCGCGCGCATCGGCCTGCACGACGGGCACCTTGTCCCCGAGGACCTGCCGGGCCCTGTCGATGCTGGCCGGGGTCACGCCGGTGACCAGCACGTCGGCCCCCTCCGCGACAAAACGCTGCGCGGTCTCCAGACCGATCCCGCTCGTGCCGCCGGTGATGAGGGCGCGCTTGCCCGCAAGACGATTCATGGTGATTGTTCCTCGCCGAGAAGTAAGGTAAGTCGATGGACTCACCTTCTAAAGGTAGCCCCCGCGCCTCGCTCATGGCAAGTCGATCCACTTACCATCGGGGCCGGGGGCGGTTCTGCTGAGCCGGGGAAGGTGGCCGGCACCGGCTCGAATGCCATCTCGCGGTCGTCGGTGAGGAGTCGGGCGATGGTGTCTTCCCGAGCCCGACGGCCCCGCAGGAATCTCGCGGGGCTCATCGGGCTCTGGGGCGGTTGCCTCTCGGCAACTGCTCGGCGGCCAGGTCGTAGGAATCCTCGACCGCGTCGGTGATCAGCCGTTCGGTGACGCCGGGTCCCGGCCCCAGTGAGATCCAGTGGCGCTTGTCGAGATAGCGGCCCGGCGTGATCGAGGCGTGGCCACGCTCCAGTGCCCGCGCGTGCTCGGGCTCGCACTTGACCGTGATGATCTGGTCGTCCGGGTCGTCGGTGACGATCAGGAACACCTTGCCGGCGACCTTGTATACGTCGAGTCCCGGAGTGAAGGGGTAGCCGTGGCTGACGTCGGGGAGGGACAGGGCCGCCTGGCGGGCGATGTCCTGGAGCCGGTCACCGGCCGCGCTCACCGGGCCGCCCGCGTGCCGGTGCCGTAGGTGTGCGGGTCGACAGGCTGCTGGGCCTTGGGCAGGTGGGCGACGACGAGCCGGTAGGAGTCGGTGACGAGCTCCCTGACGAACTCCTTGTCGACGCCTTCTCCGCTCTCCAGGGTGATCCAGTGCTTCTTGTTCATGTGGTAGCCGGGGGTGATGTGGCTGTATTGCTCCCGCAGGGCGTGGGCCTCGCCGGGGTCCGCTTTGAGGATCACGACGGGCCGCCCCGGGACTTCGGTCATCAGCATGAACACCTTGCCGCGCACCTTGTAGACCTCCCAGTCGGGGCCGAAGGGGTGCTCCAGCTGGGATCCCGGGAGTTCCTCCGCGCATTCGGCGGCGGTCTTGTGCAGGGCCGATCCGTTCATGGGGCGTTGCCTTCCTCAGGTGGTGACGGACTGTGGCATCGAAGGACGCGGAGGGTGCGCCGCGCGGGCGCGGTGGCACGTCCATCCTTCCGCCGCAGCCGAGCAGAAGGGCGGTAGGCTGCGGACACGTGATGGTCGACAAGCGACACCCCGGCCCGAGCGGAAGCGCGGCCGGTCCGGCCGCGGTTCCGCTGTTCGCTTTCCAGCCTCCGGTCGGTACCCCGTACGGCCTTGAGGTAAGTACCGTCGAGGACTTCTTCGCCCACCACGACGACTGGCCGTGGAACCCGCCCCGTCCGGGCCGCGCCACCTTCCACTACCTCATCGCCGTCACCGAGGGTGAGCTGCTGCATGACGTCGACCACGTCACGCGGACCGTCGCGCCCGGTCAGTGGCTGTGGGTGCGTCCCGGGCATGCCCAGTGCTGGCATCCGCCCGGCGCGGCCCGCGGCCCGTTCATCCTGTTCGAACCGGACGTGCTGCGGCCCGACCTCGCCCGTCTCCTGGCCCCACTCACCGCGCACGAGGCCCCTGCCGTGCTGACCCCGCACCCCGACGACACCGCCTGGCTCCGGCAGACCGCACTCCAGCTCCTGGACGAACACCGCGCACTGGGGCGCCGCCCCCTCGACATCCACCACGCCCTGCGGCGCAGCCTGCTCGAATCACTGCTGCTGCGCCTGGCCAACTCCCCGGGCATCGCCCCCATCGGCACTGCCACGGCCCACGCGGGCCGCGCCGACCGGTACGGACGCTTCCTGGACGCCTTGGAGCTGCACTTTCGCGAGCTCCACCAAGCCGCGGACTACGCCGAGTTGCTCGGCTGCTCGGTCCGCACCCTAAGCCGTGCCGCCCGGGACGCCACCGGCAAGGGTGTACGCGAGCTCATCGACGAGCGGCGCCTGCTGGAAGCCCGGCGCCTGCTGGGAGTTGCCCGGTGGGATGCCCGGGCTGTGGCCGTCCACCTCGGCTTCAGTGATCCCGCCAACTTCGGCCGCTTCTTCCGCGACCGCACCGGCCTCACCCCGGCCGCCTTCGCGGCCGGCGAGGCCGGCTGACGGTTCTCGGTGGTTTCCGGGCGGGGCTCAGTCGATGGCCTCGATGGTGACGTCGACCGTGCCGTCGTACTTCTTGAAGGCATCGGCCCCCGAGTCGATTTGGCCGAGGATGACGATGCCGGGGTCGGGGATGGACTGGCCGTCGTGGGCATAGAAGAGGGCGATGTCGGGACCGGGTGACCAGTAGGCGATGTCGCCGATCCCGTAGCCGAACCGCGGCTCGCCTCCCACGGCGAGAGACCGGGACAGGTGACCGTACTTCTCGCGCTTGAACAGGTCATCCATCCGCAGAGTCAGCGGAAGCAGCGAGGCGAAGTCGCGTGCCGTCGCATTGTCGTCGAGGGTTGCGGTGAGGACGGTCTCTCCGGCGGTCAGTCGGATTCTCATAGGGGTTCCGCTCTCCGGGGTGTAGTTGCAGTGATCGTCAGGCCGACTCGGACGCCGCGTTCATCGGGTGCGAGCTTCACTTCGGCACGGACCGCGTGAAGCAAGTCGATTCACTTACCATTCTCGGCCGCCGGGCCGGTTGACGATGATGACCCGCATCGTTGCCTGTGCGGCGTCACCGGCTGCTGTCGGCTGGCCCGTGCGGGCCGCGTGGAGGGGCGGTTCAGTCGGTGGTGAAGCTGGACAGCATCGCGGCCGGGAGGCGGCCGCCTGCCGAGCCGTGGGGAAGGATCTCGGCGATTCGGGCCAGATCGGCGGCGGAGAGCTGGACGTCGGTGGCGCCGGCGTTCTCCTCCATGCGCTTGGTGCTGCGGGTGCCGGGAATGGGTGCGACATCCTCGCCCTGGGCGAGCAGCCAGGCCAGCGCGAGTTGGGCGGTGGTTATGCCCTTGGTGTCGGCCAGCTTCTTGAGCTGTTCGATGGCGTTCACGTTGTACGTGTAGTTCTCGCCCTGCCAACGCTCGTCCCAGCTGCGCATGTCGTCCGCGGGGTATTCGCTGGCGGGCTTGACCTGGCCGGTGAGGAAGCCGCGGCCGAGCGGGGAGTAGGGCACCAGGCCGATGCCGAGTTCCCGTAGAACGGGAAGGATCTTTTCCTCGACCTCTCGCTCGAAGAGTGAGTACTCGTACTGGAGCACGGAGACCGGGGTGACGGCGTGGGCGCGGCGGATGTACTGGGGGCCGACGTTGCTCAGGCCGAAGTACTTCACCTTGCCTTCGGTGATCAGTTCGCCGACCACGCCGGCGACCTCCTCGACCGGAACGGCGGGGTCGGAGATGTGCTGGTAGAAGAGGTCGATGTGGTCGCTCTGCAGGTAGCGCAGGCTGTTCTCGGCGACCTTGCGGATGTTTTCCGGGCGGCTGTTGAAGCCGGGGCTGAGCGCCGGGGCGGTCATGTCGAAGCCGAACTTGGTGGCGAGGACCACCTCGTCGCGGAAGTCTTTGACCGCCTTGCCCAGGAGGATCTCGTTGCTGCCGGTACCGGCGCCGTACAGCTCGGCGGTGTCGAAGAAGTCGATCCCGAGTTCGTGGGCGCGGCGGATGGTCGCGAGGCCCTCGTCGTCGTTCGAGGCGCCGTAGGCCATGGACATGCCCATGGTCCCCAGGCCGAGCGCCGAGACGCGCAGGCCCTGAGAGCCCAGATTGCGGTGCTGCATGAGTTCACTCCCTCAGTGTTTCGCCGGTTTCACCCGCAGAGGTCAAACCGAACTGTTCCGTTTGACTCTACGCGGCGATCGCCCGGACGCCAAACCAAACGGTTCGGTGCTCTATCCTGGGTCTATGTCCCAGTCCCGCGACTCCGACCAGACCGCAGCGCCCGCAGGAGCCGCCGGCGGCGGCGACACCACGCGCGAGCGCATCCTTACCGCTGCCATGGAGGAGTTCGCTCGCCACGGCATTGCCGGCGCGCGCGTGGACCGCATCGCCAAGCTCGCCAAGACCAGCAAAGAACGCGTCTATGCCTACTTCCGCAGCAAAGATGCGCTCTATGCCGCTGTCGCTGCGCGGGAGTACGTCGTCATCGCCGAGGCCACCCAGATGGACCCGTACGACCTGCCTGGCTATGCGGGCCGGCTGTTCGACTACTTCGTCGCCCGTCCAGACCACCACCGCCTGATCACCTGGGGCCGCCTCGAACTGCCGGGCACCAGAGCCGTTGCCGACGATCCCGACCAGGCAGTGATCGCCCGCAAAATCGACCAGCTCCGCCAGGTGCAGCAAGCTGGACAGCTCGACCCTGCCTGGGACCCGGCCGACGTCCTCGCCCTGGTCAACCAGATCGCCATGACCTGGGCGTCGCAACCCGAACTCAGCGAGGCCGCCGCCACACACGCCGTGGACCCCACCACCGCCGCCCGCCGCGCCGCGGTGGTGACCGCTGTCGAGCGGCTTTTCCCTCGAACACGCTGAGGTCCCCGGACCGGCGGCAGCCCTGCTCGAACATTCCCCAAACGGCGCCGGCCGCCCTTGTCACCAATGGGCGCATCCTGCTGACGAATCAGAGCTCCTGGCAAGGGGAACAGGTGCCTGGTGGGGCAGGCACGGGCGCCCCTTGCGCCTCACGCGGTGTCAGGATTTCGTGCTCACCGGCGCTTACGTTGTCGGCCCTCGCACATCGGAAGTGATTGGTTGTCGTTTCTCGGTTGCCCGGGTCTCAGTCGTCCAGGACGACGACGTGCTTGCCCGGCGTGGTGCCGGACTCGACGTCGGCCTGGGCGTCACGGACCTGTTCCAGGCCGTGGTAGACCTTCGCGACCGGGACTTTGAGGCGCCCTGTGGCGATGGCCTGGAGCTGGTGGGCGAAGACGTCGGCCGGGAGGTCTGCGGCCTGACCGCCGTAGGACGTCAGCCGCACCCCGCCCGGGATCATGAACGGGCTGAAGTCGGGAATCGTCCACTGGCCCGCCAGGGCTCCGGTGAAGCAGACCGTGCCGTGCCGGCGGACGGCGTCGAGGGTGTCGGCGAGTACCGAGCAGCCCACCAGCTCCAGTACGGCGTCGACGCCCTCCGGCATCAGCTCGCGCACCTGGTCGGCGATCGTGCCGCTGTCGACGAGGGGATGGTCCACGCCCGCGGCCCGCAGGTCCCGAGCCCTTTCCGGGGTGCGGGTGGTGGACAGCACGGTGGCTCCGAGGTCCTTCGCGATCGTGGCCGCGCTCAGCCCCACCGTGGAGGTGCCGCCGCGGATCAGCAGCGTCTGCCCGGCCTTGAGGTCCAGGCCGGTGGTCAGCGATCCGTAGGCGGTCTGGAACATCTCCGGCAGCGCACCGACGACCTCCCACGGCAGGCCGGTCTCGAACGGGATGACCTGCGCCGAGGGGACGGTCACGTACTGGGCGTACGCGCCGTCGTACGAGCGGCCCATGCCGCCCATCATCGTGGCTACCTGCTGGCCCGGCCGCAGCGAACCGTCCTTGTCGGCCTCATCGACCACGCCGACGCCCTCGATGCCGGGCACACGCGGGTAGGTGACCTCCGAGTCCGACTCCCCCTTGCGGGTGGTGACCTCGGACTCGTTGACGCCGAAGGCCTTCACCCTGATCCGCACCCAGCCGGGCTTGCGTACGGGCACCGGCACATCCTGGATCTCCAGTGCGTCGAGGCCGCCGGGCCGGGTGACGACGACGGCCCGCATCGTCCCCGGTGCGGTGTCACCGGCTGCTGACGGTTGGCTCATGTCGAGTTCCCTACTCCCTGGTGCGCTGTTGCGTATCGTCCGACGGCCGTCAGGGGCGGGCGATGTTCTCGAACAGGTCGAGGACCTCCTGATAGTGGGCGCCGGGCTCGTAGGGAAGGCTGCCGATACTTCCCGAGGTGGGCCGGTCCGTGACGGCGGGCCACAGACGCCTCTGCTCGCCGGTGACGAAGTCGAGGACGATGTCGCGGATACGCGTGTCACGGTCGGCTTGTTCGGGGCTGCGGCCCGGCTTTTCCTGGCCGACCAGGGCGTACATCTCGGTGCCGTGCACGGCAGGCGCGCCCTCGGCGGGCCCGATCGCGAGGAGATGGGCGTTGCCGCCCGCGGCGGCGTGGGCCAGAGCGCCGCGGGCGGCGGGGAGCGTGAAGATGTAGTCCGTCAGGGCCGCGGCGCGGACCTCGGCAGGGCTGCGGCCGCCCTGGTCGTAGATGTCGACGATCTTCTTGGCGCGGGAGCGGGGAATGCGCCACCCCGCGAATTCGTCGGTGACGCGCTCGACGGTGTGCGGGTCGAACCGGTCGAGGTCGTTCGCCACCCACCAGCCCATCTCGTCACTGGCCGTGCTCAGGAGTACGTCGATGTCCCGGTGCGAGCCCGAGGCCAGGACGTCCAGGGGGTGGGCGTGCACCACCCCGCCGGGCTGTCCGGCGTCCAGGACGACGCCGAGGCTCTGGTTGTCCATCCCGCCGCGGACTCCGAGGTCCGTCGGACAGACCGTGTGCAGGGCGGCCACCAGGGAGGCGGCGTCGAGATCGATCAGCTTGTCGGGGTTGCCCGCGACACCGAGTTCGGTGACGAACCGCTCCGCGAGTTCCTCGGCCCACCAGGCCGGGACGAGACGCGAGGGCGCGCCGGAGAACCCGGCCAGTCGCCGGTACAGGCCGTCCGCGGAGGAGGCCCCGAGCAGCCCGAGGGTGGAGTAGGCGCCGGCGCTGTGGCCGAAGACGGTGACCTCGTCGGGGTCGCCACCGAAGGAGGCGATGTTCTGCTTGACCCAGGTGAGCGCGGCGATGACGTCCTGCAGACCCAGGTTGCTGGCCTCGGCGAGCCGCCCGCCGTACTGGGAGAGCGAGAGCGCGCCCAGGGCGCCGAGCCGGTAGTTGACCGAGACGCTCACCACGCGCCCCGTCGCGGCGAGACCGGCGGCGTTCGAGGTGGTCTGCGTGTTCGCGCCGTACTCGAATCCGCCGCCATGGATGTACACGGCCACCGGAAGCGCCTTCCCGGCCGGCTGCTCGGGAGCCCACACGTTCAGGTTCAGGCAGTCCTCGCCCGTCCCGCTGTCTGCTTCGAGCCAGTCGCCGGCATCGGGCTGGACGGAGACGACGCCCTTGCGGTCATAGAGACGGTCCGGAGCGAAGTCCGCGACCACGGGGCGGCGGTATCACTCGGCGGTGGCGTACGGGATTCCCCACCAGGACCGCACCCCTGGTGCAGTCGGAGCCTTGGGCGCGGTCGCGGTCATGGCGTGAGATTCCTTCCGGTGCGGTCGAGGTAGTGCGCGCGGCGTGTCGGCGGCTGATCGCTCGCCGTGACGCTCTCCAAGCATTCCCTGGACTTTGACAAAGTGCCGTGCGGACAGCGGTCACCTGGTGGTCATCAGGTGACACATCTCCTCACCTCGTTCTCGTCGCCGGGGCCGCTGCGGCGGCCCGGACGGCCTGAGGTCCTGCTGTCAGCGCGCCCGGTGGATTTTGGCCAGGGGAACCCAGTCGTGCAGGCACAGCACGGCACCGACGGTGAAGGAGATCGTGCGTTCGTCGCGGAGGTTGATCAGCGGTGAAACTGCGGGCACGGATCGCGCACATGATGGACGCCTGTTGGCCGGCACCCCGGGCTCGGAGACCTTCACCCTGCGCGTCTATGGCGGCGGCCAGTACTTGCGGCACCCGCAGGTGCCGGGCCTGCAACTGCCCAAGCCCTGACGGAGCCCATACGCACCGGTCGCGGTCGACCCGCCCGCGGATCGCGTCCTGGAACGCGCCGTTGTCGTCGTTGCGGTCGATGCGCCGCACCATCAGTCCGACACGTCCGCGAGCTGCGGCGCGTCCGTGAACCCGGAGAGAGCGGGGGCGCCTCACATGCGTGCCGCACACAATCAACCCCCGGCACAGCCACACGGCCGGGTGTGGATACCGCCCGATCACAGCCCTGGACACTCGCGTCGGCAGACTGAGACATCACGGTCTGCCCACCCGCGCAGCGCGGAACGCCCGTTCATGATGGCCGCCCTGCCGCCCATGGTCATCGTCGACCTGCTCGGCATCCACCCCAAGACAGCCGAACGCCAGGCCACCCTCCCCGGCGGGAACTGGTCCGACTACTTGGCAGCGCGACGATCCGCCCCGCAGGGCTAAAGCCTCGCGCGGCTCCTTCAGGCGGCTGCCATCGCTGGGCGCTCTGTCCGCCGACCCCACGCCATCGAACCCGTGCAGAGGGAATAAGGGGAGGTCAACCATCCTTGCGGTAATCGCTAGGGCGCGAACGTACCTCTTAACGTACCCATTTGGGAGCACCCCGTCGGCTCGATGTGGGGCACCGATGCAGCACCTATGTGAAGAACGGGACACCATGACCCTTGGAACCGCAGCAATCGTCGGTGTCGGTCCGGGCCTCGGCCTCGCGCTCGCCCGCACTTTCGCCCACGCCGGGCACCCGGTCGCGATGTTCGCCCGTGACAAGGTGAAGCTGGAGACCTACGCGACCGAACTCGCCTCCTCCGGCCAGGAAGTGCGCGGGTATGCCACGGACGCGGCGGACCCTGACAACCTGCGCTCCGCACTGGACACCGCATTCACGGAGCTCGGCGCTCCCGATGTGCTGGTGTACAACACCGGTGTGTTGCGCCAGGACTCACCACTCGGCGGTGACGACCAGGACTGGGCCCATGCTCTGGCCGTCAATGTCCTGGGTGCCAGGGTCGCGGCCGACGCCGTCCTGCCCGTACTGCGTGAGGGCCGCGGGAGCCTGCTGTTCACAGGCGGCGGTCTCGCGCTGTCCCCCCACCCGCAATTCGCGTCGCTGTCCGTCGGCAAGGCCGCGCTTCGCGCGTACGTACAAGCACTGCATGCACAGCTGGCGGGAACGGGCGTGCATGCGACCAGTGTCACCATTGCCGGAGCGATCGGCGGCGGTGAAACGCGTTTCGATCCGGCCGTGCTCGCCCAGGCATACCTTGACCTGCACCATCAGCCGGAGAGCGAATGGCAGCACGAGCTGCTGCGCGACTGAGCCTTCCATGATCCGCTTGCAGTGAGGGGCTCCACGTCGAGGACGTGGAGCCCCTCAGTCTCACCAGGCTCACCCTCGCCAGCGCCGTCCTCACCGCAGAAGACGGCCGCTCAGCACAGGGCCTGTCTGCCACCGACAACGTCGTGCCGTTGCGACGGCCACCCATCTGAACGCGGGGTTTTTGCTGGCGAGGGCGGCATCGATCGTGCCCGAGGCGTACGACCCGATGCTCGACGTGGATTTCACGCGCGACGACTTCATCGAAGCTGCCGACTAGGGATCCCGTGTACCCGTACGGCGTATCATCGCGGCGCGCCGACCAGGGTGTTCACATAACGTCGCTAAATGGCGACTTTGCGCAAAGCGGGATCAATGGCAGCACACGCCCGCCGTCGAAGTCCGCCGTTCGCCCGTCGGTTAGCGGATGGCCGCTCTCAACGCCGCCTCGATCGCGTTGGTCAGCGTTTCCAGATACTCGTCGTCGCTGCGGCCCTGTAGGACCAGCACACGGAATGCGAGCGGGGCGATCAGCAGATCGGTGCCGAGTTCCAGGTCCAGCCCGGGCGGGAGTTCGCCGCGGTCGATCGCGCCCTGCAGTATCGCGCGCGCCGCAGCCCGCCGCGGTGCGGTCACTGCGGTGTAGATCCCCTCCGCCAGCGCGTCGTCGTGACTGGCCTCGGCGAGCAGTCCGGCTGCGATCCGGGCCAGCAGCGGATTGGACAGTTGGCTGCGGAAGGTGGCGAGCAGCTCGCGCAGATCGGTGTGCAGGGCACCCGTGGCCGGCGCGGGCGGGATCGCGTCGGCGACCCTGCTGCGGATCAGCTCGGTGACCATCGCCTGCTTCGAGGGCCAGCGCCGGTAGAGCGCGGCCTTGCCCACGCCGGCACGCCGTGCCACCGCCTCCATCGACATCCGCGCATACCCGGCCTCGGCGAGTTCGGCGAGGGCCGCCTCGGTGATCGCCTCGGTCACCCGCTGCCGCAGGACCGCCCCGCCGGTCGCCGGCCGGCCCTTGTTCTGCTCCACTGTCATGCCCCCAAGCATAGCGAACGGAACGGGTCCGTTCCGTGTGTTAGCCTTGGGCGAACAAGACGGAACGCATCCGTTCCGTTCCATTCCTGGAAGGGAGTACACGATGAAGTTCCTCTACGACGACGAGTCCTTCTCCTTCGAGGCGCTGCGTGCCGCGGGCTATGCCGGCTATGCGGGTGCCGACCTGGGCGAGGTCCTGGTCACCTGCCGGCAGATCCCGGAGGGTGACGAGGAGGCCTGGTCGGCCCAGTGGGCCGCGACGGCCGAGCGCGTCGAGCGCATCGGCCGGGACGCGGTGGCCGCCGGTCACCGGGTCAGCGCCCGGGAGGCGCTGCTGCGCGCGTCCAACTACTACCGGACCGCGGACTTCTACCGCCGCGAGGATCCCGCCGCCGATGCCGAGTCGGCGCGGCTGGCCAAGGCATCCCAGCAGACGTTCGCGGATGCGGCCGCGCTGCTCGACACACCGGCCCGCGCCCTGCGCATCCCGTACGAGGACACCACGCTTCCCGGCTACCTGTTCCTCGTCGACGATTCGGGCACCCCGCGCCCCACCCTGATCTACCACGGCGGCTACGACTCCACCCTCGAGGAGAACTACTTCGCGCTGGCCGCAGGCGCACTGCGGCGCGGCTACAACGTCCTCGCCTTCGACGGCCCCGGCCAGGGCAGCACCGTCCGCGAGCAGGGCCTGCACTTCCGCCCGGACTGGGAGGCCGTGGTCACCCCGGTCGTCGACTTCGCGCTCACCGTGCCCGAGGCGGACCCCGAACAGCTCGTGCTGGTCGGCACAAGCCTGGGCGGCTACCTCGCCGCGCGGGCGGCCGCCTTCGAGCACCGCCTCGCCGCCTGCGTGCTGCACGACGGCACCTGGGACTTCCACGTGGTCGTCGCCGCACTCGCCGACCGCGCCGCTGCGATGCCCGGCGGGATCGAGGCGCTGATGGCGCACAACACCCAGGTGCGGTGGATCGTGCGCAACGGCCGCTGGACCCTCGGCGTGACCGGTCTCGAGGAGATGGTCAAGGCCACGGAGGCGTACACCATGGCGGGCATCGCCGACCGCATCACCTGCCCGACACTCGTCCTCGACGCCGAGAACGACCAGTTCTTCAAGGGACAGCCGCAACACCTGTTCGACGAGCTGACCTGCAAGAAGGAACTGATCCTCTTCCGCGAGGACGAAGGCGCCGGCGAACACTGCCACGAGGGCGCGATGTCCCTGTTCCACCAGCGCACCTTCGACTGGCTCGACACCCAACTCACCGCCTGACCCGTCAGGCTGCCGAGGCACAGAAGCGACCCCGGCCCGCCGTAACGTCCCCGGCGAACCGAACCAGTAGTCCGTTTCATCGAGTAGCGGATCACCGTCAGACAAGGGAGATCGTGATGCGGCTACCGCTGATCCGCCCGGCCGAACCAAGTCCCAAGCAGTGGACTCTGTACGACGCCTTCGACGGGATGGTCGAGGCCGACGAGTACACGGGCTTCGAGGTGCGCAACGCCGAGGGTGCGTTCGTCGGGCCGTGGGGCGTGATGCTCCACTTCCCGGACCTGGCGCAACCGCTCGGTCGCTTCGTCGACCTCGCCCAGCGGCTGCCCGGACTTTCTGAGCGTGCGCGGCAGGTCGTCATCCTGACCATCGGTGGGCGCTTCAAACGTGGCGTACGAGATGTACGCGCACGCCAGGCTGGCATCACGGGCCGGACTGCGGCCGGATCAGGTGGCGACGCTGTGCACGGGCGGGCGCCCGTGCGACCTCACCGAGGAGGACGTGCTCGCGTCTGACGTCGCGACCGCACTGATCGCAGGAGGCCCTGTGCCCGGGCCGCTGTACGACACCGTCGTCGAGACGCTGGGACAGGAAGCTTTCGACGCGATCGTGTTCATCACGATCCACTACCTGGCGCTCGGGACCCTTCTCAACGCCCACGACGTGCCCGCCGGAAAACGGAGCTCAGGAAATTGACGGGGCCCGAAGCGGCCCCGGCAGGAAGGGAATCTCCATGTTTGATGATCCCGCAGACTTCGGGACGTTCGGCCGCTACGTGGAGACGCCGGTGGAGGAGATGCCGCCGGCCATGCGCCGCGCCTACGACGTCACGCTGAAGCTGCGCGGCCTGGTGCCCGGCCCGCACAAGATCTGGCTGGCCAACCCCAGGCTGCTGACGGCGATCGTGCCGACCGGCGCGTACTTTCAAACGGACTCGTCGCTGTCGAAGGCAGAAATCGAGATCGTCACCAACATCGTCACCGGCCGCTGGCTTACGGCGTACGCCACCTACGAACGCGAGAAGATCGGGGTGGCGCTGGGCGGCCTGAAGCCGCAGAAGGTCGAAGTCCTCATCGCCGGCCTCCCGACCTCGTTCGTCGACCCCCGACAGCAGATCGTCTACGAACTCGCCTCCACCCTCGTGCAGCCGCGTGTGGTCCCCGTCGGCCTGTACCACCGGGCCAAGGACACGATCGGCCAGGAGGGCATCGTCGATCTCACCGTGCTGATGGGCTGGTTCACCGCTGTCTCGCTGACCCTCGCCGCCTTCGACGTGCCCTCGAACGCCGTCCGGCCTGAAGCAATAGCCCAGCCCGAACAGCGATCAGCAAGTGATCGTGAAGATCGATGCGGTACTCCCGTCGCGCCCGACACCTTCGAGGCCCAAACACCAGGCGCCCTGAAAACGCCGAGTCTGCATCGCGGCACAGGGGCCCGCTCCCGGCCCTACCCCCTCTCAGGGGCGCCGGCCGGTGCGGGCCAGGATCCCCGCCACGCGGCCCCGTAACGATCCGATGGGACGGTCAGCCCTGCCGACACCCAGCAGCGAAGCGGTACACCGAAAGGAGACGAAACGATGAAGAAATCCACGCTCCCCATGCCCTCCCCTCTGCCCGCGTCGATCCCGGTCCCCGAGGCCAGGCCGCCGGCCGACATGGACCTCGTCGCGGTGCCGACCGGCGTCAACCACCGGACCGCCGCCTACGCGTACACCGGCGGATCCCTCTTCGACAAGCGTGACTTCTACATCGGAGCCGCGCTCATCAAGCATCCGCAGGGTGATCTCCTGGTCGACTCCGGCTTCGGACGCGACATCGCGAAGCAGATCGCCACCATGCCCCGCTTCTTCCAGAAGATCACCAAGTACGACGTCTGGAAGACCGCCGCCGACCAACTGAAGGCAGCAGACTACGACTTCAGTCGGCTGTCCGGGATCCTGCTGACCCACGCCCACTGGGATCACATGAGCGGTATCCCCGACTTCCCCGGCCTGCCGGTCTGGGTCTCCCCGCGCGACCGAGCCGCGTTCTACAGCCACGAGATGTTCGGCAACTTCCGCGGCTACTTCCAGGAAACCCCGTTCAACTGGCGGGATTTGACCTTCGAGGGCGGACCCTTCCTCGGCTTCCCCCGCCACCACGACGTGTACGGCGACGGCTCGATCGTCTGCGTCCCGGCCCCCGGACACACGCCGGGCAGCATCATCGTCTTCGTGACACTGCCGAACCAGGTGCGCTACGCCCTGGTCGGAGACCTCGTGTGGCAGCGCGAAGGCCTCACACGCCGCCTGGAACGCCCGTTCCTCATCAGGCGCCTGGGAGACTTCGACAACGATGGCAACCGCCAGAACATCCTCAAAATGGTTTCGATCATGCAGCGCATCCCCGGTCTGATCGTGGTGCCGGCCCATGACCAGCGCGCCTTCGCCGAAATGAACCAACTGCCGAACGTCACCACCAAGGGCCTAATCCTTGCAGCTCAGTGAACTGCCCTGCGCCTGAGCCTGATGTCTGACCCGGCTGCTGTTTCAGACGAACGTGCCCGGCCGGCGCCTGATTTCCGTGACGTGGATCTACCACTGCACACCCCCAGAGGACCGACTGATCATGAGCACTCAACCGGCCACCGACCCGACCCCCACCCCCTCCTGGACCGTGGGTGACGTCACCGTCCACCGCATCGACGAGACCCTCCTGCCCCCCGCCACCGGACCGTGGCTGCTGCCCGGCGCCACCCCGGACCTCGTCGCCGCGCAGGACTGGCTGCACCCCCACTTCGCCGACGACGAGGGAACCCTGCACATCTCCAGCCACAGCTTCGCGTTCACCCTCGGCGGCCTGCGCATCCTGGTCGACACCGGTATCGGCAACGGCAAGGAACGGGCCAACCCCGCCTGGCACCACCTGGACACCGACTACCTGCAGCGCCTGGCCGCCGCCGGATTCCCCCCGGACTCCGTCGACCTGGTGATCCTCACCCACCTGCACGCCGACCACGTCGGCTGGAACACGCGCGAGGTGAACGGTGAGTGGGTTCCCACCTTCCCCCACGCCCGCTACCTGACCTCCCGCACCGAGCGGGAATTCTGGGCCGGCTGCGACATGGACGAGGCGCGCAGCCAGATGTTCCGCGACTCCGTCCTCCCCCTCGAGCAGGCGGGCCTGCTCGACCTCGTCGACCTCCCGCCCGACGGTGCGGTGATCGCGCCCGGCTTGCGCCTGCTGCCCACCCCCGGCCACACCCCCGGCCACCTCGCCGTCGAGCTCACCAGCCAGGGCGAAACGGCGCTGATCACCGGCGACTCCATCCACCACCCCGTCCAGCTCGCCCACCCCGCCATCGGCGCCTGCGTCGACATCGACCCCGAACAGTCCGAGGCCTCGCGCCATACCCTGCTCGACTCACTCGCCGACACCGACACCCTCGTCCTGGGTACCCACTTCGCACCGCCCACCGCCGGCCGCGTGATCACACACCAGGACACCTACCGCCTCCTGCCCGTTCCCCCGACCGGACGCCCACCCAGGAGGAAGCAATCATGAGCCAGCCCACCCACCTCGACGTCGAGTTCCCGGCCCCCGACGGCCTGATCCTGCGCGGAAGGCTCTCTTTTCCCGACGGCCCTGGCCCGCATCCCGCGATCACCATGGCCCACGGATACGGCGCAGTGAAAGAACAGACCGTCCTGCGCCTCGCCGACCTGTTCACCGGGGCCGGCTTCGCCGTCCTGGTCCACGACCACCGCACCTTCGGCGCCAGCGACGGCACCCCGCGCCAGGACATCGACCCCTGGCGGCAGATCGAGGACTGGCGGCGCGCCCTCACCTACCTGGAAGCCCGCCCCGAAGTCGACGCCGACCGCATCGGCCTGTGGGGATCCAGCTACGCCGGCGGACACGCCCTCGTGCTCGGCGCCACCGACCGCCGCCTGAAGGCCGTCGTCGCCCAGGTACCCACCATCAGCGGCTTCGAGCAGTCCAGGCGCCGCGTCGCCCCCGACAACCTCCCCGCCCTGGAAGCCGCCCTCAACGCCGACGAACACGCCCAACTGGCCGGTGAACCACCGCACACCTAGGCCTTGGTCAGCGCCGGCCCTGCCGTCGCCGCCTCCTACCGGGCCCCGGACGCCGTCAGCTACTACCTCCAACAGCCCCCCGACGGCACCCGCTGGGACAACTCCGTCACCGTCCGCTCCACCCGCAAGGCGCGCATGTACGAGCCGGGCACCTTCGTCGACCGCGTCTCGCCCACCCCGCTCCTGATGATCGTCGGGAAGCAGGACACCGTCACCCTCACCGACACCGCGCTCGCCGCCTACAACCGGGCGCTGCATCCCAAAGAGCTGGTGATGCTCTCCGGCGGGCACTTCAGCCCGTACACCACCGAGTTGGCTCAAGCCTCGGTCGCAGCCACCGACTTCTTCCGCAGCCACCTGGCACCGAACACAAGCCGACAGGAGGACGCGGCGGATCGCTGAGCCCCCGTCAGCGGACGACGGTCGGCAAAGCGCGGTCCCCTCCCCGAGGCGCCGGCGATAGTCGGCGGTAGGAAGGACCGGTGAAGGATAGCGACGAACCGGGCGAGGGCGAGATCCTGCCCGAGCTGTGTGATCTGTGCGGGGTCGCGGTGGCCGACCAGCCGGAGGTCTATGCGCTCGTACCGGATTCGTCTGTCCCAGGGTGGGTCTCAGATCCAGGTGGGCACGTGCCCCTCGGTGTAGCGGGCGCCGAAGCCGCCCTGAGGCAGGATCTCGTCGATGGCCTTCATGTCGGCGTCGGTGAGGGTGAGGTCGGCGGCGCCGGCGTTTTCCTCGATGCGCTTCGGGCTGCGGGTGCCGGGGATCGGCACGATGTGCTCGCCCCGGGTCAGGAGCCAGCCCAGGGCCAGCTGGGAGACGGTGGCACCCTTGGCCGCCGCGAGCTCGGCGAGCCGGTCGACAGCTTCGACATTCTTCTCGAAGTTGCCCGGCTGCCAACGCGGGTCGACGTTGCGCATGTCGGTGGCTTCGTACTGGCCGGCGGGCTTGGCGGTGCCGGTGATGAACCCGCGGCCGAGGGGGGAGTAGGCGACGAAGCCGATGCCGAGTTCGTCCAAGGTGGGGAAGAGCTGCTCGACGTCCCGTTCGAACAGGGAGTACTCGGTCTGCAGGACGGAGACCGGCTGCACGGCGTGCGCCTTGCGGATCGTCTCGGGTCCGGCCTCGCTGAGGCCGAAGTACTTCACCTTGCCCGTGTCGATCAGCTCCTTGACGGTGCCCGCGACCTCCTCGATGGGCATCTCGGGGTCGACGCGGTGCTGGTAGAAGACGTCGATGTGATCCACGCCGAGGTAGCGCAGGCTGTTGTCGGCGACCTTGCGGATGTTGTCGGGCCGACTGTTGAGAGCGCCGCCGATCTGCTCGGGAGGCACGGACATGTCGACACCGAACTTGGTGGCCAGGACCACGTCGTCGCGGAAGTCCCTGACCGCCTTGCCGAGAAGGATCTCGTTGGATCCGGTGCCCCAGCCGTACATCTCGGCGGTGTCGAAGAAGGTGACGCCCAGGTCGTGCGCGCGGCGCAGCGCGGCGACACCATCCTCCTCGTCGGTGGGTCCGTAGGCCATCGTCAGGCCCATCGCGCCGTACCCGATCGCCGAGACCTCAAGGCCCTGGCTTCCCAGTGTCCGATGCTGCATGACGCACTCCTCTGAAAGAAACTAAAGGCAATTTCTGGCGGACCGTGGTGTCAGTGCGTTGCGGCGGTCAGTCCGGCGCGGTGGATGCGGGTGTGCTCGGCGACGCGTCGGCCGAGGTGGCGGGCGGTGTTCAGGTCTGCGTCGTGGACCGCGGGGGAGTCGTTGAAGCTCTGCGCGCCGGCGCCTAGGTAGAAGCCGAGGCGGTTGTCGTCCTGGGGGCTGGATGTGGTGGTGTTCCAGCCCGGCAGGAGACCCAGGCTCACCCAGAGCATTCCGTGCTGGGCCGCCAGGAGCGAGAGGTACTGCAGGGTGTGCAGCTTGTCGCCGCTCATGGAGCCGGAGTTGGTGAATCCCGCCGCGAGCTTGTCGCTCCAGGCGCGGGTCATCCACCGCTTGCTGCTGGCCTCGGCGAAGGCGTGGAACGCCCCCGACGCGGTGCCCATGTAGGTGGGGGTGCCGAAGATGATGGCGTCCGCGGCGTCCATCAGTTCCCAGTCGGCGTCGCTGAGGGAGGCGACGTCCACGCGGTGGACGTGCGTCGCGGCGATGGAGCGCGCGCCGTCGGCGACGGCCGTGGCGATCTGCGCGGTGTGGCCGTAGCCGGAGTGCGACGCGATGACGATCGAGATATCGGACATGGGTGTTCCTCTCCTGCCGCGATGGCGGCGTGTTCGGTGGTGGTGCCGGCGGACGACGAGCTGCCCGCTGCGGCGCTCGGCCGCACTGCTCCACGGGCAGGGGGGGGCCGGCGGCCCAGGTCAGGGTGTGGCGCATGCTCGGTGTCGCGGGCAGCGTCGGCCACCATCAGCATGGATCGTCGTTCCGCTTTCTAGCGTAACACCGATAAGGCGACGATACGCAAAATCGGGTATCGTTGTTCCATGAACGAGGGACGACGCGCCGCGCGGCGCCAGGTGCTGCAGGTGGCCGCCAAGCTTTTGGAGGAGGGCGGCAGCGAGGCGGTCTCCACGCGCGCTGTCGCTGCAGCCGCGGGTATCACGGCTCCCGCGCTGTACCGGATGTTCGACGACAAGGACGGGCTCCTGGCCGAGCTGGCCGCCTACGGGTTCGAGATGTACCTGGCCGAGAAACGGGAGGCACTGGCGCTGACCCCCGACGACCCGGTGGCCGACCTCTACCGCGGCTGGGACCTGCACGTCGACTTCGGCGTGCAGCACCCCGCGTTCTACATGCTCATGTACGGCACCGTGCAGCCCGGGCGGCGGCCCCCGGCCGCGGACGAGACGCACGCCCTGCTGGTGACACTGCTGGGCCGGGCCGCCGACGCCGGGCGCCTTCGGGTTCCGGTGGAGCAGGCGACCCGCGTCATCCACGCGGCGACCACCGGTGCCACGCTGGCGCTGATCGGCGAAGAGCCCTCGGAGCGGGACCTGACCACTTCGGCACGACTGCGGGACACCGTCATCGCCTCGATCACCACCAACTCGCCCGCCTCATCCGGGTCGGACCTGGCCTCGCGCGCACTCGCCCTCGATGCCGCACTTCAAACCGCGCTCACGACCGGGCCCCCGGCCGCGGGCGCCGGGCTACCTCTGCGGGAGGCGGAGACGGCTCTGCTGCGCGAATGGCTGCAGCAGCTGGCAGGCTGAACCGGCCGCCTGCTCCGCAGGAGGGCCGCCGCGCGCTCGCCCGGAAGATCTTCCACGGCCGTGCCGGACAGCTCCACCGGCACTACCAGGAAGGCATGGAGGACCAGATCGGCGCGCTCGGCCTGGTCCTCAACGCTCTGGTGCTGTTCAATACCCGCTACATGGACGCCGACGTGGTCCAACTCTGCGCCGAGGGCTTCGATGCCCAGGACACCTGCTCCCCCTGTACGTGCTTCTGGAAAGCGGCCAATTCCCCCCTCGTCGCGATGCCGCTCGGGTCCCTTCCGGCCGACAGCTGGCAGCCCGGCCCTTCGGGGATGATCTGCCAGAGGAAGCCGTCGATGTCCGTCTTGGTGTAGATGCGCGGGATGTCCTCGAAATCGTCCTGGTGCCCGCTCGGGGTGCCGGCGACGTCATCACCATTCGTGATCTTGTACTCGCCGGGCTCCGGCGTCACTCCTGTGGTGTGGGGGTGAAGGTGCTGGCGGCCCGGCGTCAGGGGCGGGGGATGCGGCGGTCGGCATCTCGCCGCCGCTGCGGGCGGCGCCCGCAGCGGCGTGCTCGACGACATGGGGCAGGAATGTGAGCCGGGAGCCCGTCCCACCGTGGGTGAAGAAGGCCAGGTACCCGCGCCAGGCGGGCTGACGAGGCCGGTCCGGCCGGCCGCGCGGGATTTGCTGCAGTTGTAACAACTATCGTTATGACTAGCACCGAAGGGGCGAGGGAGGTGGAGTCCGACGTGAGTGCCAACAGCAGGCTGACCATCGCGGTGCACAGCCTGACGTGGATCGGGCTGTATCAGCGGCGTGGCCACGAGGTCGCCACCTCCGAGCAGATCGCGACGAGCGTCAACACCAACCCGGTGGTGATCCGCCGCCTGCTGGCCACGCTGAGCAAGGCCGGCCTGGCCGATTCACGGCGGGGGGCGGGGGCGGGCTGGATGCTCGCGCGGGACCTGGCGGCGATCACCCTGCTTGACGTCTACCAGGCGATCGAACCGGGACCGGTCTTCGCCCTGCATCGCGCGGCACCGGACCCCGAGTGCGTCGTGGGCCACGGCATCGGGCCGGCAATGACCGCCGTGTACGACGATGTGGAGGCCGCCCTGCGCAGGGAGCTGGCCAAGACCACTCTGGAGGACGTGCTGCGGGACGTCTTGAACGCCGCCTGACCTCGGACCGTCGACTTCCCTCGGTCGAGGGGGGTCGCATCCCGCGCTCATAGATGTAACCAAAATTGTTACATTAAGAAATTGGAGAGTCTCATGGGACAGCTGGACGGCAAGACCGCCCTTGTCACCGGCGCTTCCAGCGGTATAGGCCTGGCGATCGCCCGCCGTTTCGCCGCCGAGGGCGCGACCGTCTACCTGACCGGCCGCCGCAAGGACGCGCTGGACGCCGC